>JADKEA010000007.1 GCA_016718275.1 Candidatus Villigracilis affinis
CGCGGGTAACGCAAACCGTTAGCCCGCAAGGCAATGTCCAACAAACCCACAAGTTGTTAGTTTTTCTCGAATTTACAGAAGGATAATCATTTATGAAATCACTAACAGGAAAAGTTGCGCTTGTCACAGGAGCAAGTCGCGGTGTTGGTAAAGGCATTGCTCTTGGATTAGGCGAAGCAGGAGCCACCGTTTATGTTACAGGTCGAACAGTAGAAGAAGGAAAGGCGGCAGTGTCCTTGCCAGGCACCATATATCAAACAGCGGAAGAGATAACCAATCTAGGCGGCAAAGGTATTGCTGTTCGTTGTGACCATCTGGAAGATGAAGAAGTGAAAGAATTGTTTCAACGCATTCAATCAGAACAAAACCGCTTAGATATTCTTGTCAACAATGTGTGGGGCGGTTACGAATTCTTCAATGATGGTACGGAGTTTTGGAAAGAGAAAGGGTTTGGACTGCCCCAATTTCACGATGGGATAAGGCATTTCAATCGGGTGTGCGAGCACATTATGTTGCCAGTGTCCTTGCCGCACCCTTCATGATTACGCAACAGTCTGGATTGATAGTTAACATCTCGTTCTTCGCAGCGCAACGTGATGATAAAGGAGTTTCCTACGCAGCCGCTAAAGCCGCTGATGATCGGATGGCGACAGCAATGGCTCATGAATTGCGAGAACATCATGTGGCAGTTATTAGCCTCTATCCTGGGCTGGTACGCACAGAAAGCGTTATGAAGTCAGCAGAATTTTTCGATCTATCTAATTCAGAATCTCCGCAGTTCATTGGACGAGCGATTACTGCGCTCGCTACTGATCCAGACGTTATGAAAAAATCGGGTCAAATCTTAGTAGCAGCGGCAGTCGCAAAAGAATATGGATTTAGCGATATTGATGGAAAGCAACCAAGACCTATTACAGTCAATGAAGCATAAAACAAGCGCTTCATATCAAAGCGGGCTAACAAAGCGTGCACCTGACGCTGGGGACTGCCCGTAGGGCGTGCGGCACGCTTCGCGTCAAGCAGTTTTCTACGCCTTTTCATTTTTCTGGCTGGACGGCTTCGCCGTCCCCGCCCCAGCGCGGGTAACGCAAACCGTTAGCCACATAACTCCAAAAGCATGTCAACATGAAATCAAGTCAGATTGAAAAAGTGATTGAGCAAATTAGGCTCTTACCCAATTCCCAAGTAGATTGTGGGATAGAACAAGGGCAGAATCAGCTTTTCGCTCATCTTAGCAAACATGTAACTACGCCTGAATTACTTGATTTGCCGTTTGAGTTATATGTTATGGAAACTAATAAAAGCCTTGCACGGATTGAAAATTTAATCAGTCCATACTCTTTACCCGTTGATTATCTATCGTTCTTAAATCGCTATGGCGGAATTACAATTTCCAGTAAAGATTACTATTTTGCTACTTTGGGCTTTGGTCCTATGGCTGAAGAATGGTATCCATATCTTATGGGTAAGGCTGGGCAGTATGAAAACGGGCTGCTTAAAATAGGAACTCTTCGAATTCGTAATTTTATTGAAAACAATTTCATGTATGTTTCTTTTTTCCTTGATATTGGCGGTAGAATTCAGCAACACTGTGTTATTCAAGTTTCAATGTGGAAACTTAGAAACTTAAATTTACAAGATGTATTTCGAGACTTGCAATCCTGTTCATTTTGTTGGTCAATAGTTGCAAACTCTTTCGCAGAATGGCTTCAAATTGCCGCAAACACCAAAGGAAGATTTGAGAATTTTCAAACTTGAATTCCAATACACAGTTTCCGTTTCGTCAAAATGTGGCTAACAAAGCATGCGCCTGACGCTGGGGCGTCTGCGGCACGCTTCGCGTCAAGCAGTTCTCTACGCCTTGGCATTTTTCCAGTTGGACGGCTTCGCCGTACCCGCCTTAGCGGAGGTAACGCAAACCGTTAGCCGCCCTCCAACCCTAGGGCTTTTTATGAAGGATCAAACACCCAATAATCACGAGCACCGATTCCGTGGTTTATTGGACAGATTGCTCTAGCCCTAGCTTTTTTTACTGGGCTTGCTGATGACTTAGTTTCGCCGGAGGAATGGAGTTGCTAAAGCAACACAAGTCATTTCTTCATTAGAGATCTTCGATAATTTTGGCTTTAAAGTGTTTGATACAAATGGAATGAGTCCACCTGGGCAGAAGTCGGCTCAGGATCACATATTGAACTGATGGAATATTATTTGTCGCGTGATTGGAAGGCTTGGCGGACCCGTTGCCCATCGGCGCAAATGGTTACTCAGTCAAATAAATTATGTAGAGAGCAGACTGATGTTAAGTGTAATATTCAAACTTTGGGTGGGGATATTGGCTTGAGATTTCTTTGACGGAAATAAGTGGTTTGTCGTGAATTCAGGGTGGGCAGGGTAAAAATACAGCTCATTCTTGTAATACAGCGGATGGATTTTCGACAACCGCTGTGAAAGCCTCATATGATACGTGGTGCCTTGTTAGATTTGAAGTTGATGCTGAAAACGAAGCGATAACTTTCTTTGTTAAGGACAATGTTGGCAATATTCCAAAGATAGGCGTTAAAATGCAGAGTATTCACTTATACTGGCTGGATCATCATCAAACAGGTTCCTTACTGGTTCGTTTGATTATCGAACATCTTCAACATCAGGGCTAACAGGCGCACTGGACGCTGGGGATCTGCGCAAATCCCAAGCAGTTTCTACGCCTTATCATTTTCTGGCTGGACGGCTTCGCCGTCCCCGTCCCAGCGCAGGTAACGCAAACCGTTGGGCTTCACAACCATAATGAGTCCAAACCTAATAAAAGGTAGAATTCACACAATGCAAAATATACTCTTGGTTGTCGGATCTCCAGCCTCAGGAAAGAGCACCATCTCGCAGGCTATTGCAACGCGAAGCGCAAAAGGTGTACATATTCCAGTCGATGATCTTCGGACAATGGTACAAGGTGGCGTCCTCCATCCAGGACCGAATTGGACGCCAGAATTGATTCATCAACTTAAACTTGCACGGCAAACCGCAACAGACATGGCTTTGCGCTATCGAGAAGCCGACTTTTTAGTCGCGATAGATGATTTTGGGATCCGTTTTCGCAATTGCAGGAGTACGCTACACTCCTCAATCAGCCAAATATCACCCCAATTATTCTCAAGCCAGAGTTATCCGTTGTCCTAGCCCGCAACCATGCTCGTAATCCTCCATCAGAGTTTCGGGAGCATATGGACGACGGCATTAGAATGATTTATGCGGATCTGGAGAAGCAAGAGTCCACGCTGAAGGCGCAGGGCTGGCTTATATTTGATACATCGAATGACACAATAGAATCATCGGTTACCCGAATTATCACACTACTTGAAACTTCTACTAGTTGAATGCCAGCACTTCATGTGTAAAAAGAAAAAAATAGCGTGATACTTCTGCGTAAAGATATTCTCTTGTAAAATGACGAAGCCCAAAAACAAAGCGTGCAGCATGCACCTGACGCTGGGGACTGCCCGTAGGGCGTGCGGCACGCTTCGCGTCAAGCAGTTTTCTACGCCTTAGCATTTTTCCAGTTGGACGGCTTCGCCGTCCCCGCCCCAGCGCAGGTAACGCAAACCGTTGGGCGGCTAAGCATAATCGAAAGGTGATCAAAAAATGTCCACATCCTTTTCTGAACTCTTACGCGTTGATAAATTGACGGGATGTAAAAATTATTTGGGGTTTCTTGAGTCCCTTGCGTATCATTCCTTGCCAGATGAGCCAACGGATGAGCACCCAAGAGATAATAAAATAGGAAAGTGCAGGCTAAACACATCCATTTTTTCAGCAATTATCTATGTTGACATGAACGACCATAGTGCTTAAACGAAATAAAAGGGAAGACATATGGCGATTCCATCTTGCGCTGGATGGGCATCCTGCTCTATGAGGAAAGCAACAGTGATGTGTACCGCCTTGGCGGTGATGAGTTTGCGGTATTACTCAAAATAGAGACGCGTGAGGAACACCTAGAATTAATCGAACGCATCTTTAAGCGAATGGGACGAGAGGCAAGGCAGTTGGGTTTTACACGTGAAGCGGCTGATATTGCGCTCGTTTTTTTTGATGAGACCCCCAACCGCCTTGATACCATTCTCATAAACATGGACGAAGCCATGACGAAGGTCAAAGATGATCGGGACTCCCATTTCATGACCTTTAATGTAATTGACTTTATAGATGTTCCTTTTTCGGGTCGTGGGCTACTCCTTTCCAATATCCATCAGGTATTGGAAATGGGAAAAATCCTGGATGATGTTCAAGAAGAGGCTTACACCGACGCGATTTCTGGTTTGCCTAATATGAAAGCAGCGTTGCTCAACATGGAAATGGTGCTCGAAAACTCAAAGGCGAATCAAAAAACTTATTCCATATTGATGATAGACGGGGATAATATTCGTCTTTACAATAACATCAATTATGCTGCTGGCGATGAAATGATCCGTGATATGAGCATTGTGCTCAAGGGCAACTTGCGTCCAAGTGATTATATTGCACGCTGGCGAGTCGGCGATGAATTCATGGTAATTCTGCCAGATACGCCGCTAGAAGGCGCAAAAATAATCGGTGAACGATTTCGTTTGGCTGTTAAAGAAGCGTCAAAGAGTTGGTTATTTCCAACCACAATTTCCATTGGCATTGCTAGTTACCCAACTCACGGAGATAATATCAATGCTCTTATTGACAAAGCGGAATCGGCGAACAAACACGCAAAAGACCAGGGCAAAGATCGAATAGTACTCGCAGATTAAAACCGCTGGTTGCAGGTATCAGACGATTTGAGGAAACAACATGAACGTATTCATAGAAACATTGAAGAATTCAGATACAAGAACGCGTTATCATGAAAGCACTTTTCAAAGGAAAGAATCTTTCAAGATAAATTCTCAATACCCCTTATGATTATGGTTTCATCATTGGAAGTAATAGGAAACACGATTGTATCGATTGTTATGTTTTGACTAACGAAACACTGATTGAAGGAAAACCTATTGATTGTGAGCCAGTGTTTATGCTCGAAGTGTATGAAGGTAGCGAAGAAGACCATAAAGCAATCATGAAAACGGTAGAATATGAAATTGACAATGAAGAACTTGTGGAGAATACTATTAAATCCTTCATTACCAAAATTTGGAGTCAAAATCCTGAAGTAACGATTACCTTTGGAAGAAAAATAGGAAAAGAAGAAACCATAAACTTCATCAAGAGCAATCTGCGTTAACTTGCAAAACGCGCCCAACAAAGCGTGCACCCGACGTGTGGGATTCTGCGCGATTTAGGAGCATTTTTCTGGCTTCGGGTTTTTCCTACATCTCAAACATTGTCCACGCCCGCTACGGCGATGGTTCACGGGCGCAAATGGTTGGACGGTTCTTGGCTAAACAACTAACTTAGGAGTAGACTTAATTCATGCCACCTCTTTCCATCTTCACCTACAGTTTCACTGTTCCCCCAATCTGCCATTGATGAGTACGGACATGTCAATAACGTCATCTATGTACAATGGATGCAGGATGCTGGCAGACGCCACCCAGAAGCAATTCCTGAATTTAAACAACCTGAAAACACGGGTTGGTTCGTACGTGAACATCGGATTGAATATCTTGCCCCTGCTTTTCTGGGTGATGAAATTGAAGTTCGCACATGGATAGCAGAATGGAAGCGTGTGCGAGCGCAACGCAGATATGAGTTTATTCGCAAGGCGGATGGCAAGATCCTTGTCAAAGGCGAAACACAATGGATATTCGTTGAACTGACCACTGGTAGACCCATCCCCATTCCTGTTGAGATGCTGGCTTTATTCCCAATCGTGTCAGAGCAAACCGACTCTGCCACCTCTATCCCATAAATCCGTTGACGCGTTTTTTGATGGTTACTAAATTTTGGTTACCGATTCTGTCTGCGCGATTTATAAGCATTTTCTGGCTTCGAGTTTTTCCTGCTCTCAAACAAAGTCCACGCCCGCCCCAGCGCCATGCTACGCGAACGGAAACCACTGGGCGTTTCTTCACTCAACAATCAATTTATTGAATTTTAATGACTTGAGCCTTTCTTGAGGAAACCATGATGAATGTACCAGAAAGTATTTACTTGTTTTACAAGGCTGATTTTATTACTTTTGGAATCAGAAAACGTTTCAAACTTAACCCGATGACGGCCACAGTTTTGTGGTATTTATTTTTCAATGGGGTTTTACTGATTACCGCTATTCATGACAACATTGTTTTCAGTACAAGCAGTCGAATTGGTTTATTAAATGATTTTGGTTGGTGGATAATTACCACACTTGGTTTTAATGCAACCTTCTACACTTTTCTTTGGCTTCCAGATGGTGTCGCAAAAACAATTTCAGGGCTGGTGCAAAACAAAGTTATTGGCCTTCCTTCTTCACACAAGGATCAAGACGGAAAAGAAACATTGGATATTTATATTCAGAAGTTTTTTAGAAGTTATTCAAATCGTTTATGGTATATCATACCCTCTGTAATAGCCATTCCATTATTAGACTCTCTTGTTCAATCGCATCGAAAATTTTTGATTTGGGAAACCGCAAGCAACTTTAGTTTTGGTTTCACAATTTTTTTGTATATGTTTTTTTTTCTTTTTGTTCGTAACGCTCCTCACACGAGTGATTATTGTTATAGTCTGGCTAAATAAATTGTTCAAGGATTTTGATATAGATGTCAGGGTATTACATCCTGACAACGCAGGCGGATTAGCCCCTTTGAGTAGATTCGGAATGGCAATAGTTTATATGATTGTTATTATCGCAATATCAAATGTTTTCGGTGATATATCAGAAGCGGTCATCACGTCAAAAGCCTATATTGATGTAGTCAGACAGCCATTTGTTTTTTCAACTTATATTGCTTATTCTGTATTTGCATCCTTGGCGTTTTTTGCACCACTATCTCTGGCACATACTTCAATGAAAAAGGCGAAAAATCACTTTATTACAGAAATATCTGATCAATTTGAGATTGAACTGGCAAATGTACAAACTTTACTGGCTGGGGATAACGCCAAATTGAAAAATAGTTTGTCAAAACTTGAAGAACTTCAAAAACTCTACAATGTTGCGTCAAAATTTCCCGTTTGGCCATTTAACATTGGCAATCTTGCTGGATTCTTTGGCGCTATAGTTTCTCCATTCTTAATTTCTTTAATATCCATCGTAACTGAGCAGTTTTTTAAGTAATTTCGAATTGAGAGAAACGGAACAAAAAATTACAGGTTCTCAGGCGGTGAGCCTAGCACAACAAAACCGCCCAACAAAGCATGCACTGGCCCCACCCGTCCTTCGGACTGCTTCGCAATCCCCAAATATGGCATTGACATTTGAGATGGGACTTAATGTATACTGGCCGTATTTGGAGAGGGACTTGGCTTTGAGTTTTTCTGCTCCCAAGCAGAGTCCACGGGCTCTACGGCAGCGGTCCACGGGCGCAAACGGTTGGGCGCGTCCTCGCATAATCGAGTCACATCTTTCAATTTGAGTTAAACATTACCAAACAATTTATCAGGAGAGATTATGAAACTATTCGAGAACTTGTTCAGAAAGAAGACCCAGACAGAAACCAAGGAAACATTTCATCAACTTTCCTTAGACAAGAATCGAATGGCAAACACAGAACAACTCGAAGTGTTGAAATCAGGCGTTGAGGCTTGGAACAGATGGCGGGAGAAGAATCCAGATGTGAAGATTGATCTCCGTAATGCCGATCTCGAAAACGCCAAGCTCAAGGCAGCCAATCTCGGTGGAGCTAACCTCAGTGGAGCCAATCTCAGTGCAGCTAATCTTGAGCGAGCAGATCTCAGGGAAGCCAATCTCAGTGGAGGCAATCTCAGGAAAGCCTATCTCTATGGAGCCAGGCTCAGGAGTGCCAATCTTGAGCGAGCCGATCTCGGGGGGGCAAATCTCATGAGAGCCAATCTCTGGGATGTCAATCTCAGAGGAGCCGATCTCGGGGGAGTCGATTTCTGGGATGCCGATCTAGAGCGAGCCGATCTTAGAGGGGCAAATCTCATTGGGGCAAGTTTCGGTGATGCCCGTCTCCCTCAAGCCAATCTCGCTGGAGCATATCTCAAGGGAGTCAGTTTCCATGGAGCCGATCTCAGCCACGCCGATCTCAGCGGAGCTGATCTTAGTAATACTGTGTTAATCAATGCAAATTTTCTGAGGACAAAAGTTGATGGTGCAAATATCTCCAACAGTAAGATCTATGGTGTGAATGTCTGGGATCTGGAGGGTGAGTTTAAGGAACAAAATCAATTGATTATTACGCTTGATGAGACATCTGCCATTACGGTAGATAATATTAAGGTTGCGCAGTTCATCTATCTCATATTGAATAACAAAGAAGTTCGGGATGTGCTTAATACTCTCACCTCGAAAACTGTTTTGATCTTAGGTCGATTTGCATTGCCTGAACGCAAGGTGGTTTTAGATGCATTGAGAAATAAACTCCGTGAATATGACCTCCTGCCAATTGTTTTCGATTTTGAACGTCCTGATGACAAGGATTTTACAGAAACAATCAAAACGCTGGCGGGGATGTGTTATTTTGTGATTGCTGATGTGACCAACCCGAAATCATCGCCGCTGGAATTGCAGGCAACTGTCCCTGATTATCAAATTCCGTTTGTGCCGATCATTCAGGAGGGCGAGAGTCCCTTTGCGATGATGGTAGATTTGCAGAAGAAATATGATTGGGTGTTGGATACGATCTCGTATAAAGACGGCGATCAACTCATCCGCATTTTGAAAAAGGGAATTATTGATCGTGCCATGCAAAAGCATGATGAGTTGAGGTTAATCAAAGCACAAATGCCTACAGTGATTTCTGCGAGTCAATTTGAAGAGTAATCTGAGTTAGGCGAAACCCAAAAGTAGAGTTTTCCCCACTCCCAAAACGCGCCCGACAAAGCGTGCACCTAACGCTGGGGACTGCCTGTAGGGCGTGCGGCACGCTTCGCGTTCAAGCAGTTTTCTACGCCTTAGCATTTTTCCAGTTGGACGGCTTCGCCGTCCCCGCCCCAGCGCAGGTAACGCAAACCGTTAGGCATTTCAGAGTATCGGATAAATATTGTAAAGGCAAAATGAAATCAAACCGACTTAGAGAAAATCAATCAGCCGATCTGAATACACTAACCCACCCACTGGTTTTATTCAGTATTTCCGTATTGCTCATCAACGACCATTTTTTGAAGATTTACTCTTCTTCGTGGCTCACTGGGAAATTGAGCGACTTTGCTGGAGTGTTCTTTTTTCCTATTCTTTTGAGTGCAATTCTAAACATCATTTGTAAATCGCTCAACTTAAAACAAAGTCATATTGCGATGACAGCATTTGGCTTTACAGTATTCTGGTTTAGTCTGATTAAAACGATACCGTTTTTTAGTCACCTGACCGAAAATCTTCTATCCAAACTGCTATCGTATCCATCGCAAGTCATTTGCGACCCCACCGATTTAATCGCTCTCATTATGCTTTTGCCAGCATGGAGATTGCGAACAATAAGTGAAAAGCAACCAAATGTGAAAAAATCAAAGTTATCATATCTTGCCCTTGGTATAGCAGCAATTGCGACTCTGGCTACTGGCGGTCCTCTAATTACTTCTGTACAAAACCTTGATGTTTATGAAAACACAATTTATGCAGATGTATCTAATATTGGTATTTTTTACAGCTCTGATGGCGGAAAAACATGGGCGGAAGTTAAATCCAATATTCCCACACAAGTGACGAACAACTTTAGAAAGTCGCCAGAATTACCTGTAAGTTTTTGCCTGCCTAACAACCTAGACATTTGCTATCAAACCGGTCAAGATGCAATTTTTCAATCACTTGATGGCGGAAAGACCTGGAATACTACTTGGAGCGTTCCTTCGGGTCGAAAAATTTTTTTGGAACATTCATCCTCATATATCGAATTGGGACCATATGACTTAATCCATCTTGAACATGATAGTAAACAAGTTCTTGTAGCTGCCATGGGAACCGAGGGCGTGCTAAGTTAAAACCGATGATAGTTCATGGGAAAGTATCGAGGTGGGCTATGCAGGGCCGATGTCCTCCTTTGAATCTAAAAAATATTGCAGACGCAATGCATACTGTGAGCACAGAATTTATTTGGATTAGCGTAATGTCTATTGTTCTTTTATTTTTCAATGTATTGGTAAATGTAATTAAGCCCGACAACAAGGAATTTGCTTGGCTTAAAATCGTGGGGGCAATATCTGTTATATCCTTTATCCTTACTGTATTTTCCCCTACCCTTCTCACATTTTCAGGCGACTATTCATTCCTTTTGATCATTAATGGCGTTTCGATCATTAGTGAAATTGTTTTTGTGGTGAGCACTTTATCGACCATATTTCTTTTATTCCAGCAACTGGGAACCAACACAAATAAGCAGGGAATAGCGGGGCTCATTACACTAGTCATAGTATGGCTGATTTCATGCACTCTCTTTATCTTTTGGGCTTATGGCATTATTCCTACATATGAAACAGTATTGAAAGTTCTGATTATTTTGAACGTCAGTTATCTTGTATGGTTTTTTTATCGCTTCACAATAAGGATAGGTCAACAACGGCTTCCGAAAAAAGCTAAACTACAGTGAGGATTCTACTATCCAACAAATAAGGCTTATACTACTTTTGTTTTTGTTCACGTAAAAATCCCCAACAAAGCGCGCACCTACCTGGCGCTGGGGATTCTGCGACAATCTCAAGCTGTTTTCTACGCCTTAGCATTTTTCCAGTTGGACGGCTTCGCCGTCCCCGCCCCAGCGCAGGTAACGCAAGCCGTTAGCCCACATCGCGTTCTGTGCATATCTGATGAAAGGTTTTGTCAAGCTCATGAGAAATCTTAAAATACAGAGCGTACTCGGTTTGTTGATTCTCATGATGGTAGCTTGCACCTCAAAATACAAGCTGCCCCTGAATCCAACAGCATCCGAACCCTCTTCACTCTTAGTTAAATCGACAAGCGAATCAGGCCGCCCATCACAACCTGATTTAATCATCAACTTTATGTATCTCGAGATGGAAGGGAGACAAGGTAATTGTGTAAACGCTTATTCACCCTATGGGATTCGTGTGCAAATCAAAAATATCGGCTCCGCTAATACTGGCCCTTTCTTTGTCGGTTTGAATGGGATTCTCCAAGAGGTGAAATATGGTTTACTGGTTGGTCAATCTATTGAGCTGCATTTCGCAGGTACTATATCAAGCGGGCAATATGAGTCAATAGCGGATGCAAACAATCAAGTTGTCGAGAGTCGAGAAGAAAATAATACTTTTTCATTTCTTGCACCAACCCCAACTCCGCCGCCGCTCTGTGCACCCACAGTCACTGCAACTCCATAAAGTCTCTACCAATGGACAGCACTACTTGATATATCTAAAGAATAGCAATGGTTATGCGGGCTAACAAAGCGTGCATCTGACGCTGGGGACTGCCTGTAGGGCGTGCGGCACGCTTCGCGTCAAGCAGTTTTCTACGCCTTATCATTTTTTTGGCTGGACGGCGAAGCCGTCCCTGCCCAGCGCAGGTACCCACTGGGCAAGCCGCAAACCGTTGGGTGGCTGTCCGTAAACTCATATTAGAAGTAACCAAAGGTGTCCTAAAATGCTAACTATTTCTCAAGTCAATTCAGAAGCCGAAATTGCAGCCGTCCGAGATCTAATGCGTGAGTACGCAACCTGGGCTTTCAGCATCGTTCCGGGCAGTGACGAATCGCCAGCCTGGGAGGGATTCGACGCTGAGTTGGCGACATTACCCGGTGTTTATGCACCACCTGCAGGGCGTCTACTACTAGCCATGCAAGATGGACAGCCAGCAGGGTGTGTATGTCTCAAAGGACATGACGCCACTACCAGTGAACTCAAGCGGCTCTACGTGCGTCCCACCTTTCGAGGACAAAACATCGGTCAGCAATTAGTCAAAATGCTTGTTGAAGAAGCACGTCAATCCAAATATCAAAGGATCGTGCTGGATAGCCACATCTCGATGAAAAAAGCACATGCAATCTATCAGGAAGTTGGGTTCAGGCTGACGAACGCCCCTGATGATTTTCCAGAGAATCTCAAGCCAGTTGTGGTGTTCATGGAGTGTAACTTATCTGCAACCGCTAATGAAGCCGTAATTTGAAAGATTTCTTCACCAACTTAATGAGCACCGCCGCCCAACAAAGCGCAGACTGCCGCTTTGCAACGTGCGCCCCGCTTCGCGTCAAGCATTTTTTGGCATCAAGTTTTCCCTGCTCCCAGGAGAAAAATCCACGCCCACACAAGCGCGGACCGCACCCCATGGACTGCCCCACCCGCAGACAATCCCCGCTATAATCCAATCAAAGATCGGTCCGCAGATTTTGCAATGCAGTATATAAGGGGTGTTATACCGCACGCGGTTCTCTGCACTCTCCATTGACGTCCCTTGAGCGGATGGCTGTTTCCTGCTTGCAGGTCAGCCCCTGATCCTCGAAAACCCCGACCAATAATCCAAATAATAAGGCTCGCTCCCCTCGATGTCCCCCTCGCACACCTGCGGCTATGTGCAAGTGAATTTCTCACTCGCACATAGCTAGGCAGTCCCGCCAAAATAATGCCAATCGGCACTTGAATCGAGAGGATAAATTTGCTATAGTTATTTAAAATGGGATGGAGAAATAATGTCTTTATCACGCCAAAAATACGAGATATAAAAATGCCGCTAAACAAAATTACATACAGCACCCTAATTCGTTGGTGTGCAGCACACCGGATAAACCCTAGCTAGTCGGTGCCTGCGTACCGCGAGAAATACATTGCCATCTCAACGAATCATACTCAAGTGGATACACTGAACACGGAGGATGTTTATGCCAATTCGTTATCAGTACCGAGCACCTGAAAACGGGGATTATGTAGTGGGTTTTATAAAAATAATTGCTTATGGGATCGTTGCTGTTGTTAGCTACTTTATGATCGAAAATGGTCATCAAGCCCTGATTGTTCTCTGGGGCTCTCTCCTTGCCCATTGTCTGATGATGGTCTATGATGCCTTTATTGTCGTTACAGGAAAAGCCTCGCTATCCAAACCATCATTCCTGAATTACCTTATCGCTATTCAAAATCCAGAACCTACCTTTCTCGGTTTACTCGATATTGTCGTATTGATTGTTTTCCTGGTGAACGTCTTCCAACTGATATTCTAATTGACCAAACCAAGTGATTGTTTGACGTAATTCGCGAGGTTTACCAGGCTTAGAAGTTTCATGCGACTATAAGGTGTTATACAGCCAAATGGCGGTTAAGTACTCCATATTGGGGTGTTATACAGACGTCTGTATAACACCCTAGTTGGGCGGCTTGCGTATATAAACCGTGCAATTAATGTTCGAACACCATGAAGGAAAATACTATGGTAAACACCCAAATATCTCAATCAGAATTGATAAAGTTAGTGGGTAGCAGACTAATCATAGGAATTCCTGTATTGTTGCTAATTATATTTCTCCCTGCAGGGACATTTGCTTACTGGGAAGCATGGGTTTACCTTGCGATTTTGCTGATACCCATGTTGATTGTTATGATTTACTTTATAAAGAAAACGCCAGAATTCTTAGCGCGTAGAATGCAGTTGAAGGAAAAGGAAGATGAGCAAAAAATAATAGTCAAACTCGCATTAATTCCATTTCTATTGGCATTCATTCTGCCTGGAATTGACAAACGATTAGGCTGGTCAAATGTTCCCATTTTAATTATTGTAGTTGCAGAAATACTGGTATGTATCGGCTATATTTTTGTAGTTCTTGTGTTCAAAGAAAACCAATTTGCATCTCGCATTATTGAAGTAGTAAAAGGACAAAAAGTAATCCAGAGTGGACCATATCGAATTGTTCGACATCCAATGTATTTGGGAACAATATTAATGTATGTCTCATCACCGTTGGCATTAGGCTCGTATTGGGCAATTATTCCAGCAATCTTCATAATTCCAATTCTTGTCGCAAGAATTATTAACGAAGAAAAAGTCCTTACAAAAAAACTAGAAGGGTATTCAGCATACAAACAAAAAACCAGGTATCGCCTTATTCCAGGCATCTGGTAAGAATAGCTTGAAAGGAGGTGTTTATGAATAAAGAAAAAAAGATGGCATTAGGATATATTGTAGGTGGATTACTTGTCATTGTATTAGCCCCTTCAGTTATTTATATGATTACTTCGTTGTTTGATTATGTGTATAGAATAGAAATTGTCCAGAACACCACAATAAGATGGGTTATTATCATGTTATTGCTTGTGATCGGATTAATTTATGGAATTTGGTCAGTGATTATTCAAAACACGGTTGGGCAGGGTGGTCCTGTAGAAATAGGAAATATAGAAATAAGTCCAAAAACAAAGAATCTTGTTGTATCGGGACCCTATAAATACACAAGAAATCCTATGTTATTTGGAACATTGTTAATGTATCTTGCTTTTGCCCTATTCATCAATTCAATAACCTCTGTTGTGTTAGTCAGTGCAATTTTTACTTTCATGTTGACTGTTGTTGTGAAAATGGAGGAAAAGAGATTATTAAAGGATTTTGGAAATCAATATGAAGAATATCGAAAAAAAGTATCGATGTTCTTTCCATGGTTTCCGAGAAAAAATGAATAGGAAAATAAGCTATCAAACACATTTGCCATTGCATGGTGATGTTGGTTTTGTTATGAGTATAGGTCTCAATTAATAAAAGCCGCCCAACAAAGCACGCAGCGTACACCTGATGTGCGGCACACTTCGCATCGAGCATTTTCCTCGCTTCGAGTTTTTCCTGCTTCCAAGCGGAGTCCACGCCAGCGCAGGTAATACAAACCGTTAGCCCGCCCTATGCAAAGAGAGCTACTTATGAAATCAAAAGCTATAAAAAAAGACAAATCCAACAAAAAAGCGTCGCTTGGACACGTGCTTAAGAAAAACGAGAAAATTAAACAAACTGTCAAGAAGGCTGCCAGTGAACTCACATCGGTAAATGAAGTTCTAAAGCAGGAAAATATCCCTGCTCAGATCATGAAACAGGCTATCACTCAAAATGAAGATGTCGAACAGAAGGTTGCAAAAGCCGCAGACGATTTAAAGCTGGTTAACGTCAAACTCGCCGAAGAAATGGCTGAGCGAATAGTCATCGAATCCGAACTCGCTGATACAAAGACTGACCTGGCGGAAGTACGCGACGATTTATCAAAAGCCCAGGTAAAAACAGAAGAAGCCCAACAAAGTGCGCTTCAGGATGCGCTCACGGGTCTTCCGAACCGCTTGTCATTTGAACAGGGTCTCGGCCACGGGTTGAGCCAGGCAAAACGGCACGGTTGGGGACTCGCTGTCCTATTTATTGACATCGACAAATTCAAGAGCATTAACGACTCTTATGGCCATGATCTGGGAGACCAGGTGCTGCTGATGGTGGCAAACCGTTTAAAGTCTTTTGTGCGCGATGAAGACATAGTCAGCCGCTGGGGAGGCGATGAATTTGTATGCCTGTTGTTGGAAGTTAAACAGGAAGCTGACGTGACTCAGCTTGCCGAGAAGATGATCAATCGGGTTGCCGAAGCCTTCGAGTTTCAGGGGACCGTTCTTTCCATAAGAGCCAGTATCGGCATTGCCATATATCCCGCAGATGGAGATACGTCCGAAATTCTTTTCAAAAATGCGGATATAGCTATGTATAAAGCCAAGGGAACAGAGCAGCGTGTTGTGCTGTTCCGAGAATCTGGTGAGCAAAAAGTGGGCTAACAAAGCGTGCGCCTGACGTTGGGGACTGCCCGTAGGGTGTGCGCAAATCTAAGGCAGTTTTCTACGCCTTTTCATTTTTCTGGCTGGACGGCTTTGCCGTCCCCGCCCCAGCGCAGGTAACGCAAGCCGTTGGCTGCTTCGTAGATTCGGAATCTAGTTTTATTTCCTTCTTGACGGGATAGAACATAAGTTCTACAATCTCACGAAGGAGAATACCCATGACAAAAACAATCCTTTCATCTAAAAGCAAGTCTACGCAAAACACCACTTCGGTTAAAGAGTTTATTGCTTCACTTGATGAGCAAACCCTAAAAGATAGCAAGGTACTTGTTGAAATGATGCAAGGAATTAGTGGAAGTAAGCCTAAGTTATGGAACGTAGGTACGATTGGATTTGACTCCTATCATTACAAGTACGACAGTGGGCGTGAAGGTGACAGTTTTATCATTGGCTTTTATCCAAGAAAAGGCAAGATAACCGTCTACATGATGGACGGCACAGCACGTTACTCCGAATTGCTGGCTAAGTTAGGTAGGCATACTACTACTGGGTACTGTGTTTATATCAAGCATCTTGGCGATGTGGAGTTGCCAATCCTCGAACAAATCATGCAAAGGTCATATGAGAATATAAAGTCGCAAGACGGGCATATCAACCAAATATTATGGAAGGCTGAAAAATAGGTATTTCTGCCTTGCTTTATATGCGTTCAGTGAACGCGCCTAACAAAGCGTGCACCTAACGCTGTGGATTGCCCGTAGGGCGCACGCACATCCCAGGCAGTTTTCTACGCCTTAGCATTTTTCTGGCTGGACGGCGAAGCCGTCCCCGCCCCAGCGCGGGCAACCACTTCATGAATTTCAATAGCAGTAATCTCCTTATTACTATTGTCGTTTCGTTCCGAGAATTCTTCCCAAAATGATTGTTGTGATGATTGAGGAATTTCTAGATGTGCCATAACAAGGAGAAAACAAAAAATGAGAAACGTTGTCTTTGCCATCAATATCACCGTTGACGGCTGCTGCGGACATGAATCGGTAGTCGCCGACGACGAACTTCACGAGCACTTTACTGGGCTCCTGCAGGATTCAGACATTGAAATTTTCGGGCGCAACACTTATCATCTGATGTATCCGTACTGGCACGATGTCGCAATGAATCAATCGGAATCAAAAGCAACCAACGAATTTGCCCGCACGTTCGATTCGATGCCGAAGATCGTCTTTTCAACAACATTGAAGAGCGTGGAGTGGAACAACACAACGCTTCTGCGCTCAAGCCTTCAAGAAGAGATCGTGAAACTAAAACAACAGCCAGGCAAAAATATTTCCATTGGCGGGTTGAACATTGCATCGCAACTCGCTCAGTCTGGTCTGATCGATGAGTATCGTTTTCTCGTTCAACCGATTGTTGCAGGAAAAGGTCCCCGATTGTTCGAATCGGGCAAGAATCTTACATTGGAACTTATCGGATCAAAAATGTTTCGCTCAGGCGTTGTCGAATTGCACTATAAAAATATTCACAAATAATAAGGAAATGACATCATGCTTATCGTTCGCGAAGTCGTCACGATGCAAGTTTGTCAGTAAGGTTTTGCACCTTTTTAATAGCCAATGTTTTGGCAAGTTCGTGGTTACCCAACAAAGCGTGCACCCGACTGGTGGGAGTCTGTGCGTTTTCAGACATTTTTCTGGCTTCGAGTTTTCTCTGCTCCTAAGCAGAGTCCACGGGTGCAAATGGTTAGCCCGCCGCATCCAAGAAGGTTTGTAGAAAATTCTTGCAGAACTTATTGTCATACAACCTGACGAATCAAAATTTGTCACGAAAGGGTTAATATGGATAAAGAATACAATATCATCTCCTTGGATAAGCCTGATGATTCTGTGTGGGATGTTGTCGGATGGGGCATTCATAATTACAACATACAGATAGCGGGAGATACGCAGAGCAAACAACTGTGCTTTGTCCTTCGTGCGCCTGATAAAAAGACTGTAGGCGGCTTGATTGGCAAAACTTATTGGGATTGGCTTTATATCGATTTATTGTTTGTAAAAGAAGAGCTTCGCGGTCGTGGATATGGGCATCGTCTTTTGGAGATGGCTGAAGATGAAGCGCGAAAATGCGGCATAAAGAATGTGTATTTAGACACATTCAGTTTTCAAGCACCAGATTTTTATAAACAACATGGTTACAAGGTTTTCGGTGAGCTAAAAGATTTCCCTGCTGGACATCAGCGGTATTTTTTTACGAAACAACTTAGAAATCGTGTATAAATTAAAAGGGTAACTACTGAAAAGCAAAAGCGCCTGACAAAGCATAGACTAGTCCCAACCTTCCTTTGGACACCCTCCCAAAATACAACATTGAAATTCGAGCTGGGACTTAATGTGCATAGGCTGTGTTTGGAGAGGGGTTTTGCTTCGAGCTTTTTCTGCTTCCGAGCAGAGTCCACACCTGTCCCAGCGCCAGTAACGCAAACCGTTAGGCAACCAAGAGCAAAAGAATCAACGAATCGCAAGTTTCGTTTTGTCGTAAAATTGAAAAGATAACACCGTTTTAGATTTTGATGATCTGTTTTTTTTACTGGAGGCAAAATGTCCGAACTAAAAACAAAAGTCAACAATGCGAGCGTGAAAGACTTTCTCAATTCAATTGAAAATGAGCAGATTCGAAAAGATTGCTTTGAGATTTCCAGGATGATGGAGAGTGTTACAAAAGCCAAGCCGAAAATGTGGGGCGCGAGTATTGTCGGATTTGGAAGTTATCACTACATTGGCAAAAGCGGACGCGAAGGTGATTGGATGTTAACTGGCTTCTCGCCGCGCAAGCAAAATTTGACTTTGTATCTGATGGGCGGATTTGACTCAGAAAAAAAGTTACTCGAAAAACTTGGGAAATATAAAACCAGCGTAGGCTGCTTATATATCAAGAAGTTAGATGACGTAGATAAGAAAGTTTTGAAAGAATTGGTGATTACATCTGTGAAAAAGATGAAGAGTCAGGACAAAAAGTAGATCCCATTTTTGACATGGCTGATGTTTCCAAAAATTAAGTTGTGTGTAACAGTTGGGCATGTTGGCACCGATGTCTTTTTTAACTATCGTTTTGGTAAGCAGGCAGGTTGCCTAACAATGCATGCACTGAAACCTTTCGCAAGCTTAATGCAAGTCTGCGCGATTTACAAGCATTCTTCTGGCTTTGGGCTTTCTCTGCTCCTAGGCCGAGAGTTCACGGGCGCATAAGATATGGATGGCATAAGATGAAAAACACACCTGTTGCAGCTAAGAAATCAAAGAGGCCATCAACTGTTATTAAAGCGCAGCTGAAGAGAGATGAGCTTGTTGCGGACTTGATCGAGACTCGCAGAAAAATCATTGACATAACTTCGTCTTTTTCACCAACTGAGCATGATCAGGTCTTTTTGGGTATTTGGTCCATCAAAGATTTATTAGCCCACTTGATAGGATGGCTTGAGGCAAACCGCAAAGCAGTGAAAGCCATCCGGGCAGGCAAACTTCCAGAATTCTATGCATATAAAGATCGTGACTGGCAAACTTACAATGCTCGTCTCGTTTCGAAATATAAACGTGAAAGCATGGTAGAGCTTTTATCGGCAATGCAAGCTTCCCACCAAAAACTCATAGACTCAATTCAGATCATTCCCGCTGAAGAGCTCGAACAAGATTATGGAGTGAGGTTCAAAGGCTATAAAGTTACCATAGCCCGCCTGCTGCAAGCTGAACTCAAGGATGAGAAGGTGCATTACGCTCAGATAGAAATGTTTAGAAACAAGGCAAAGTAAAATGAGGGACCGTTTCAGCGTGTCACCCAATAAGGCGTGCGGCGTATATTGGACTCTGGGGATTCTGCCGCATTTACAAGCATTTTTTGGTTGTTGAGCTTGTCGAGACACTGGTTCGAGTTTGTTTCTTTTTGTTCTCAAACAGAATCCACACCCGCCACGGCGCCAGTAACGCAATCCGTAGCTGCTTCAATCTTTCTCAATCAGGTATCCACACAATGGAGGTTCACAATGTCCGAGCAAGTAAACGTTGAATTGTTGAAGGGATTCCTGGAAGCATTCAATCGTCACGACCTAGATTCTATTATGGACTATTTCGCAGATGATTGTGTCTTCTACATGCCAAAAGGCGTCAAGCCTCGTGGCGATCGGTATGCCGGGAAACAGGAGGTGCGGGCAGGGTTGGCAAAACGATTTGAAGGGATACCAGATGTACATTATGGAGACGATCAACACTGGATCTGTGGCGATTTCGGTGTGTCGGAATGGACGCTGACTGGCACATCTACGTCAGGACAACACATCGAAGTGCGAGGGGTTGATCTGCTTGAGTTTGCTCAGGGGAAGGTCATCCGCAAGGATTCTTTCTGGAAAATAGTTGAGTGACCAGCATGGTCAGCAAAATATGCCAGCGAGATTACACGATGAGCATGGAGGTAAGGTCCACGGGCGCAAACGGTTGGGTAGTTCCTTCTTAAATTAACTCAACATTTGAGACTTATAATCTTCCTGTCGGATTCAACAATATGGCAGAAACCACCGAGCCCCAAAGCAAGTTTTCAGAAAAAAGGTTTGTCATTGGTTGTATTGTGTTATTTTTGAGTTCCATTGTTCTGGTTTTATTCCCGCTGGGAATTTACGCACGTTCATTGTTCATCACAATACAACCAGATGAGGTTGCAGTTGTATTATCTCCCAATGCGCCAAACGGAATCAGCGAAATTCCCTTAACTCCAGGGAATCACTTCGTTAGTCCACTTGATAAACTCGAAATTTTCAATTTCTCCAAAGAAAAATATATATCATCTTCAACAAACTGTGGCTGCGGCCCGGACCTTGTTACCTTTCACGCCAAAGAGAGTGCAGAAATATTTGTAGACTATCAGATTACTTATTCTATAAACCCTGAACAAGTTGTCAAACTCTATCAGGCGTGGCAGCATAGGTATCAAGATGGGTTTGTAATACCGCAATCCATAAAAATTATTGGAGAGGTTGCAAGTCAATATACTTCCAGCGAAATCGCTTTGACAAAAAGAAATGAGGTTGAGCAAGCAATATTTTCTCGCCTTAAATCTGATTTTTCAGAGTCTAATTTGATTGTATTTGAATTCAAGATAGACGATGTTCGTTTGAATAAATAGAAACTGCCCCAGCCGTCTTTCGGACTGCTTCGCAATCCCCAAATACAGCATTGAAATTCGAGAAGGGACTTAAATGCACAGACCGTATTTGGAGAGAGATTTGGCTTCGAGTTTTTTCTGCTTCCAGGTAGAGTCCGCGCCCGCCACGGTGGCAGATCCACGGTGCAACCCGTTGAGTGGCTTCGTCGCCTTCCAACATATACTCTTGACGCTTTGAAACAAATGTTCTAAACTTTGTTTTGTCGTTTACAAACTTTGCACGAGACAACCAGACAGTAATCCAGATGTTGGAGGAACCCAATCATGAGAAAAATTATTGTGCTTGAACATATCTCCCTTGATGGTGTCATACAAGCCCCAGGCGGGCCAGAAGAAGATACCAGCGGCGGCTTCACGTATGGCGGGTGGATAAGCCCACATTCCGACGCAGTTCTTGGAACGGCCCTGAGAAAGCAGATGAACATGCCATTCGACCTGTTGGTAGGGCGTAAAACCTTTGAAATTTGGGAGCCCTATTGGCCGCAACATGCAGACGCCTGGCCTGGTGTCAACACAGCGACCAAGTATGTCGCCTCGAATACCATCACGTCTAGCGAATGGCAGCCGTCCGTGTTTTTAAGCGGAGATGTTGCAGAAAAAGTCGCCAAGATCAAGCAGCAGCAAGGGCCCGATTTGCATGTTTGGGGAAGTGGCAATCTCATTCAGACGCTTATCAAGCATGATTTGGTCGATACGTTCTGGTTGATGATATATCCGATCACGCTGGGCGGTGGAAAGCGGTTGTTTGCCGATGGCACGATCCCAGCGGCATTCAAGGTGACTGAGAGCACAGTGACCCCAAATGGTGTCATTGTCGTGAATTACGAGCGTGCAGGTGCAATCAAAACCGAAAGTTGATGAGTATTCGCGCTGTTCTTAACATCAAGTAGGTACGGTTAACCTGTTGAGGATACATATTCTTAAAGAACAGCGAAAGAAAATAAAAATAGGTCATGGAAACGCACATTCGTAAAGCAACAGCAAATGATTATGACGATTTATGTGAACTCTTCAATGAAGTAGATGCTTTACATCGTGTTAACCTGCCCCATATCTTCCAAAAGCCAAATGGCGCTGCTCGAGAAAAAGATTATTACCTGGGGCTGATTGCTGATGAGAATATCGGGCTTTTTGTCGTAGAGATGGATGAGAAACTTGTAGGGTTTGTTCATGTCCTTGTCCGAGATACACCTGCCTTTCCTGTCATTGTTCCTCACCATTATGCAGTCATCGACGGGATCGCCGTAAAATCAGAATTCCAGAAGCACGGAATCGGTAAATTGTTGATGGAAAAAGCGCAGGAGTGGGCAGGGACAAAAAACGCAGAATTCATGGAGCTAAATGTCTACGAATTTAATAGGAATGCGATTTCCTTTTATGAAAGGCTTGGCTATCAAAATTCAAGTCGGAAAATGAGAAAGAAAATTGATAAGGCAGGCTAACAAAGCATGGACTGGCCACCCCCGTCCTTCGGACACTGTTTCCAAATACAGCATTGAAATTCAATCTGGGACTTAATGTGCACAGGCCGTATTTGGAGAGGGGCGTGGCTTTGAGTTTTTCTGTTCGTGTCCACGGGCGCAAGCCGTTTGTTAGCATCCTGAAATATGTTTTGGCTTATTATTGATAAGGTTTAATAAATATATTTTTATGGAGAGAATAAAATGCCCGAAAAAGAATCAACCTATCAGATCATGGATTTGATGCCAGACTTCTGGGAATTCCATGCCAAAAGCAAGGATGCAAATGTTTCGGAACAGGCGGCCCTGTTCAAAAAAATGGTGGTGGATAAACACCCCGAAGCATATGCTGCCAGGGTCATCGGCCTTGATCCAAACAAACCCTACGATGAGGCGCTTACCGAGCGTTACCTGCTTTGCCATGAGCGAAGCACGCCTCAGCAGGTCAGTACCATGCAGCGAATATCCGCTTCGATAGCACGTGACATGGCCCAGTACGAAGCAAAATTCCGAAAAGTTTTTCCTGACTTCAACTATACAGGGTCGGTCTATTTTATGAATTCGCTCCTCGGCTTCGATGGGGCAACACGCACGGTCAATGGAAATATCGCCCTGTTGTTCGGCTTGGATACAATGGCCTGGGTTTACGGTGATGACCTGGATCTGCAGCCCTTTTTTCATCACGAGATTTTTCACATCTACCATTCCCAATTTCTGGAAGATGATAGTGACGAGGTTGCCGCCGCCATCTGGCAGGAAGGGCTCGCCCAATTCGTGGCGAAATCGTTGAACCCAGATGTCGAGGGCGTGAATCTGTTCGGGCTTCCAAAGGAAATGCCGCAACGCTCGGAAGCGATGCTCTCAACGCTTGCCAGTAAACTTCTCGAAGTGCTTGATTCAACCAGCAGGGACGACTATGGCAAATTCTTTTTTGGAAACAACGGCAGTGATGAGATTCCACCGCGCAGTGGTTACTATCTGAGCTATCTGGTCGTACAGAAACTCGCGAAAAAATATTCCCTGCAGGAAATGGCACATTCAAAACTTGCAGTTATCAAACCCGAGATCAAAATGGCTTTGGAAGAATTAGCCAACGGCCTGCGATAAATAAACTCATGCAAGGAGTAGCAATGGAAGACTACGACGACGATCTCGGCAAATTTGAAGCGGAAGGTGCCGCGCCGTTGCCAGATTTTGGAAATCAAGGATATGTCGATCATGACGGCGCCCGAATCTGGTACGCCAACTATGGGCTTGGTCCAACCGTGATACTTTTGCACGGCGGCCTCGGCCACAGCGGGAATTGGGGATATCAAGTCCCGACACTGGTTGGGAATGGCTATCGCACCGTTGTCATTGACAGCCGCGGACACGGCCGCAGCACGCGCGATGACCGTCCGTATACCTATGAGTTGATGGCCTCCGACGTTTTGGCCGTGATGGATGCCTTGGGCATCGAAAAAGCGGCGCTGGCAGGCTGGAGCGATGGCGCATGTATTGCCTTGGTCCTTGCTGCGCAAGCGCCTGCACGCGTGGATGGTGTCTTCTTCTTTGCTTGCAACATGGATCCCAGCGGTGCAAAGGAAATTACAGAATTCGCCCCGATCCTTCAGCGGTGTATCGGCAGGCATATCAAAGACTATGGCCAACTGTCAGAAACGCCAGGCCAGTTTGAGGCGTTGTCTGAAGCGGTGGGTCTCATGCAGAGAACACAGCCCAATTACTCGGCCAATGACCTCGCGCAGATCACTGTACCGGTTGCGATCATCCACAGCGAGTTTGATGAGTTCATCAAACTTGAGCATGCCGAATATCTCGCGCGGAATATTCCAAACGCGGAATTTGTTTATCTTTCGGGCGTGAGTCACTTCGCCCCGTTGCAGCGGCCCCACCAATTCAACGACACCCTTCTCACCTTCCTCGGCAAAGTGCTGGCTTGAAGCATCTGAAAATTTTGTAGATCGATTTTCTGGAAATCTTTTCTGCCATGTCGCGTAAAGAAAGGCGCGATTTGGCAGTTTTGATTTAATAAGGAGAATTACAGGTATGAAAGCAATTGTGTACGCAGAATACGAACCCCCTGAAGTTCTTCGGCTCGCAGAGGTTGAGAAACCTGCCCCGAAGGATAACGAGGTTCTGATCAAGATCCATGTGGTCTTTCGGGCGGCGAATCTCAAAACCTGAAAACGCATAGTAAAATCCACACACGATTGTTTTGCTTAAACTGTCGTATGTGGATTTTGATTTTCACGGCGGAATCTTTTTTGGAAGGGTATTGTTATGACTGAAAAACCCATCAACACTCAGTCGCTTATGGACAGGCGGCTCCTTATCTTGCTCATTCTGTCGGTTGCATTTCTTGTCGTTGCTTTTCTCGGGGGACAGCCTTCCTCGACACGTGGTTTCTACTATGCTGTCTGGCTGACATTTTCAGGTCTGCTGTGGAAGAATCGGGAGCGATTTAGCCTCTGGCTCAAGAATCGCCCCCTGCCAGAAATTCCCCTTTTTGTCGGGTTGGGCCTCATCATGATCCTTGTTGAAGAGACCATCGCGGGGATCGCTGTCCACCTGCTTAATGTGGAAAGTATCGGGCAGTTGCTTGCTGTAGTGCCACCATATTATTTCAATAACCTGCTTCTGTTGCCTGGCTTCATCGTTGGCTGGTATATCCTGCTCAAACTTTACGCGTACTCGCGGACCGAAGTGTTCGCCCTCGTGGGACTCTTTGGATTGTTTTCCGAGAAGATTTATGTCCATGTCCTGGCGATTCCCATCCTTGGGATTGCGCTGATTCTTCCCACAATGTTCACCTACATGGCGATCATCATGCCTTCGATCCTCTCGCTGAGGTCGCAAGGCACACGTCAATTGAACAGGCCGCTTCGATATCTTCTGGGATTCGTTTTTCCGATCATTGTTTCGATGCCTTTTATTTTCATCCACACCTTGTTGACGAACGCTGGCCTCATTGACCCAACCATTTTGACGAAATGAGTCTGTCGCTGCTGAGAACTTCACTGAAGTCATATCAATGGCAACCCTTTTCTTAATGTGTGGATTACCCGGCGCTGGAAAGACCACGCTTGCAAAGCAGATCGAGTCTTCTCATACGGCATTGCGCCTGTGCCCCGATGAGTGGATCGAGCCGCTTTTGATTGATGTCACTGATTTCGCAGAGCTTGACCGCCTGCGCACGCCCATCGAATTGCTTCAGTGGGAGGTCGCCAAAAGAGTTCTCAGCCTTGGAGTCAATGTCGTGTTGGAAAATGGATTTTGGTCACGCGCCGAACGTGCCATGTATCGGTCACAGGCCGAGGCGCTGGGTGCTCGCGTTAAATTAATCTATCTAAACGTCGAGCGCGATGAGTTGTGGGCGCGCCTGTCAAAACGCAATGAGAATTTGCCGCCTGGAACTTTTGCCGTGCGTGAAGATCAACTTGATCTTTGGATGAGTTGGTTTGAACCGCCAACTCAGGAAGAGATTGATTTATAGTGTTTGATGTACGATAATAGATGAGGTCATGTTTTTATTAATAGAGGAGCCTGTGATGAAAAAACTGTTTATCCTTGGATTGGTCGTTCTTCTTTCGGTTTCGATGACCGCTCCTGTTTTGGCGGGAGCCGATGCCTCTCGTGTTGCTGTGCCAAATCAATTTGTGGATGTTCCGCAGGACCATTGGGCGGTGGCATGGATCAATCAGCTTTATACCGAAGGTGTAACGGGTGGATGCAGCACTGCCCCCTTGCGATACTGCCCCGATGCGGTGGTCACTCGCGCACAAATGGCGGTCTTTCTCGTGCGTGTTATTCATGGCAGTACGTTCACTCCGCCAGCCAGCGCAGTGATCTTTGAAGATGTCCCTGCCGATTACTGGGCCAGCGCATGGATCAATCAGTTGAACGCCGATGGTGTCACAGGTGGATGCAGCAGCGCTCCGAAATTATTTTGTCCAGAAGCAAATGTCAGCCGCGCACAGATGGCGGTTTTTCTCCTGCGCGCCAAATATGGCAGCGCGTACATCCCGCCTGTCTCAAGTGACATCTTCAGTGATGTCCCCGCGGATTATTGGGCCCGCGATTGGATCGGACAACTCTACGCAGAAGGTTACACCGGTGGCTGCTCATCCAACCCGTTGCAGTTCTGCCCCGAAGCATTCGTCAGCCGCGACCAGATGTCCGTTTTTATCCTGCGCGCCATTCACGGCGCTGACTATATTCCCCCGCCCATTGACCAGACGTCCCTGCGCCCGTTTCCGCAGCATGTCCAATATGCGCCCAATAGCATTCTCCCCAGTCATCGCCCTCAGACCCAACTCGATGACGACGTCCGCGCTTTTTATGATTACTGGAAGACGAATTACCTGATCGAAGCAGGCGTGAACGTTGATGGTATTCCGATGTTCCGTGTGGCGTTTGGAAAAAATGAACCTGACCGTTCGGCCACCGTGTCGGAAGGGCAGGGCTATGGCATGTTGATCGTTCCCATCATGGCGGGCTACGACCCCGATGCGCAAGCCATCTTTGACGGGTTGTGGGCCTTTGCGCGTGCGCATCCCAGCGAAGGGGATCCGCGCCTGATGGATTGGAAGGTGCCTCAGACCGATGGCAATGATTCTGCTTTTGATGGCGATGCAGATATTGCCTTTGGTTTGCTGTTGGCAGATGCTCAGTGGGGCAGTGCGGGAACCGTGAATTACAAAGCCGAAGCGGAAACAATGATCGCGGGTATTCTCGAATCGACCATTGGCCCCGCCAGTCATTTGCCGATGCTCGGCGATTGGACCGATGCCAATGGCGCAACCTACAACCAATACACGCCGCGTTCCTCCGATTTCATGTTGACCAATTTCCGCGCGTATGGGCAGGCTACGGGGAATCCAGTTTGGGATGATGTGGTTGCGCAAAGTCAAAGTGTGGTCGTGGCGTTGCAAACCAATCACAGTCCGCAAACGGGATTGCTGCCCGATTTCATTGTGAGAAAAAACGGCAGCTATGAACCCGCTCCCGCAAATTTTCTGGAAGCAGATACCGACGGCGCCTACAACTACAATGCCGGGCGCGACCCGTGGCGTTTGGGCATGGATGCCTTGTTGAGCGGTGATGCCATTTCGCGTACAAGCGCATTGAAGATCTCACATTGGGCCGAGTCTGCGGTATCGGGCAACCCTGCAAATTTCCGCGCTGGGTACAACCTGAATGGCACACCTCTGCCAAACAGTGATTACTTCACATCCTTTTTTGTTGCCCCACTGGGAGTAGCCGCCATGAACGATTCCTCCCAGCAGGATTGGTTGAACGCCGTTTATGATTCGGTCTATGCAGCCCGCGAAGATTATTATTCAGATAGTGTCACCTTGCTTTGCCTGCTGGTGATGACAGGAAACTTCTGGACGCCATGAACTCAACCCTCTCTCAAAAAATACACTCCCAATCCCTCGTGTGGGATGCGCATGCCTGCTTTCCGCTCAATCCAAATTCCGACCTGAGTGAATTGAAGCGATATAAAGATAGCGGCGTGAATTTCGTCTCCTCTGAACATCGGCATGGATATGGATCCCTTCGAGAATGTGATTCAAGTGCTGGCCTGTTTCAGGAAATATATTGCCGCGCATCCTGACGACCTCGTGCTTGCTCTTGCGGTGGACGATGTGATCGGCGCGAAGGTATCTGGCAAACTCGCAATTGCATTTGACCTCGAAGGCTCCGACCCACTGCGCGGAGACTTAAATCTCATTTCGTTCTATTATGACCTCGGTGTCCGTCAAATGCTTTTGGCCTACAACAAAGACAACCGTGCTTCAGGCGGATGTATGGAAGGTCACATCGGCCTGACCGATTTCGGAAAACAGGTGATTCGTGAGATGAATCGTGTGGGCATGGTTGTGGATGTGACTCACATGGGCTATCGTGCCACAATGGAGGCTTTCGATGTGTCGGCACAACCTGTCATCTTTTCGCATTCCAACCCCAAAGCATTGCGCGACAACGCGCGGAATATCACCGATGAGCAGATCAAGGCCTGCGCCAAAACGGGCGGCGTGATCGCCATCAACGGCATTGGCGATTTTCTCGGCGGAACCACCAGCGAGATCATGGTTCAGCATATCGAATATGTGATGGATCTGGTCGGCCCCGAGCACGTTGGCATCGGCCTCGATTATGTCGTGGATAAACAGGAATTGATCGATTACATCGAAGGCCATCCCGATGTATTTCCACCCGATAAGATGAACGATTATCTGGCCTTTGTTGAGCCAGAACAACTCCCTGGAGATCACAGATCTGTTGCATAAAAAAGGTCACAGCGAGCAGGTGATCAGCGGCATTTTGGGCGAGAATTTTCTGCGAGTTGCAAAACAAGTTTGGAAATGATATGCAAAAGACCATTTCCACCGACCTCACCCCAGCCAACATTGCCAGGGTTTTGGAATTACTTCGGGAGACCCCCGAAAAGCTGAAGGCCTTGAGCAAGTTGTTGTCTGTTGAAAAACTCCGCCAGCCGCTGGGAGCGGATGAACGATCCTTGACCGAGGACCTGGCGCATTTGATCAATAGCGAAGCGCGAACATCGGAAGCCATCTACCTCGCTTTGCTCGTGGATGAACCACTCATCGCGGATATCCATTCTGAACGAGATTGGGGAAAACTGTTGCGATTCGATTTGCTCGATTTTCCCGAACTTCTGGCGTATTTCAAAATCCGCCGCAAGGTATTGCTGAGAATCCTCTCGGCGCTGACCGAGGCCCAATGGTCAAGACCAATTCGCGAGGAAGGCAAGAAGCGGAAAGAGTCCATCTACTGGCGGGCAAGGTCTTTGGCGCTCCACGAGTCAGAGCATGTCAGCGATCTGGAAAGAAAGATCGGCTAAGGTTGAGATTCTTCTGCGATGTTTTTTGAATCCGCGTAAATTCGCGCAATTCGCGGCAAAGTTTTTTTCAAGGGGGTTCCCACAATGGGGCTCACGACTGAAAAACAAAAACGCATCCATTGCGGATGCGTTTTGTATGTGGCGGGGAGGGCGGGATTCGAATACCATCCCTTCAATGGGGACTCGCGACTGGAAAACAAAAACACACCTTTTCGGGTGTGTTTTGTATGTGGCGGGGAGGGCGGGATTCGAACCCGCGACTGGTTTTACCCAGCACTCACTTAGCAGGCGAGCCCATTCAGCCACTCTGGCACCTCCCCAAAAATTTGTAGTAGCGACTTTATGATTCTATTGCCAGTCGCACATGGACAGTTGCTAAAGCTGTCACTACGGATAGCCTGGCGGAGGGAGTGGGATTCGAACCCACGTTGGTGTGACCCAAACATGTTTTCAAGACATGCGCCTTCAGCCGCTCGGCCATCCCTCCAGGCGGAAGCGATTTTACCATACATCCCCGAGTAGAACAGGTTGGTATACCCGTCGCAGGTATTATATAATCGGTCAACTATGACTGAAAGAGATATGGAAAAAGCCGCCCTGCGCGGAGAACCTTCTTACGTCTGGCGCGATGGGCAGCAGCGCCGACTGGATATGATCGTAAAAGCCGCTGAAAAACGCGTGGGCGGCATGATTCTTGAAAATGGCTGTGGGGTGGGAATGTACGTTGAAAAGCTCTCAGCCTTCGGCGGGCGCGTGATCGGGCTGGAATATGATTTTGATCGCGCTGCCGATGCGAAAGTCAATTCCGACGAAATATTCAACGCCGCAGGGGAATTCATCCCGCTTCCTGCTTCGACCTTTGACCTGATCCTCAGCCACGAAGTGATCGAACACGTTCAGGATGACCGCGCCGCGATCCGCGAGATGATCCGCGTCCTCAAGCCTGGCGGGCGGATCGTCATCTTTTGCCCCAACCGTGGATACCCCTACGAGACACATGGGATATTTTGGAAGGGAAAATATTATTTCGGCAACAAACTCTTTGTGAATTACCTGCCACGTGTACTGCGCGACAAACTTGCTCCGCATGTGCGCGTGTATTCACGCAGTGACATGCAAAATTTGTTCGATGGCTTGAATGTGAAATTCATCGAGCGCACGGTCATCTTCGGTGCATATGACAATATCATCGCGCGCTTCGGTTCGTTGGGAAAGATCCTGCGCACGGTTTTGCAATTCCTCGAAGCCACGCCGCTGAAGGGATTGGGGCTTTCTCATTTTTGGGTGGTTGAGAAGGTGTGAAAACTTGAAGTCTTAATGCAAGACGCTGAGGCGCAAAGAAAAGAAAAAACTTTGGCGACTTTGCGTTGAAATGCCTGATTTCCGACATTGATTTTGAGTTAGTTCATCGAATCGGAGTTTTTTTGCTCTTTAAATGTGGATCGGACTTCCATCCGCGCCGTGTGCCGCTTCCATGATCGCTTCGGAAAGCGTGGGGTGCGCGTGGACGTTGCGCGCGATCTCGTGCGCGGTCAGTTCCATCATGCGGGCGAGGGTGAGTTCGGGCAGCAGTTCGGTCACTTCGGGGCCGATCATGTGCGCACCGAGCAGTTCGCCGTATTTTGCATCGGTGATGATCTTTACGAAGCCTGCATAGTCTCCCATGCCCAACGCTTTGCCGTTCGGCTGGAAGGGGAAGCGCCCGATCTTGACTTCGTAGCCGCGTTCCTTTGCCTGCGCTTCGGTGATACCAAATGAAGCCACCTGCGGATACGAATATGTGGCGCGCGGCATCATTTCGTAATCGAGGGTCACGGTCTCATGTCCGCCGATGTGTTCGGCAGCGACAATGCCCATCGTGGAGCCGACATGCGCGAGCATGAGTTTGCCCGTCACATCACCGACTGCCCAAATGCCTGGCACGTTCGTCTGCATTTTTTCGTTGACTTCGACAAAGCCGCGCTCGTTGATCTTCACGCCGACTTCTTCCAGCCCGAGATTTTTTGAATTGGGACGGAAACCGATCGCGACTAAAGCCTGGTCTGCTTCCAGTACTGTTTCTTTTCCTTCCGCTGACACTTTGACCTTCACTCCCGTGGCAGTGGCTTCGACAGACTCGACTTTGTGTCCCGTCATAATATTGATCTTGCGCTTCTTGAATTCCTTTTCAAGTTCCTTGGAAACTTCTTCATCTTCCAGCGGAACAATGCGCGGCAGCATTTCGACGATGGTCACATCCACACCGTAGGCATTCCAGATGGTGGAGAATTCCACGCCAATGGCGCCTGAGCCGATCACAACAACAGATTTGGGAAGTGTAGTTTGCAGGATCGCTTCCCAGTACGTGACGACCTTCTCCCCGTCCACTTTCCAAACGGGGGGAACCATTGCGCTTGCGCCTGTGGCAACGATGATATTCTTGGCTTGAAGCTCAGTGACCTTGCCGTCTTTGTCGGTCACGTTGAGCGTGTCTTTTGTTTTAAACTTCGCTTCGCCCATGAAAACAGCGATGTTGTTCTTCTTCATCAAGAAGCCGACGCCTTTTGTCAGGCGGTCTGAATTCTGGCGCGAGCGTTTGACGGCTACGCTGTAATCGAGCTTGAGGTTTTCAAAGGTGAAGCCAAATTCCTTGCCGCGTTCGCGCAGGGTGTGAGCCACTTCCGCATTTTTGAGCAGGGACTTGGATGGAATGCAGCCCACGTTCAAACAAACTCCGCCCATCCATTGCTTATCTACAATTGCAACTTTCTGTTTCAGTTGCGCGGCACGGATGGCGGCGACATATCCCGCGGGGCCTGCACCAATCACAACGAGGTCAAAATTTTCTGCCATAGAGAATACTCCAGTAAATTATAGAAAGATGATATTTCGTCCCCCATTGTACTATTAAAGAAACTTCCTCCATTTCAGGAGGAAGTTAGAGTTTTGTAAATATTATCTGTGCTTCCTACGCCGTCCTCGGCGTAGGAAGCATTACAAATCGCCGCCGAGGACGGCGGCTTGAGCCTGTAAACTGTGGTAAATATTTTTTACAAATTTTTCTTCAAGAACTCGAACGTCCGCTCCCATGCCAACTGCGCGGCAGCGGGGTCGTATTCGGGGCGATCAGACTCAACGAACCAGTGAGCAACTCCCGGGTAGATGTGAAGCGTCGCATCCACGCCTGCTTTTTTGAACTCCGCGAAGGTGTTATCCACATATTCGTTCGGTTCCCATTCATCGTTGTCGCTGTAATGTCCCATCACTTTGGCTGTGACTTTTCCATATTCAACGCCTTCGTTGCCGTAGAAAAGGACGATCGCCCCGAACTGTTCTGGTTTGTAAGTCGCAGCGATCAATGCCCATGCCGCACCCATTGAAAAGCCAATGGCACCGATCTTATTTCCTTTCACAAGGTCTCGCAAATAATCTTTTGCCGTCATCACTGTTGCACCAGTAAATTCGCCATCACTTTTTTCCATCAACGCTTTGGCTTCATCAATGGTATTCGCAATCTGACCATCCCGCAGATCAGGCGCGAGGACGGTAAATCCCTGCTCAGCAAGGCGGTCGCAGACTTGTTTGAAGAACGGCTTCAGTCCCCACCAGGCGTGCAGAAGCAAAATGCCCGCGCCGCCGCCATTGGCAAGATACGCCTTGACCTTTTTATCGTTCACGTTCAATTGGATTTCAGATGTTTGAATGGACATATCACTCTCCTTGGTTGAATTCATTTTACTAAAACAAATGTTCTAAATCAAGGGGTAAAATAAAAAGGCGATGAAATCGCCTTTGGGATTTAGATCCAGCGCCTCACTCTGGACCTGTAATCTGTGTACTGATCTTTGAATTTTTTCTCCAGATAGGCTTCTTCCTTTTCTATGACAAGCCGCGAGAGGGTTGCCATAAATAACGGCGAAACGACCAACCCCCACAGCGAACCATATGCAAGCGGAAACCCGATGACCATGAAGAGGAAGCCAAGGTAGATAGGATTGCGAGTCATGCGATAAATTCCGCTTTTGACCAGCGTCTTGACCGAACCGTGCGGGTCGAGTGTTGTGTGTGCCTTGCGAAATTCAATGAACGCGCCGACACCGAAAAGAAAACCGATGAAGGTCATGCCCAGTCCGATATTTTTGAGAATTGCGTTCATCCCAGCCAGTGCGGGTACCAATCGCCCCAGAAAAAGCCCGACGATGATAAAGATCATTGCGACAACGGGCGGATGCACATTCTTGTTGATATTCGGACTGTCTTTTTGTTTTTCGCTCATGCCTGTTCCTCAAATGCAAGTTTTGCTTTCAACGGCGGCTTGCGCCAGAACCAATCCATCCAATCGGCGTAGGAGACGCCTTTCTGCTTTTCGTTTGACCAGATATCCGCATCGAGTTTGTGACGGTCCCAAAAATCGCTCCTGCGGATGAAACTGATCGTGCCTGACCATAGGATGCTGTCATCAGCGTTGAAGATCGTCAGGAGTTGACCGTTTTGCAGAGTGATCAGGTCGTTGAGACCTTTTCCGCCTTCGGGCATAAAGCTGAAAAGGATCAATCCTTCCATGCCCTGCTCCCAATAGGCTTCCAGCTCGCCCTGCAGTATTTTAATGGCCACTTCGCTTCCTTGCTGACATCAGAAAAACGGGAAAGAACTTTTCCTTTTCCTCGATCTTCTTTTTGATCGTGTATGCCGTGAAAAAAGCAATTTCTTCAAAACCTGCGGCTTCCACCTGCTTTTGTAATTCACTCCTTGCGAAGCCTTTGTGGATATCGGTTGTACCGTCGGTGTGAAATGAGCCATCCTCTTTATCGAGGTCAGCGACCAGCAGATACCCGCCAGGCTCAAGCAGGGCGTGGAATTTTTTTAGAATGTCTTGCGTGTTATGGATGTGGTGCAGGGTCATCAGAGAATATGTAATGGCGTACCGTTCGTCAGGAAGCGGATCAGTTGACAGGTCGAGGCGAAGCGGTTTCATATTCCGCACATCCGAGGTGGAGATCTTTTCGGCAAGCACATCTAACATCCCTTGCGATGTATCTGCCAGTGTGATCTGACCGAGTTCCTCCTGAAGAGCAAAGCTCAGCAGGCCTGTGCCGCATCCGTATTCGAGGGCGGTCATCTCGCGTGAAAGCGGAATAGCTTTGCGGATGGCGTCTGCCACGGTGCGGGCACGTTCCACTTTTTTGGGATCGGAGTCCCAGTCTTTTGCGCGTTCGTCGAAATTTGTCATGCCCAGTTTTCCAATGTCTCTTTGACCTTGGCCAGGAACCAATCTGCCGATGCGCCATCGAGGATGCGGTGATCGAAGACGAAGGACATGTATACCATCGGGCGGATGGCAATGGCATCGTCGATGACGATCACACGCTTTTGCATTGCGCCGACACCGAGGATGCCCGCCTGTGGCTGGTTGATGATGGGGAAGGCGAAGAGCGACCCGCTCACGCCGTGATTGGTCAGCGTGAATGTGCCGCCTTTAACTTCATCAGGCTGCAGCTTCTTTGTGCGTGCGCGTGCTGCCAGATCGTTGATCGTGCGTGCCATCGCCAGCAGGGACAAATTGTCTGCGCCTTTGATGACGGGGACGATCAAGCCTTCTTCGCCGAGCGAAACCGCCATGCCTAAGTTGATGTTTTTATGGATCAATAAGCCTTCATCGCTCCATGAGGAATTGGTTTGCGGGTAGGCTTTCAGCCCCGCGACGATCGCCATCATGAAGTAGGCGGTGAAGGTGAGGTTGACTCCATCGCGCTCAAATGCGGATTTATTCGCGGCGCGGTGCTTGGCGACCTTGCTCATATCCGCTTCCATCACGGTCAATACATGCGGTGAGATCTGCTTTGATTCGACCATGTGGTGCGCGATGGATTTGCGCATGGTGGTGTGTTTGATTAGGGTGTCATGTGTTCCAGTGTTAGGTGTCAGGTTTGAAGGTTGAAGGTTGGAAGGTTGACCTCCCGCTTTCGATTTTCCACTTTCCACATAATTCAACACATCATTCTTCGTGATGCGACCATTCAAGCCTGTGCCTTGTACCTGGGATAAATTCACTCCGTGCTCAGCAGCAACTTTTGCCACGACGGGGGATATGAAGCCAAGATCAGTTGAAGGTCTAAGGTTTAAGGTTGCAGGTTGTGGCTCGGGCTTTTGACCTTTCGATGAACTCAGGGAATCGCTTTCGATTTTTGACCCTTCCACACTGCCGACTGCCGGCTGAACACTATCCACTGTTTCGCCCGCCACCCCGATCAGAGCTAATAATTCTCCAACCTTCCCGACCTGACCTTCCTGCATGTCGATTCTCAAGATCACACCTGAAGCAGGTGCAGGGATTTCGGTGTCCACTTTATCTGTATTTACTTCAAGCAATGGTTCCAATTCTTTAATGGAATCGCCAACTTGTTTGAGCCACTTTGTAACGGTGACTTCATCAACACCTTCGCCGAGCCTTGGAACTAAAACTTTTGTCGCCATAGTTTCCTCTTTTCACCACGCAGTGTCACAAAGGTACATAAAGGTTTTCCTTCGTGCTTCTTCGTGACCCTTTGTGGTTAATCGAATTTTGGATAAGCAGTTGGATCAACTTCATTCATCATTTCATACACCGCATCGAAGATTGTTTCCGCATTTGGCTTGGACCAGTAATCGCCGTCACTTCCATATGCGGGGCGATGGGCTTTTGCAGAGAGGGTCTTTGCGGGGGAGTCTAAATGGAAATAGCCGCCTTGTTTTTCGATGACTTCCTGCATCATGTAGGCAGTCGTGCCGCCAGGGACATCTTCATCGACGAACAAAATGCGGTTGGTCTTTTTCAACGACTCAACGATCTCGCCGTGGATATCGAAAGGCATCAACGATTGTACGTCGATGACTTCCACGTCAATGCCGACCTTGCTGAGTTTATCTGCCGCATCAAGCACTACACGACAGCACGCGCCGTAGGTGACGATGGTGACGTCTTTCCCGTCGCGGATAACTTCAGGCACGCCGAGCGGCAGGGTGATCTCGCCGATATTTTTAGGCAGGCGTTCCTTCACACGGTAGCCATTGAGTACTTCAACAACGATTGCGGGTTCGTCAGATTTTAGGAGGGTGTTGTAAAAACCAGCAGCATGAGTCATATCACGTGGAACCAGCACATACATGCCGCGCACCAGACTCAAGATTCCAGACATGGGCGAGCCCGAATGCCAAACGCCTTCAAGGCGATGTCCGCGGGTGCGCACGATAACGGGTGCTTTTTGTCCGCCTGCGGTGCGCCAGTGCAGTGACGCGAGATCGTCGCTCATGATCTGCAAGGCGTACAACACATAATCAAGATATTGAATTTCGGCAATCGGGCGCAGTCCGCGCATTGCCATGCCGATCGCCTGCCCCAAAATCGTTGCTTCGCGGATGCCCGTATCGGTCACGCGCATCGCGCCGTATTTTTCCTGCATCCCCTTGAAACCCTGATTCACATCGCCGAGTTTGCCAACGTCTTCACCAAACGCAATCAAACGCGGATCACGCCCCAGCGCGGCATCGAACGCGGCGTTGACCACTTCAAAGCCGAACATGGTCGGCGAAGAGTCCGCGTACACAGGTTTCACTTCGTCCACTTTCAACGCTGTGCCCGAATACAAATGTGAACCGTATCTTTCGAGATTCACTTTATCGTTCTCGTGTTTCCATTGGATGAGGACTTGCTTCGTGGGATGCGACTCGTCCCTGAGCAGTCTCAGCGCTTCATGCACGATCGTGTGGATATCGCGCCTCGAATACGACGGGAGAGTGGCCAGCCGATCCCGAATCAGTCTCAACTCGTAGACATGGTTCGAAGTCGGCGCGATCTCGTCGAGAATGTCCAGTACTTGATTGCGCTCTTCGGTGATGGGCGAGAGATACGCGTCCCATGCGGCTTTGCGGAATCCTTCAACAGCGGCGTAATCTGCCTTTTCAACAGAATCAAGCTCGGGCGCGGAGATGACGCGGTTCGTGATCATCCAGGCGCGCATCTTTTTGAGTCCGTCAAATTCCTCTTCCCATTTGAGTCGCTCTGGAGTCTTGTAGCGTTCGTGACTACCTGATGTGGAATGTCCCTGCGGTTGAGTCACGTCAATGACATGCACGAGCGAGGGGATATGATATTCACGGGCCACCTCGGCGGCGGTGAGATAGGTTTCGACGAGAGCGGGATAATCCCACGCACGGACGGTGTAATGGTCGTAGCCGTTCTGCACTTTGTCGGGCGGCGTGAATGGATCGCGCTCGAAGCCTTTGAGCAAAGCACCGATATTTTCCTTGACCATTTGAAATTGATTGGGGACAGAGATGCCATAACCGTCATCGTAAATGGTGAGGATGGCAGGTGCTTTCAACACGCCAATGGCATTGACCGCTTCCCAGAACATGCCTTCGGAGGTGGAGGCATTGCCGATGGTGCCAAAGGCGATCTCGTTGCCGTTGTTGGAAAAATCTTTTTGGTCTTGCAGCTCTTTGATATTGCGATAGATGACCGAAGCATATGCAAACCCAACAGCGCGTGGCATTTGCGCGGCGGTGGGCGAAATATCGGAGGCTGTGTTGTACATCTGCGTTTGCGGACGCCACGTGCCATTTGGATATAAATTGCGCGAGGCGAAATGCGCATTCATCTGGCGGCCTGCGCTGGCGGGGTCGTAGGTGACATCACCATGCGCGTATAGCTGGGCAAAAAACTCCTGGATGCTCATTACGCCAAGCATGAACATCCAGGTTTGATCACGATAATATCCAGAGCGCCAGTCGCCTTTTTGGAAGGCTCTGGCGATGGCGAGCTGGGCGATTTCCTTTCCATCGCCGAAAATGCCGAACTTTGCCTTGCCGCTCAGAACCTCGCGCCTGCCGATAAGCGAAACCTGCCTGCTTTGATAGGCGATACGGTAATCTTTGATAATTTCATCTTTCTCTAGGGGAAGCGCAATCGTACCCTTCTTTTTGTTGGGCATGAACTCTCTCTCCTGTAAAGTTTGTTGGGCGGATTATAAACGGGAAAGGATGAAGGATGAAGGAGGAATGATGAAGATAAAAGAAAATGGGAAGAAAAAAATGATATCCCACAGCAACCAGACTAAGCCTCGTCTTATGCATTCGTGGTATATTTCACGAAGTGGTGGTTGCAAAAAGCAACTACTCGAATCAAGATTGAGGGGGATCAAAAAACGAAGAACGAGGAAAAATGAAAAAGAATATAGTATTTCGTTCAACAGGGTTGATCGCTGTTATGTTTGTGTTGTTAGCCTGCGGCATCTTCTCTCAAACCACGCCGACGGTGGTTCCCGCCACCGCTCCACTACCATCTGAGACGGCGATTGTGACCGTTGAACTGCCTGCCAGTACTGCTACAGCCACTTCCATCCCTGCTACACAGGAACCAGCCGTTGTCATCCGATTAGGCCCCGGAAAGTTCGAACAACCGATCTGGCTGGAAGTCCTCAGTGGACGATACCAACTAGCCGGTGGCGATATTTTGTTGACTGGCTCGGCAATAGGCGTCTACACCGAAGCGCTGACCTTCCCAACAGGAATGGAAATTGAGATCGGCGAGGGCGGGTTGGTGTTGATGGGCGTCTCTTATGATGCGGGAACGCGGCTGGTGGTGGATGAGGCTGGCGACATTGTAGCTCAAACAGCGGTGGATGGATCAGCTGCTGAGCCGTCTGTTTCTACTGGAGAAATTCTATTCGAGGATGATTTTAGCTCGAATAACAATGGCTGGGATGTTGGGCTTTCATCCGATGATTACGGCGAAGTTGATAGCACGATAACAGATGGCCAATACGTCGTAACGATGACAGGTAAGCAGGAATACTTTTTTGCGATCACATCCATTCCAGATTTTTCAGCTAAAGATTTTGTGTGGAGCATGGATGCGATCATTCTCGAAAGCACGGCCAGCGCTGGCAATATGTTGCTGGCACTCTCTGTTCGCGAAGTGGATGGGCTCAGTGGCAAGCACTATTCGTTCTCGATCTTCAATGATGGAACATCCTCGGGCGAAGTTTGGCCGACAAAAAAATATCAGGATGTGATCGAGTTTTGGAGTTACGAAGCGAATGATGCCATCACGCTTGAGCCAGGTGTAGTCAATAAGATTTCACTTGAGGTGAACGACTCGACCTTTACACTATATGTCAATGGACAGAAAATCAAAGAAGTGACCGATGCTACGGTCACTGAAGCTGGTGAGATCAGTTTTAGTCTGGCGATGTACAAACCCGGTGAGACTTTGAAGATCGCATTTGATAATCTGATCATTACTGCAATTCCGTAAACGATCAGCATGTAGCTTTCATAGAAAGCGTAACGCCCAACGATAATATTATCGTTGGGCGTCTTGTTTTTGAGTGTCATTCCCTGCTCTTACTTTAATCTCTCCGCTACGATCTCAGCAACATCTTTCACTTGCATTGAGTCGCCATCTGCTTTGCTGGCATCTGTCATCATCGTCAGGCAGAAGGGGCAACCCACGGCCACTGTATTCGCGCCCGTGGACTTGGCTTCGGCGAAGCGGGTCACGTTCACACGCGCCGAGCCCTCCTCTTCTTCCTTCCACATTTGCGCGCCGCCCGCGCCGCAGCAGAAGGACTTGGCTCCATTGCGCGGCATTTCCACGGTTTCAATGCCCGCGGCTTTCAAATCGTCTCGCGGCGCATCCGTGATCTTGTTGTGCCTGCCCAAATAACATGGGTCATGGAAAGTGACCTTCATGTTGTCGCCTTCCAAATTCATGGAAATTTTCCCGGCACCCACCAGCTCGTTAATTAATTGCGTGTGGTGAATGACCTGATAATTCCCGCCAAAGGCTGGGTATTCATTCTTGATGGTGTGCAAACAATGCGGGCAGGTCGTCACAATTCTCTTTGGCGCAACCTCATTCAAGATTTCAACATTCTGTGAAGCGAGACCGAAGAAAATATCTTCGCGTCCTGCGCGGCGGGCCGAGTCACCTGTGCAGGATTCATTCTTTCCAAGCACGGCGTAATTGACTCCTGCCGTATTCAAAATTTTTGCAAAGGCTTGCGCGGTCTTTTGCGCGCGCGTGTCTGTGGCGGGGGCGCAGCCAACCCACCATAAAATTTCAGGCTCGGCATTTTGTTCAATGGTTGGCACGCTCATGCCTTCCGCCCATTTCATGCGGTCACCCTGCGAAACATTCCACGGGTTCTGGTTGCGTTCCATGCCCTTGAACGCAGATTCCAATTGCTTCGGGAACGCGCTTTCCATCATCGAAAGATTGCGGCGGATGTCGAGAATGTCGCGCATCGGTTCGTTGCCCACGGGGCAAATGTCCACGCATGCGCCGCAGCTTGTGCAAGCCCACACGGCTTCTTCCGAGATCAGATCCAACATCGGCACATCGGTTGTGCCGCCGTTGTTGAAATGATAGCGCTTGTTGATTTCCAACGCGGCAGGTGATAGCAATTTTCCAGTGTTGTACGCGGGGCAAACTTCCTGACAGCGGAAGCACATGATACAGGCGTAGCTGTCCATGATCTGCTCCCAGCCGAGGTCTTTCATTTTCGCCGCGCCAAACTGCTCAATGCTCTGGTCATCGAGATTGATGTAACTTAATTCGCCGATGGATTTTCTTTCGGGCTTCAATGCAAAATTCAACGGCGCGAAGAAAAGATGAATATGTTTTGAATATGGGAAATAAGGAAGGAAGGCGACGACTGCGCCAATGGACATCCAGAACGCGATGTGTTCCCCCGCTACTAGGACACTCGCATCAACCCCCGCCCAAAGCTGGGACACCGCCGAGATGCTTGGTTGCCAGCTGTCAGTGTGACCTGCCAATGCCACCCCGAAAGATTCTCCCAAAAACCGCATCGTGTTGTGGATGAAGATGAACGTGGCAACAATGGCTGAATCGCGCATGATGCCCGCTCTTGCTTTCGGGTGAAGCAAAGTTGTATCGCGAGTGGATAATGTGTCAGGTCGCAGGATGAAGCGGCGAAATGCCATAGCCAGGATCCCGCCCACGATGGCAACATTCGCAACGTCTGCAATGAGGCGGTAGACGTCACCGAAGAGGCCCGTGTTGTCGAGGAGTTTGAATCCTGTGTAGGCGTAGATCAGATCCGCTAAGATTGATCAAAAGAAAAGAAAGAAAACCCCAGCCGATGAGTCCGTGCAAAATACTGGGGCCAAGCCTGAAACGAAAAACGGGTTGGAACAATCCCACCTTGACGATGAGATCACCAATCCGTTTCCAAACGAGCGACCAATCCACTTTTCCCTGTCCGCTTGAGATGTGAGCGACGATCTTCATCACACCACGATAGGTGAAATAAAGCGAAACAAGTGTTGCAATAACGAAGAGGATTTTTTCTACAAGGGTAAGCATGGAAACTCCCAGAGATGAGAAATGTTCGTTAAGTTTAGCACAAGTTAAGACACGAATGTAGTCAGGCTTTGCCAGATTTCAGTGTTCAATTGTGTTCGCTGGGCTTGGGCAAATTCCCAGAACAGGGATTGCGCCCGTGTGAATGGGTTATTGATGTGACGCGCGATGTAAACCGTGCGCCGTAAGTCTGCGCCTTGCAGTTCGATTTTTTTGATATGCCCGAAGGCCAGACCGCGTGCCGCGACCATTTCTGAAACGAAGGCAATGCCCACGCCACGCTCTACAGCCATTTCAATGGCCTCGGGGTTTCCGAGCTCCATGGTCACATTGAGCATATCGGGCATGATGCTGAATTTTTTCAATTCCTGCATCACGGTTTCGCAGGTTCCTGAGACCTCCTCGCGCAGGATGATCTTTTGGTCGAGCAGATCATCGGGGGTGGCGTAGCCATATTCAGCCCATGGATGATCGACCGGCACGATCAAGTAGATTCGGTCTTCGAAGAGGGGTTGGCATTCAATATCACGATGTTCGAGCAATTTGCTGGTGACGCCAATGGGGATCTTTTGGGCGATCAGGTTTTCGAAGACACGGTCACGTCCCATCACTTTGACACGCGGATGCACGGCTGGGTACTGCTCCTGAAACATGGAAAGCAGGACGGGCATCAAATATTTCCCTGCGGATGTGGAGCAGGCGATCAATAACTCCCCGCCAACTTCGTGATTGATATTGTGCAGGCTGTCTTCCAACAGCCGCGCCGAGCGTAGCACCTCGCGGGCCATGGGCAGCAGAGATTCGCCCGCCTCACTGAGAGCAATCGACCGCCCGCGCCGCAGGAACAACTCCACATGATACGCCTGTTCCATGGCTTGAATATGCTGGCTGACAGCAGATTGCGACATGTGCAAACGTTTGGCGGCCTGTGAAAAATTTTTTTCCTCGGCGGCGGCTAGAAAGACACGCAAGGCTGAGATCTCGATCATTTTTTGCTCCGATCGTGACGATAAGTGATGATGATGGTTTTCATGTGTTAGCATAAATTTGACTTATCTTCCTGACCAGTGTGCATTGTCACAAATTCGGTCTGACGCCATGGGGTAATTACCCGAACGAAAACCGTCCACGAAGTTTCCCTCGTGGACGGTGACTTTGTATGCGGGAACTTGCTTCCCGCCTTTGCGATTACTTCACAACGGGCAATTCAGCAGCAACCCAGCCATTCATGCCGCCAGCAAGATTGCGAACGTTGGAGTAGCCTGTCATGCGCAGGTACATCATGACCATGGCACCACGATGACCGGACTGGCACAGAACCACAATGGGCGCGGCCTTGTCTGCGGGAAGTTGGGCAAGGTTGGCAGAGAAATCTACAAACGGGATGAGGAGCGCGCCTTCGATATAACCACCAGCTGTCTCTTCAGCTGTACGGACATCCACAAGAATAGGAGCGGGTGTTCCAGTGAGTTCCACATTCAAGTCTGCGGATTTGACTGTGTAATACCCTTCGGGCAGGGTGTTGAGGAAGGCATTCAGATCACGGAAGAGGATGGGATCCACTTCGGGGGCGGTACCAGCTACCGGCGCGGCAGGAGTCGTTCCAGTTTCCACGGACAGTTCGGCTTTCTTCCAGCCGCCGAGTCCGCCAGCGAGATTCTTCACGTCGGTATATCCAAGCATTTGCAGGGCGGCCATTACCATTGCGCCGCGATGCCCGGAGCCGCAGTAGATAACGATGGGTTGGTCTTTGGCGGGCAGTTTATCGAGGTTGTTGAGTACTTCGCGCACAGGGATGTTGATCGCACCCGCAATGAAACCATCTGTTGTGACTTCAGCGGTTTCGCGCACATCCAGAAGGAAGGGCGGGGTTTCTGTGAGGGCGGTGTTCAAGTCTGCGGCTTTGATGGTGGAATAGCCCTCGGGCAGGGAGGCAATGTATTCAGGCCATTTGGCTGCCCAATCGATCCAACCGGCGACAGGCATCTGGGCGGCTTTCCATGCGTTCAGACCACCTGCAAGGTTGACGACATCGGTGTAGCCCATCAGACGCAGTGCCATCATAATCATGGAGCCGCGATGACCGGAGGCACACAGGACAACAATGCGGGCATTTTTGTCAGCGGGGACCTGGTCCATGCTGGCGAAGAAATCGCTGAATGGCAGGTTGACCGCGCCGTCGATGTAACCATCCTTGTTCCATTCATCTGCAGAACGAACATCGATGATGACTGGCGGTGTGCCGGTCAGTTCTTCGGCGAGTTTGTCCGATTTGACCGAGTAGAAATCATCGGGCATGCTGGTGAAGAAGCCGTTCAGCATTTCGAACAGTGCCTGATCTGCAATGATGGCGGTGCTTATGGCTGCGGGAGCCGCAGGCATGGAGCCGGTAACCACAGGCAGGTTGGCTTTCTTCCATCCGCCGAGGCCGCCACCCAGATTACGGACGTTGGTGTATCCCAACATCTTCAGGGCTGCCATTAACATTCCACCGCGATGACCGGAACCGCAGTAAATAACGATGGGTTCATCGAGGCCGGGCAGTTTGTCGAGGTTGTTGAGCACATCACGCACCGGAATATTGACTGCGCCTTCGATGAAGCCGTCCTTTTCAATTTCAGCGGCTTCACGCACATCGAGCAGGAAAGGAGCCTTGTCCACCAGTTCTTCATTCAATGCCGCTGGTTTCACGGTGCCGTAGCCTTTGTCGGCGGGCAGGCTGGCGACCAGGTCGGTGAATAATGCCTGCACATCAAGCGCGGGCTCTTCAGTAACAACCACCGGGGCTTCGGTGACGACTACGGAAACTTCAGTAGCGGCCGGGGGTTCAGTGGCTGGTGTACCACAGGCGCTTAGGATCATGCTGACGACAATCAACAGTCCGAATAAAAATTGTACTTTCTTGGACATTTTCTTTCTCCTTGTTTATGGTTATGGCAATTTATGACATTTTGTGCAGTTTGCATCTGCATAATCAACATGGTCTGCAGGGTTGACTGGCGCATCTTTCACACCTGATTCGTGGCACAACAGGCATGAGTCGCCAATGTGTTTCTCATGCCCAGCGGGCAACACCGGGGCTGAAAGAATCACATCGATTGAAAGCGGCAAGGCGCTGATAATGACGGAGGCGTTCGCGGTCAACTCTTCGGGAGTTACTTTTTCTGCGGTGAGGAATATTTCAGGGTTGCTGTGGCAGGCTTCGCATGAAGCGTTCTGCGGCGTGTTACGTTGGATGTTGTGCGGGGTCGCATACACCCAAGTCGGCAGCGAGTCGAAACTGGGCAGCAGGTTTTCGCCATAGAACTCATAACTTGTTGGCGCAGATGGGACATGGCGCACAGGTACGAATTCATAGGGTCTGTCTTCGCTTTGGATGGGATTTCGTCCGATCAGGAATGTGGAGTAGGTGGCCTGTGTTTCGAAGAACGGTTTGCCGCTCGTTTCGCTGACTGCCACATGACAGCCATCACAGCTTGTGTAGGTCACTGAATGGCAGACCTGACAGGACAGGGTCTCACCATGCTGTTGGTGCATTTCAACTGCATCACCCGATACAACTTCGGCATGGCAGTCAACGCACTTCGGGTCTTCTGCACCTTCCAAACGGTGATCAGGAGCAGACGAGGCATCTGCTGTGCCATGCAAGTCGGTACCTTCATGGCATTTCACGCAATTCATGCGTGCTTCACGGAAGTGGACATCGCCCGGTATGCCTTCGTTCTTTCCGAGGAATTCATTCCCTACACGGCTGCCGTGACAGGCCGTGCATGAACGGGTCATCGGCGGAGTCTTCTCGAACACATGTCCGGTGAACAATCCGCCGCCCACATTCTTTGGCTGGCTTACATGGCACTCACCGCAGGTGGTATGGCAGGTGGCACAATGATTTCCGAACATTTCTTCCAATACAGGATGGTTTTCAGGTATGTCGCCGCTGCGGGTATTGATCGCGGTCCAATAACCTGCCTGTGTGTTATGTAAACTGTTTGGGTACGAAGCAACCTGATCTTCATGGCACTCGCCGCAAAACTCTTCAGGTTGCGCACTTGGGCTGGCGATCAAACCATTGTGAGCGGAATCTTTTTCCGCAGTATTTTCACCCGCATGACATTCAATGCAGGTTAGTTTGCCGTGGTCAGTTTGCAGGAACGCTTCACCATCCACCAATACTTTTTCCCATGGCTCCAACGGAGCCACATCGCCCCCTCAGCCAACCCCCTTGGATTCTGACTCAGCGGCCTCGATGGGCTTCGCCGTATCAATGAGACGTTGCTTGTCCGTGTGGCATGCCAGACATTCTTCAGAAACCGCTTCAGGCGTGGATGTTGGGGCTGCTACTGTTTCAGTGGGCATTACTGTCGCGGTAGGTGGCTCGACCTTTGCGGTTGAGCACGCCGCAATGAGGAACATGCCTGCTAGTACTAAAAAGATGGGTTTTGTTTGCACTTTGCCTCACAAATTGTGTATTTTTTCACAATTATTATCGGGATTGCTAATGCAAACAAGTGATGGATATAACGTCTGCTTATTAGACTTGCTTATGATTTATGATAACTTTTGCTGAACATCCCCCTTCGCAAAAAATCCACAGCCAGACGACTGTGGATTTTTTAAGTTTTGAATTGCAAGGTCAGGAAACTTCCAAATGATAAATTGTTTGTCACTCGGCCACGGCCCAGCCGTCGCGCCCCTTGCTTTTCGCTGCGTACATGGCATTATCTGCGCGATTGAGCAGGGAATCCCATGTGTCCACCCCATGCTGCAATTGTGCGACGCCAACGCTGATGGTGACGCCCAAATTCTGATCGCCGTTCACGTTGACGATCATTTCGCGCATCAGTTTGCACAGGCGCATGGCCTGGTCTGCGGCGGCTTGGGCATCCGAACTTGGCAGGAGGATGAGAAATTCCTCGCCGCCATAGCGCCCGACAACATCGGGATGACGGACATGGTCCTGCAATCGAAGCGCGATCTTTTTCAAAACTTCATCCCCCACCTGATGACCGTAGGTATCGTTGATGGTCTTGAAATGATCCACGTCAACGATGGAGATCGAGAGCATGCTGTTGTATCTTTCAGCCCGCATCACCTCATCTTGTAGTTCCTTGATAATCATGCGGCGGTTGAGCAGAAAGGTCAGGGCATCGATTTGCGTGACTTCCAGCGCCTGGGCCATATAGCCTTCCATCTCGATTTGCTTGTTGCGGGCGATTTTCTTTGTAACTTCGCTCTCGATCTGGAATAATTTCACTTGTTTGTTCAGCCGTTCGAGCACCTCTTGCAGCGCCGAATCCAGATGGATCTCTTCAGCGATAAAGGTCACACGACCATCCTCCATCGGCAGGAGCAGGCAGTCGCATTGAATGACAAACTCGTCTGTGCCCATTGGAATGGGAATCTTGATGATCCAGTGTTCCTTTGTTTTTGAATGGAGCTTGGATGCGATCTGTTCCCCATCGTCTGGGGAAAAGAAATCCCCCAGCTTGTTCGCTGCGGGAAAAAATTTTTTATACGATTCGAAGGCGCGATTCCATGAGACCAAAGTGCCATCGCTTTCAACAAGCGCGATCATGGCATGGAGATTCTCCAGGATACTTTCTGCATCTTTTGAAGATATTAATTCCGCCAGTTGTTTCATGATTTCAATTTTAGCCCATTCAATAAGCGTTAATGCCCCACCTTACAAAATTAGCGGTACTGCGAATTTACCGCGGACCTTTTCTCCCAAACTGTTTTTCCAGCGTGTCCACCGACAAATGGATCATCGTCGGCCTGCCATGCGGACAGGTGCGCGGAGAAGTGCAGGCTTCGAGGTCGTTCAACAAAGCGCGCTGTTCCTCGATTGTAAGCGTCTGCCCGCCTTTGACTGCCAGCCGTTTGCAGACTCGCGCCGCAAGTTTCGCTTCCACTTCGGCTTGCAGCGGAGTTTCATCTTCTTCAAAATCTTCCACCAATGCCCGCAGCGCAGATGATGGATCACCACCTGCGAATAAGGCAGGCATGGCGCGGACTTGAAACGTGTTTGTGCCGAATTCTTCCACTTCAAAACCGAAATGATTCAAAAACGGCAGTTGTGTCATTAATGCCTTCGATGATTGCGGAGGTAATGTCACCACCTCGGGCGTAAGCAATGCCTGCGAAGGGATGCTCTTCTTATCGTGCTGTGCCATCAACTTCTCGAACAATACCCGCTCATGCGCCGCATGTTGATCGATCAAATACAATCCGTCTGGGCCTTCAGCGACAATGTAGGTGGAGCCGATCTGACCAATAAGGCGGAGCAAGGGGACAGTGTTGAAGGTTGCAGGTTGAACGTTTGAAGGTTGCAGGTTGGTAGGTTGGGTACTAGGCGAAGACTCGCTCTCAACTTGTAACGTGGAACCTGTAACCTGTAACTCATCATCATGCCCAATCGACCAATCGATCCCAATCTCTCTCGGCTCAGATGGAGTTGTCCGCGTGCCCCACATTTGCGGTGAGACCGATGCCACAGGCGTATAAGCCAGTAATGCCTTGCGCGCTGAACGTTGAATGAAACTAAAAACCTTATCCTGACTTCGAAAGCGCACTTCTGCTTTTGTCGGGTGGACGTTCACATCCACATCTTCGGGATCAATTTCCAAAAACAAAGTTGTGAGCGGGTAACGTCCCACCATCAACAGGGTGTGATAGGCCTGTAATAATGCCGTGGTCAATGAATAATCCTGTACCCAGCGGCCATTGACGAAGAATGTTATTTCTTTTCGATTTGATCGTGTGAGCGAAGTGGGGCTGATGAACCCCGTCAAAGACAATCCTTCTTCCATCGCCATCACTTCGAGCATTTGCTTGGCAACATCCACACCATATAACGCGGCGAGAATGGATCGTCGATCTCCATCGCCCGCTGTTTGCAAAGTGACTTGCTTTCCGTCGGTCACTTTGAAGCGTACGTTTGGGTACGCCAGCGCATAACGTGTGACCAATGCATCAATCGCGCGGCGTTCGGTCACATCAGTTTTCAAAAATTTCAAACGCGCGGGCACGTTGTAAAAAAGATTTTCCACGCGCAGAGTTGTGCCAACTGGCGCGCCGACTTTTTCAACCTTGCCCGCAATGCCGCCGTCCACTTTTAAGCGCGCACCTTCTGTGGCAGCAGCAACCCGCGAAGTGATCGTCATGTGCGAAACCGATCCAATCGAAGCCAGGGCTTCGCCTCGGAAACCCAATGTCTGGATGTGGAACAAGTCTTCGGACTGAACCAGCTTCGAGGTCGCATGACGCGCAGCGGCCAATTCCAATTCGTTTGCGGGAATCCCATATCCGTCGTCTGCAATTTCAACCAGAGTCCGCCCTGCATCCTCGATTGAAATGGAAATATTTTTCGCGCCCGCATCCAGCGCGTTTTCGGTTAGTTCCTTCACAACAGAAGCGGGGCGTTCAACCACTTCACCTGCGGCAATTTGCGAAGCAACCTCAGAAGATAAAAGACGAATAGGCATGAGCCGATTATACCCGCTTGCAATTTACACAAATTGGAGGCGGTATTATATAATCTCTCAATGCGATTCACCACTATTTTCTTCGATCTCGATGACACCCTCTATCCGCCGACCACAAATTTGTGGCTTGCCATCAAACAGCGCATGAACGAATTTATGCGCGAGCGCATGAATATTCCAGTAGATGAAATTCCCGCGTTGCGCGAAAAATATTATCTACAATACGGCACCACCTTGAAAGGCCTGGAAAAACATCACAACATCAATGTGGAAGATTTTCTGGCTTATGTGCATGACCTGCCCCTCGGCAATTACCTCACCCCAAACCCGACCCAACGCGAGGTCATCGCTTCACTCCCAACCCGCAACCTGATCTTTACAAACGCAGACATTCCCCACGCTGAAAGAGTCCTCGCCGCGCTCAACCTGCGCGACCTGTTCTCCAACATCGTGGATGTGACCACGGTTGCGCCATACTGCAAACCCATGCCCGAGTCATTCGATATCGCTATGAAAGTTGCTGGCGAAACCGATCCTTCGCGCTGTGTAATGATCGATGACCTGCGCCGCACCACCCGCGCTGCCCGTGAAGCAGGCATGTTCAGCATTTTGTGTGACAACTCCTGGAGTATGGAAGACGCCGACGCGCACTTCACCGATTGGAATGAACTTGTGGAAATTTTGGAGGCACGCTAATGGAATCAAGCAAAGCCAGTGTTGCGGCGATCATTTTTGTTGTGATCATCGTCGGTGTGAATTTTTTTATGTACGGAATTGTGCGCGGCTTGATGCGATCGAGCCAGAAGAGCAATATGTTCGAAACTCTCAGCAAGTCGTTGAATCCAGCCGCTCAGAAAAAGGATGACGAGATTAAAGAACTGCGCCAAAGGGTGGAAGAATTGGAAAAGGGAAAAAAGGACAACGAGAACCCTTCGCCTTGAGAAAAATGAAGTGTTGCTGTTTCTGAAAACCTCACACGCAGGTACAAGGTTTTCGGCTTTTTCTCTTCGCATCTGCATGTCTTTGGGGGCATAAGTTGACCTTTCAAGTGCTTTCTTACACAAATCGTACAAAGAATTCAGCAAACTTTAATCCTCGAATGTTATCTTTTATCGAAGTTAAGCCAAATTGGAGGCTATTGTGAATAACACTTTAAAGTATATTTTTGCCGCATTGGTCGTGATCGTGCTTGTGTTAGGTTCGTTTGCGGGCGGATTCGTAACCGGGCAATTCGTTCCAGTGGCTGGCATTCCCGGTATTCCTGGTTTTGAGCAGCCAGTTATCTCTGCTGAACCGACCATATCTCCCGAGCAGCAGGCGGCAATTGCGGCAGACACCCAAGCCCTTTTTGCTCCCTTCTGGGAAGCTTGGACGATCATCCACGAGAATTATGTAAACCAGCCCGTGGACGATATGGCCTTGATGCGCGGCGCCATCAACGGAATGATGCAGGCGCTTGGCGACAAACATTCCACCTACATGGACCCGACCACTTACGAACAGGCCAATTCAAGCCTTGAAGGTGAATATGAAGGCATCGGCGCGTATGTGGATGTCACCACCACATACTTGACCATTACCAGTCCCATGCCTGGCTCTCCTGCTGAACGCGCAGGTCTTCAGCCCGGAGATCAAGTGGTTGCGATCAATGGTGAGGATATGACAGGCACGATTGCGGAAGTGGCGCGCAGTAAGATCATTGGTCCCGCAGGCACAACCGTCCATCTGACAGTATTTCGCGAAGGCGAGGCCGCCCTGCTTGAATTCGATGTGGTGCGTGAGAAGATCACCATCAAATCTGCCTCAGGCAAAATGCTCGAGAACGACATTGCTTATGTTCAGATAACCACTTTCGGAGCGAAGACTACAGCTGAGTTACTTGAAACCCTTACGGATCTGATGGCGCAAAACCCCAAGGGCATTATCCTTGACCTGCGTAACAACGGTGGCGGATACTTGCAAACTTCCGTCGAGGTCATTTCCCAGTTTGCGGGGGAGGGTGTGGCGCTTTACGAACAATATGGCAATGGCGAACGCAGGACCTATGATGTGCTTCCCGGCGGCCTTGCCACCGACACGAACATCCCGATGGTTGTGTTAATCAACGAAGGTTCTGCATCCGCTTCTGAAATTGTGGCAGGCGCTTTGCAGGATTACGGCCGCGCCACACTTGTGGGTGTGGTTTCCTATGGAAAAGGTTCGGTACAAAACTGGATCCCGCTCAGCGGCGACAACGGCGCTGTGCGCATAACCATAGCAAAGTGGTTGACGCCAAACGAACACACCATCCATGAAATCGGCCTGACCCCTGACGTGTTTGTCGAAATGACCGAGGAAGATTACAAGGCCAAGCTCGACCCCCAACTCGATGCGGCCATCGAAACCTTGCTCGCGATGATCAGCGGAAACCCGATCCCCACTTCCATGCCGACCGCTGTGCCAAGCGCAGTCCCGACGCAACCATAACTCAGCACTTGCGTAATTACAGCAGGAGAATAAACAAATGTTTTACTTCAGTCCAACTTACCTAATATACATGATCCCGGCGTTCATCCTTATGGCGCTGACTTCCTGGTATGTCAAATCAGCCTATAGAAAATGGGGCCGTGTGGCTGTCAGCAGCAGGCTTACCGGCGCGCAAGCCGCACAGAGATTGATGTCCACGGGCAATTTGTATGGCTTGCAAATTCAAGGCGTGGCGGGCGAACTCACCGATCATTACGACCCGCGCAACAAAACCCTGTACCTTTCGCAGGGTGTCGGCAACGGAAATTCAGTTGCGTCGGTTGCCATCGCCGCACATGAGCTTGGCCATGCCATGCAGGATGCCGAGGAATATTTCCCGCTTCGCTTCCGCTCGGCGCTGGTCCCGATCGTCAACATTGGTTCCAACCTTGGCTGGTTCCTGATCATGATCGGCCTGTTCCTAAACTTTACCCAACTGGCCTGGCTGGGCGTGATCGTATTTGCGGGCGGCGCAGTTTTTGCATTGGCCACCCTGCCCGTGGAATTTGACGCCTCTGCCCGGGCGAAGCAACTGCTTGCCCAAACCGGTATCATCCAAACCGAAGAAGAGAAGCGCGGAGTCAACGCTGTATTGAATGCCGCCGCGCTGACCTATGTCGCCGGTCTCATCACCGCCATCCTGCAATTGCTTTACTATGTTTCCCTCGTCGGCGGTGGCAGACGCCGAAGCTGATCGATCTTTGTAAAATGAAAACGAACCCACCCGAAGTTTCTTCACGGGTGGGTTCGTTTTATATTCTGTCAGACGTGTATAATCGTTCCCGATGAAAAAATTATTCCTCATTGTCGTGCTCTTTCTTGGTATTGCAGTGGTTGTGCTGAGTTTTGGTGAACTTGAAACGATCCTGGTTACTTTGCAGAAGGCGCACCTGGGATTTTTTATTCTCGCGATCTTGATTCAAATGATCTGGCTTCTCACCACAGGGCGGATGTATAAATCGGTATACCGCCTGCTTGGCCTTGAAGAATCCATTTTGGTTTTGAGCCGCATTGCCGCCGCTGCCAATTTCATCAACATTGTTGCGCCGACAGCGGGCATGGGCGGCGTGGCACTTTTTGCCGCCGAAGCGCGCAGGCGCGGACATCCCGCCGGAAGAGTGACGGTCGCCGCTGCATTATTCCTTTCGCTCGATCAGGTTGCATTTCTGATTGTACTGGCGCTCGGGCTATTGGTTCTTGTTCGCCGCAATGATCTCGATGCCAGTGAGATCTCGGCTTCGCTTTTTATGTTTGGTATTGCCGCCGCCTACGCCTTCATCCTTTATCTGGGTTATCGCTCCGAGGAAAAACTCGGAAACCTGCTGGTTAAAATAGTGAAGTTGATAAACTACGTTGCCCGACTCTTCCTCAAGCGCGATTATCTAAGTGAAGACCGTGCACGCGAATTTGCCCATGAAGTTGCAGAAGGCTTCTCCGGGCTAAACGAAAAACCATCGAGCCTGGTCAGGCCCATCCTGTGGGGACTTCTGGATAAAATATTGTTGATGTGTATTCTGGTTTGTTCATTTCTTTCATTTGAAGTTCCGTTTTCAGCAGGCACGATCATTGCTGGCTTTTCCATTGCGTATCTCTTTCTGATCGTTTCGCCTACGCCTTCGGGCATTGGCATTGTGGAAGGCCTCATGCCTGTGGCACTCTCCTCTTTAAACGTCAACTGGAGTCAGGCGGTCGTTATCACCATCGCATATCGTACGGTCACATTTTGGGTACCGTTCGGGCTGGGCGCATGGGCATTCCGCTCCCTGCACACCGCTGGCGAAGAACCGTAAAAAATCCCTTGAACACCATTCAACCTTTACTCGACTTTTGGAAACGGGATGAGCAAACCGCTCCCAATTTTTTTGCGTGGAAGACGACTCCACCGCGCCCCGCGCAAACGCATCCCATCCCGACCGATGTGCCTGCCCCGCTTCGAGTAGCATTATCCGCCCGCGGCATTGACCAACTCTACTCCCACCAACTCTCCGCATGGACTCGATCCCGTGCCGGGGAAAACATCATCCTCTCCACAGGCACCGCCAGCGGAAAGACCCTGGCTTACAATCTGCCCGTCCTCGCAGCTATGCTTCAAGACCCTGAAGCACGTGCGATCTATTTATTTCCAACCAAGGCATTGGCACAAGATCAGTTATCGACACTGGAAAACCTGAAACTTGAAACATTTCAACTTTCAAACCTGCCAACATCGATTTACGACGGTGACACCCCGCAGGCCAATCGTCCCACCATTCGTAAAACCGCGCGCATTGTTCTTTCGAATCCCGATATGCTCCATACGGGGATTCTTCCGCATCACGCAAACTGGAGCGACTTTTTCTCCAACTTGAAATTCATCGTCATCGATGAGGCGCATACGTATCGCGGTGTCTTTGGCTCGCATGTTGCCAACGTGATCCGCAGGTTGAAACGCGTGGCAAATTTCTACGGCGCAAAGCCGCAGTTCATTCTGGCTTCGGCTACCATTGGCAACCCGAAGGAACTAGCGGAGCGTCTCATCGAAGAGGAAGTTGAACTCATTGACAACGATGGTTCCTCGCGCGGCGAACGTCACTTTATCATTTACAACCCACCCGTCACCGATGCCGCGCTTGGCTTGCGGAAAAGCAGTCTGCTTGAAAGTGTGCGGCTGGCAAATGACCTGCTGACTTATGATGTTCAATCTGTTGTTTTTGCGAGAACACGTCGTTCGGTTGAAATTATCCTGACCTATCTCCAATCTCCAATCGTCAACCGTCAATCGTCAAATGTAAATCAAGTTCGCGGCTATCGCAGCGGCTATCTTCCTCATCAGCGCCGCGAGATCGAGCAGGGATTGCGGGACGGCTCTGTAAAATCCGTCGTAGCAACCAATGCCCTTGAATTGGGAATCGATATCGGTGGGCTTGGCGCGGCGATTCTCGTCGGGTATCCGGGCACCATTGCCAGCGCGAGGCAGCAATCGGGTAGGGCGGGGCGGGGCGATGATCCCGCTGTGTCTGTGCTGGTCGCGTCGCCCAATCCGCTGGACCAGTTCCTTGCGCATCATCCTGAATATTTCTTCGGCAGTTCGCCGGAGATGGCATTGGTGAACCCAAATCATTTGCTGATCCTGCTTGAGCATTTGCGCTGTGCGATGTTCGAATTGCCGTTCAAAAAAGGCGACGGTTTTGGCGGTATTTCTGATGAATTGCTGGATGAGTATCTCGAATTTCTCGTTGCCAATCAAGATGCGCATTTTTCGAACGAAAAATATTATTGGATGAAAGATCAATATCCCGCCGCGAATATTTCATTGCGTTCGGCTTCGCCGCAAAGCGTGGTGCTGCAAAGCGTAACCGAGGACGGAAGACCACTGACGATTGGAACAGTCGATGGTGAATCCGCCGCATGGATGGTACATCCCGGCGCGATCTACATGCACGAAGCCCAGCAATATTTTGTGCAGGAATTCAACATCGAAAATCATATTGCCCAACTTGTGCCCGTTGGGCTGGATTACTACACCGAGGCGCAAAAGAATTCAGAGATCGAGATCACAGCGCAGACTGCCCAAGAGACTGTTCCGGGCTGTGATAAAAATTATGGCGAGATTCAAGTCACCACACAGGTGGTTGGCTTCCGCAAGATTCGCTGGTTCACCTATGAAAACCTCGGACAGGAACCGCTCGACATGCCGCCCTCCGAATTGCAGACCACCGGCTATTGGCTTTCACTTTCTGAAGAAGCCGTAGCGAATCTGCGCGACGCCGGAGTTTGGACCAACGACCCCAATGATTACGGCCCCGAGTGGCCGAAGATCCGTGATCGCGTGCGTGCACGTGACAAATATCAATGTCAGGTTTGCGGCGCATTGGAGAAGGACCCTTCAACTACACTCCGGGCGCGACAACACGATGTGCATCACAAGACTCCATTTCGTTCCTTTGTGCGGAATGCGTCATCCCTCGAAGCGGCAAGGGAGCAGGCCAATCGCCTCGAGAATCTCACCACCCTTTGCCCAAGCTGCCACAAAAAAGTGGAGCAAAACGTCCGCATCCGCAGCGGATTGGGCGGCCTCGGCTTTGTGCTGGGCAACCTTGCGCCCCTCTTCCTCATGTGCGACCCGCGCGATCTGGGTACCCACACCGACCCTGCATGGTCTGCTGTCAACGGTCAACCGTCCGTTGTTCTTTATGACCTTGTCCCTGCTGGCATAGGTTTTAGCCAGAAACTGTTTGAGATCCACGATGAATTAATTCAACGCGCCCTTGAATTGGTAAGTCAATGTGAATGCGAAGATGGCTGTCCTTCGTGCGTAGGCCCGGGCGGTGAAAATGGGGCGGGGGGCAAAGCAGAAACATTGGCCATACTGAAACAACTCACATCTCAATATTAATTCGTCGAAGGAAAGCAGCGTGTCTATATCTGAGCAAATCGACATTCCACACGAATCCCATTTAAAAATTTTCCTGCGATTCCTTCGTTTTGGATTTCTCGCATGGGGCGGACCCGTCGCACAGATCGCGATGATCCGACACGAATTGGTTGACGAGGAAAAATGGATCTCGTCTGAAAGATTCAATCGTGTGCTGGCGGTGTATCAAGTATTGCCCGGCCCCGAGGCACACGAAATTTGCGTGTATTTCGGTATGCTTGCAGGCGGTCGCATCGGCGCGTTTCTTGCTGGCCTCGGCTTTATGACCCCGGGTTTTTTGCTCATGTTCGCGCTTTCGTGGTTTTACGTCACCTATGGAATCAACTCGCCCATTTTTCAATCTGTTTTTCTTGGAATGCAACCCGCCGTCGCCGCACTCATCGTCCGCGCGGTGCATCGCATTGGCGGCCACGCCCTGCAGGCAAATAAATGGTTATGGAGCATGGCCTTCCTCGCGGGATTTGCCCAACTGCTTCGCATTAATTTCTTGATCACCCTTTTGACAGTTGGATTCGTCTATGCCTTTGCCGAGCGACAGAAGATCCGCTTCGCTCTCACGCTGGCAATTGCTTTTGTTTTCTCGATCATTTACTTTAACTTTGGCATTCCCCTCAGTGCAGTGACCTTCTCAACAGCCGGGGTCACTGAAACCGCTGCGACCGATCTCGTCTCCCTTTTTGCGTCTGGTCTGCGCGCGGGACTGCTCACCTTCGGCGGCGCATACACCGCCATCCCGTTCATTCAACATGACGCGGTCGAAGTGGGACATTGGCTGACCAATGCCCAATTTCTCGATGGCCTTGCCCTTTCGGGCTTGCTCCCTGCGCCGCTGATCATCTTTTCCACTTTTGTCGGCTACCTCGGTGGAGGTCCGCTTGGCGCGATTGCCCTCACGGTTGGTATATTTTTACCGGCCTTTGCCTTCACCATCATCGGACACGACTATCTCGAAAAGCTGATCGAAAACAAATCCGCTCATGCTTTTTTAGACGGTGTGACAGCGGGTGTTGTCGGCTTGATTGCCGCCACGGCATTGGGCATCCTCAGTGAAACGATCCTCGGGCTGAACGCGTGGATCATCTTTAGCCTCGCCCTCCTCACGCTCTTCCTCTCCAAATCAAAATGGACCGTTGCGTGGGTCGTAGCCGCCGCGGGTTTGTTTGGATTGTTCTTCTTATAAATCCTTGTATTTTCAAAAAAGACACCCTAAAAAGACTTGGCTCCTTTTCATCTGGCCGTTCGAAGAAGGAAATAAAAGGATGATGATCGATTCCTGATTGTTTCCGCCTATAATAAAAATTATAGGCTTTTGATGAAGGTCACGGTAAAAAGACATGTCCAATTTTTTGTACGCCATTGTCATGATCGTACTTGGTTCTTACGGAACCTATATCCTTTTTAGCGAGTTTGTGGAAATGGAGTTCGGCTTCTCCATCCGCCGCATTCTTTTGGTTCTCCGAAGGCGTTGGTATGCTGTCTTTGCCTTGGCGGTTTCGCTCGCGTTGTTCTTTCATCACCTTATTGATGGGTTGAATTCGTGAAATGATCACTCTTTCTGAATTTTTCAGACTAAACCGTGAGATCATTCTCTTTGTCTATGGATTGGTCTTTTTTCTTTTGGGATTTGGCATCATCCTGCAAACGCGCCAATCCTCACGGCTTGATTTAGCGCGCAGCCTGCGCTGGTTGGCGGCCTTTGGCCTTACCCATGGCTTTTACGAATGGGGCGACCTTTTTATCCCCATTCAATCAGAGTATCTCAGCGAAGCCACCATGCGAGTGTTGTATTTAATCCATAAGATACTTCTGGCGATTTCCTTTATCTGTCTTTTTGAATTTGGTCTCACTGTGCATCCATCCAAACAGCGTACCCGCTGGACTATCCATTGGGAATCTGCCGCCTTGCTGGCGCTTTGGATTGGTCTTGTCTTTTTTATCTTCCCCGGCGACCCAAATGATCTTGCTTGGAGGCGTCTTGCCAATGCGTTGGCGCGTTATTTCATTGGCTTTCCCGGTGGGATGCTAGCTGCGTATGGATTGCGCGCCCATACCTTGCAGCGCATTAAACCTCTGAATGTGCCGAAGATTGTTCAAGTGTTTCGTATTGCCGGGCTTTCCTTGGGAATTTATGCTGTAATCGGCGGGTTGATCGTACCCCCTGTGAGTTTTTTTCCAGGTAATCTTGTTAACACAGAAACATTTACTGAATTGCTGGATGTGCCTCCGCTGGTGTTCCGTTCATTGATCGCCATGATCATCACCTTTACCTTGATACGAGCACTGGAGATTTTCGATCTTGAAACCGAACGTCGTATTGAGCAATTGGAGCAACAACAGATCGTAAACGCCGAGCAGGAGCGCCTCGCCCGTGATTTGCACGATGGAGCGATCCAAAAAGTTTATACGGCGGGGCTGCTGGTGGAATCTGCAGCACGGCTGGCTGAACCTGAGAGTGAAATGGATAAACGGCTTAAACGCGCGGTTTCCGCTCTTAGCGATTCGATTTTGGATTTGAGGCGGAATCTGTCCGAGTTGCATGCTCATACCCAGACGATTCAGCAGCCCTTACCGGAGCTTTTGCAGAAAGTGGCAGAGAATCCCAATTACAACACGATGGTTCATATCATCATCAAAAATGAATTGCCTGTCGGAAAATTCATTTCAAATGTGCGTTCGGGGCATTTATTTTCCATTGTTAATGAAGCTATGGCAAACACGGTTCGCCATGCGCATGCGCAAAATGTGACTATTGAAACCCATGACTTGGGTGAATTCTTGCAGATTCGGATTCGAGATGACGGACAAGGGTTTCCCCCGGAAGTAAAAAATGGATATGGCCTTCGTAATATGCGTGACCGTGCGCGTTTGTTGAATGGAAAAATCCTGTTTGAAAATGACAAGGGTCTTGTTGTTACCCTCGAAATTCCCTGGAAAGATTGAGATGAAAAAGATTCGTATTTTGCTTGTTGATGACCATGCGCTTGTTCGCCTCGGTTTGATGACCCTGCTCAATGACCAGCCAGATATGGAAGTGGCCGGAGAGGCTAGCACTGCCGCAGAGGCTGTAAATGCCGCTGAAAAACTCTCTCCAGATGTCACACTCATGGACATTCGTCTGCCGGGGGAAGGCGGCATCGAAGCCACACGCCAGATCACGGCGCGTTTTCCATTGGTCAAGGTGGTGATGCTTACTTCTTTTGCTGATGATGAATTAGTGATGCGCGCCATCAATGCGGGAGCGGTTGGGTATGTGCTGAAACAAGTCGGGAACGAAGAACTGATTCGCGCAATCCAGGCCGCAGCGAGGGGTGAATCGGTTCTTGATCCATCCACAACTGCGAGGTTGCTGACAAGAGTCCGCGAGGCAGAGAGAAAAGCCGAGGAAGATGCCTTCCGCGAAATATCAGACCGGGAAATGGATGTATTGCTGCATCTTGCCAAGGGAAAAACCAATGCTGAAATTGGAAAACTGTTGAACCTAAGCGAGAAGACGGTTGGAAACTATGTCAGTTCGATGTTCGAGAAACTGCATTTGAATAACCGTATCGAGCTGGCAGCCTATGCGTATGAACATCACTTATTTGAAAGAGTCGGCAGAGAATAAAATTCCCCGCAGTGGCCACTGCGGGGAATTTTATTAGGGGATGTTTTATCGAGGCTTGAAAACGAGGAAGGAAGGTGCGGTTTGTGTTGCGTGGCGGACCTGTGCATTTTCGAAGATGGCTACGCCAAAGAAGTATTGAGCGGCCAAGTCGGTGAATTCGACATCGAATTCAGAGGCAGTGTTGAGCAAGCGGCCAAACTCAATTGTCCACATGCCATCGGCCCATACCCATCCCGCAGAGATTTGTCCACGGTCGCCGACGATTTCAGATTTGACGATGCCGGGGATAATTGTGCCAGCAGGCATGGCATCGAGTTCTTCCTTGGTAAGGGCAACTTTTTCACTGTCGAGAATGTAACCAGGGGCTCCAGTGGTAAGGTCAATGCTGGGAGAAGTAAAGCCGGGCATGGTCTTGTCGGGAACGGTCTTGGTTGCATCGGCAGGATCGGGCATGCTTGCAAAGTTGTCTGAATAGCCGCCGCTTTCCTTCGGATCGCTCTTCCGCCCAGCTTCCTTTGCGGTTTCGGCATTGAACTGTGTCCAGTCAAGATATTGATCGTCGATCTGGTTCAGGTTGCGGACGGATTTCCAGTGCCAGATGTCACCCAATTGGCCTTCGCCAGCGGTGTATTTGTTGCCGTAGGGCTTCAGATCAGGGTTTTCGCCGTCATGACAGGCTGTGTAGCAGCCCTTGGTTTCAAATTTTTCAATGCTGTTGTTGATCGGCCAGATAAAGGCCAGCTTGTCTTCGTAATTAAGATTATTGTCTCCGCCTTTGTCGTCTGGGTCTTTATCCTGTTTCCAAGTGCCGTCTTCCTGCTTGACCCACGGATAGCGATACCAGGATTCGGTGGGGTCGGTGTAGGTGACGAGAAAGTATACGCTATCAGTGGTGTAAACAGCCTTAATATTAACTTTGGTTTCATAACCGCCAAAGCCGCCATCTACATCAACGACGAAATCTTCGGCATCAGCCCAAAAAGCTTCATCAGCTACGCCGTCGAGCGTGGGAGCAGTATCAACGGGGGAGGCGACAAGTGCGCCTTTAGGGGCATCCCATGCAGGCATGGGGGGCTCGGTGGGGGCGGGCGCTTCAGTTGCTGGGGCTTCAGTTGCCACAACAGGTGCCTCGGTTGGTTCTGGCGCGGGGGCGCCGCAAGCTGAAAGGATCAGCGATGCCAGCACAATCAGGGAAATTGCGAACGTAAACTTTTTCATGGTGAACTCCTCTATAAAGATTTTGTGAGAGCGATATATGCACAAACTTGTCTTATGAATTTTTCATATATCTTTCATAAGTTTATGCATCTTCCCAAAATGGAGTTAGAGGCGTTCTCCCCTGTTTTGATAGGGGAAGTCAGGTAGAAAACTCCCCCAAGATCAATTTGAGTACCTTATAGCGGGATTACTTCAATAACTTATACATGAACACGGTCGCATGAAGCTGACCATTGATGCTGCGCGCATATTCGGGGATGGTCCCTGCGCGTTGATAGCCAAGTTTTGCATACAGGCTTTCAGATGGGTCGCCTTCGCGTGTATCGAGTACGAGTGTGGTTCTGCCCGCCTGTCTTGCCTCCTGCTCGATGGCATTCATCAAGGCCTTCGCGATTCCCTGCCCGCGGAAGGAGGTGTGCACCATGAGCTTGGCAATCTCTGCGCGATGACTTCCATTTGCGCGGCTGGCCAGGTCAAGCTGAACAGTGCCGGCGAGGTCATCGTCCATTTTTGCCACGAGCAAAATGCGGTGCGGACCTTCGATGGCTTTGGCGACATCCTGCCAGTAGGCGAGGGCTTCATCCTCCGAAAGCGGAAGCAAAAACCCCACCGATGCGCCGTTTACGACCGCATTCTGCAAAAGTGAGGTGAGTTTCGGAAGCTCAGGGAGGATAGTTTGGGAAGTGAGTCGCTGGATGTTCATTTTCAGATTATAAAAGAAAAAAAAGGCAGTCATCGAAAGATGACTGCCTTTTTTACCTATTCACTTATTACTTACTGCTCTTACGCTTCGTAATCGCCTGGGTCTTCGTCCACTGCCATCATGGGTTCTTCGGCAGGGCGTTTATCGAGGAATTCCAGAGATTGGGCTACCACCTTGGTGAAATAGCGGGTTTCACCCTTATCTTCATACTTGTCAGTCTTTAATCGCCCTTCAAGGAAGATGAGACTGCCTTTCTTCAGATATTCCTGGCAAACCTCGCCGAGGCGGCCCCAGGCTTCGATGTTGACCCACTCGGTGGCTTCTTTTGTTTCGCCGTTCTTGTCTTTCCAGCGGTTGCTGACGGCAAGGCTGAAATGGGTCACTTTTTTGCCTGTGGGGGTGAATTTGCTTTCGGGGTCTCTGCCCAAACGGCCGATCAACTGGACGCGGTTTAGTGTAGGCATGTCATCCCCGCTTTCGTTTCATGGCTTTTAGATGCTTGTTTACGTGTCATTTTGGTCTCCTTATTATCTAAAAGAACAATTTGGTTGTGTCGAACAGGGTTATACTTTATGAAGACGCTTCGGGGGTCTCCGCGGGTTTGGCTGCTTCGCCTTCAGCGGGGATTCTCTTCAGCACGAGCATACCGGTCTTCATTTCGCTGACTGTGTATCCGGCGGGGAGGGCTTCAAGAACGCCTTCCTTGATCTCCTTCGAGAAGAAGAACATCTTGCCTTTGGAATGCAGGTAGTAGGTGTTACCTTTTGAGTTTGTGTGTGAGTAAGCCATTTTTTCTCCTTATATCTAATTTGGTAATATGAGTGTAGAACAAAGTTTCTAGCCTGTCAAGTAGGAGAATTGTATGATATCTGTAATTGGTCTAGACGAATTGAGGGCCGCTCGCCTCTCTCTCAAGGGGACAGTGGGTCTGGTCCCGACGATGGGATATCTGCACGAGGGACATCTTTCCCTGATCCGCCGCGCCAAGGCTGAGTGTGACCATGTGGCGGTGAGCATCTTCGTCAACCCGACCCAGTTTGGCGCGAACGAGGATCTTTCCAAGTACCCTCGCGACCTTGAACGTGACTTGAGCCTGATCGAGCCTCTCGGCGTGGATTTGGTTTGGAATCCCACCCCTGAGATCATGTATCCGACTGGCTACCAGACCTGGGTTGAGGTGGAAGCGATGACTCGTCCGCTGGAAGGTGCGATGAGGCCGACCCATTTCAAGGGTGTGACTACGGTGGTGGCGAAGCTGTTCAATGCGATCCAGCCGCACAAGGCCTATTTCGGCCAGAAGGATGCCCAACAGGTGGCGGTCATTCGCCAGATGGTCTGGGATCTGAACTTCCCGCTCGAGGTGGTGGTCTGCCCAACGATGCGCGAAGCGGACGGGCTGGCAATGTCGAGCCGAAACAAGTACCTTGAGGGCGAAGACCGCAAGGCGGCGGTTGTGTTATTTCAGGCATTGAATGCGGCGAAGGAAGCCTATCAGGGCGGGGAACGCGACGCGGAAATGCTGCGGAGCAGAATGAAGAACGTGCTCGAAGCTGAGCCGCGCGCGCAGATCCAATATGTTTCGTGTGCCGATTACAACACGCTGGAAGAATTGGAAATTGTGAAGGGTAAAGCCCTGCTTTCGATGGCTGTGCTGCTTGGTAAAACGAGGCTGATCGATAACTTTGTGCTGGAGTAGCGATGACTTCTCGTCAGCGGTTGCTTTTGGTTTTGAAAATTTCAGGTAGGGCGGTGCTGTTGGTCGGGATCGGCCTTTTGGTTTTGGGGGTGATCGGCGTGTATGACGCTTTACATCCGCCGCGGATCGTGCCCCCGGGATACACGCTCGTAAAAGAGAATATCGAGTTTCGAAGCGTAGACCTGCTCACCGAGGATGGTGTTCGGCTTTCGGCATGGTACACCCCGCCCGATGACGAACGCAGCGGTGCAGTCATTTTGCTGGCGCATGGATATGGAGATAATCGCCCCGAGTGGGTGCATGCCATGTTTGCCAAAGGCGGATACGGCGTGCTCTCTTGGGATGCCCGCGCTCACGGGGAAAGCGGCGGTGAGATCAGTACACTGGGTTATCGTGAAGTATTGGATGTGAAAGCGGCCCTGGATTTTGTACTTGCCCAGCCCGAAATAAAGCATGTGGGAGCGTGGGGCGGTTCGATGGGCGGTGCTACCCTGATCCGCGCAACGGCGAGCCTGCCCCAGATCGAAGCCTTGGTGGTGGATAGTTCCTTTTCGTCTTTGGGGGAGGAGATCGATTTTCTTGCACCGTATCCGTTCGTGAATCCGCTGGCGAAGCTGTTGATGACGTTTGTGCTCGATAACGATCCATATGCCGCCAGCCCGCTTGAGAAAATTGGCGAGATCAGTCCGCGCCCGGTGTACATCATTCAAGGCAGCGGTGACAAAGTGGCTTCACCCGATTCCGCCAAGGAATTGTACGAAGCCGCAGGCGATCCGCGCTTCTTGTGGGTGGAGGAGGGCGTTCGCCACTTGGGGACGTTCGAAGCCAACCCGCGCCGATATGAGCGAAGGGTACTTCGTTTCTTTGACGAAGCCTTCTTTGGAGAACTGGTGCGGCAACTTGAGCAGAATCAGCCATGAAGACTGGACGCTATTGGCGAAACCTTGTCCTGACGCTTGCAATTTCGCTTTTAGCTGCCTTTTTGATCTTTCTCGTTTTTGTCAGTGATCAATGGGCACAGGCACGGCTTCATCCCACGCGGGTGATTCCAAATGAAAAACCGCTTGTCGAGAGCGGAATCCCTTTTCAGGAAATTGAACTCACCACGAAAGATGGCATTGTGCTTTCAGCCTGGTACACACCACCTCAAAATGGAGTTGTGATACTGGTCGCGCACGGATACAACTCCAGCCGCGATGCGACCTGGCATCTCCTGTTTGCAAAGCATGGATATGGTGTGCTGTCATGGGATTTTCGCGCACATGGCTTGAGCGGCGGCGATATGTCTACGCTGGGATATTATGAGCAGGCCGATGTGGAAGCCGCGTTGGATTATGTGTTGAATCAGCCTGGGGTGGAGCACGTTGGCGCATGGGGCGGGTCAATGGGCGCGGCCACGGTCCTTCTCACCGCCGCAAAACGGACAGAGATCGAAGCGGTGGTTAGTGACAGTGCCTTTCCCACGTTGGAAGATGTGCTGGCGATCAACATCCCCTTTGGCTTGATGCAGCCGTTCGTGATGTTTTTCGGCGAATATCGCAGTGGCGTGGATATGGATCTGGTCCGCCCGGTGGATGGGATCGCGCGGATCAGCCCGCGCCCGGTCTTTGTCATTGACGGCTGGCAGGGTGGGGCGATCACGATGAATTCACCGTATCGTTTGTACGATGCGGCGAAGGAGCCAAAGCAAATCTGGGTGGAAGATGGCGTGCCGCATTTGGCGATGTATGGCTATTTCCCCGAAGCGTATGAAAAAGGGTGGTGGGTTTCTTCGATGAATATCTTTTGGGTATCTCCCCATAAGTGAACCGCCGAGACGTGACCGCATCGCGCATAGAGAGAATCCTATTGAAACTCCGCGTACTCTGCGTCTCGGCGGTTCAAAAAATTACGGACCCCACTTCATGTCCATGCCAAAGGGGAGGAGCGAGATCATGCCTTTTTGCCCATCGACATAATATAACTCCAGCCTGCCGCCTTGATAGATCTCAGGCAGGTCGGCATTGGCCACGATGACAAAACTTGCGTCAGGCGCCCATAGCGCTTCGTTCATGCGTTCAAAGGTTTCGGGGCGTAACACTGTTCGATTTGCGACGCCATCCGTCCCAGCACGGACAAGTTGCAAAGCCGCGCGATTAACCATGTCTGTGCCGCCGGGCATGGTGGCGTGGAAGAAATACAACTGCCCATCCGGGGCGAGGAAGGGTTCATCAGCAAGATTGAGCGGATTGGTATCGAAGCTGCCACTCAACAACGTGGTGACTTTCCCTGTGGTTGCATCCACGCGCCAGAGACCGGCGCTGAACATGCCGAAGGTTGGGCTGGCCGCATAAAAAGCAGAGCCATCCGATGTCCACTCGGTTTCGCCGCAGCAGATCATGGCACCCTCGCCGCCAGTCAATTGAACAAGCGCGCCGCCGTTGGGATAATAGATCGCGGCGGATGCGCCTTCATAATATCCAAGCGTAATGAGGAGTTTGCTGCCATCGGCAGTGTAGGTTTCGGGCCAAAATAACTCACGCGGAATAGAGAAGCCGCCATCGAAGGTATCGAATTTATTCTCGAGCACGGTATTGTATTGACCCGAAGCGATGGAATAAAAACTCAAGCCTTTGTATCCGAAGGCGATGGTCTGGCCGTTGGGCGCAAAGACGGGATTGGAAATGTAGGTGAGGTAGCGGTTGTTTTCATCCACCTTGCCACCATCCACGAGCAGACTGCGATTGCTGCCATCTCCGTGGACGTTGAGCAATTGATTGTTGGAGGTGTACGCCACGCTGCCATCGATAGGTGAGACGGCGTAATCTTCCACCTTTGCAGGTTCGAAGGTGATCTGGGTGACGGTCTTGCCGTCCTTTTCAAGGCGGTAGACTTGCGACAGCCCGGCACCGTCGTTGTTGAGAAAATACATCGAATGCGGCAGCAGGTTCGAGGTCGAAGCAGGAGGCGCATCGCCCGATTCGGGAGCGGGTGCTGTCAGCGCTTGAAATGTCGCAGCGACGGCGGTTTCCACATTGGCAGGTTCAACGGGCGATGTTCCTCCCAATGGATTGGCACAGGCGAGAGCGAAAACGAGCAAAGCGAGAAGCGCGGAAAAGATTCGGAAGTTTTTTTGCATTTTGACCTCATGGTAGGTTCGTTAAACAAAACAAAGACGTTAAACCAGTCGGAAGGTTCCGAGTTTAACGTCTTTGTTTTGGATGTCAGCAGCTAAACTTGTTCGAAGTGTTGAACTGGAACCACGAACAGGGTGGCACGTTTCTCGGCACCTTTGGATGGCAGCGAATCGCGCACGACCTGGATGGCCGCATCCACCTGCGGTTCCTCGACGCCCAACAACATGGTGACCACGCCGCTGCGCATAAAACCGCCCGTGGATGCAACCCGCGTCACGCGAAAATTCCCTGCGGTGAATGCCTGTGTGAGCGTATCGGCGTCGTTGTCTTTTACAATGATGATGATCAGTTTCATGGTGACTTCTCCTTAAAACCCTAAAGGTTTTAAAAACCTTTAGGGTTTGCATTTTATATCTGTTCGAATCTTTCCACGGGCAATGCAAACACAGTGGCGCCGCCGACGGTGACGGGTACAGGCGCGGGCATGGGCATGGGCGAGCCTTCGAGCGGCAAAGTCATATATTCGATGCGCTGACGGCAGGCTTCCTGCAATGCAGCAAGCGCTTCGGCTTCCCTTGCGGTGGGCAGGCCGATCAACAGCGTGGCGTTGCGCCGCCCCAAAAAGCCTCCCGAACTTGAAAGATAGGTAACAGGCGCGCCGATTGCCTGCACGGCTCTGGTCGCAGAATCAAGGTCCTGATCCTGCACGACCGCCATTAATAATAAATGGATTGGATTTTGTGTCATTTGCTTTTTCCTTGTTTGTCAATGCCGTATGCCTTGAGTACTGGTAAAACCAGCATCACGCCTGTTTTTTCGTTATTCAGATCGCCTGTGATGCGCTGTGTGGCGGCAAGGATTTTATCGATCATGGCTTCTTCTTTTACGGCAGTAAAGATCGTGCGGCTGACGGTTTCGGGTGCTTCGTAAAAATCGTCCAGGGAAGGGATCAGCGGAATATCATCGCGTATGCCCTGTTTTTGAATGACTCTTTCCATGCCAGTGCTGAACTGGACTGTGGCGTTCTCCACGCCTGCTTCTTCCCATTCTTTTAAGACTTCTTCCAACAAATCTGGATTATACAAAAACAGAATGATCAAATACATATTAAGATGCCTCCGGTTCTTTTGCATCCTCATTTGGGGTGGATAATTCTACGGGCTGTTCCACGTTGTCCGCTTTTTTCATTATTGTATCTTCCTTTGGCGAAAACAAGGCACGCAAAATAGGCGGCGTGATCAACGTGGTGACCAGTACCATGACAACGATCGCAGAAAACTCTTCGGCGGTCACCAGATTATCCTTCATTCCCACGCTGGCAACAATAAGGCCTACTTCACCGCGTGAGATCATGCCTGCGCCGAGTTGAATCGATTCGTGCCGCGAAAGTCCGCCGAGTCGCGCGCCCCAGCCTGAACCCACCCATTTGCCGATCACTGCCACCAGAATAATGACAACGGTAAAGAATAATCCCTGCAATTGGAACTCATGCAAGTCAATGGACAAGCCAATGTTTACGAAGAAGATCGGAACGAATAAACCGTAGGCCAGTGCGTGCATGCCTGTTTCGATCCTTTCTTTTTCGTGCGTACGCGCCAGCATGAGGCCCGCTAAAAATGCGCCTGTAATGGCTGCCATGCCGCCAAAATATTCCGCCGCAATGCCATACGTTAGCATAATGACAAGGGAAACTGTAAGAAGCCCCTGGCTGATGGGGAGTTTTGCAAAACGTCGGATGACCCACGGCAGAATCCATAAACCAAATGCCACCGAAGTGACCAGGAACAGGATCATGCGGACAACGATCAACAAAACATCGGACGCGCTTCCGCCGCCGCCTTGCAGAGCGAGAAAAACGGAAAGCAAGAGGATGATCAAAATATCGTCGAACACTGCTGCACCGAGCAGACTTAATCCCACGCGGGTGCGCAATGCCTTTAGCTCAATCAACGTCTGGGCGGAAATGCTGACGCTAGTGGCACCAAGCGTCAGGCCAAGAAAGATCGAAGCGGGTTGATTCAGACCGAAGAGCAAGCCTGCGCCCCATCCCAGCAAGACGGGCCAGAACACGCCCATCAATCCTGCAAAGGCGGCCACACGCAGGTTCTTTCTCATTTCACCGAGATGCAGTTCCAGACCTGCAAGGAACATGAGCAATAACACGCCGAGTTCGCCAAGTTTAGCAACCGTTTCAGCTAATTCATGTTCGATGAATGGAAGGTTTAGCACATTGATGATGGATGGTCCAAGGATGATGCCCACCAGCAATTCACCCAATACAGAAGGCTGCCCCATGCGTATGCTCAAGTATCCCGCCATCTTTGCAGAAAGCAGAATGATCGAAAGGAGAAATGCAAGTTGAAGAAATAAGGTCATTGATTTTTTTTAGTATAACGCGAAAAATAATACTGCATTCAAGAAATACAGATCGCGCAATAGCAACTCCTCTCTATTAATGGATAAATTTCATCAGGGAGTATTCCCGTAATGAATTTTTTATACCATGACTTTTCCCGCCTAAGATTAATTCCCGTTTTAAAGCCAGATGGAGGTAAAATGTGGAATCTGGTGAAGTTTGCGATCCTGGCAGTGGAAAAAAACTTATCTTTGCCTATCCAAATATTCCTGCACCTCGATCATCGGCGGGCGTTCCAGTTCGGCGATCTGCTCCACATCGAGAAAGTAGCCCTTGTTGTTGTAGCGGATCAACTTCATGGACCGATTCACATCTTCCAGCATGACGCGGCCAATCCGATTTTCCAGTTTACGCATCACGGTCTGGATGATCGCGAAGGACATTTTGCTCAATGCCTCCAGCGATTGATTGTGATGGATGCGTTCGAGCAAATCCACCTGTGCAATGGCGTTCAAGCCGTAGCGTTCGTAAATGTCAATGAGCAGACCCGTTTCAACGCCATAACCTGAATAGAATGGTGCGCTCTCCAATGCTTCGCGCCTGCCCGCGTATTCACCTGAAAGCGGCTGCACCACGCCAGAAAGCTCGGGATAAAACAAATTCAACAGCGGACGCGCCGTCAATTCGGTCACACGTCCGCCGCCGCCTGCCTGCATTTTTTGTCCCACACGCAGCGGTCTGCGATAAAAGCCTTTTACAAATTGCACCTGCGGATTGATCAACAGCGGCCCGATGATCCCATACACAAAACGCGGATGAATATTGACGATGTCTGTGTCGATCCACACAATGATGTCGCCTTTTGTCACCAGCAGACTCTTCCACAACGCTTCTCCCTTTCCACGCCGCGCGCCCAAGCGTTCCAGCAATTGCTGATGGATGTAAACAGGCACGCCCTCCTTTTTTGCAATCTCGCGTGTGCGGTCTGTGGAATTTGAATCGATCAACACGATCTCATCCAGTAGTGGAATCCGCTTCAACAATTCCTTCTTCATCATTTTGATAACTTTGCCAACGGTCTGCTCCTCGTTTAACGCGGGCAGGGCCAGGCTGATGCTCAGCCCTTGTTTCTTTTTTAGTTCAATCAATTCGCGCAGTTGATTGAATTCATCTGCGTGAAAGGTATTCTCTGCAAACCATTTATCCACCAGAATGGAGATCGCCTCCACGCCCGCACTTTCATCGTACACCGCCTGCTGCGGCATTGGCCTTCCGCTTTTGACCGCGATCACTGCGCAGGGCGCTTCACGCAAAATGCGGTCAGCCACGGCCCCAGTGAAATGGAACTTGTCACAGGCTGAATGGTCGTCCCCAAAATAATGACATCCTTTTGCTTTGCATGTTCGAGGATGAATTGCGCCGAATCATCCGTAACTTCGAACTGCTTCTGCACCTCAGGCATTTGCTTCAGCACGCGCTCCAACCCCTTGAACGGAGCGTCCGTTCCTGCTTCGGGGTCATTTGAACGGCGGATGTGCAAAGCGGTGACACCTTGCGCATGCAGACCCAGCCCCACACGCAAAGCCAACTCTGCATGCGGACCGCCTCTTACGGGACCAGAACCTGCTTCGGTTTACTGGAAATTTTTCCACGCACCAAAGCGACATCGCATGGCGGGCGGGCCAATATTTCGCTCATGGTTACATGCAATGCTTTGGGATGAGTTTCATATTCAAGGCAGAGTAGATCGGGTTTTTCATTCTGTAGTAGTTTCGCAAGTTCATTCCACGGTTCATGCGAAACGATCACCTGCGATTTGCTCGTGGTGCGCTTGTCCCTGCCGAAGACGCGCAGCAGCCTGCGCAAAGCGCGCGCCGCCGATGCGCCCGTGCTCAACGATTGTTCATGCGGAACGACCACCACGCCCACGAGCGTGATCTCCGCATCGAATTGACGCGCGGCATCCAGGGCATGCAGCCCTGGCCCTTCGTGAATGAATGGAACGATGATGCTGTGAATGGGTGTAAATTCAGAATGCCTGAGCATGAGTTTTCCTTTTCGTTGATTATTTCAATAATGGCGCGATGTGCTGACGATAGATCGCCTCCCAGCGAAAGGAAGCCCGCGCACGCATCGACAGGCGTGCGGCAGGGAGGATTGAAAATATTCCGCGATCATGCCCGAGATTTTCGCGGGGTCATCATCCGGGGAGAAAAAGGCCGCGTCGTTTAATCCCAGTTCGCGGAGTGGAGGAATATCCGCGCAGAAGGCGGGTAAATGGCTGAATGCGGCTTCGATCAATGGAATGCCGAATCCTTCCTCACGGCTCGGAAATAAAAGCGCATCCGCAATACGATAAAAATCAGCGATGACTTCATCGGGCAAAAAAGAGTCGGTCAGCTCGGTGAGGAAGTGCGCGGAATGCTGCAATCCAAGTTGGGCACGCAAACTGGAAAGCGCCTCAAAATATTTATGGTTGTCGGCATTGTGCGGCCCCAGCGGACCCGTGACCACGAGCGCGGCATTGGCGAATTGCCTGCGTAATTCTGCCAGCGTATGCAAGGCCAGTTCTATATTTTTGCGCGGCGTCACGCGGACAGGCAGCAAGAGGATCGGCGCGGCATCCAGAAGTTTTGTTTTTTCAAGCAGGCTTTGCGTTTGTGATTCGAGTTTGTAAAAACGCGCCGCATCCACGCCGTTTGGGATGATCTGAATTTCATCAGGTTGAATCTTCATCAACGTGGATAATTCTCTGCGGCGCAAATGCGAGACGACAACGTGAGTCGTTTCGCCCCAATTGGTGCGCAATAAATCCCAGGGATAGCCATCATGTAATTCAGGCTGATAGCGCGGAGTCGTCCACGCGAGGTCGTGATGCCAGAGGATCAAACGCGGTAGTTTTTTGGAAATATGCAGTTGATAAAGCGCGGCTGTCAGCGCCAGATTTTTATTCAACGAACACACGTTATGCGCAATCAAAATATCCACACCTGCCAAGGCGACTTGCAGTTGAATTACGAGTTCATCGCGCAATGACTCAAAGTCTGGCGTTACTTCGCCGCGATCAAGTTGATCCTTCATGTGCGCCACGCGTTCATGACGCGAATCGGCAAGCGGGAGTTCGGTGAGGAGAATCTTGTTGCTCAGCGATTCGCCGCGCGCCGCAATCAAGCGGACGGAATGTCCATTAGCAGACATCAATCGCGCATGATGCCCGATCACACTTTCCACGCCGCCGACAATGGGCGGGACGGAATAATGCAGAATGGCGATGTTCATACCTGCTGTCCCAAACAATCTGCGAGAATCGATTGCAGCCGCCGCTCCAATACGGTGAAAGAAAAATATCGTTTTGCAAGCTGATAATTTTCCTCCGCCCATGCCTGCGCTTCTGCGGGATTCAACAGGATTTCACGCACCTTCTTCAACGTGTCTATGCTGATAAATCCATCGAACCACACGGCACGAAATCCCTTCGGTTTGATATCCACTTCGTAAATAGAATAATTGTTGACCAGAATCGGGCGGCGATAATACACGGCTTCCAAAAACGCATTGCCAAATCCTTCGATACTCGATGGGTACGTAACCAAATCCGCATGCGGATACACATCACCGAGTGTGTAGATTCTTTTGCCGTCAATCGTTAATCCACGTTCGTCTTGTACCTGGTCCGCTTCAAAACGAATGGTCACATCCAACAGGCGGGCGTATTCGCGCACACGCTGTTCGTAATCTGAACCTTCATCACCCGAAGCATGCGAGATGACCAGTTTCGCGGGCACGCCGAGTCTGCGTACCAGTTCAACGGCGTGTTCGATGCCCTTACGTTGAATGACGCGCGTGGGCTGCAGGAAAAAATATTCGCCCTGCTCAATGCCAAAATCTGCGCGAATGTTTTGGGTGTAGGCATCGGGCGCGGGCGGCGGAGAGTCGAAATCCATCACGTTTGGAATCACGCGCGAAGTCACTCCATAACGTGAAGCGATCTGCTGCGCTTGCAGTGAATTAATTACCACATGTCTAATCGATGGCAGTGTTGGAGGAAACGCCGCCGCAAGATAATCACCCACACAGTTGACCTGAAAGCGCTGACGTTCCCAATGGAAATCATGATGATGCGCGATGGTCGGATACCCCGTCTCGGCGATGAACTCTGTGATGGCAAGACCCAGCGGCAGATTAAGCGGGATCGTCACTGCATTTTCGATCACCAGAATCTCCACTTCAAATCGGCGCGCAAATTTATACAACTCCGCCTTGATGTGTTCCTTCAACTCATTGACGCGGCGCGTCATTTGCGGCGGGCGCACATAGATCGAGAAAAAATCCTTTTGCAAAGCCGCAATTTCGGGATGCTCAGAACGCGCCTTCTTTGTAACCGTCCAACTACCCGAATACGCCTGCTGATTTATTTTGTCAATTTCAGGATGACGATAAAACGCCTCTGGCGTGACCTGAGACTGGTCGCTGCTTCGATCACATTCGCCAGCGAAATAGAAGCATTGATGCCCGAGCCGTTCGAATATGGCTGCCCACTTTTGCGTTTCAAGTGAAACACCGTCGGTGCCTGCGAAACGGGTGGAAATGAAACCGATATGATGAGATGGGTTTGTCATGGGTTACCTCTAATTTTTTGTTGCTGCAGTGAAACTTAACTTATTTTCAACCATTCCACTTGATAGGATTGAAGCGTGACATTCGAAACCTGAATGGTCTGTCCCGTAAAAAGATCAACTGCTGATTTGTGTTTTGTAGAAAATGAAACGATTTGATCGCAGACATTGTGCAAACACAGCACGCGTGATATGCCGTCAGGTGAAACGCGTTCAATTGCAAAAACGGACGGGTGAACATCCATAATGGTTTGTGTTCCATGTGGATGAAACGCGGATGTACTGCTTCTGGCTTTCAATAGTTGAGAATACTTTGCGAAGACTCTTGAGCGCAGAGAATTCTCGTCTGCGAGTTCATTTTGCAGTTCGCCTAATTGCAACTTCTCGCGGTTGATCGTGCGGTTGCGGCCTGTTTGTTTTACGCCTTCGAGCCATCCACGTGAACCGAACAGGCTGTGAAAATAAATCCCGGGCATGCCGATGAACGAGAGCATGATGGCTTGCGCAGCGATGAAACGATTGATCTGTAAACTAATCGGCTCATTCGCATTTGGGTTGGAAAGCGCATCGAAATAATTAATATTCATCTCGTACGGGCTATGCGTACCGTCCGCGTTGTGCTTGTAGGAGATCAAACCGCCGTGTTCGAGGGTTTTGTTGATCAGCGCGTTGATTTCCTCGTTTGAGAGAATGCCGCGTGCGGGGTTTATTCCAATGCCATCATGTGATGCGAGGAAGTTGAAAAAGGTTGTTTTATCGGAAGGCAGGGTCAGGGTCTTTGCCCAATTCGACAGTACACACGCATCGCCTGTGTGGAAGGTGTGCAAGGTTAACGGCGGCAGGGCGAAGTTGTAGACGAGCTGCGCTTCATTTGTCCCATCCCCGAAATAGGAGATGTTATCCACATGCGGAACATTCGTCTCAGTGATGAGATGGACATGCGGAGCGATTTCCAGTCAATGTAGCTCGCAGAAATTGGATCACATGATGCGTTTGCGGCAGGTGAATGCAGGTCGTGCCGATTTCCTTCCACAAATAGGCAATCGCATCAAGGCGGATAAAGGTTGCGCCATGTTCGATATACATGAGTAAAACATCAAGGATTTCCAACAGCACTTCGGAATTTTTGAAATTGAGATCGATCTGGTCTTCGCTGAAGGTTGTCCAAACTTTTTTCTCGCCCGATGCCGTTTTGAATGTTGTCAACAATGGCAGAGCCCGTGGACGGACAACCTGGGAAAGATTTGGATCGCCTTCGACAGTGATGAAATAATCGCGGTAATTCGAATCGTCGTGCAGGAATCCCTGAAACCATTCACTTTGCGACGAAATGTGATTGATCACGCCGTCAAACATCAGCCTAAAGTTCTGCATAGCTGACACATCGTTCCAATTGCCAAGCGCGGGATCGATCTGGCGGTAATCCACAACCGAAAATCCATCATCGGATGTCCACGGATAGAAGGGCAGGATGTGGATTCCGCTGATAGTATCGGTCAAATATATTTCGCAAAACTTCCTGAGCGTTTTGCAACGGCTTTTCGTTTGATGCTTGAATCTGGTCGCCGTAAGTGATGAGGATCGAGTCTTGCTCACTTAATTCGCTATTGCGCGATTTGATGCGCGGACGATATTTGCTCAGTAAATTTTTTGTGCGTTCGAGCAGGCGCGTTGATTCATTTTCCCCGTATAAAAAAGTGAGATGGTCAAGCAGTTTTTTTGTCATCAGACGTTTGTGGCTGGTGAAGAAAACTTGAATCCTCGTAAATTTTTATACCATGATTTTTGGGGCTTAAGATTAAATCCCTGTAAAACGAAAACGACTATCACATTGACAGTCGTTTTATATTTGAGTTTACATCTCAACAATACAGGCTTGTTCTTCTTTTACGATCACGCTTTCCCCGTTTGAAAAGGTTACCGTCGTTTGCTCCAATCCGCGTGAGATGGTGAGACCTTTATATTTGATCGTCACAGGCCAGGGGAAGAGATTTTTGCCTTCGAGTTTTACTTTGACAGGGGAGAGGATCGTCACACCCAGTGTTTGCATGAATAACCCCACAGGCGCGAAGCCATGCAATGAGTTGCGTTCGCCGATACCCGTCCCTTTTTCGGCGTGATAGCGGTTGTAGAAGGAGCGATTCTGTTTCAGGTTTTGGATGACGCTGTTCATCAGGTGTGCGGTGAGGCGTGTGGCTTCGGCGCGAATCCGTATGCGAGCAGTCCTTCGCCGATCAACTGATTCCAGGGGAGGGTCACGCTCATCGAAACGGTATCAGCATCCGGGTTGGGTGAGACCGCGAGCGATGGAAATCCAAACGGCCGATCGAATCGATCCGCGGTCAGCAGGTTGCGTCCGATCAATGCATTCGCCTGCTGCGTTTCGGGGATGCCCGCCCAGAGCGGCAATGCCAGCGTCAGGTCTTCGCCGGTGGTGTCGATTAGTTTTACAAGCACCTTGTCTTTTTCATCGAGGCCTGTCACGCTGACACGGCCCACGCGCGTAAATAACTTTTGCGTGGTGGCAACCAGCCCGCCCGTGCGCCATTGGAATTGATGACCCAAAATGGTTTCGACTTCGCCTTTGGTTTTGGTGAAGTATTCGCTGATCTCCACTTCGGGTCGCTTCGCAGCTGGACTTTTGGTCTGGATCTCCACTAACAAGCGGACTCCAGCTTCGAATTCCACTTTCGGGCGTGCGTTCCCGTTTCCTTTTTTCTTGGCGATGATCTGGCCTGTCGAAACCAAACCTGTTTCGCGGTCGCGATAGGAATAAAACTTTGATCCGCATTCCAGCTTGCGATAATGGATTTCTTGAGCGTCTCCGCCTGTGCCAGCACAAGCATGGTTTCTTCTTCGGGTTTGCCGAGCCGCTTTGCGATTTTCGCGATGGATTGTGCTTCACGATACAGCATCGCTTCCAAAGATGGACTGTGGACGAGTGAAATATCCAGCCCCTGAGACCACGGATGCCAGACATCGAAAACGGATTGTCATCGAAACCCCGTTTGCAGGATGTGATCCCATTCGGGGGCGCCATCGCGGTTGCGGTCGTGCGCGGAGGAGAACCATGCCCAGAAGAACTAATTAGCTTCGGAAAGGTTTGCAAGAAAGGCCTCATCTTGTGTGGCTTGATAATATTTCCACGCGAGGCTGGTAAGCAGGGGAGCGGCGATCAGTTTTCCGCGTTGGGCGCCGAGGCCGGGTTTGTTATCCAATTCGCCGTCTTCATCTTGCGTGGAAAGAAAATTGAGCAAAAGATTTTTTGCGATGTGCGGCGCGCCGTGCAAAATGCTGGAGATGTAATAAGATTCCAGCGGCGATTGTCCATTCCACGAGGGCGGATAATCTCCACCGTCACCTTTGCGTGAGAAGCCATTATCCACGTGGCGGGCGTTGACAAAAGATGGATTTGGCAAATGTTCGCTGCCGCTGAAGAATAATCCGTGCGCGGCTTTTTGACTGAACGCAAATGCGGCATCCCAATCGGGGTCGCCGGTGCGGATGTCTAATACTTGTGAGGCGTCGAGCAATTCGATGCGTGCGCGTTCCGCTTCCCATGGGCGGGCGGCGCTGTGACGGGCCAGTTCGAACGACATGGCGACGGTGTCGAGCGCTGCCCTCAGCGAAGGTGATCTGCCGCGTGGCACCGGGACCAAGCTCCAGGGTCCAGCATGAGCGAGGGGGAACAAAATCGAGGGCCAGGAAGTTAGGAAAGAAGCGGCGCAGCGACGGTTTGGTGAAAAAGGTGTTAGGGTCAGTAACTGCAACGTTATTTTCGGTAAATCGCAGCGAAAGGCGCATCGAACGGGCGCGCAGACCGAAGGTGGTATAGAGAGAGATGGCGGCACGTTCGGGGTCGTTTGCTCCGAGTTCTACTTCCCAGATGTGGTCGTTGACGTAGTCTGGTTTGCACAGGCGGGCGTCCGCTGCCAGAGTGAGGTAGAGCGGGTCGCCAGGGCTTAAAGACCAATCACGCATGGCGCAATTGTACGGGCGAAATGGCGAGAGGTCAAACGGGTATAATTTGTCGGACTTTGGTCGCTGGTCGGTTGGGTTACAAGTTGGCTAGTTGAATCAACTAACTACTACAAGACGAGGAGACTAACAATGGCTGGACTTTATTTTGAGGAGTTTTCTGTCGGGCAAAATTTCAATACGGTTGGGCGCACGGTCAGTGAAGGTGATATTTTCAACTTTGCCAGTCTAACGGGCGACTTTAATCAGATCCGGATGCGGCTTTTGCTGCGACGACTCAATTCGGTCAGCGCATCGCTCATGGACTTTTGGGCCTGTCACTCGCCACAGGCTTGATCATGCGGACGGGATTGCTGGAAGGCACTGTCCTCGCTTTTCGCGAGATCAACGAGTGGAAGTTCGTCAAACCCTTTTACATTGGCGATACGATCTACGCCGAATTGACCGTGACCGAAACGAAAGCCCTGCCGCGTATCGGCGGCGGCGCCTTGATCTCGTCCATTGCCGTGAAAAACCAAATGATGATATTTGTCAGCGCGGTTCGTTGAACTTGCTGGTGTTGAGCAAGCCAAAATAAAGCTTTTTATCCGCAGATTTCACAGATTGAAAAATCACTAGTTTGTGAAATCTGCGCAACACTTGTACTGCGCCAAGCACAGTGCGGTGCAAGTGTCTGCGGGATGTAAATTCCGAGTAACGAAGACAACGACCGATTACGCCGAATTATCAAATCGGAAGAAGATACAAGAGGAGCGTACCTGCGCCGATCGACCCAACTTCAG
>JADKEA010000008.1 GCA_016718275.1 Candidatus Villigracilis affinis
ACGCCCGAGGAACCCAGCCGTACCTACCTTCCAGATGATAGGCCCGGTGACCATTTCCATATTTCAAAATGGATTCAAACCACGCAGCAAACCGAACCCAAAACTGGTCTGCAAAAGTCAATTGAGATCAATTCGATAGCTCATTCTGTCCCAAGTCACGCTGACACATCGCATCACTAATCACAGCTTGTGGGATGTGACTTGTACTCCCTAAGCGATCACGCAATTCAAGACGGGTAGCATGGCGTTCTTTCCTCAATTAAGACAGATGCGGTGTTCTCCCCAATCGCACTCTGACATTGTGGCCGTACACCGAGATGACCAACCGCAATGTCCATTGGGGCAGAGATTATATTCTGGTTCAAGCCAATATGACATCTCCCTTCAAGATCGGCTTCCCCAATCCGCGCGGATGGCAGGCTTATTGGCTCCAAGGAACCTTATTCGTCAAACGTGCTGAATACAATGCCCAAGCTGAATATTACGACCACGGCAGTTCAGTGAAAGCTATTGCAATGACAAGTTCATTGAACTGGAAACGCACTCCTATCACAACGGTGCTACCCGGGGCGGCTGCTACACATATCGAAATATGGAATTTATACAAGGATGTGAAAACCCACAAAATGAAAAAAAAGCGCAAACTCTTACAGATAAATTGGGACTAGCGTAAAAATTCAGGTTTGCATATCGTTGAAATCCTTTGGAGTTATGCACAGTAATTAAAAAAATCGGGTAAAAATCATGGCATATTTTCTCCGGAATGGACACATCCACCACATCCAGCAAGGCCTTGATCATTGACGAGCGCGGCGAAGTGATAGCGGTTGCTTCTTCCCCACACACTTACAGACCCCCAAGCCGTTATGGTCCGGGCAGAGATCCGTTGGAGTGGTGGGGGCTGTATCGGCAGTATCCGCTCCGTGTTGGAAAAAGCAGGCATCAGCGGAACCAGATCGCCGCTTTCAGGTTACCGGTCAAATGCGGACTGGTCCTGCTCAACGACACGCAGAAATATACTTCGTCCCGCGATCTGTGGAACCCGTCAGCGTACACAAGTCAATGCGATGGTCATCAACAAGTTGGAAAAAGAAAAATTCATTCAGATCACGGGCAATGTCGCATTGGCCGGATTTACCTACGCCAAAATTTTATGGGTGAAAACCGAACCCGTATATACCGAAGCCAAGCACGTGCTTCTGCCAAAAGATTATATACGCTACAAACTCACAGGCGAATATGCGATGGATAAGGCCGATGGCGCAGGCACGGTGCTGTTTGATCTAAAAAAACGTGATTGGTCTGGTGAAGTTTTGGCTGCGCTCGATATTCGCGAGCATGGATGCCAAAACATTTGAAGGACTGAGTTTACAGGACACATCAATGAAGAAGCCGCGACTCACGGCTTAAAAGCAGGCATACCTGTTGCCGCGAGCAGCGGCGATCAGGCGGCGGAGTGCCGCGGGTGTGGGGAGCCGTGGAAACTGGAATTGTAGGATTAACTGTCGGCACGAGCGGCGTTGTGTTTACAGCCGACACCATCTGCGATGATCGAACCTGAGGACGGCTGCACGCATTTGCCACACAGTTCCCAACATGTGGCATTTCATGGGGTGATGCTTTCGGCTGCGGAGCTTACGGTATCGTGACACACTTGCGCCCGACACGAGTTTTGATGAATTATTAAAAGAGGCCGATGAGCGATCCACGAAGGTAGTGAAGGGTTGCAATTCCTGCCTTATCTTTCCGGTGAACGCACGCCTCATCCCGACCCGTTGGCGCTGGCGCTTTCATAAGCCGACTCACCGCCACAGCCGCGCGCACGCGGCCGCGCTGTACTGGAGGCGCCAGCTTTTGGGCTGAAAATTCATTCACGTTGGTCCAAAACGCAGGTCTTGGCAAGGTAACACAAGTCCGCTTCCGGGTGGTGGCCACCAAAAGGCGCTGTGGCGTCAGATCATGGCAGATGTTTTGAACGCGGAGTTAGTTACAGTTAATCTACGGAAGGTGGCGCGTATGGAGCGGCTTTGCTTGCGGGCGTCGGCGCAGAGGCATGGAACAGTGTAGCAGAAGCGTGCAAGGCATGTATCAAGATCACAGGGAGCACCCAGCCTAAAGCTTCATCAGTGGATGCGTATCGAAAGTCCTATGCAATTTATCAAGTTTGTACCCGCATTAAAAGTTTCCGAGTTCTTGGTACGAAAATTTGAGGTAAATAGGCTTTTGAATTTCAGGAATACTTATTTGTAGAGATTAAAATATTCCACGGATTATCGAGTTACCCCATGACGCGTCCCATTGCCATGATCCAGATCGTGACTTCCAGCAGCCCCAACAGCGTTGCCCAAGTTCGCACGCCGTACACCATCAGGACAACTTTCAGTGTACCGATCGGAACATCCGTGAGACGTAACCCAAAGATGAAGAGCGCACCTCTCATTGATTCCCATGTCACAATCTGAACTACCTTTGTGAGCAAACTGGCAATCATCTCTATGTTTGAAATAATGAGACTGACGGCTCCCAGCGTGACGACAATGCTCGATAAAAATATTTCTGTTTCCACATAATAGGACTAGCGATTGGTGATTTGATCATCTGTATCATTGTTTTTCTCTCCTTTAATTTTTTATTCGCCCCTACGATACAATATTGGTAAAGGAAACACATCGGCGGAGAGATGGGATGTACTTAAAACAAAAGACCGCTTTAATAGCGGTCTTTTGTACGACAAATGATGGATACTGACCGAATGGTTGCGAGGTGCTTTCGAAGGTTTTAGGATTGCCCGATTGGCAGTTGCGGCGGAAGGCCTTGCAGAAAAAGCGACAACAATCGATGTTATATGAATTGCTCCTGATTGATATAGAAACAACCTATTGATTTCAGCGATTTACTTCTCCATGATAAAATTTCCTAAATAAACGTTGCCCATCTATATGCAGGGTATATACTTGAACATCTGCAAGGCAATAATGCATTGAAAACCAATGGTCTGGTCATTGGCTCGCCAGCTTTCCAAATTTCCGCCAATGGCGTAAATACTCCATCGACGAAAGTTGGATGAGATTAGGTGCTGAAAAACCAAATAAAACTTGGCGCAGGTCAAGCACAAGCCCTCTTTGAGTTTCTAACCGCGCAGAAGAACTTACTGGAAAGCATATCCCGCACGATTGCAGACTTGGCGGGAAGTGATGAGATCCAGTCACCGCATCCAGCAGAGTCGCTGCAATATCGTCCGAAGGTCATCGTGGGGCAATTCTTGTAATGTATTGAATGTAACTTTGACGGGCTACCGGGCTCTATATTTTGATCAATTTCTCAACTGCCGTGACCTTCCAAAGATAGCAAAGGCGATCAATGCGATTGAAAGGGATGAAAATTTGCGGATTCCCGTTGCTGTGGGAGCCGATGAAATCCAACCCAGGGACTTTGTTGAGCGGGCCGAGATACCAGATGACCATATATAAGATCTCAAACAGTTTGCTCGTTCCGCTCCAGACGCCTGAGGCGACGGCGAGTGATGGGATGAAGATCGCACCTGAAAGCAAAGCCAGCAAGCCGACCGTATCACCGTCTACGGCGTAGCGGAGGAGGGCACCGATGCTCATGAGCAGGGTGACGAGAAACCCTGCGAGCCACTGCGCGGGGAGTTGACGCATGAGCGGGGACGCGGAGGAGAAGGTCAACTGTTGGACGTTGTTGTGAACTTCGCGGTTGCCGATGGCTGACCAAATTAAGATGGGCCAGATCCATGCCATTGGAAGAACAATCTCACGCGTGGTTGCAGATGGGTTTGCGAAGCAGGCGATGATGAGTCCTGCGGCGGCGATGTACCACCACCAGCGTTGACCTTTGAGCAGCAGTTTTAATTCAGCAACGAGGACTCTTGAAAAACTGAATCCATTCGCGGCGGCGTTAAGAGGAGTCAGACGGGGCGTGGGTAATGCTTGAGATGTTGAAGCAGGCACGGGCGCAGAGTCTGAGGCGATGCTTTTTATCCTCTTGGGTTTTGCGCGCGAGGGATCAAATCTATCGAAGAAGATCGCGGCGAGCAACGTCAAAAGAATCGCGAGACCGATGAAGGCGAAGCGGGTAGCGATGATAGTGGAGTCCATTCGATGCCTGTCCACGTGAAGGTGCCGATGATGGGCGTATCCATACCACCGAGCATGAAACTGCCGCCATAATCGGGAAAGACTTTAATCACTTCTTCCGCCATGTCGGCTTTGAGCAGGGCGAGTCCCATCGGTTCAATCGCTGGGTAGGTGTTGATGAAATCCTGTTCCATGATGAGTGGGAGCATCATGATGAATCCGAAAAAATAAACGATGTTGCCGAAGCCGCCCGATAAAAATGGGACGGCTTCAAAGAGCACGGCAATTGCGGCGACGAGCGCCATGAGCGGCATGACGATGAAGATAAACGGCAGCAGGTATGCGCTGAGGTTGACTTGCGTGCTTTCGCCGCTGAGGAATTGAATGACGATGCCGAAGATGGCGAGGATGACAACCATGAGCATTAAGACAGCGAAGTTGCTGATCCATTTGCCAAGCGTGTACAGCGGACGGGTCATGGGCGTGGTGGCCATGATCTGCCCGACGCCTGTTTCACGGTCGCGTGCGACGGAGCCTTTGACGAGATAGAAACCGAACCAGCCGATGAAGAAGGTCGCGATGATCGACATCATCCCGCCGACCCATGCGGAGTTGAACTCGCCGCGATAATCGCCAAGCTGCAAGCGGACATTGCCAACGGCGGTTTGATAGCCAAGCAAGGACGCCAGCCCGAGCATAACGAGAAAACTATAACGGCGCACGCGCTCTAAAAAATCGGCGCGGGCTAAATGATAAATGACGCGCGCAGGTTTCATTGTTTGCCGCCGATGAAATAGAGATAAGCGTCTTCAAGATTTGGCGAGGTGTTCTCAGCCTGTGCTTCGGGTTTCTCCGCGCTGACCACGCGCACTTGAACACCGTCGCTTCTGCGGATGGTCCCGCTGACGATGTGTTTTTGTTTTAACGCGGACAGATCGTCGCTGTGGACTGTCCACTCCCAAACTTTATTTTCAAGTTCATTCAATAGTTTTTCAGGCGCGGCTTCGCGCAAGAGTTGACCTTTGTTGACGAGCGCAATATGCGTGGCGGTTGCTTCCACATCTGAAACGATGTGAGTTGAAAGAATTACAATGCGTTCGCCTGATAGATCTGAAAGCAAGTTGCGGAAGCGTACACGTTCTTCAGGGTCGAGTCCAACGGTGGGTTCATCCACGATGAGCAGCTGCGGGTCGTTGAGCAAGGCTTGCGCGATTCCCACACGCTGCTTCATGCCGCCCGAATATCCGCCCAGCGGACGCTTTGCGGCTTCCACAAGATTCACAAGTTGCAGAAGTTCGTCAATGCGTTTCTTTGCGGATGCGGCGTCGAGCCCTTTAATAGCAGCCATGTATTCGAGAAATTCCACGGCGTTGAGATTTGGATAAACACCGAAATCCTGTGGCAGATACCCGAGCACATCGCGCAATGTGTCGGGACTTTTCACAACGTCCACACCGTTCCATGTGACCGATCCATCTGTGGGTTTGGTGATGGTGGCAAGCATGCGCATGAATGTGGATTTGCCCGCGCCGTTCGGACCGAGCAGACCTAAAATGCCAGTTTAAGCGATCTCAAGGGAAAAATCTTTCCAGCCCCAAAATCCGCGTTTGTATTCTTTGCCGAGCTTGTTAATAGTAAGTCGCATAATGGTCTCCAATAATTCAGCGATTTCAAAATGGCAGTCTATTTACGAGGCTTGTAATAGATTGGTTGTATTGATTTTAAATGATTTCTGATTCGCTGATACTATCCGCCTAGCTAGTTCAAGACTCTCTCTTCACGGACAGGGACTTCTTTTGCTTTTCAATATAATTGATCTTATGAAACCTACACAACGCCCCTACCAAACCGAAGAAGATTACTGGTGCATCCGCGGATTTCCTGCGCGAGGTGTCCTTCACAACAACCGCCGAGATTTTTCATGGTCGCTGTTGCGCTGGGATTACTGGCGCTGGCATGTCAACGAAAACATCTTCCACATGAAGCTCGAAGATGTCGTCACGCTTTGGGAGTTGAACGGGCAGATCGTCGCAATGCTCAACCCCGATGGTGATAACGAAGCGTTCTTCCAAATCCACCCCGCGTTCCAGGATCAGGTATCCATCTCCGAAATGCTGGATGTCGCCGAGGCGAAACTTCCCAAAACAAAGATGACGGCAAAAAGGAATTGATTGTTTGGGTGAATGCGGCTGACGACCCAACGAAAGGACTCTTCACCGAACGCGGATACGTCCGCTCGAAATTTCTCGCCGAACACATGCGCCGCCGCTTCTTTTCCCACCCGATACCTGATTCTGCCCCGAAAAGCGGATACACCGTCCGCGCCTTGGGTGACGAAAACGAATTGCCCGCGCGCAGTTGGCTTTCGTGGAAAGTCTTTCACCCCGATGAGCCGGACGAAAAGTATCAAGGCTGGGAATGGTACAGGAACGTGCAACGCGTTCCGCTCTATCGCCGCGACCTGGATATCGTCGCTGTTGCGGAAGATGGAGAACTCGCCGCGTTCTGCACAGTCTGGTTCGACGATGTGACCCGCACCGCGGTCTTCGAACCCGTGGGCACACACCCGAATCACCAAAAGCGCGGACTCGGCAAAGCCGTCATGAGCGAAGGTCTACGCCGCGCAGAAAGACTCGGCGCGACACTGGCAACGGTCAGTTCGTATGGAACCGCTGCGCACGCGTTGTATGACTCCATGGGATTTACAGAATTTGATTTATTGGAACCGTGGATTAAGGAATGGTAAATACATTGGAAAACGAAAATGCCTGAGACCATCGAAACCATCCTAAGCCGTAGAAGCATACGCTGTTTCACGCCTGACCCTGTGGAGCATGAGACGTTGATCACATTGTTGAAGGCGGCGATGGCGGCTCCCACTGCATGCAACTCCCAACCATGGGAGTTCGTTGTGGTGACGGAACCTGAGGTGCTTGACCAGATCCGCGCGAAGTTCTTATTTGCGAGATACAATGCACCCGCCGCGATCGTGGTGTGCGGTAATCCAGATATTGCCAACAACGTGGAAGGACGCAGACATTGGGAACAGGATTGCAGTGCCGCCACAGAGAACATCCTGCTTGCGGCGGCGGGACTGGGACTCGGCGCAGTGTGGATCGGCGTCCATCCATACCCAAGCAAGATCAAGCCTGTCGCCGAAGTATTGGGGATCCCCGAAAATGTGACACCATTGAGCATGGTCTATGTCGGTCATCCCGCAGAGGCGAAACCGCCGAGAAACCGATACGATGAACACAGGGTCTACTGGCAATGTTACGAGCCGCGCAAGCGCAGGGCAAAGATAAAGAACGCAAAATATACTTGATACGGAGGCACCATGAACCCAACGCTCACATACTTCACCCAACAAGGTCTGATATCTGACCCTGGGACACATGTCTCTCTCTTCGATAACCTCCCCACTTCCATCCCTGACCTGGTCAAACTCGTGCAGGGAGTCACCATCCATGTCTTTTGGGCGGAACGCTATGGATTCAAAGCGCCGCCTGAACGCATGGCTGAACTGCAACTGCGCACGATGGAAAAACGCCTCGCACGCACACTGGAGCTTGATCCTCGCCCATTGACCGAGTCACGCCCCATCGAAAAGAAACTGCTCGGCAACTGCCGCGACCATTCATTGCTTCTTGTTTCCATGTTGCGCCATCAGGGAATCCCTGCGCGCGCTCGTTGCGGTTTCGCCGCCTACTTCATGCCCGATCATTTCGAAGATCATTGGGTAGTCGAGTATTGGAATGCGGAACAAAACCGCTGGGTGCTCGTAGATGCACAACTCGATGCATTGCAACAAGATGCTTTGAAGATCAGCTTTGATGTCCTAGATGTACCGCGCGACCAGTTCATCGTCGGCGGCAAAGCCTGGCAGATGTGCCGCGCAGGTGAACAAGACCCCAATAAGTTTGGCATCTTCGACATGCACGGACTCGGCTTCGTGCGCGGTGACTTTGTCCGCGATGTGGCATCGCTCAACAAAATGGAACTGCTCCCGTGGGATTGCTGGGGCGTAATCCTCAACGAACAAATGGACGACCCAAATGACCTCGTCCTGCTCGATGAAGTCGCTGCGTTGACCGCAAACGACGTGCCCGACTTTGAAGCCGTCCGCACGCGTTACGAATCCGATCCGCGCCTGCACATGAACGGCAAACTGCTCAGCTACGTCAACGGTGGCATGGTCGAAGTAAACATCCCCTGATCACGACCTGTCCATCTGGATAGTGAAGACTCCCCCAGCGACGGGGAGTCTTTTGTTTTCAAAGGCTATGATACAAGTAACAAAGCCTTCAATTCAGGAGAATAATAATGGAAAACAATTTTGTAGATTGGAAACGTGTCGGCATCTTTATCCCGTTTGTGTTTGGCATCGTCTGGGGTTACGGCATGCACCGATCATCTAAGTAGGTTCATCATGAAACACATTCCTAATTCTTTATTACTAACGTTTATCTTCGTGCTTAGCGCCTGCACTCCCATCGCCACTGCGATACAACCGACACAGATCGTAAGCACTCCAACAATTACTGCCCCAACGGAAGTCTTTCAGCCCATAAACACGATTAAGATTTCTGCTCCTTCTCTGAAAAACAATCTTGTTGGTGAAGCCGCAGAAAGGACAATCCAAGTCTACTTGCCGCCTTCCTACGGCATTCCAGACAAACACTTTCCGGTGATCTATTATCTGCCCGGCTATGGCGACAGCGGCATGATCGGTTTTAACCTTCCAGGCAGCATGGATAGATTGGTCAGCGATGGAAAAGTGAATGAAATAATCATCGTTGTGGCCAATGGGATGAATAAACTCGGCGGTAGTTTTTATACCAATTCACCTGTAACAGGCAACTGGGAGGATTTCATCGCCCAGGATGTAGTCGGCTATGTGGATGGTCACTTTCGCACTTTGGCACAGGCCGAATCGCGCGGCATTACAGGCCACTCGATGGGCGGCTTCGGTGCGTTGAACATTGCCATGCATCGCCCCGATGTGTTTGGCGTAGTCTGCAGCATGAGTCCCGGACTGTTTGATGAGAATGGATTGACTGATCGCAGATGTTCGAGAGCGAGAGACTGATTCAGAGTTTCATCAAATTTGAAGAAAAGCTATCAGCCCTCCCGTTGGAAGAGGCGAAGACGAGAATATCTTCGTCGCCCGATCAGTTCACTCTGTCCTACGGCTTCGCATTCGCACCCAATCCTGACCGGCATCCGCCTTATTTTAATTATCCATTCACAGAAGTAGATGGCAAGTTGGTACGCAATGATGAGATTTGGAAAAAATGGGAGAGCGGGCTTTGGCGGCATCGCCGATGAAGTCATACTATACAAGGACAACCTCCTCAAACTCAAAGGCATCGTTGTGGATTACGGCGAATACGATGAGTACAACTGGATACCCAAAGGCTGCATCTATTTCGGTGAACAACTTACCGCGGCGGGCATTCCTGTTAAAGTGGAAGCCTACAGCGGCTCGCATCAAAGCGTGCTCGGAGAACGCATTCGAGATTACATGCTTCCGTTTTTTTCGGCTGTATTGAAGTTCGAGTAAGGAGACAAAAATGAATCGCAAACAACTCACTGTATATTTAATTTTGCTCGCAGGATATGCACTTTCTGCTTTTGCAACCTACGCCTTTTTCATGGATGAACTCACTGCATCCATAGGCGTCCTCATGCCCGATATGGGCGTCCCCGACTGGGTGTTGGGGCTTGCCAACGCAGGTAGCGTGTTTGTGCTCTACGGTTTGTTCGGGCTGGCGGGTCTTTGGTTTGCCCGCAAACTCGAACTGCCTGGTATCTTCAGCGAAGACGGCAACTGGCGACGCTGGTTCGTCATCCCTCTTGTGTTGGGTCTGGTCTGCGGTGTCTTCATTATCGTTGGCGACCTGCTCTTCGCTCCCATCAATGGCTTTGGCAGGTTCCCCCATCCGACCTTTCCCGTCTCCATTCTCGCATCCATCAGCGCGGGCATCGGTGAAGAGATCATGTTCCGTGGATTCGTCTTCGGCTTGTGGGGATTCATCCTCAACTGGCTGTTCAAACGCTTCAACGGACGCACCGTCGCTTTGTGGATCGCCAACGTCATCGCCGCGCTTGCGTTTGGCGCTGGGCATCTCGGCACCATCTTCCTCCTGACAGGCGCTTCATCCTTAGCCGATCTGAATCCTGTACTATTGGCAGAAGTTTTCATCCTCAACGGTGTCGTCGGACTCATCGTAGGCGAACGCTACATGAAAGACGGACTGGTCGCCGCGGCGGGAGTCCACTTCTGGGCGGATGTTGTCTTCCACGTGGTGTGGGGATTGTTCTAAAAAGGAGTTTCACATGCCAACATTTGTTTCCATGTTCACATCGTCCGAAGGCGAAAAGGAAGTGCTGTGTGCCTATCAAGCCATCATGGACAAATGGACACCTCCTTACAAGGAATTAACCATCTCGACCAGTTTCGGCGAGACCCACGTCATCGCCAGCGGACCCGAAGATGCGCCGCCTGTTGTCCTGTTACATGCGTTGCTGGCATCTGCAATGTCGTGGTACCGAAATGTCGACGCGTTGAGTCAGTCCTATCGAGTCTATGCTGTGGATGTGATCGGCGAAGGGAACAAGAGTCGTCCCGTCAAACCGATCACGTCACTTGATGATTTCCTGCACTGGTTCACAGAAGTGATCGATGGTTTGGGCATAGACACCTTGTACCTGGCTGGCAATTCCTATGGCGGTTTCACAGGCGCCTACTACGCCATGAAACTTCCAGAACGGATTCGCAAACTTGTGTTGATCGGTCCCGCCGCGACAATTTACAAGATGCGACCGTTCTACACACACATGTTCATCCCCAAAGCAATCTATGGATTCTTCCCCAAAGTACCTGGTGTGAAACGGGTCATGCAAAACAGTGTGGATTGGATGCACAAAGGTCTGCCTCGCGATCCGCTTTGGGAGCCGCTGTTTTATAACTCAATGGTCTACGGCGGGCTGATCAATCAGGTGTTCCCGCGAATGTACTCGAAAGAAGAGTTTGCTCAGATCAAGGCAAAGGTGTTGCTTATTCTGGGAGATAAAGAGGCAATCTACAACGATCTCTATTCTGCCATTCAATCAGCGCGGGAATTGATTCCCAACGTGAAGGTCGAAATCATTTCCGCCGCACATCACATCACCGCCGTTGCGAATCCAGAAAAGGTGAATCAAAAACTTCTTGAATTCTTTGCCGAATAACACCTGTCCAAGTGGACAGTAAAGACTCCCCAGCGCTGCGGGGAGTCTTTTTTACTTCTATCCCCCGTGCAGTTGCCTAATAATTTCCAAGCCGTCAATGTTATTGACGATGATATGCATGGTTCCCATCAAAGCAAGGATGACGATAGCCCAAATCACCACTTTCACGATCTTCTTTTTGTTATCAGTTTTTTGTTCCATTTTTATTCTCCTTTTTATATTTCCGTCATTGCTTCGAGCGAAAAGCACCGCCTTCGCAATGACGGGTTATTGATTACACATACGCCAGCGTCTCTCTCACCGTCAAACGAGACGCCTGCTGGGCGGGATAAGCGCTTGCCGCAATCGAGCCGACAACAATGACAGACAACCAAATGACAAGACCCATCGGTGAAACGATCAACGGTAACGGTGAACGGAAGGACATCATCCCGATCAGGTAGCCGATTCCCCACGAGAGTGGAATGGACAACGGCAATGCAATCACCCAACTCATCAAGCCAATGAAGACTCCTTCGCTGATGATGTTCCGCAGAATTGTTTTTGACCTGGCTCCGATGGCACGCATCACGCCAAATTCACGTGTCCGTTCAATGACGCTGGTGCCCATGCTGGACATGAGTCCCAGCCCGCCAACTACTGCCATGACGGTTGAGATCATCATCAGGGCGACGATGAAGATGTACACGTGACCTGAAATTGCTTCACCCAACAACGCCTCTGAAACCGCGACCTTAACGCTGACATTCCCAGCCGCCAATGCCTGCTCAACATCACGAGTGATGGATGCCATCGCTTCTTTGTCATGTTCACGCATCACAACGCGGACGGCATTCGTCAACTCAACAGATTGATTTGTGGCCCTGGCAAAAGTTTCAGGCAGGACGTACGCTGAAGATGGGGAAAGTGTCTGTTGGATCACGCCCACGAGTCGGAAGGTTTTCACCTCACCCTCGATCAGCAATTCGATCTCATCTCCCACTTCTACTTCGGGGAAGAACGCCCTGGCATTTTGATTCAAGACAACCGCATCGGTGTCGCCCGCCTGCAAAAAGCGACCATCAAGCAAAGGCGTTGCGATCAGATCACTCCCCAACGGAATGGAACGAAGCGTAAAACTTCCATGACCGCCATCGGGATACGTTCGCACGATCTCCAAAGCATCGGGGCGATTCAAAGCGGCGGGAGTCAGACTCCATGCTTCGCTTTTCTCCACGCCAGGGACGTTCGCAAGCAACGAGTTAACCTGTTGTGCAGGCACGGGAGCGTTGAAGCGGATTTCCAGGTCATAGTTACGGTCTGCGGAAGATTGATCGAGGGCGGCTTGCCATCCAGCACGCACATTGATGCCCGTCATGAACATGGCACCAGCGGCAGAGAGCAGACTCAACGTAAGGATCAATCGTCCACGGCGACGGAAGGTGTTGCGCAGGGCAAGAATCAGGGTGTTGTCAAAAAATCGAATGCGGCTGAGCCAGCCGTCCCTTAAGGATGAAGCGGACGCATCACGGCTGATACCGTAATCGTTGAGAGTCTCCCGCACCGTGATGCGAGTCGCCTTGAGGATGGGATCCAATGCAACCAGCAATGGAATCAGAATGCCCATCAAAATCAAAATAAGATAGACCCATGCGGGAACGGCGTCGCTATAAATTTCAAGGTTGAGAAGTTGAGCAATAACACCCGTGAAACCACGTCCCGCCGCAATGCCCAGCGGAACGCCGATCAGCGACGCCGCAATACCAAGCAAAACGATCAACACAAGATACAAACTCGTGATCTGCGATGTGCGGGCGCCGATGGCTTTCATGATTCCGATCTGGCGGATCTGTTGCGCCAGCAAACCGTTGATCATCGTTGCGCTGAGAATGGCACTCAATAACAAAGCCATAAAACTGAACACAAGAAACAATGTGATCACGGAGGTCATCTGACTTTGATGCGGATGCCTGCCTGGCGGCGGAATACGAATCTCATGCACAACATAACCCTGCGCCTTCAGCCATACCGTTAACTCACTCACCGTTGATTCAATAGCGGTCACGTTATACGGCTCATCGCTCACGATGACCTTCAGAATATTCAACGTCTCGCCTTCGCCAAGCAGCGCCAGCGTTGCAGGCGTGATGTATCCATATACCGTTTGTTCCTGCCATGCAGGCGCCAGCGCAGGGTCATGCACGGTTCCCGAAATTTTTATTTCCTGCTTCGTGCCGTTCGGCGTTTGAATTGTGATCGCATCACCGATGTTCAAATCCAACATTGGCAGGACTTCACGCTCGACAAGAATCGTTTGTTCCGACGGAGGATACGCGCCCGCATCAGGAGCGACTGTACTGACATGTGACGTTTCAAAATCTGGGACGACGAACAGCAACACAGGCATCCATTCATTGCGACTGATCTCGGCTCTCCCTCCAACCCACGAGGTTGCTTCGGCTTCCGAAATACCTTCTCTTTCGCTGACAGCTTTTACCAACGCCTCGTCCACTCGATCCAACTCGATGAACGCCGAGGCGAGATTCGTGCCGAGATAATTGCGACTCATCTCACGTCTCGCAATGGTATAGGCGCTCAGAAATGTGCCCACACTAAAAATGCTGACCGCAATGGCAATGACCATCATCGCCATCCGTCCTTGTGCGGACTGCAAATCACGCAATAACTTCTTCCAACGTGGACTGTTCATTTTTCCCGTCCGTTCACAAGTGAACCATCTGCCAATGCAATGGAACGGGTGAAGTATTGCGTGAGGTCACGTTCGTGAGTCACCATCAACACGGTCTTCCCCTCTGCGGCAAGATTCGCAAACAACTGCATGACCGCATCCGACGTGGCGGAATCGAGATTACCTGTCGGCTCGTCCGCAACGATCAACGGCGGGTCGTTCGCAAGCGAGCGGGCAATGGCGGCGCGTTGTTGCTGTCCACCTGAGAGGTCCGCGGGGAGTTTGTCGGCTTGTTCGGCAATGCCAACTTTCTCCAGCAGAGAGATCGCACGTTCACGTCGCTCGTTGACAGGGAATGTATTGCAAAAATCCATCGGCAGGATGATGTTCTCCGCAACGGTCAACGTGGGAAGCAATTGAAAGAACTGAAAGACAACGCCCACATTCCGTCCACGCCAGACTGCCAACTGTTCCTGATCCATCGCATGGACAGGCGTCCCAGCCACAAACACTTCGCCCGAAGTCGGCGTGTCAATTCCCGTGATCATGTTGATGAGCGTGGACTTCCCGCTCCCCGATTTGCCAACCACCGCAACAAACTCGCCCGCGTCGGCTTGCATGTCCACTTCTTTGAGCGCCAGGAACTTCCCTGCGGCGACGTTATATGCCTTGGAGACTTTTCTCAACTCGATGAGATGATTCTCCACGAGCGGCTGAACCATCACCTGATTTTTACTTGCTAAACTTGTTACCATTTTTGATTTTCTCCTTTTCTTCTAAAAGAATTTGATGTACACTGTATATGTTTATGAACACTGTGTTCGGTTATAAAAGAGTGAAGAAAAAGATGTCAACAACCAATGTGTTGAAATCCGTACGTTATTGAAGATTGAGGAGTGATTTGGTCAGGATCTTTTAATCACCAAGTCACAACGGTCACGAAGGAATAAAACCGAAAGGGTACAAAGCCTTTCCCCTTTGTGTACTTCGTGTACTTAGTGGTGAAAAGGAAATTACCATGCCCAAAAAGTCAAACCCGAAGACCGCCGCATCCAGCGGACACGACAGTCACTGCAAACAGCCTTGAGTGAATTGATAGTGGAAAGGGATATGAAAAGGTTACAGTGCAGGATGTAATAGACCGTGCCAATGTGGGACGCTCCACGTTCTATGCCCACTTCGAAAGCCTCGATCAACTCCTCCTCAGCGGCTTTGAACCCCTGCGCGCGCAGTTCGAGGATTTCTTATCGGGAACAACCTTTGATATCGAAAGTCCCTGGGCATTGAGTCTTGCCATGTTCCAGCAGGTGCAAAAACAAAAAGGAGGCTACATCACATTGACGCACATCCAGAAATTCTTACATGGATACCTGCTCGATCATTTGAAACAGGGTCTGCCAAAAAGAAACAAAAATATTCCGCCTGAATTATTGGCACACTATGTCGCTAGTACGTTTATTGCCTTGATGACCTGGTGGATCGACAACAACTATCCCATCCCTGCTGAAAAGATGAATGAGATTTACCGTCAACTCGTGGAGCCTGGAACGATGGCGATCATGATGGGAGCATAAAAGGACGTGTAAATAATGCTCGTCTTTCTCGAAATTATGTACACATCCGATCGGACATACTGTCCAAGTGGATAGTGTAGAACTCCCTCAATGACAGGGGAGTCTTTTGTTTGGATACTATACAATAAAAGCATAAATAGGAAAGGAAAACCCATGCAAATCACCACCCAACCCAGTTCGATCCCGATCTCAAACGCCAAGGCAAGCTTCCGTCCCTGGCTCATGCTCATCTCGCGCTCCGTGCTGTTCATCCTCTTTCAAGCCTTGATCGCGCTGATTCTCTTCGCAACAGGCACGGATTCCGCCTGGGATGAATCTGCCCGTTGGTGGACATTCACAGCATTCCTCACCAACTTTGTATCCATCTATTTGCTCGTGCGTCTTTACAATGCGGAAGGAAAAGGTTATTTCGATGTTATACACTTTTCACGTGAGACATGGAAAAAGGACCTGGCTTGGTTCTTCGGCTCAAGCCTCATTGGTTTGCCCATCGGAGCCTTGCCAATGACCGCACTAGCTGCCGCGCTTTTTGGTGACACCATGACACCTACCACCATGATGTTTCGTCCGCTACCAACCTGGGCATTTATATTGAGCTTTCTCTTCCCACTCACCATTGCCTTCGCGGAATTACCCACCTATTTTGGTTATGTCATGCCGCGTCTCGAAGCACGCCTCAAGAATGGCTGGCTCGCATGGCTTATCGCGTCCTTCTTTCTTGGTGCGCAGCATATGTTCCTGCCGCTTATCCTTGATGGTCGCTTCATACTATGGCGTTTGGGAATGTACTTGCCCTTCGCTCTCTTTGTAGGTCTTGTCATCAAACTCCGCCCGACACTTTTGCCCTACTTAATGATCCTCCATGCACTGATGGATCTCTCGGCTGTTGCTGTTTATTTGACGATATAACCCCGCCTCTTTCTTAACCGACAACTGATCCTGCTTAACGAACAGGAGCGAACGCTGAGTCCGCTCCTGTTTTATTTACCCACCTGACAAGAACGTCCCGAAAGTTTCTTGAATCGTCTATGTAAAGCCGCTCAAACCTTCGGGACGGTGTGTAGCATCTATTACATCGCCCCAAAACTTTCCTCCACGAGCCACCCCAAACTGATTTCCATTCTTTCCAGCCGCACCTTTGCGATCTCTTTTGCGCGCGGAATGGTAAAGCGACCTTGGATATCATTTCTTCGTGAAAGGATGCGCTTGTAACAAGCCTCCACATTCTTGGGACCTCTTGCAAAATCCCGTGCCATGCCCATCATGCCGAGGAACTCGAGCATGTCCGCTTCACGCAATAACAACGCTTCATTGGATTTTGTCGGGCGCATGTCGCGATAATCATGCAGTTCAATCGTCTCGAGCAGGGTTTCCTTTTGATCCGCTGTCAGGGGCAGACGAGGCAAAATGTCAGATTCAACCACCTGTCGGGAACGAACCGCATGTTCCACATCCTTTTGAATGTACTTTGGGAACGCACCCCAATCGTGCATGTACGTCGCCAACTCCATGACATGCGAATCGTAAGGGATGTCTGCGCTGATCTGTTTGACGAGTTCGATCAAGCGTTTCGCATGGGCGACCGCCCAATCTTCCCCAACCTGCATGGTCATTTGAATAATGTCATCGAACGTGAGTTGAGTTTCTATCATTTTGTCTCTCCTATCTATCGCTTGTCTCATAATTAAGTAAACTTTTCGTTGAAAGTCACGAAGGAAAATCAAAGTTTTTGTTTACCAAATTATGCGATACTCTGTAATCAATGAGTGGTCATGATTGAAAGCATGAATAGACGGTCTCGCAATCCAACCTGCCTGATCCATCTTTCTACCAACACCTGCCCATCAGGTGTCTTCCAATCCTTTTCGAGAGCGGCGTGACACTTGAGCCCGAGTCCGCGCCGCTCATGATGGCAAAAGCGACATTCCAATGGCTGATGACCTGTGCCATATAGTTCGCAACGATCCTCCTTCAGAAAGGTGCAGCCGTTCCTTGCGAATTGTTCTATTGCATAAAACCCCTCACATCCCTTGAACGCTGGCGATAACACACCAAAGGTTAATTCGGGAGCAATCTCCAGCATCATGCGATTCCCATACCCCGCATCCATTGCGCGGGATGCTTCTTCAACCGTCCACCAGCCAGGGCGGGCACAGTAAGCCAGGCAGATCTTACATCCACACGGCTTGGAGGGTGGATATTTTTGATTGAGAGTCAATTGAAGTTCCTTGATGATTACAGATAGTTCTACCAAAAGAGTCACTTTTTCATCGGTGGCCTTCTGGTTTTTACGATGTCTGTGAACCGGAGCGGCGAATGAATAGCCAGATGAAAACCGCCGCAAGGATGGCCAGCCCGGTGCTGATCGCCGTCCAGATAATTTCTTCGGCAGAGTTCGTATACGTTTGCCCGAAGATCAATGCGCTGGACGAAATACTGGCATGCATGAAGTAAGCGAGCAACAGGCTGCCCTGTGTTCGTTCATAGACCCAGGTGATGATGAATGACCAGGCAGTCAACAGGACAGGACCAAGCAAGGTGATCAACACCAAAGAGTCAAAGCCTCTGCCGCCAAGCGCGAAGTAATCCGCGTAGCCGTGCCACAGCCCACCCCAGATCAAACCCAGCAGCAGAGTGGCGAGAAGCGGGGAGTGGCGTTTGAGCAGGTGCGGTAGCAGAAAGCCGCGCCAGCCGAATTCTTCCATCAGCCCGGCGACGAGTCCCAGGGCGATGCCGGGACCGAGCAGGCTTACCATCGCTTCAGTATCGACGGGGTAGCCTGCCAGCCAGCGAAGGAGCGGAGTCAACGCTGTCACCGTAGGGATAACCAACAGAGCCAGCCACCAGCCTCCCACACGTCCGATGCGGACCCTGTTCCACAAGGCTTGCAGTCCTTCACGTCCGTAGACCAGCCATGTGGTGAGCAGACCGCTGAGAGAAGGTCCAAACCCACCCAGTACGACAAAGAGGAATGAAATTGGCGGAGCGGATTTCATCAATTCGCCAGGTTTGATGTACAGGAATAAAAACGACCAGATGCCAAACGACCAGACCATCGTCAGGATGATGTAGGTGAGAATTGGATGACGGGATGCCCAGGTTTTGAGATTCATGTGTGACTCCTTTGATTTGTATTTTCAAACATATGATAGCGACAAGGAACAAAAAACTCCCCCATCACTGGGGGAGTTTGGAACTATCCGAGTGGATAGTTCCATTTTCCAAAGCAGATCGCTAGATCGAGAACACTACGTGCAGAATAATATCGGCGGAGAAGTGGGACAGCATGGCGGATTCCAGCCCGTATTTGGAATAGAAATAGCCGAAACCGATTCCGAGGAAGCCGTTCAACACCAGCGCGCGGACGACGACCAGCGGCGTGATGGTCATTATGGCGGCGGTGGCGGGTAAATGTCCCAGCCCAAACAAAATCGCCGCGAGGATATTCGCAATCCACAACACGCCAGTCGTTGGTTTGCCATCAGCGGTGTGGCTGACAAATTTACCCAGCCAAGCCAGCAGCGACATCAGAAACAGGCGCAGCAAAACTTCTTCGCTAATTCCGCCATAAAACGAAGCCAGAAAACCCTGCCAGGGCGTAGTAGTTTGACTTCCGCCTTCCTGCGCGAGCTGTGTGGCGAGCGCGGGCATAAACACAAATTTATCCAAGCCGATGATGATCAACCCGCCAACTGCACCGAAGAGAATTACAGGCAGGAGAAACGGCTTGATGTGGTCTGCCACCTTTTGCCCCGCGAAGAAACGCTCCAACAGCGGCGCGCCCAAACCAATCCTTTTTGCCAGCAACAATCCTAGTGCCGTTGCAATGCCAAACAGGACAACGCTTTGTATAACTTGCGCCGTGACAATAACGCTCAAAGGAACTGTTGCTGTAATTTTTTCGAGCGTTGTTGCTTGAAGAGTCAACGCGTATGGCAATACCGCGAGCGAGCCAAAGATAGACGCACCCCACAGTACCAAGAATACTTTCCAATTAAATCGATTTTGCTTTTCCATATACTTGTTTTCCTTTTGTGCGAACGGTCTCATACAAACAACCTCTCAAAGCCAGGATAAGCTTTCAAGGGAATCAACTCGAACGTGATCAATTGATTTTTGACGAACGGCAGCGCGGATAACGCCTCCCGCGCCTCATCTACTGTTTGACATTCCAGAACGAAAACAGCCTCGCTTCGATCTGCGCGGAAATATGATTCTCGAACCACTCCAGCCTGATTCAACGCCCAGACCATTCGCGCTTCGTCTTTGGCATATTGCTGGAATCCCTCTGCTGCGGCATTGGGAAGTTCGTGTTCGAGCGCAAGTATCTTCATTTTCAACCTCGGATGTTTTTCAACGTGACGATTCCAAGAATGATGCCTGACACGCTGATAATAAGGAAGTGCCGCCGTGTTCGTCTCGGCGATCCTTTAATAATGTATCACTGAACGAATTTCAGGAGCTGATCACATTGGTCTTTTTTTGATATAGCCCCAAACACGATCCAAAGCAAAAAGAATGAAAGCAAGAGAGAGCAGCAGTACGATAAAGGGGATCTGGATATTTATGAAGCGTCCCAACACTATGGCCAAAAGTGCGAAACCCAGAGCCAGCAGGAGCGATTGGAGATGCCTGTTTTCATATAAGCGGGTTGGCTTCCCAGATGAACGGTTCCCCACTGCAGAATCAAGGAATACGAGGTCCCAGGCGGCCAGCGCCGCCGCGGAACCGCAGATCATCCATGCAGGCGAACACCCGATCAGCCTGCCGACCACAGCCAGACCCACAGATACGGATAAACAAACAGTCGGCAGCGACGAAGCCGGGTCTTTTTGGGCGAGCCACCAGGCGGGAGCCATCAGGATGGCAATGGCGGCTCCGACCCAATATCCCGCGATCCCATATCCGGCTGCCAGGCAAAGCAGTGAGATCATCAGGCAAATAACAAATAATGCTTTTCGAAAGTACATAGGTTATTGTTTCTTATGTTTCTCGCTGTCCACGCGAACGGCTCAGCGCATTTCGCATCAGTGGAAATAAAGGCTGGTCCACCTGCCAATCAATGACCGGGATGCGCAGTTGGGCAATCTCATTCAGCCAGAGACGACGTTCAATGCGGGCAGCCCGAACTGCCAGTTGATTGGTAGCATCCTGCGACAGGGTCGGATTTGCAAAATGGATCGTGTCAGGGCTTACCAACAACGCCTGATATCCATGAGCACGCAGGCGCTGAAAGAAAGATCGATCCGTGGATGCGAGCGAACTGATCACGATCATCAAGGCATGTGGAGGAAAGATGCGAATAGGAAGGAAATCCAAACGACCCAGCACAGAGTTTTCTGTTGCGACTTTGGCTTTAGACAAACAACTCATGATGCGCTGCAGCTGTCTCTTCCCATACCCTGGAAACGCGGTTAGCATGTTCTCTCCAAAAACGAGCAGGCTAACCCTATGCCCCTGATGTAAGAACATTTCTGCCAGCGATGCTGTTGCATGTACACCGTATTCGAATAAGCTCTCTTCGCCGATCCGCAGTTCCGTGTTTCGACGCGCATCCAGGATCAGCCCGATCTCTGCAATTTCCTCCTGCTCGAATTCCTTAGTGAAGAACTTGCGTGGGTGACGGGCTGTCAGCCGCCAGTCCAGCGTGCGGAGTGAATCGCCCGGGTGATATTCGCGGACTCCAAAAAAGTCTGTGCCTCTGCCGCCGATTCGAGCTGGAATGGAGCCGGGCGAATGTACGGTATTGCGCGGACGGAGGGAGATCGCCCTGAATTTTTTGATTTGAGGCCGCAACTGGATCGTAGTGTTATCAGGCAATAACATTTCGGATTGGATCAAGCCGAGGGGATCACTCACCCGGATGCGGATCGACTTCCAGGAAAATTCGCCTCGTGTTGCTGTAAAAGCATACTTCAACTCTGTCGATTCCCCTGCTCGTAGCGTCGCCCATTGACTCAACTCCCCGTCTGTAATTTTCATCCCGGGTTGAGCCGTTTCCTGAACGAACAAGTGAACAGGCTCCCGGCTCTTGTTTTGCAGGTCCAGCTTAACGATGACAGATACGATTCCGTTTGTGCGGGTCTGCTCTAATATACGTTTCGCACCTAGCGATACTCTCTCCAAATTTGGCGTTTGCAAAATGGCCACTATCAGGAAGATCAGGAATGGCAGCGCCATCCATGCGATATCGCCATTGCGTGTGATCAACGCCACAATGAGAAGGAGTACACCAATCGCCCCTATGGTTAGAGTCCTGTCATTCATGTTTAGATTTGAGGACAGGTACAGAAACAGAGTGTGTGATTTCTGCGATCACTGTGTTCTCTGATTTTTTTGTATCCCATAAACTGGGATCCAGGATGATTCGATGAGCGAGCGCAGGCTGAATGAAATGCTTAATATCATCCGGTATAACGTAGTTGCGGCCCTGGATGGCGGCCCAGGCTCGTGTTAGCTTGAACAGTGCCAGTGATCCGCGCGGACTTACTCCCACTGCCACCTGGCGGTGGGATCTGGATTTTGCAGCCAGATCAACCATGTAACGACGCACATCCGCGTCCACGTAAACCTCTTCCACTGCTGCCCGCATCTCCAGAAAAGTTTCAGGCGAGATAATCGCCTGCAGAGCAACGATATCTTTCCTGCGTTCGGCACGCCGCTTTAGTATTTCGTCTTCCTCTTCTGGGGAGGGATACCCGATGGACAACTTGACCATGAAGCGATCCAGCTGCGCTTCTGGAAGCGGGAAGGTGCCTTCGTATTCGATCGGATTCTGAGTGGCGATCACGATAAACGGTTCCGCTAGTCCAAGAGTTTCGCCTTCCAGTGTCACCTGATATTCCTGCATGGCTTCCAACAAGGCCGATTGGGTCTTTGGCGAAGCCCGGTTGATTTCATCGGCAAGCAGAATGTTGGCAAAGATCGGACCCTGACGCAGCGTGAAGCGGTTATGCTCACTGTCAAATACATAGCCGCCCGTGATGTCGCCGGGTAGCAGGTCTGGCGTGAACTGGATGCGCTTGAATTCCATCCCCAGTGCCTTTGCAAAAGAGTTGGCGATCAGGGTCTTGGCCAGGCCAGGGTAGTCCTCCAATAGGATGTGACCTCCTGATGAAAGAAAGGCCGCCATCATTAGATTGAGTACTTCGCGCTTTCCGACAACTGCCTTTTCAACCTCTTGAACTACTTTGGCAGATAGTTCAGCGACTTGTTCAATGGTTATTTTGGGAGAGGTTTCTATCGTCATTGTTGATCTCCAGAGATGTTTCTATGAAATTGAGTACATCATCAATCATGTGATAATGCTCAGCTTTTTCTTGTCCCGTCCACTTTCTGGTCCACCTTCGGGGGGTCTTTCGAATGGTCTGAAAAATCTTCTTCAGCGGTCCGCCCGATACTGGCTCCGGTGGGAATAGAAAAGTACGGATATTCTCAGGTAAGGAGATAGTACCCTGCTGCAGATCATCATACATACGAAAATCATTCGAGGCACCTTGTTTCAAAGCATACAGGGCTGTCAATAGATGTGCAAGCTGCCGTTTCAGGGCTTTATCCTCCAGGATGTCCTGCCCGTTGTAAAGAAGTAGGCCGCGCCAGTAGCTAATGTTGGTAATGGTTGTGTTTGTCTCGAAGGATGCCTGTGGTGGAAGTTCGGACTGCGTCTGGCGCAGGAGGCGTAACAGAACAAGTACAGCCCCGAAAATAACCGCATACCAAAAATATTTCTGATGGATGCTCAACACCAAGATTCGTATGAGAAGCCATAGGGCAAGAGCTGTTGGTTGAATGATAGTGTTCAGGACAAACGGCCAAAAAAGCAACCCCAGGAAGACGACCAGTGCTGCAATGAGGAACGCAAGTACAAAACGTTTTGATCTATCCATATCCGTTCTTTTCCCTGACATTGCGGCTGTGTACCATGATGGCTTCCAGACACCGGATTGCCTGCTGTTCATCTTCGGCATCCGGCTGCCAATGACCGTAGCGGACTGCCTCAAAAAGCCGTGTTAACAGGTAAATGGGCTCCTGGGGAATGCCGACGGACTCCATGACCGTTTCAAATTCTCCGGTCGTCATGAATTCTTCTCGTTCGATTCCCTGTTCCTGCTTCATTGTCAGGCTCATTTGACGGTAGCAGTTTATGATCACGTCTTTCAAATCCATTCCGCTGATGAGCGCCTGCCTGGCCCTTTCTGCTTCCAGCCCTAGAAGGTCGAGCGGACCTGCCTGACGAACAGGTGTGAACATCCACACTGCCACAAGCACAGTAATTATTAGCAAACCAATCCCAATCAGCCAGAGAAGCAATGGGGGTGCTGATCCCAGTGGTGAGGTGACCACCGGTTGCGATGTCATGGTTGGAATTGGGGTTTCCGCGGGCGTGTCGATGTTGGAAACTGGGAACAACATGATCATGAAAACAAGGCAGCCGATGGCCACACCGATAACCAGTGCGTAGCGTAAAACATACAAGATGAGCTGCCAATCAGCACCTCTGAATATTTGATACACCGTATACAGTGTTGCTCCTGTGAGGACAAAAGCTATCAAAATAAGGATAAATCTTGGTACCGAAATGAAAACAGACGGAACCCCTGCGATCGGAAGGGCCACCAGCTGGCCCTGTTCCAGCCGGGGAAGTGGCATTCCCGGCTGAAACTCTAACTTCTGCAGATTGGCTGCGACCAAGATCGTGAATAGGATCACCAGCCCCAGTAAAACAATTGTCTTTCGCTTTGTACTGCCCGTCATCTACAAAAGCCTCTCTCTCGGCTGATATTGTACGCCCAATCCTTGTCAACCGTAAGCATACGCTTGCCATGCAGATATAGCAGAACGGGGTTGTTTACATCCTTCCCTTTGATGAACATCCCCCGCTGTATACCGTTGATCTCAACGAAAATCTTTTCCGAGATACTTCCTTCCAGCGGATTTCCATTTTCGTCAAGGAAGGGCGCAGGCTTGCCAGGGCTCATTGCGAGCAGGATACCCAAAAGAATCAATATGCCAGCGGACAGGGTGGAAATTGCGATCAACATAATTCGTTTTGCCTTTTGCACGAACGATCTCATACAAACAACCTCTCAAAACCTGGATAGGCTTTCAAGGGAATCAATTCGAACGTGATCAACTTGTTTTGAACGAACGGCAGAGCGGATAACGCCTCCCACGCCTCATCCACGGTTTGACATTCCAGCACCAAGACAGCCTCGCTTCGATCCGCGCGGAAGTAGGTTTCTCGAACCACCCCAGCCTGAACCAAGTCCCAAACCTTTCTCGCTTCGTCTTTGGCATATTGCTGGAATCCCTCTGCTGTTGCATTGGGAAGTTCATGTTCGAGCGCGAGGATTTTCATGTTCAATCTCGAATATTTCTTAACGCTAGAATCCCAAAGATGATTCCTGAAATACTGATCAGTATAAATATGATCGATACAATGGGGTCGATCTTAACCCCTGCAAGGAATTGAACGATGATCATTGAGATCAATGCCGCACCCATCGTCAGGATCTTGAGCAACATCACGGAAGAGAGCGCGTACCCCCACGCTTGTTTCTTGATCAGTAATGAAGCAGTGATGAAAGCTGTCGGAACGATGATGCCCAAATCCAGGGCTTGGATGACCATGGTGATTGCGGATTCGAGTCCGTTTGGCGGAGTCCACGTCAGCGAGGGAGATGCAACTAATCCGAGCCAGGCAAGGGTGAGAAAGACCGCAACAATGATGAAGTACGTGGCGATGGCACGGCGTGGAAATCCATCTTGAATATGGCTCGCGACTTCATCCACATCCAGATTTTTCATGGAAAGAATAAAACCGAACAAACTCAACGAGAACAGCGCGACATAAACAAGGAAGAACGGATTGAACGCGGTGAGAAAACACATCGACGCGTAAGTGTAAAGAAAATATCCAAGCACGCCTGTGAGTAAAAGTTGACCGCGTAACGTGCCCTTGCGACTGAGAACGATGCCTGCGATAAGGAGCGGAGTACCAATGAGCAAGGTGACAATATCCTGCCCAAGCTCTTGTGAAGATGAATTAACGGTGTCATAGCGGTACAAACCGTGACCACGGATCATGACTGTTTCGCCGCGCAAGGTCTCAAAGGGATATGGCTCGCCCGTCCCTTGCCAGAAGACGCCTGCGCCCGCGGCGAGGAGTGCCAGTGGAATGATGAGGAGCGCCAAACGAATGACGATGTTATTGGGTTTCATTTTGATTCCTTTTTCCAATTGACAGCAATGACATAGATCAATGCGACTTCAAGCAATATCTGAGCGATCTTCGAGACCAATCCGCCTGGAGAGAGCATCACGGAGGGACGTCCCTGATACATGCTGAAGAAAAAGAAAACAACCATGGCATTGATGAATGCGCCGAAGAGCAAGAGCCAGCGATTGCGGGTGAGGATGAGCAATCCGCCCACGAGATAACATCCTGCCGCGACGTAGATAATCCCAGCAGGCTTTTCGCCTCCCTGCAGATCACCAACGCCGAGAACTTTAAACTGTATCAGGATGTAGGAAAAAGCTGTGAAGAGCGCCAGTGCGACGGCTGTCCACATGATGCGAGTGTTTGTTTGAAGTGTGTTCATGATTAAATCCTTTTCAATATTGAGTGGTCTCTGAGATGTTACGGAAGAACGAAATCGCCAACCCAACAGCGAACGCACCCATCACGACCCATGAACCGATCATGCCGATGTATACGCCGATGGGGAAGACGAATCCCGCCAGCGTCTGACTGATCGTCTGTGCGATGACCGTCACGCCGATGATCGTGCAAAGGATGAGCAACGGCGCGGCGAGGAGATAACCGAGCGGTTTTCTTTTCAGAAGGTAGATGCCTGTGACCACGCATGCAGGAGTAATGACAGCCGAGTCAAATCCGTGGGTGAACATCGTCGTGTACGGACCCAGGTTCGCGGGAGCCTGACCCGTCATGATCGGACCGATCAACTCGCTGAGCCAGAGCATCATTGTGCCCAGTCCCGCCACGAACATGAAGATCGCAATCCCACGATGCGGCATGTCCGAAGTTACTTTGCTGGCTAGGTATTGCGTATCAAATGTTGTCAGCGCGATGATCGTGGCGAACAGACTCGCAGAGAACAACGCCGTATAGATCAGGAACAACGAATTGAAGATCACCGAGAAGGTATACGTCACGCCGATGTAAAGAAAGTACAGGAGCATACCGATCATAAAGATGCTTCCGCGCAGGGAACCGCGGCGATAAGACAGATAACCAACCAGCAACAACGGAAGGCTCACGAACAGGGTGATGACATCCGTGCCTTTGAAGAGGGCGGCAACAAATGACGTGTCATGGCGATAAATGCCCTGTCCATAAATTTCGACAGTATCGCCATAGACCGTCCTAAAGGAAAACGCACCGTCCCCACCTTGCGAGAACAGACCAACCCCCGTAATGACGATTGAGAGGATCGCGATCAATGGGATGAGCCAATTAAGAGCAGGATTTCGTTTCATTGTTTATTCCACCTGTGCAACAGCGGTGAGAAGCAGAACCAACACGCCGCAAATCGCCATCGCGTTGACATACTGGCGGAAGCGCGCAATCGCCTGTTCAGGATTATTCGAACTCATCATGGGACCGACGCGCAGGATGGCGTTGTACCAAAATCCCAGCGCGATCATTGCAAAGACAAGGATATGTTTCACCAGCATGACGATGCCCCAGAAGTTACCGAAGTCCATGAAACCCAGGTAACCTGAGTCGATCATCATGAGATGGGTTCCCGTAATAGCGAAGACAAGCAGTGATGCATACATCCACGGGCGGCTTCGTTTGGAGATTTCGCTGAGAGCGGGGCCGTTCTTTGAGAGGGCGGGAATATAAAGACCTGCGAGTAAAACAAAGTGACCGATGAATATAACTGTTGCAATGGCATGAAGCCAGGTAGAGAGGGAGATAAGAATTTGTGGCATTATCGAGTTCCTTTTTGAAGTTGTACTTATACCTTTTGAAGAATTCCTGAGGTAGTGACTTTAATCATGCTCATTTTTAAAAATCTTTCGCTCTCAAGTGTAGCGGACGACAAAAAAAGACTCCCCCGCCGATGGGAGAGTCTTGGACTGGTCAGGTGGACAGGTCGTTGGGTCAACTACGTGACAGCAAATAATGCGTCACTGCATTCACCACTTTGAGGCTTGCGAGTATGGCAATCACAAGTAAAGCCTGCTGGTCGTTCGCGATGAATGGAATTTTCCAGCCGACGAAGACAGCCAGTGTGATGAATAGAATGAGTCCGCCCAGGATGTAGCCGATGATCGAAAGTGGATGAGTCCACTGTCCCGTCGCGGCGACGCGTCCGATGCCGCCCTGCGTGCAGATGGTCATGCCGATGATGACGAGCAGGATGATGTCCACGCGGATGTTGGAGAGCAGGGGAACCTTTTTACCTGTCACGCCGATGAAGACGATGGCGGCGGCAAGCAAGGCAAGCCCTATGATGGTTGGAGTGATGACTGCGGGTTGTGCGATGGTTTTCATTGTTTAGTTTCCTTTCTCCCATTATGATAGTTCCTTCAAAACAAAAACTCCCCTGTCGGGAGGGGAGTTTTCACTATCCACATGGACAGTATGTCAGGCGGACGGGTCATTTTTCGAGATGCATTGTATAAGCCAGCTTTTTGCCGAAGAAGTTTTTCTCCTTGAACCCAGCGGCCTGCGCAACTTTTAGCACTGTTTCGCGGCGATGGAAATGCGGATCGAAGATGACCTCTGTGACCGATAGAACACCGCCCGGTTTGAGCGCTTTATAAATCTCCTTCAGTGCAGATTCTTGATCTGGTATCTCGCCAAAAACTGTTACTAGAAGGGCACGATCAAAATAAGCTTGCGGAAGTTTGCCTTCTCCCAAGCCTGCATGAAGGAATTTCACGTTTTGAAAACCGACTGTTTCCACCTTCCTGCGGACACGAGCCAGCATCTCATCCTGTATATCGAGCGCAGTCACTTCGCCTTGTGGACCGACGGTCTCCGCAAGAGGCAAAGTCAGGCGACCCGGCCCACAGCCAGCATCCAGCACTCGCATACCGGGTGCCAGTTCCAAAAGTCCGACAATGACACGGGCGCGGTTGACTTCGGTGAATGGGTTATCCATTTCCACCATCCAAGCCAGCCATGATGGACATGGAAGCGTGTCACGACGCCAGATCAGGCTGGCAATAACAATGATGGCGATCAATCCAAGAATGATGTACAAGGCGGTCATGAATACACTTCCTCTCGGCGTTTGAATGTCTTTGCGCTCCAAACAACTGCAAGGATAACGCCCGCAATGAACCATAACGCAATGGATAAATTGTCGGCACGCTCAGAGAGTGTGAACAACTCGCCCGTGAAGTTGACCATGGCATGGAACAGGATCACTGCAAGCGTACTGCGGTTTGTGTTGTTGTAGATCCAGGTGAAGACAAAGGTCAGGGGGACGATCCCGGCGAAGAACCACCAGAATGCAGGTGTGCCAATGCCCAGACTCGCTTGATACGAATCCCGAATGAAGAACGTGGGCAAATGCCACAGCGACCAAAGGATTCCCAGGATCAGACTGGATACCAGAGCGCTGTATCTCTCCTGCAAGCGATCCAGTAGATAGCCGCGCCAGCCCAGTTCCTCAATGAAGGGAAACAGTGTTGCAAACAGGATAGACAGGATAATTGAGGCTGGATTTGTGAGCGCATTAAGAGCAGTTTCACCCCAGGTTGCACCTGTGCCACCGGTCAACACATCCAATAGCGCCGCCAGACCATTCAAGATCGGCACAAAGATGAATATGATCAGGTACCACTTTGCGGGTATGCGTTTGAAACTAATGACGCGCTTCCAATAATCCCGCCTGCCTTCGTTATCCCGTGTGAGATAGGTGAATGCAATGCCCATGACCATTGGTCCGAGGGCGGCGAGCAGGACCAATATAAGTCCCGCGGCCGTTTCCATGCTGAGGTTCATCAGGATCGCCAGCCCGCCGAAGATCCCCGACCAGATATAGGTCGCGACGAAGTAGACCCACGGGGAAGCCAGTGCAGGTCGTGTGGTTTTCAAGTTTTCGTTCATTTTGTTTTCTCCTTGTAATTCATTCGTTTGGATAGGTCTCTGCAAGTACCTTGTTGACCATCACGTCCACGAACTGACCGAGACTACTTCCATCCAGTCCATGCCCGCCGTTCAGCCAGATCAATTCCTTGTGCGGCGCTTCGAGAATGTTGAAATATTCTTCCACCAATGATGACATTGCATTCACGTCATTACGTCCTGCAAAAATGTAGACGGGCACATCCAGCTTTGCGGCTTGTGTCGTGAAATCAACATCCTGCAATTGCGGATATACCACTTCAAAAGATCGGATCAGTCCGCGCGTATGGTTGATCTTGTCCACCAGCCCATATTCCGGCGCAATGAACGGGATGATCGGAACGATGACTGTATAGTGAGGAGAGTGCATATAATCGTTCAACACATCCAAATAGGTGACATACTTATCCAACATGTCTTCTCCCGTATAGGGAGGTGGACCATTACGCTGGAGAGTCTCCACCATTTTCGCATCGCCCCGTTCGACCGAGTAGTTGAGCGCCAATTCATAGCCCATGACATCGTCCCTGATGATGTTGACCATCTGCCCGTTGCCGATGTAGGCATAATATAGTTCCGGGTATTCCTGAACCAGCCAAACGCCCAGAATGCTTGTCCACGAAACGCCATAGACATAAATTTTTTCCTGATGGAATCGTTCGCGCAGATACAAGGTCAGCGCATGGGCATCTTCGACAAAACGTTGTTTGTTCAATTCGGAAAAGGGAACGGCGTTGTAGGATTTGCCTGTACCGGGTTCGTCCCAACTTACCACAACGAAATCTTTTTCCAACGGCTCAAAAAGGGAACGGGTTGCGAATCCACCACCACCCGGGCCGCCCATGCCAAGATTCAACAGAATCGGCTTGTCGGCATCCTGCCCGCGGATGGTGATCCACTGCTCGCTTCTGTTTAGATTTACCTTTTCGAGTGAAGCAATGGAATTTTGAATCGGTTCGCCATCTACATCCGTGATGGGCGGCGTAGCGGCAAAGTTCTGTGAAGCGATGATTGCGAGAATGGAAACAAGGATCATGCCAGAAAGTCCAATTGTGATGCCGCGTCCAGCAGGAGTGATACGGAATAGAGTGACGATCAACATTACGTCTGCAATAGCGAGCAGTATCCAAGTCCAGGCGGGGACAGAGGTCGTCAATGGTAATAAAACCACCGGCAGACAAAGCAGGATTACAAAAATGGCAACAAGAATTTTAATAATGATTTTCATTGCAGCTCCTGATAGTTCTATGATTGCTTGGGGAAGAACGTGTAGATCGTGGCGAATCCAAGCCCTAGTACGAGAATGAGGCGAATCCAAAGGGGCCAGGAAGATTCCCAGATCCACAATCCCAAAACAACTGGGAGGATCAGGAATCCAACGATCAGTTGAACCGCGAACGGCATCCCACGAAAGGATTGCCAAACCGTATCGAGGATGGCTTGATTGAAAGCCAGGGCATAACCAAACCCGAGCCATAGAATGGTCAAGATGGCGAAAGCAGATATACTGATAATCGTATTCATGTTGAAATCTCCTTTTCTTTCACATGATAAGTTCAAGAAAATAAAGACTCCCCCGCCACTGGGGGAGTCTTGTACTGGTCAAGCGGATAGGTTTAGAGTCTTAACTGTGTTTTGATAAATGCCACGATCTCACCCATCGCCTCGGTTGCCTTCGGGAACATGGATGCCACGAGGGGATAACAATGCCCCATCTTCTCACCGACTCGCAGGGTGACATCCATACCAGCTTTCTTTGCCTTCTCCGCAAAGCGGACCGCGTTGTCGCGCTCGGTGGGAGTCCGTGCAAGTCGCCGTAGAGAGGCGAAATATAAGGATTCTCAGGGTCATGGTCACCGACATAATACTCACCCTTTATTTTCACTACACAAATAATAATGGAGCTAACTGACAAACGATACCTGTTTTATAATAAAGACATGATGAGTTCACACTTAATAGGTTGACCCCTATGTGTGACAAGCAAAACATTTTTGATGAGAAACCCATATGAAATCCTATCGAAAAGAACTTTGGTTCAATATTCCAACTCGCCGTGGCTTTGTAAACATCACCCCTGATGTGGAAACTGTCTTACGCGAAAGTGGCATTCAAGAAGGCCTGATTCTGGTTTCAGCCATGCATATAACCGCATCGGTTTTCATCAACGACGATGAAGGTGGATTGCACCAGGATTATGAAAAATGGTTGGAGAAACTCGCACCGCATGAACCCATTAACCAATATCGGCATAATGACACAGGGGAGGACAACGCCGATGCCCATATGAAGCGTCAAATTATGGGGCGTGAAGTGGTGGTCGCTGTCACAAATGGTAAACTTGATTTTGGTCCGTGGGAACAGATCTTTTATGGTGAGTTTGATGGTCGAAGGCGCAAGCGAGTATTGATAAAAATCATTGGTGAATGATATAAAAAATAGCTGGAGGAGCTTGCTCCACATGAGCCTGTCAGCGAATATCACCACAACGATACAGGTGAAGATAATGCCGACGCTCATATGAAGCGTCAGATCATGGGACGCGAAGTAGTTGTAGCCATAACAAACGGCATATTGGACTTCGGCACCTGGGAGCAAATTTTTTATGGCGAGTTCGACGGACGCAGGCGAAAGCGCGTTCTGGTAAAGATCATTGGCGAGTAAAGAAAAAAACAGGAGCATCATGACGCCTACCGAAAAAATCCTCAATCATTTTGAAAAGATTTCCGCCATTCCCCGCGGCACAAAGAATGAAGCAGCCCTTCGCCAGTGGTTGATCGACTGGGCCTCTTCATTTGGTTTCGTCAGCAAGACCGATCCGACGGGCAATCTTGTTATTTACATTCCCGCGAGCGTGGGGCGCGAAAAATCCCCCACATTGATCTTACAAGGCCATCTTGACATGGTCTGCCAGAAGACTCCTGACTCGAATCACAATTTTATGAAGGACCCGATCCGCCTCATACGTGACGGGGACTGGGTGAAGGCAGATAAAACCACACTCGGCGCCGATAACGGGATCGCGATCGCCATTGCCATGGCATTGGTTGAAGATAAAAGCGTCAGCCATTCGGCGCTTGAGTTATTGTTCACTGTGGAAGAAGAAACAGGCCTGGTGGGTGCAGATACCCTTGATCCATCCCTGCTTACTGCAAAAGTTTTGATAAATCTAGATTCAGAAGAGGATGGCGTTTTTACGATCGGGTGTGCGGGAGGCGGGAGCACGATGTTCACCCTGCCTTTTACATGGAGCCCTCCAGAGAAGAATTCCATCTCCTTTGAATTAAAAGTTGGCGGATTACAAGGCGGGCATTCCGGTGGAGATATCCACAAACATCGCGGCAATGCCAACAAGATCATGGCGCGTGTATTGGATGAACTTCAACGCAACATTCCGCTGCGGCTGGCATCCCTGCACGGCGGCACGGCGCGCAATGCAATTCCACGCGATGCCGAGGCGGTATTTACCTGTGCAGAGAATGATTCTGCACGCTGCAGCGAAATCGTCCGCACGTTTGAAAAATTTCTTCAATCAGAATTCAGGGGTGTCGAGCAGGGTCCCTATCTGACCCTGTCACGGCGCCAGAGTCCTGTCGAAACAGCAGCAAGTCTTGAGGAAAGTAAAAGAAGCGTCCAGTTTTTGATGGCACTTCCAAACGGCGTCGCAGAAATGTCGGCTGAAGTGGAAGGCTTCGTTGAGACATCCAATAACATCGGCATCGTAGAGATGCGGAAAGATGGATTGTTCGTGGTTTCCAATCAGCGCAGTTCGGTGATAACACGGCTTGAAGAGTTGTTTCGGCGCACCGAAGCGATCGGCATGCTGGCAGGCGCAATATGTGAGCGGACACAAGTGTTTCCCCCGTGGCAACCCAATATGAAATCTGCCCTGCTGAAAAAATGCGTTGAAACATATGAAAATCTATTTGGACAAAAACCGAAGGTGGAGCTTTCACACGGCGGGCTTGAATGCGGGATCATCAGCGACCGTTGCGGCGGCATGGACACGATCTCGCTTGGTCCCACGATCATCAATCCGCATTCACCCGATGAAGCACTCTTTATCCCGTCGCTTTCACGCACGTGGGAGCTTTTAAAAACCTTATTACTAATCGAGGAGTTTTAGCCATGCGTTTACAAAATAAAGTTATTGCCATATTGATCGCCGAAGGCGTGGAGGATTTGGAATATTATGTGCCGCTCATGCGTTTGCAGGAGGAAGGTGCAAAAGTTTTATCTGCAGGATTGGATCTGAAGTCGGTGCGTGGAAAAAATGGATTGGTCATTACGCCCGACGCCACGATCGAATCGCTCAAGGCAGACGAACTCTTCGCGCTCATTCTCCCAGGCGGCTGGGCCCCCGATAAAATTCGCAGGTACGATGTCGTAAAAAATCTTGTTAAAAAAATGAGTGATGCCAACAAGACCATTGGCATCATCTGTCATGGGGGTTCAATTGCCATTTCGGCTGGTATCATCAAAAAAGGTCAGCGCGTCACGGGGTCAACGGGAATCAAGGATGACCTCGTCAACGCGGGTGCGGTTTGGGCGGATGAAGCTGCCTTTCGTGAGGGCAATCAGGTTTGGGGTCGGGTGGTTGCGGATATTCCCGATTTCAATCGTGAGCTTGTGAAGGCATTAATCGAGCGATAATGGCGGATGCTTCATCGTTTCAGGAATGGTGACATTCAACAACTTGAGGATAGTCGGTGCGATCTGCAAATGGGAGATGACCTCACCCGTTTCGCCTCTTCCCTTACCCGACGGCTGAATCACAAAAAATGGCACGGTGCGCTGCTCGGGCGTGGTGCCGCCATGTCCCCCATCGGCATTGATGCCGTGATCCCCTGTGACAAAAACCGTGTATCCGCGTTCTTTCCATTCCATGATGAGCGGCGCAAGTTTCGAATCCTGATAAATGGCGTGGTTGCGATATTCCTTCGAATCAGAGCCGAAGGTCTCGCCGTGATAGTCCATGCCCATGGGGTGAAGTAAAAGATAGTCGGGAGAGAATTTTCGCACCAGATGAGCCGCACTGGCGAAGAGCTCAATATCGGGATATTCATCTTCAGTATAAAAACGTCCATGCTGGATACTCAACGATTCGTCATCGGTCTCTTTATCGTCAATGCGATCATAAGGCGCGCGATTGTAAAGCTCTGAATACCAGTAATACGCCGCGGCGGCTGTGACCTTTCCCGCATTCTTCAACAACTGAAACACGTTCGGCTTGTTCGACAACCTGACAATCGAATTGGCAACAACGCCATGATCGCTGGAAGGCACGCCCGTGTGAATGGTCTCATACATCGGGCGGGACATGCTCGGCAATTCGCCGATGATCTTATAAAGAGTGGATTGTTTTGATTCGACAAGGTGCCCCAGAAACCCCATATTGTCTTTTGCAACATCGTATCGCAGGGCATCTGAAAGAACAAGAATGGATTTACTCATTTTTAGTCCTCAAACAAAAACGGTTCGAAGCGCCGTGCGCAACGAACCGTTTTCAAGTTAAGTGATCGATTATTCGTCCAGTACCAACACAGCTTCCTTTGAGCAGGTTACCTGCTCTTTTGAGCCAAGCCCCGGAAGTTCAAGGAAGGGATTGTTGAAGGTATCCATATTGAATTTCGTATTACCAATCTTGACCTGAATGCGGACCACAGAACCAAGGAAGGTAATATTCTCGATCGTTGCATCAACTACATTGGCCTTCTTTTGTTCGGAGGCAAAGCTCAGGCGTTCGGGGCGGATGGCAATCTTTACTTTATCGCCTTTCTTTCTGCCTTCCGTGCCTTCTGCAGATTCGAACTGCACACCGTCCATGCTAACCAATCCCTTCGCAGGGTCAACCACTTCAGCATCTGCGGTATTCAGCGAACCTACGAAGTTGGCCACAAAGCGGGTCTTGGGGAAGTTGTAGATCTCGAAAGGAGTTCCCACCTGTTCCATTACACCCGTGTTCATGACCACAATACGATCAGAAATGGACAGGGCTTCCTCCTGGTCATGTGTAACGAAGATCGCGGTAATTCCAAGTTTTTTCTGAATGGCGCGAATCTCAGCGCGCAGGGAGATGCGGATCTTCGCATCCAATGCAGAGAGCGGCTCATCCAGCAAAAGCACCTGCGGATGGATAGCAAGCGCACGCGCCAAAGACACACGCTGCTGCTGTCCGCCTGAAAGCTGGTAGGGATATTTATTCGCGTGTTTCTCGAGGTTGATCAGGCTGACCATTTCTTCCACGCGCTGTTTGACCATATTTTCGGGCTCTTTACGAACACGGAGACCAAATCCGATGTTCTGAGCAACAGTCATGTTGGGGAACAACGCATACGATTGGAAAATCATACCCACGTTGCGCTGGTTTGGGGCTTTGTCTGTAATGTCTGCACCATCCAGTAGGATCTTGCCAGATGTGGGAATCTCGAACCCGGCCACCATGCGCAGGGTTGTGGTTTTCCCACAGCCTGACGGCCCAAGAAAAGAAACGAACTCGCCTTTTTCAACGTCAAGGTTGAAATCATCAACCACCACCGTATCGCCAAATTGCTTTGTAACTCGTGAAATGGATAAATATGACATGATGAATTTTCCTCCGTTTTATTTAGTGAGCCCCAGAGACTTGTTGATCGCCCGTGAACAATTGAATCAACCCCATGGCCGCCCACGTGAGCAGAAAACTTGCAAAAGAAAGCGCCGCTGGTTCATAAGCACGATGCTGCCCAAGCAAGAAAAGGTAGGGACCAAATGCAGGCACACCGAGGAAAGATGCGAGGGTCACTTCACCAACCACAATGGCAAAAGTAAGCAATGCACCGCTCAACAACGCCGCACGGATGTTGGGCAGGATTACCCGCGTAATAATGGTAAACCAGCTCGCACCCAGGCTTTGCGCTGCTTCGGTAAGTGTGCGCACATCCACGGTACGCATCCCTGTATCCACTGAACGATACATATAGGGCAGCCCCAAAACCATATACCCGGCAACGATCAAAATGTCAGTACCAACTTCAAAAGTTGTGAGGGGCTGTAATATTGTTATGTCTGTAAGTGGGATTTTAAAGGGGGAGCTATAAATGCGGATCAGACCAAACACCAGAATGATCGCAGGAACGACGAACGGAAGAAGTGTGATGAATTCAACAATACGCCGCGCTTCGGGCAGGCGCAGCCGAATCCAATAGGCTGTCGGTACGATCAAAATGATACTGGCGACAATGGTCATTAATGCAAGAAAATTTGAATAGAGGAATGTTTCAAGGAATTCCGGGTCTTCAAACGCCCTGACATAGGCTTTAAACCCAATGACATCACGCTCCATCCGGAGCGAAAAATTGACTGTGGCATACAAAGGAAGCAGGAAATACAATGCACCTAAAATAAACCAAAACCAACTCCAAAAGGGAATACGGCGAATTCGGGCAAAGATACTCATCGCAACCACCTTTCTGATTTTTTCTGAAGCCATGAATACCCGATCAGGGAAATTGTCATTACGACGACCATCCCCATTGCCATGGCATAACCAAGCCCGGGGTTATGAAGAACGTCACCACGGATCTGCGCTCCAATTTGAATGGTAATGATTCCCAACCTGCCACCTGTTAAAGCGTAAGCTGTGGCGTATGCTCCAAAGGCGTTTCCAAATAAAAGGATCATGGAACCAAGGATTGAGGGAAGCAAAACTGGAAAAGCAACTCGAAGCCAGTATTGACCAGTGCTTGCGCCAAGGTTTTCGGCAGCTTCACGCCACTCACGCTTTAACCCATCCAGGGCGGGAGCCATGATAAGAACCATGAGCGGAAACTGGAAATACATATAAGTCAGGCTCAGTCCCCAAAAGCTATATAAATCAAAATCTGTTTGTTGATATAAGTTAACCCCAAATAAATTCTTGATCAGAGCGGTCACGAAACCGGTGCGCCCAAGGGTGGCGATAAAAGCAAAAGCCAACGGAACACCGGCAAAGTTGGATGCCACACCGGAAAAGGTGATCAATGCAGAACGCAAAGGCTTGGGCAGCCCACCCACTGTCACGGAGTATGCAAGCAGAAAACCAAAAATGCCACCACCGATTGCTGTCGCCGCACTAATGCGGATACTCAGCCAGTACGCGTCCAGGATGGCTTGTTCCTGAAACAGTTGAAAAATGTTTGCAAATGTAAACTGGCCGTCGCTGTTCGTAAAACTTCCAACAATCAGACGCATAGAGGGTAAAACAAGAAATAGAATTGCAAAAAGAAAAAACGGGGTCACGCCAATCCATTTTTTCCAGTCCAAAGCAGGGGTTGGAGCTTTTGGGTTAAGAGCAGTTTGAGCCATTGTTATTTACCTCAACGTACAGGGTACTGCATAATTTGCTAAACTGAAAATATTTTAACCGTGAATCTGAAGTTTAGTAAGGTATGCAACTGGCAGTATCTCTTGCTATGGCGAGACCCTGCCAGTTGGCAGGGTCTCGCATTATTACACCAAAATCACTTTATTACGGAGCGGCTTGAACGTCAGCACCGACTGCGCTGTCCCAATTCGCAACGATCAAATCCTTGGCAGCGTTGAGCTGGGCGAGGGATGGGAAGACTGCGCCGGTAACATCAGGCAACTTGGCAAGCAAGTCAGCAGGGATGACGCCGCGTTCGCGCATGTCGCCTTCGCGGATCGGGTGGCAGTAGCCCTTCATCCAGATGATCTGACCTTCGTCAGAGTACAGGAATTCCATCCACAATTTGGCAGCGTTGGGGTGCGGTGCGTAGGCGCTGATCGCCTGAACATATACACCAGCGAAGCGGCCGGTTGCGGGAACAACGACCTCAGCCTTGGGATTACCTTCGAAGGAATCCACAGCGGCGAGTGCGTTATAGTCCCAGGTAATGCGGACAGCGGTTTCACCAGTGGCGACCAAACCGTTATTGGCGATCAACGGAACGAGGTTGCCAGCTGTATTCATCTGAGCGAAGAAGTCCAAGCCAGCCTGGGCATCATCAAGGGAACCACCGTTGGCGAGCGCTGCAGCGTACACAGTTTGAATCGCCTGGTTGGAAGTGCGAGGATCGCCAGACAAAGCGACCTGACCATTGTATTTGGGATCAAGCAGGTCAGCCCAATCCTGGGGGACGTCAGGCTGAACATCGGTGTTTACGAGGAAGGACAACACACCGTAGTAGTCGCCATACCAATAGCCATCAGCATCCTTGGCTTCGGCGGGAATCGAATCCCAGGTGGAGACCTTGTAGGGCTGGATCAAACCTTCAGCCTTGGAGGATTCGCCGAACGCAAAACCCACGTCGATCACATCAGGAGCCTGAGGACCCGTGTTGTCTTTGTTGGCTTTGATGGCTTCGATTTCATCACCGGAACCAGCGTCAGGATTCAACTCATTGACTTCAATACCATACTTGGCTTTGAAGGTTTCAATGGCTTCACCGTAATTACACCAGTCATGGGGCAGAGCGATTGTTGTGAGTGTGCCTTCAGCTTGGGCAGCAGCAACCAACTCGGCCATGGGGTCGGCGGCGGGGGCTTCAGTAGCAGCAGGAGCCTCGGTCATTACAGGGGCTTCGGTCATTACAGGGGCTTCGGTCATTGCAGGGGCCTCAGTAGCAGCGCCACCGCAAGCAGCCAGCATGGTGGCTGCAATCACGAACAAGGCGAACAGTTGATAAGCATAATTTTTCGTACGCATTTCTCTCTATCTCCTTTTTGGTTTTGGTTGAACAGACGAATGGAATATACAGCAGATCTCTCTTCCCGGACACCTCCAGTCCGTTAACACAACGTTAACATTGTAGCATTATCAATATTCAAAGTCAAACAGCCTTTGAATATATGAACAAAAGAAGAACGTACGCTAAATACCTCTAAAAAACCTTTCAACGAACCAGTAAATCCCTGCCGAGATTAACCCACTGACCGGGATCGTAATGATCCAGGCCGTGAGGATATCGCTAACCACGCCCCAGCGCACCTTGCCAAATCGTTCCGAAGAACCAACACCTACGATTGCAGAACTTACAACCTGAGTGGTGCTGACGGGAGCCCCGCCAAATGATGCCGCAAGGATCACAACAGCCGAAGTGATCTGGGTGGCAAAACTATGCACCGGACGGATCTTATAGAACTTACCGCCCAGAGTGCGGATCAATCTCCAGCCGCCCATGGCTGTTCCCAGTGCCATAGTCGAAGCGCTGACAGCAATCACCCAAAACGGGACTTCGAATCCAGTCAACACACCGCCGATGATCAAGCTAAGGGTAATAATACCCATCGTCTTTTGAGCATCATTCGTTCCATGACTAAAAGCCAGCCCGATGGCGGTAAACAATTGCGCGCGTTTGAAGAACTCATTAATGTTCGGTGATGCATGCCGCGCAAGAAAATAGATCAACCGCAATATTAAAAAGCCGACTACAAAACCGGCCAAGGGCGAAAGGAACAACCCGATCAGAACCTTGTAGATTGCCTGAACGTTGATCACACCAAAACCCGCAGTAAAAGCGACCACACCGATCAAACCGCCGATCAATGCATGGGACGAACTGCTGGGAATTCCCAGAAACCACGTGATCAGGTTCCAAATAATGGCAGCCAGCAGACACGCAACAAGCGCATCCAACGAAAGCAGCTTTGAATCAACAATATCACCGCCGACCGTCTTTGCCACGGTCACCCCAAACAGAAACGGGCCTAAAAACTCGGCCACCGCTGTCACGCCCAGGGCGGTTTGCGGACGAAATGCGCGTGACGAGATCATAGTAGCCACAATATTGCTTGAATCTCGCATACCGTTAATAAACTCGAACACCAACGCCAAAATAATAACAAGGATCAATTCAGAGGACATTAACACCTTGTTAAGTTTTCTTTACAACAATATCTGCAATGATATTAGCCGCCTCGTCACCTCGATCTGCCGCATTGGAAAGGTGCCGATACACTTCGCGCATTTTCAGCATTTCAACCAGGTGGTGAATATCTTCAGGGCCGCTGAACAGGTCAGCGATGGCCTCACGGTAGACCGCTTCCACACGATTCTCCAAAGCCTTTGCACGCTGGGCATGGTCGATCGCGACCTTGGGATGCTTTGGGAGGCGCTGAACTCCATGCATGATCTCGTAGGCGGCATCTTTCAGCAGCGACGCGATCCGCAGCATAAAGGGGGTTGGCGCAACCTTTAATACAACCATTTCCATTACGGTCGTATCTGCATAATCAATGACATCGTCAATGGATCGGGAAAGCGCAAAAATATCTTCACGGTCAAACGGTGTGATAAAGCTGCGATTCAACTCATCGATCAGGATGCGGCGCACTTCATCGGCTTCCTTCTCCTTGATGGAAAGCTCCTCTGCCACTTCGGGATCGTTGGTCTCAAAATATTTCACCAACAAACGCAGACCTTCATAAGCCAGGGATGCCTGTTGCTCAATCAAACTTTGAAAAACGCTTTCTTTTTTCTTGAAAAATCCAAACATAAATACCTTTCACTACTCGATCGGTTCAAGCATACCCGCCACCATCCCCGGGAATTCGGCGCGGAGCTTTTCATCCAGTTCGGGGGAAATCAATGGGGTGGTATTGCTGGTCATAATTTCCTTAACCTTCTTCATTGCGCGGGCTTGAATATCGGTTGAACCTTTCTTCTCCCAGATCGTACGCGCATCGCGGTCAGCAAGCTTGGTCATCACAGCCTCAGTCTTCATACGGCCGATAGTGTGCTTGGCTGTGATATATGAACCGCCCGGGCCGATATCCTTGATCAAACCCACTGCCAATTCATCATCGGAAAAATTCACGCCGCGTTTGGCGCGCTTTAGCATTTGGGCAATCTCATCATCAATCACGGCCTTGGCAAAATCAAAGGTCTTCAAGGCATCGATCAAACCGCCGATGTTGAACATATCCATGCCGCCCAACAAGCCGCCCATGGCAGACATGCCGGTCTCATATCCCGATTGTGCGTCGTTCAATTTGGAATTGGTCAAGCCAATATAACCACCGCAAGGGACATTATAAAAACGGGACATCTGCGCAAAAGCCATGTGCAGCATGCCGCACTCAATTGCTCCAGATGTGTAGGCTCCCGTCCGCATATCTGCAACAGTTGCCAGCGTCGCATAGATCGTCGGTGTACCTTCCTTCACCATTTGCATCAATACAGCCGTTGCTAGAAATTCAGCGTTTCCCTGTGCCAATGTCCCTGCTATTGACATGGGTGAAGTGAGACCCGCATTGGGCACAATGGTTGGGTAAACAGGCAGGCCTTCACTCGCAAAATACATCACGTTCTCAGTCGAAAGATGATCCATCGACAACGGCGAAACAGTTGGGCAGTAATGATGTGTCAGGAACGGATGCTCCTTATAAGCCTCCTCCCCACCAGCGACCATATACGCCATCTTCATAATGCTCAAGGTGTCCTTGTGATCTGTTGTGGTCACGCGGAGCGGTTTGAGACAATACTTGAGGGCAGGATACAATCTTGAAATCGTGAATTGACCCGCTGGCGCATCATCTGCCAAAGTGGAAATGGAGAACATATCATAACCAGGCAATTCATTGATGAGATGCGCGATACGGGCGATATCGCCAGACTCAGCGCGTCTTTCATGACCCGTAACAGGGTCAATGATATCGGGAGCTGAACTCGCCGTGACAATGACCGGGCTATCCCGCGGGATCGTGCGGTCAAACTTCGGGTCGCGCGCGTAAAATGTAAAAGTGGGCGGGCACATCTTGCGGTATTTTTCAACCACGGCGCGCGGAAGTTTTACCCGTTCGCCATCCACCAAACAACCATGCTTTTCGAACATGGCTCGGGCTGGCTCATAACGGACCCTTAAACCGACTTCTTCGAGAATCTCAAGGGAAGCCTCGTGAATTCGTTCAACCTGGTCCTGCGTGAGAAATTCTGCAAATGACATGATTCACATCCTTTTAGTAATAAACTATTATCGGGATAAACAGCTACTCTACCAAAGACTTCTTGATCTTCTTGCGTTCCGTTTTCTTCTTCAACATAAGCCTCTCGGCCAGCTTCTTGCTTCCCTTCACCAACGAACTTGTCTGAGCCTGCGAAATAAGGGATTTCAATTCAAAGAACTGATCGTCGCGATACACCATGCGCTCAATGGCTAAAGACTCCGCCAGGGCTTTTATTTCCTTGATCGAAAACATCTTCAACCCAGAGCGAGTCACTTTAAGCGAGGCCGCTGCGATCGCAAAACGGACCGTATCCTCAAGGCTCCAGCCCTTGAGGTGTCCGTAAATAAAGCCCGATGAAAACGTGGCACCCGCCCCCGACCCATCCACAGCCTTGATCTTCGGCGCATACACACGAATGATCTCATCGCCTTGAACGACCATGCAGCCCTGCCTTGCCATGGTGATGATCGCCGTTTTGATGCCAGCCTTGAGCAGCTTCTTGGCAACAGTGAGCATCGCGCCCTTCCTGCCGATCTGGGCGTCATCGGTCACAGCCTGACAGATCGTGGCACGGCTGACATATTTTTCCATGATCTCGGGGTCTCTATGACCATGTTCGAGATTGAGAAAAACAGGGACACCACAGCGCCGCGCTTCGTTCATGGCGCGAATGATGTGATCGCCATCATACCAATCCACATACATCAAGTCTGCGTCCTTCAACATACTCAAATCCGCAGTGTCAAGCGTGGACAATATCTCCGGCGAGCGCTGCCAGAAATACGTGCGCGCGCCCAATTTGTCCGAAACGTTCACTTCCAGCGGCGTTTTATATTTCTTCGTAAAACGCACCTTGCCTTGCACGCCCATGTCCTTCAGGGTATCTTCAATATGGTGGCCAAGCAGGTCATCGCCAACGGACGTACCGATCATTCCCGTCGGCACATTCCACTGGCGCAGGTTACAGGCAATGATCGCAGCATCGTCATACACGTATTCGCTGACCTGATGCACGATCGCGCCAGTATTATGCTTGGGCAGTTTATCCAGCGCCATGATGTAGACTGGCGTCAACATGCCAAAGCCGACATAAGATGGAGGGGGTTGTTTTTTAGTAGGCATGATTAAACATTACCACAAAGGGCGAAATTTACACTCTCAGCTTTTCACCTTTCGGGTCATACAGTACAGATGCCGTCACTTCTGCTTCACGGCGGCCCTCGATCAGGTCAATGGTGAAGCGATTTCCCTTCACTGCAAGTTCGGTGGGCAGATAGGCATACAGGATATTCTTCTTTACCGTAAATCCGTATCCACCGCTGCGGACACGGGTCAGCACCTTGCCTTCGTGATAAATCGCCTCACCGCCATAAATCTGGGTGAAGTCGTCACCATCAGACAATACCAGCGTGCAGAGTTTGCGTTTCACACCTTCAGCCTTTTGCTTCATCAAAGCTTCACGCCCGATGAAATCACCTTTGTTGAGGTCAACACAAAAACCAAGTCCCGCTTCATATGGTGTTTCAGAAGGAGTAATGTCTGTGGTGAAGTATTTGAATCCTTTTTCAAGACGCAGTGGGTCAAGCACCTTGTATCCGCCAAGTTCCATGCCAAATTCCCTGCCCGCTTCAATCAGCATATCCCAAACCATTGTGGCGCGGTTGTTCGGGATGTACAACTCCCAGCCCAACTCACCCGCATAACTCACACGTTGAGCAAGGACTTTCACGCCGTTGATGATGATGGGCTTCGTCATCAAATACGGATGGCCTTCATTCGAAATATCATCGCCAGTCACTTTTCGCAGCACATCACGCGACTTGGGTCCCCATAACGCGAGACATCCATGCTCCTGTGTAATATCGCGAATGGAAACCTCTCCATCTTTTTCATCCACATGCATTTGGATTCGCGCCAGATCATTCGCGATGAAACCCGAGCCTGTGATGACCCAGAAATATTCCTCACCCAAACGAGTGACAGTCAGATCCGATTCGATCCCGCCGCGCGAGTTGAGAAATTGGGTATAGATCGCACTGCCAATGGGCTTATCGATATTGCTCGATGTCAATCTCTGCAATAACGGCAACGCACCCTTTCCTTTGACCTCAATCTTCCCGAATGAGGTTAGGTCATACAAAGTGACGCGTTCACGCGTGGCAATATGTTCCTGTCTCATCCGCTCGAAGAATGGAGGCTTCGTCCAGCCCCATTGACGCTGGTCCTCGCCCATGCGCCGCCATTCATTGCCAGGGTCAAAATAATTCACGCGTTCCCAGCCAAATTTTTCACCAAAGACCGCGCCGTTTTCCATCAAACGATAATGCACAGGACTGACACGATACGGGCGCGCATGTTCATGCTCATCATGCGGGAACTTCAAGCGATAATAATACTTTACGCTTTCCACCGTACGTTCCGCCGCATAATTGAAATCTGAATAATAGTTTCCAAAGCGTGTGGCGCGATAACCGTACACGTCCATCGGCGCCTCGCCATCGATGATCCACTCAGCCATCAGCTTGCCCATGCCGCCTGCGCCGCCATACCCATTAAGCGACATGCCCGCCATCATCCAGAAACCCTTTACGCCAGCCATCGGTCCAAGCAAAGGTTGACAATCGGGTGTGTATGCGCCGGGATGACGAACCAGAGTGATAATGCCCGCCTGATCTAAAAATGGAAGTCTGCGGATCGCACCTTCGAGCAGCATTTCAAATTGGTCAAAATCACCGGGGAAGCTCTTGCTACCATGTTCCCACGGCGTACCATCGATCCAGCGCGGAAGTGGTTTCGGCTCATAACCACCAATTACCAAACCGCCCTGCTCCTGCCTCATGTACACCAGATTATCGGGGTCGCGCAGACAGGGCGTCTCAGGCGAAAACTCGTGGCCCGGCACAGCTTTCAAAGCAATATGCTGATGATCAACAGGAGTGGTTGGAATGTGCAAGCCAGCCATGGCAGCGATACGCGGCGCCCACATGCCCGCCGCGTTGATGATAATCTCGCATCGAATCTCGCCTTTATCTGTTACAACCGCCTGAACCTCACCCTTCGCTGACACTTTGATCCCGGTTACGCGGGTGTTGGTATAAATTTCCACGCCGAGCTCTTTGGCAAACTTCGCCATGGATGTGGTCGTGGTGTACGGGTCAAGTTGACCGTCACGCGGCAGATAAATGCCGCCAAATAAATTCTCTTTGGAAATTTGCGGCATGGCTTTCACCGCTTCTTCGGGAGAAATAACTTCACAATCCAAACCCAACGCTTTGGCACGGCTGACACTGCGCTCCATCTCTTTAAGCTGTTCCTTGCTCGAAGCCACGCGCAGACTGCCCACATGGCTGAACAGGCCCAACTCGCTGTACAACTCCACGCTGTACATACGGAATTTGAGCATGGCTTGTGATGTCGCGAATTGCGTCACCAGCCCCGCCGCATGCGAAGATTCGCCGCTGGCGATCTCGCCTTTCTCAATGATCACCACATCCTTGCGTCCATTCTTCGCAAGATGATAAGCGACCTGCGCTCCATAAATTCCACCACCGATGATAACGATCTCTGCCTGAGTTTTCATTTTCGCTCCATTGAGAGTAGATAAGTAAACAGGTACATCGTCGAACCGTGTTTCCGTGTCTACGTATTTATATTTTTTCATTCCTTGCAAGCAGCACTTCCACTGCATGCTCGGAAAGGTCCTTCATTGCTTCCCTGCCAAAACCGTCGTCGCTGACAAGTTTATCGATCTCGCTGATATTTGCCACAGGGAAGTTCGAAACGGCGCCCCATTTACTGTGATCCGCGACTACGATCACCTGGCCTTTGGTGCGCTCGATCATCTTCCGCACAACTTCAGCTTCCTGGTTGGTGGGAACCGTACAGCCGTGTTTTAGGGAGACTCCATCTACGCCGAGAATCACTTTGTTGGCAAAGACCATGTTCAAATTGTCCAGCGCGAAGCGGCCTGCCAATGAGTTGGAGCGTGACTGGAATTCGCCGCCCGTCAAATAGTAGTGAAAACCTGCGTCGCCCAATTCCAAAGCTGCATTCACGTTGTTCGTAAAGATCGTAATGCGCGAATCGCGGCGGATGTGCTGAAGAACCTGCGTAGCCGTCGTACCGCTGTTGACAAAAACGATGTCGCCCTCTTCGATCAACGAAGCGGCGAGTTCACCGATCAGTTTTTTCTCTTCTGGAAAATGCTGTGCGCGCTGTTGGTATTCCTGTTCAAAAATGATGCGCTGATTAAGAATCGCGCCCCCATGTGTGCGTTCGAGAATCCCCTTTTGTTCGAGCCATTCGAGGTCGCGGCGAACGGTTGCCTCAGAAGTCTCAAGCAGATTCATCAAGTCCGCAGTGCGCGCGATCTGATGAATCGCAAGAAATTCCTGAATCCTCTCTCTTCGTTGGGCTGGGATAAGGGGTTTTCCCATTTGGCGGATTATATAAGAATTTGAAGGAATTTGCAAGTTTTTGATTTTTTCATTATAATTCGTGCAATTCCGTTCAGACCTGACAGGCTCAATAATCACAGTAAAACCTGTCAGGTCTTGGCTTTGATTTTATTGGAGTCGTCCATGGCAAAACTCGTAAAAGATCTCATGCACCCGGGCATCATCACATGCAAACCAACTGCCACATTGGGACAAGTGGCGGTGTTACTGAATCAACATAATGTGCATGCCTTATTCGTCATAGATCGTGATGGGCGCATCATGGGAGTGATCACAGATTTTGACCTGATGGCAGGTGAATGGCTTTCCTCCGATCCCGATAGTTTAAATGTCATGCGGAAATTAACCGCTGCGGATCTGATGTCTAACCCGGTGGATACCATCCCCTCAAACACTCCCCTCCCTGAAGCAGTTGACCAGTTTATGAAAAAAGGCGTTTCACGCTTCCTGGTAATTGAGAACGAAAAACCCGTTGGCATACTCTCCCTTTCAGATTTCGTCGCCAGCATCGCCGACAATGTCAAGTCAAAGCGAGACACGGTCGCCGATGTCATGTCGGATGCAATTCTGGTTTGCCGCGGCAAGACCCCTGTGGCCTCTGCCGCACGCGCCATGACATCCGCCGGGTGGCGTTCCGTATTGGTGGTGGATGCCAAGGGCAAGATCCTCGGCGTCGTCAGCGGGCACGATCTGCTGCGTTTCGTCAAAGACGGCCTGGATGAAAAGCTGGTCGTCCGCGATGTAATGCACCCCGCATTGACCATCGACATTCACGCCAGTTTGCGCGATGCGGCCAACATGATGATCCAAAACCATCACCACCGTCTGGTCGTGATCGACAAGGATGACCCCGACGCATTCCCTCTCGGTGCGATCTCCACATTTGATATTGTTGCAGAAATGGCGAACCCCAATTCGGTTTGGCAGAAATAACTTTGTAGGTCACGCTAGAAGCGTGACTTACTCATTTCAAGGAGAAAAGTATGTCCGATTTTCCAACACAGGCACAGGTCGTTATCATCGGCGGAGGCGTGGGCGGCGCAAGCATTGCCTATCACCTCACGAAGTTAGGATGGAAGGATGTCGTCATCATTGAAAAGCACGAACTGACATCAGGCTCCACATGGCATTCGGCGGGGCTCGTCGGCCAGATGCGCTCAGATGCCAACCTCACCCGTATGATGCACTACAGCACAGACTTGTATCGCAGCCTCAAAGCCGAAACGGGCCAGGATACCTCGTGGCGCGAAGTTGGCGGTATTCGTCTTGCATCCTCAGCCGAACGCATGGAAGAGAACAAGCGCCTGGTCGGCATGGCCCGTTCCTTCGGCGTACCGATGGAATTGATCTCCCCGAAAGAAGCACAGAACATGTTCCCGCTGATGGATATCACCGGTGTTGTTGGCGCGGCCTACACACCCAACGATGGCAGCATTGACCCAACCGGGTTGACCAATGCCCTCGCCATTGGCGCGAAGAATCGCGGAGCAAAGATCTTTACCAACACCACTGTCACTGCGATCAACGTTAAGAACGGACGCGTGCACGAGGTCGTCACTGACAAGGGTACGATCAAAACCGAGGTGGTGGTCAATGCCTCGGGTATGTGGGGACGCGAGATCGGTAAAATGGTCGGGTTGAGTCTGCCAGTGCTTCCAATGGCGCATTTGTACATTATGACCAAGCCCATCGAAGGCGTAACCAACACATTCCCCAACCTGCGCGATCCTGATTTGCTGGTCTATTGGCGCGAAGAGGTCGGCGGATTGGTTACAGGCGGGTACGAACGTCAGCCCGCAACCTTTGGCATGAACGGCATTCCGAAGGATTTCAAATTCCAATTGCTCCCGCCCGATTGGGAGCGCTTCACACCGTTGATGGAAAATTCCATCCGCCGTGTGCCTGCGGTGGAAACAGCAGAAGTGAAGATGCTATTGAACGGCCCCGAAGGCTTCACGCCCGATGGTGAATTTTTGCTCGGCCCGACATCCGTCAAGGGCTTCTGGGTGGCGTGCGCTTTCTGCGCGCATGGACTCGCAGGCGCAGGCGGCATTGGCAAGGTCATGGCCGAATGGATCGTGGATGGGAATCCCGAGTGGGATATGTGGCGTCTTGATGTGCGCCGCTTTGGTCCGAACTACAATAATCTTGATTATGTGGCAGCCCGCACCTTCGAAACCTATACCCAGTATTACGACATCCACTATCCAGGCGAGGAAAGAATCTCACGCCGCAATGTGCGTACCTCCCCCACCTACTTCCGTCTGCGCGATCTCGGCTGTTCCTTCGGCGAGAAGATGGGCTGGGAACGCCCGAACTGGTATCGCATCTACGAAGAAAAAGCCACGCACGGTCACGAGCCGAAGGGTTGGATGCGCCACAACTGGAGCCGTGCAATCGGCCACGAACATTTGATGACACGCGAAAATGCAGGCCTCTTTGATGAAACCTCCTTCAATAAATTTGAGGTTCGCGGACCCGGTGCATTGAAGTTCCTCAATTATGTTTGCTCCAACCAGATCGATGTGCCTGTCGGTAATCTGGTTTATACCCAGTGTCTCAACAAGCGCGGCGGAATCGAATGCGATTTCACAGTCACTCGCCTTGCGGAAGACCGCTTCTTCATTGTGACAGGCACAGCGTTCGGCCAGCACGATATGTCGTGGCTCTCGCTGCAAATGCCCGAGGACGGCAGTGTAACTTTGGAAGATGTCGGCTCTTCGATGGTTTGTATTGGCATGTGGGGACCGAAAGCGCGCACAATTTTGGAGAAGGTCACAACGGAGGATGTTTCGAATGCAGGCTTCCCGTACATGACTTCGAAGCGCATCAACGTCGGTGATGTGCCAGTCCTCGCTTCGCGCGTGACTTATGTAGGCGAGCTGGGCTGGGAATTTTACTGCGCCTCTGAATACGGTCTGCGATTGTGGGATACGCTCTGGGAAGCGGGTCAAAGCGAAGGCATGGTTGCTGGCGGATACAAAGCCATTGACACGTTGCGTCTTGAAAAGGGTTATCGTTATTGGAGCGGTGAGATTTCCCCCGATTACACTCCTTACGAAGCAGGCCTCGGTTTCGCGGTGAAGCTCGACAAGGAGAATTTCATCGGCAAGGATGCTTTAGTCAAGCAAAAGGCGGAAGGGATCAAACGCAAACTTTGCACGATCACCCTCGACGATGACCGCACGATCGTCATCGGCAAGGAGCCAATCCGTGTTGGCGATAAGCTGGTCGGCTGGGTGGCTTCAGGCGGATTCGGGTATTCGATCAACAAATCCATTGCGTATGCATATCTGCCAATGGAATTCGCCAAGGCTGGAACAAAATTGAGCGTGGAATGTTTCGGCGAGCAGGTCAGCGCGGAGGTGGCGCAGGCTGTGTTATGGGATCCCAAGGCCGAGAGAGTTCGTCAGTAAACAGAACCAGGCATGAGTTAAGAAATGAAGCGTTGCATCATCCGAGGCAAAGGGAATTCAAAAAAATTCCCCCAGCCCTGGTAAAAAATCCAAAACCAACCAAAGGAAGGATTTCATGACAATGACTCTAGCAATTGACAAGGCCATCGCAAAAGTACCGTTTTTGGCAGATTCGAAGAACATCAAGAAGACTCCGTTAAGCGGCGGGATCACGAATCTAAATTTCAGGATCGACGCAGATGGAAGGTCTTATGTAATTCGTCTCGCGGGTGAGGGAACCGATCAACTGGGGATCAAACGTGATGTTGAATATGCGGCGAACAAGGCCGCTGGTGAACTAGGCATCGCCCCCGAGGTGGTTTTCTTCATTGAACCTGAGGGATACATCGTTACACGCTTTAGCAACGGCAAACGCATCATGCCGGAGGATATTGTCAAACCCGATTATCTGGCGCGCATCGCAAAGAAGATTCGATTGTTTCACCGCCGCGCGCCGAAATTAAAAGGCGAATTCAACGTATTCAAGCGCGTGGAGATGTTGAAGAAGGTATCCAAATCCAACAACGCCAGATTCCCGCACGATTGGGATTTCATCATGCAAAAGATGAATGAGGTAAAAAAGGCTTTGGAAAAAGACCCATACGTGCCAACTCCCTGCCATAATGACCTGCTTAATTTGAACTGGCTTGATGAGGATGTGCCTGGCGATATCGGCGAGATCCGACTGCTGGACTGGGAATATGCGGGTATGGGAGACATCTTCTTTGACCTCGGCAATTTCAGCCATCATCACCGTTTGAATGAAGACCAAGTGGACCTGTTCCTGTATGAATATTTCGGCGAGATCACAGACAAAAATTACGCCCGCCTGCGCCTAATGTGGCCGATGTCTGAATTGCATGAGGCAATGTGGGGCACCACACAAACAGGCATTTCGAAACTGGAGGAGGATTTCCAGGGTTATGCCGATCTGTGGTTTGGGCGCTTCCGCCAACACGTGACCGACTTCCGCTGGGAACAGTGGTTGAAGGATGTGGCTAAGAAAAAATAAGGATGAAAGATGACGGATGAAAAAACTCGTCCTTCACAAATCATCCTGTTTGTAAAAGCTCGACTATTCTAAAAAAGAAAAATAAAGCAAGGAGAAAACCATGTCTATCGTAAATGCAAAAGAAATTATGATCCCAGCGGCGAAAGAGGGATGGGCCGTGGGCGCGTTCAATGTCACCGACTTACTCCAGTTCGAAGCGGTGATCGATGCGGCGATCGAGAAGAAAGCCCCCGTCATTGTTCAGACCTCCGTCAAGCCCTCGCAATTTCTGGGTACTCAAATGATGGTGAACATCTATCGTACGCTGGCTGAGTCTGCCCCTGTGCCGGTGTGCCTGCACCTCGACCACTCCACCAGCATCGACTACTGCAAGAAGTGCGCGGATGCTGGCTATACCAACATTATGATCGACGCTTCCAAGCAGTCTTATGATGAGAACATCCGCCAGACCAAGGAAGTGGTGGATTACTGCCACGCCATTGGTGGCATTTCCGTCGAAGGCGAATTGGGAACCGTAGGCGGTGTGGAAGACCAGATCAAGGTTGCGGAAGATGAAGCGCAGCTTGCCAACCCCGAACAATCCGTTGAATTCGTTGAGCGCACCGGCGTGGATATCTTCGCCCCCGCCATCGGCACGGCACACGGCGTGTACAAGACCAAGAATCCGAAAATCGACTTCGAGCGCATGGCCATCATCCACAAGATGTTGAACAGCAACGGCATCAAGACCCCGCTTGTTGTCCACGGCGGAACAGGCCTGCCCGATGATTATGTTGCCAAATTGCTGGCGGCTGGCGGCGCGAAATTCAACGTCTCCACCGAGTTGAAGCACACCCTGCTCGATGCCAAATGGGAATACCTTAGCGCCCACCGCGATGAATATGACCCCGGCAAGCTGGATGTCTTCGTCCGCGATGCGACCCGCAAGGCCGTAATGCACTGGATGGATAAACTAGGCTGTGAAGGCAAAGCGTAATTTGTAAATCAGGGATTAGTGATTAGGAATTACACTATGCCTAATCACTAGTCTATGAAGATTATCTTAAATAAATCAGGAGTTATAAAGCATGAAAAAAATCGAAGAATATTACGCCCCGTGGGTTAAGGGCATCCCGATGTACATTTCGGATCACATCGAAAAGGCGTGGCGTGATCCGTCATTGCACCGCATGATGTCCAATGAAAATCCGCTGCCCCCATCTGACAAGGTGCTGGAAGCGATGGTCAAGTACGCCAAGATGGCGAACCGCTATCCCGATCAAGGTTTGGTCGTCCGCAGCAAGATCGCCGAAATGAATAATGTCGATGGTCCCGGCAACGTGATGATTGGCAACGGTTCCAGCGAAGTGTACGACAACATCTTCCGCATGTTCCTCCAACCTGGCGAGGAAGTCATCCAGCACACCCCCTGCTTCGGCATTTACGGTCTGCGCGGAACATTGCTCGGTGCAAAGATGGTGTCTGTGCCGATGATTTACAAGGATCATTTGATGCACTACGATCCCGATGCGATCATAGCCGCCATCACTGACAAGACCAAGATCATCGTGGTTGCCAACCCGAACAACCCTACCGGCAACTTCATGGATGCCAAGCACTTCATCACCATTGCGGAAACAGGTATTCCATTCGTGATCGATGAAGCCTACGTTGAATACGCTGGTTTGGGCATGTCTCAGGTGCAGTTGACCAAGAAGTATAAGAACGTGCTCATCACCCGTACACTCTCCAAGGCCTATGGCCTCGCGGGCATGCGCTTCGGATACACCATCGCGGACAAAGAAGTCATTGACCAGATCGCTGGCTCCCTCCTTCCGTGGAACGTGGGCACCATCCCCATGTGGGCCGCCCTCGCCGCCTTTGAAGATACTGAAGGCCTCGCCGAACGTGTCAAGTTCAACAACGATGCTGTGGATTTCATCACCGAGTCCTTGAGCGTGATCCCCGGCTTCTACGTGATGCCTTCCAAGGCCAACTACATTCTCTTTGACTGCGGCGAAACAGGCAAGACAGGCAAGGAAGTTTTAGCCTTTGCTGAAACCCGCGGCATCATCCTGCGCGGTGAGAGCAAGAAATACGGCAGCGACGGCTGGTTCCGCGTCACTGTCGGTACAGCCGAAGAGAACAAGCTCTTCGTAGATACCGTACTTGAATTCTTTGGGATGAAGAAATAGATCGATCCAAGTAAACCCTAAAGGTCGTAAAGACCTTTAGGTTTTTTGACTGGAGGAAATCATGTCAAAAATTAAAGCTGTGTTCTTCGACCAGGACGGTGTGATCATCGACACCGAACGTGACGGTCATCGCGTGTCATTCAACATGACTTTCAAGGAATTCGGTTTCACCGACGAGTGGAGCGTGGAGTATTACCACGAACTGCTCCAGATCGCAGGCGGCAAGGAACGCATGAAACACCACTGGAAGACCAAGGGGTTTTCCAAACCGCTGACCGAGGAAGAAATCGATAATCTCGTCAAGGAAATGCACAAACGCAAGACTGCCCTGTTCGTTGAACTGATCGAGACAGGCAAATTACCCTTGCGCCCCGGCATTCACCGCTTCATGAAGGAACTCATGGAAGCAGGCATCAAGATCGGCGTCTGCACCACATCCAATGAACAGGCCGCTAAGGCGATCACCGAACGCGTCCTTTCGGACATCAAGTTCGAAATCGTACTCGCTGGCGACGTGGTCGAAAAGAAAAAACCAGACCCAGAGATCTACAACCTTGGCCTCGCCAAGCTCGGCCTGAAAACCGATGAAGCCTTCGTTGTGGAAGATTCCAAGAACGGCGTCAAGGCAGCCAAGGCCGCTGGCTTGAAAACCATCGTCACCACCAACAGCTACACCGAAAAGGAAGACGTGGAAGCGGGCGACGTGATCGTCTCCTGCCTCGGCGACCCCAACGGCGAAAAGGCAACGATGCGCAAAGGCGGCATCAAAGACTTCGACGGCGTTGTACATGTGAAACAGATAATTGAGTTGTTCGGATAATATTGATATAAAGAGGACGTGATGAATCGCATCACGTCCTCTTTCAAGAAAAGTCAAGTGAATAAACGAAACTAGTAGAAGGTAGGGGTCGTATAAATGGAGTAGGCAATGCTGGCAAATATCAAGAAATCCCTGGTGGTATTGCTGTTATTGATCAACGTTTTCTTTGTTGGGCAAGACTGGGTAGCATCCACCAATATTGCAGATAGAGGCGCATACGCTCTTGATTGCTGGGAAGCGCAAATGGCACTGGTAAGAGATTCCTTGCCAATAAAGCGCGGCGTGGTTGGATACATCTCAGAACAGGATGTCCCTGGCGCAGAATATGGATTGTGGGACATTGAAACAGAATTTTTCCTGACACAATACGCACTGGCTCCACTGATCGTAAAAAAGGGGATTGTGGCAGAGTGGAATGTGGTGGTACTCAGCAACAAAGATTTGGCGATTTGGGCAAAAACATACACAGGGCAATATAAGATCATAGACGTAGAGGGGAAAGTGCACGTTTTACACAGGCTGGAGGCTCCATGACAATTTCCAGTTTTTTCATTTTCATACCATCCATACTTTTAGGCATTTTGACAATTCATTTAGTGTGGCCTGAAAGGCATCCACTGACATTGCTTCTAAAATTATCCCTGGGAGTCGGGTTGGGCTTGGGCATTAGTTCGATCCTGTATTTTCTAATATTACAAGTTGCACCGGGGCGCATCAGCATAATGGGGATCCAAATCATCCTGGCGACCATTTTATTGATATCTACAGCCATACGAGAGCGAAATCAAAAATGGAACGGGGTTTACCTTCCCAGGCTTTCCGGCCTGCAATGGGGTTTGGCATGCACGGCGCTAATTGCCTTCGTTATATCAACCCTGATCTTTGCCAATATCATCATCTCTCGTCCGCAAGGCGAATACGACGCATGGAGCATTTGGAATCGCGCCGCCCGCTTCATATATCGGGATCCCGAAAATTGGCAGGCCACACTATCTCCGGATATAGCAGCACTCGGCCATGCAGATTACCCTTTGCTCGTTCCATTAAATGTAGCCTGGGGGTGGGAGACCTTGGGAGGCGAGACATTAAAGGTGCCGATGGCACAATCAGCCTTATTTACTTTTGCCATCATCCTATTGATGTTCAGTTCATTGGCCGTTACACGAACCATCGGGCAGGCAAGCCTTGCTTCAGTGGTGTTGATGGCAAGCTCAGGATTTATCCTGAACGGCACAAATTTGACCGCTGACATTCCATTAATGTTCTTTATTTTCGCGTCCGTTGTATTAATGTATTTGTTTTCATTGAATCGAAACAGTACCTTACTGGTCCTTTCCGGATTCATGGCAGGCCTGGCAGGATGGACAAAGAACGAGGGGCTGCTTTTCATGGCAATAAGTCCAATTGCAGTGATCATCGTGTCTCCCAAAAAGATGTCTCTTCCCTTTTTATATTATCTAGCAGGCATGGCGATCCCATTAGCCATTATCCTCTACTTTAAATCCATGACTCCGCCCAACGATTTGATAAACAGCGGCAACTCTCTTATCGAAAAAGTCAAAGATGTCTCCCGATACTGGGTTATCCTAAAATCACTCTCCACGGTTATCCTTGACGCTCATGTCATAGTGTTCACGATCTACACAGTGATCATGCAAAGTCATCCTAACCACAGCTCCAAACAAGGCATCTATACAGTCGCGACACTGCTTATTTTGCAGTTGCTCGGATACTATGCCATTTATGTTATTACTCCAAACGATCTGGCGTGGCAGCTAGTTACAACACAAAATAGATTGATCATGCACATCATCCCTCCAGGGTTGTTTCTATGTTTTAATATCGCAGCAGACCCGGAAACCATTTTCTCCTAACTCTCAAGAAGAGAATAAAGGCATCTCATGTTAGTACTAAAAATCAAATGTCCGCGTAAAATCATATTGAACAGGCTGCCAGACGGTCAATTGCCTTTGGCTTTCCATTTAACTTGTCACAGGAAAAATCATGGATGAATTACTTGATATCGTAAATAACGACGACATTACCATAGGACAGGAAATGCGCTCCACCGTCCACCAGCAGGGACTTCAGCATCGCGGCGTGCACGTCTTCCTATTCACCAGCGACGGAAAAATGCTCATTCAAAAACGCAGCGCCGACCGCACCTCGTCCCCATCCCTGTTGGATTGCTCCGTGTCCGAGCATGTCAAAGCAGGCGAGAGCTATCTTGATGCAGCCATTCGCGGCTTGAAAGAGGAAATGGGCGTTACCGTGCAAGAGCTCACCCCTCTCGTCAAATTCAGAATGAATTACGGCCCCAATGATAATGAAATCAGCATCCTCTACAAAGGCATCGTGGATCCTGCAAGCGTGAGATTCGACCCCGTTGAAATCGCCGAAATCCGCTATCACAGCATGGACGAATTACGGTCTGTGCTGGAAAATGAAAAACAAACCCTGTGCGGCTGGTTCGTCGAAATTCTAAACTGGTACTGGGATCAACCCACAGCCATGACCGTTCTCACGAAACAGTCATGAAAGCGCGCAAAATAATACTCGCCTGCATCCTCCTTGTGCTGACTGCTTGCGGCATGGCGGAAACGGAAGTTCCCATGTCACTTGAGCCCAACATCAATCCCCCCAACCAACAAGTGGATGATTTCTTCGCAGAATTCGTCAGCGAGGATACTCCAGGCGGCGCCGTGATCGTCATCCAAAATGGAAAGATTTTGCATCAAGCCGCATATGGGCTGGCAAACCTTGAAGAGGACATACCGCTCACCACTGACCATATCTTCCATCTTGCGTCTGTCGGCAAACAAATGACTGCCCTTGGTATCCTGATGCTAGTCGAAGAGGGAAATTTGAATCTCGATGATCCCGTGGGGAACTACGTCCCTGAAGTCACACATTTCGGCGAAGACTTCACTCTCCGCCATCTTCTCCATCATACATCAGGCTTGCCCGATTATGACGGCAATATAATGGATGCCCTCTACGCCCGCTCAGACACCCCGACGAACGAAGATCTGGTCGCCGTGCTCTCAGAAATGACGGAACTACCTTCAACCCCTGGTGATTATTTCGAATATAGCAACCCCGGCTATGACCTGCTTGCCGTGGTCATTGAGCGAGTCTCTGGCGAAACCTTCCCCCAGTTTATGCAATCCCGCATCTTTGACCCTGCCGGCATGTCGCACACCTTCTCGCTTCCAAACGATAAACGCCGTGCTGATCCACTCGTGGCGATGAGCTACACGGGCGAAAGCGGCACACCTGAAGCCTATCCCTACGACAATCTTGATAATCTCTATGGTTCGGGCTCCATTTATTCCACAACCGCCGACATGGCCCTTTATGATGAAGCCCTCTATACCGGGAAATTCGTTTCGCAAGCTACGCTAAATGAAGCCTTCCAACCCGCCATACTAAATGATGGAAGCACAGAACCATACGGCTTCGGTTGGGAACTGGAGGAATGGAACGGCGAAAGTTACGTGGCACATTCCGGTGCATGGCTGGGATTTAACTCCGACTATGTCCGTTTCCCCGGACGCCATCTCTCAGTCATCGTTTTGCTCAACCGCGACTACGACTATCCCAATGATCCGCGGATCGCCTTGAAAATTGCTGAGTTCTTCCTCCGATAATCCGAGCTTAAAGGCTAACAGGATTGAAAGGACATCCGCAATCCATCAGATTTATAATCGGTCATTAAATTATCCACTACGCGGGTAAAAATTCAAAAGGAAAAGGGAATCGTCATCAAATGAACAAGGAATTTTTTGACGTTATCAAACGTGGCTACCTCGAAGTAGTACAACGCCTCCTTTCATCAAACCCGGATCTGATCTACGAAAAAGAAAATGGCCTTAGCCCGGTCATGGTTGCCCTTTACCACCGTGAACCCGCGATCGTGGATTTTCTGACAGAAAAAACAGGGAGCCTGAATATTTTTGAAGCCTCAGCTGTCGGCAGAACAACCCAGGTCGTACGCCATCTCGCTCGTGACCCAATGCTCGTCAACGCATATACCGAAGACGGATTTCAGCCGCTTGGACTGGCCTGTTTTTTCGGTCACCGCGAAACCGCAGAATATCTGATCAAAGCTGGCGCCTCCGTCAACTCCCCATCCAAAAACCCACTAAAGGCCACCCCTATCCAATCTGCAGCCGCAGCCGGACATCTTGACCTCGTTATCCTGCTTCTCAACCATCGCGCTGATCCAAATTCACGCGAGCAAGGTGGCTACACGCCCCTTCACGCTGCTGCAAAAAATGGAGATGTAGGCATGATCCGCTCTCTCCTTTTCAACGGCGCCGACCTGACGATCCGTAGCAAGGATGGGAAACTTCCCCTCGACATGGCCCTCGAAGCTGGTCATGCAGATGCGGCGAAACTGCTCAAAGAAGGGATCACCCGCCGTTTCAGGACGAAAATAACCCTCCAAAGAACCGAATAAACTGAATACAACTTCCCGATGATGAACGCGTATATCTACATCGGGAAGTTTTTATTCAAAGGAGATCCCAATGAAAACCATTCATAAATTTTTTTCCATTTTTTCCTTAATCGCCATCCTCGCTCTTGCGTTTGCCACACCTGCGCAGGCGTTTGATGGCCGCGCTGGCAACAATGTCGTCATCGAAAAAGATGAAATCATCGCAGACGATGTGTATGTCACCGCTGAAACATTCGTATTGGAGGGGACAGTTAAAGGCGACCTGGTTGTCTTTGGCACAACCATCACCATCAATGGCACCGTGGAAGGCGATTTGATCGCCGCTGGTCAAAGCATCGTCGTAAATGGTACGGTTACCGATGATGCTCGCATCGCAGGCGCTGCGCTCCAAATCGGCAGTTCCGCAGTCATTGGCGGGGACGTTGTCGGCGGAAGTGCAAGCTTCGAGACCAAGGAAGGCAGTTCCATCGCAGGGGAACTCGTTGTAGGCGCTGCTCAAGCTCTATTGGCGGGAAATGTCACCGGCGATTCTCTGCTCGGCCTCGGCGCACTGGATTTGCGCGGCGAGTTTGGCGGTGATGTCATCGCGAACGTTGGCGAGCCCACAGATGAGGCTGCTCCCCCATTTTCCATGTTCATGCCGCAGGTGCCTTTCTCCATGCCAACCGTCACCCCTGGCTTTACGATCGCTAAAACCGCTAAGATCAAAGGCAACCTCGAATACACCCAGTTCAACGACATCGAAATTCCAGCGAATGTAGTAGGCGGGAAGGTTATACGCACCGAGCCTGTGGTGGACCCGGCAGAAGTCGTCGTGCCTCCCACCCAATCTGAAATCTTCCTGGATTGGACCTTCAACCTCTTCCGCACCATCGTCACACTGATTATTATCGGTTTGGTGTTGGGCTGGCTCACTCCCGCATTCATCAAAGCGCTTACCGAAAAAGTCCAATCACAGGCAGGCGCGTCCCTCGGCTGGGGCATCGTGGCCTTCGCCGTGTTCTTCTTCGCCATCTTCATCATTGTTGTGGCGATGATCATTGGCGCTGCGCTCTTCGGCACACTGACATTGGGCAGCCTAAGCGGCACCATCGTCACAGTTGGTCTGCTCGCCATTTTCGCACTGATCGTCGGCTTCGTGCTGGCCACGGCCTTCCTTACCAAGATCGTCGTTTCATGGCTGGGCGGCAAATTGATCCTCTCCCGCATCAACCCTGCGCTGGCTGAAAGCAAGGTATGGCCGCTCGTGCTGGGAGTGATCATCATTGCACTGCTCACTGCACTTCCCGGTGTCGGCTGGTTGTTCAACCTGATCGTGGTACTCCTCGGCCTCGGCGCCCTATGGATCTGGGGACGGGAAACCATGCAGGCACGCAAAACCGCATAATTTCTCACCTATCAAAAAAAGCGGGCGGACTTGCAAAGTCTGCCCGCTTCCTTTTAATCGGACGTTCTTTGTTATAATCGCGCCCATGATGAAACCAGAACAAATCGAAATCAAACTTGACCGAATCCTTTTAAAGGTACAGAAACCCGGTCGGTATGTGGGTGGTGAGCTCAACATCACCGTCAAAGATTGGGAAACAGCCCGCACAAAGGTCGCCCTTGTCTTTCCCGATATTTACGACATCGGCGTATCAAATGTTGGATTGAAGATCCTGTACGACCAGATCAATCAGCGGGAGGATGCGCTGGCCGAACGCGCCTACGCACCCTGGGTGGATATGGAAGCGCTGATGCGCGAGCATGGGATTCCACTCTACACCCTCGAATCAAAACAACCCCTAGCCTGCTTCGACTTAATCGGCTTTACTCTCCCCTACGAGACTCTCTACACAAATACCCTCAACATTCTCGACCTCGCAGGCATTCCCGTCCGCTCAAGCGAACGAGATGAAAGCCACCCCATCATCATCGCCGGTGGACATGCCGCCACCAACCCCGAGCCCATGCATGCCTTCATTGACGCATTTGTCATTGGCGAGGGCGAAGAAGTGATACATGATGTGGTCAATGCCATCCAGAAATTCAAATCCGCTCCGAATTACAAGAGAGATGAATTACTAGTTGCACTGGCTCAGATATCGGGTGTGTATGTGCCGAAATTCTACGAAACTACCTACCTTGAAGATGGGACCGTGGCGAACACCCTGCCTACCATCCCTGAAGCGCCCAAATTGGTAAACAAACGCATCGTAGCCAAACTACTTCCGCCGCCCGTCAAATTCATCGTGCCGAATGTTGAAGTGATCCACAATCGCGTTTCGGTGGAGATCATGCGGGGATGCACCCGCGGGTGTAGATTCTGTCAGGCGGGTATGATCACGCGTCCCGTTAGAGAAAGAAGCGTTCAAGAGGTGGTGGATGCCGCCGATGCAGCGGTCCGCTCTACGGGGTTTGAAGAACTCGCGCTAATGTCGCTCTCGTCATCTGACTACACCTACATCAACGAACTGGTGGATGCGATCAGCAAACGCTTTGAAGGACGCAAGCTGTCCGTCAACTTGCCGTCGCTGCGCATTGAATCTGTTTCTGTTGATCTGATGGACAAACTCAAACAGCATCGCACAGGTGGGTTTACACTCGCCCCCGAAGCCGCCAGCGAACGGATGCGCCGCATTATCAACAAGTTCATTCCCGACGAAGAGATCCTCAACACCACCCGCGATATTTACAGCCGCGGCTGGACGACGATCAAACTGTATTTCATGATCGGACATCCGAGCGAAACGCTGGAAGATGTACAAGCCATTGTAGACCTGTGCAGGCGCGTCATTGACGAAGGCCGAAAGGTGGCGGGCTGGAAAGTGAAACTGCATGCGGGTGTCAGCACCTTCGTGCCGAAACCGCAGACCCCGTTCCAATGGGTGGCCTGCGATACACGCGAGAATATTCTCGAAAAGCAGGCGTTGTTGAAACGCCAACTTTTGAAAGATAAAAGCATCAAATTGAGCTGGACCAAACCCGAAGACTCTTTGCTCGAAGCCTGGCTTTCGCGCGGTGACCGAAGAATGTCTGAAGTCATTTACACGGCGTGGAAGAACGGCGCAAAATTCGATGCCTGGGATGAAGCCAAGAAGCAGGAAGCCTGGCTGCCCGCCTTCGAAGAGCACGGACTCGACCCTGCGTTTTACACACACCGCCAGCGCCGCACGGATGAAGTCTTCCCGTGGGAACACATCACCGCCGCTGTGCGCAAGAACTTCCTGTTCCAGGATTTCCGTCAATCACTCGAAGGCCAGATCCGCGTGGACTGTCGTTTGAATTGTTTTGCCTGCGGCATTCTGCCGACATTCGCCAACCTGCGCCGCGAAAATCCAGGCGAAGGCTGGAAATGCCCGGACGTAAAATCTCCCGTTTCAAAGGTCAATATTGAATTGCCTGTCATGGGCGATTAATAAAATCGCCTATTATGAATAAGGTTATTTTCCTTTCACGCCTTTTACAGGAAAGAGACAAGTTCGAACTGCTCCTGAACCGAGTCGGTTTTTCGCGCCGAATGACTACGAAGGGCGTATCTGGAAAGCTATCGATCAAGGATCTGCTCGCGGATGTACTCGCCCGCGAGCAATTCATCGCAGACCGCCTGAACGAGATTCTGCACGGGGATGTGTATTCGCCCAGTGTTTCTCATCGCTCGCTCGAAAATTTCGAGAGCGATAACGGCTACCCAGACTACGAATCAACTCTCTTTGAAAAAGAAAACAGCCGCTACAGCGTGGCGTCCAAATACAGGAATATCGGGGTGGATGACATCGTGGAGCAGGAGATCGCCACGTATGGGAATATCCTCGCCGCGTTCGAAAAGCTCACCCATGACCAGTGCCTTGACCATGATCTCTATCACCGCACAGCCGAGCACACTTATAAATCCTACCGCCGAACCAGTATCGAGATCAATCACTGGCTTCAATCCATTGCCCCGGAATCATACTAAACATGCGAATACGCATCACATTTACCAAACAAGGCGCACTGCGCTACACGGGTCATCTTGACCTGCACAGATTATGGGAGCGCGCCATGCGCCGCGCGGAGTTGCCCATTGCTTACTCCCAGGGATTTCACCCGCAACCCAAAATGAGCCTAGCCGCTGCCCTGCCGCTGGGTTTTTCTTCGCTTTGCGAAATGCTGGATGTGCGTCTCAACGAAGAGATTCCCGTTGAAGAGATCAGACTACGGTTGAAGGACAACCTGCCAACCGATATTCAGGTAACGAACGTGGAAAGCGTTGACGAACGCGCGCCCGCTTTGCAGACACAAGTCCTCTCAGCGGAGTATCATGTCCAATTGACAGAACCAGTTGACGGGTCCGATCTGAAGCGCAGGGTCGAGGAATTGATCCAATCTGAATCGCTGCCGCGTGAACGTCGCGGAAAATTCTACGATTTGCGTCCGCTCGTCGAAGTTCTGACCGTTGATACGGAAACATCCACCCTGCAAATGAAACTCACCGCGCGCGAAGGCGCAACAGGCCGCCCCGATGAAGTGTTGACCGCGCTGGGAATCGAGCCTGAGTATGCGCGCGTGGAGAGAACGCGCTTAATTTTTCAGGAATAAGGAGAAGTCAAATGGCCCTGATCGTTTCGTTGTTCTTTGGTTTTGTTCCAATGTTTTTATTTGCAGCATTCGTGTACTGGCTGGACCGCTACGAAAAGGAGCCCAAACTCCTGCTCGGCGCGGCTTTTTTTTGGGGAGTGGTAATTGCGGCGGGCGGGTCGTATATTCTCAATACGGCTTTTGGCATTGGCATTTTCATGTTCACAGGCTCCGAAGGCGCCGCGGACTTTGGCACGACCTCCATTGTTGCGCCCATCATTGAGGAGTTTCTCAAAGGCCTCGCCGTGGCAATCGTTTTCTTCTTGTTTCGCAAGGAATTCGACACCATTCTTGATGGCATTATCTACGGTGGCATCGTTGCACTTGGGTTTGCCGCCACGGAAAACACGCTCTACATTTATCGCAATGGCTATCAGGAAGGCGGCTGGGGCGGTTTGATCCTGCTTGTTTTCATCCGCGTGATCTTGGTGGGCTGGCAGCATCCGTTCTACACCTCGTTCACAGGGATCGGATTCGCCCTTTCACGCACGCAAAGAAACCCATTGATCAAATTCATCGCGCCGTTTCTTGGGTATGGTGTGGCCGTGACAACCCACGCCTTCCACAACACCTTTGGCGGGCTGATCGGCGGGCTCGAAGGCCTCGCCGCTGGCACCTTTGTAGATTGGATCGGCTGGATAATTATGTTCGGCTTCATTATCTGGATGATCAACCATGAACGCAGCATCGTAAGAAGGCAGCTTTACGAAGAAGTCTCTGCTGGCGTGATTTCAGCGGGGCATTATCAAAGAGCGCTTTCCCCGTGGACCTCGACCACAGCAGGCTTAAGCGGCAGAACAACCTCACGCTTCTATCAAGCTTGCGGCGAACTGGCTCACAAGAAAGAACAATTCGCCAGACACGGCGATGAAAGCGGCAATGTAGCCATCATCAACTCACTGCGCGCGGAATTGGCGGCGCTGGCTCCGCAAGTTCGGTAAAATCCCTTGCCCAAACGCGGACTCAAGTCCGCGCTCCTGCTGTCTTTTCAAAGGCTGACGAAACATCGTCAGCCTTTTTCTTTCTCCCCCGTGCGATATAATCCCACAACTCATGGAAAAGCATTCCCCGCTCAAAACCATTCTCATCGTTTCAGCCATTTTCTACCTCATATTTATCATCGGCACTTCCTTCGATATCAAAGGCGAGCGCTATTTCACCCTCGTGGACGACGCCATGATCTCCATGCGCTACGCCCGCAATCTGGCGCAAGGTCACGGCCTGGTTTGGAATATCGGCGAACCGCCCGTGGAAGGTTTCACCAACCTCGGCTGGACCCTCTACCTCGCTTTTCTACACTTCTTCCCATTCCCCGCCTCGAAGATATCCCTCGCGGTCATGCTCACCTCGCTGGTGATTTTGCTTGCAAATATCCACACGATTTCCAAAATCGCCGAAGCGCTCCAACCCGATTCGAAATATACATCCACACTTGCAGCCATCGTCACCGCGTTTTATTTTCCGCTTGTCTTCTGGTCACTGCGCGGCATGGAAGTCGGCCTGCTGACCTGGCTCATCAGCCTCGCCATTCTTTTCTCGCTCACCGAAAAAAGACCCGTTTTCATCGGCATCCTATTTGCGGCGGCCATTCTTGTCCGCGTGGATGCGATCGTTTCCATTGCACCCATCGCGCTTTATTTGCTCCTCAAAAACAAACGCAACGCCATTATTCCCATCGCAATTGCCGCCATTGCCTTACTTACTGTTTTCTATTTTCAAAAGATATATTTCGGCGACTTTCTCCCCGCCACCTATTACCAAAAAATGACAGGCTTCACCGCCCTCGAACGCATCCGCCACGGCCTGCTGGTCTTCGTCGAATTCGCCACGCGCGATACACTTCCGCTCTTTTTATTTTCACTGGCAGGCATCTTCTTCTATAAATTTCAGCGCAGCCGCGAAGCGCTCTTACTGCTCGGCATCTTCCTCGCTCAATGTGCCTACTCCATTTATGTCGGCGGCGATTACGCCGAACCCGAAACGAACGCCGCGAACCGCTTCATCACCCAGGGGATGCCCGCCCTCATCGTCCTTTTCAGTTGGATGACGAACCGCATCCTCACCGACCTGAAAACTGCCCAGCCTCAATCGACAGTCGCCGCCCCGAAGCTGAATCCTGCCATTCCGCTCGCGGTCATCGTCCTGCTCATCATCAGCGGCGAACCGTGGTTCACTCAAGCCATTGACAACGCCCCCCTCCTCAAAGCCGATATCCGCCGCGTCAAACTGGGACTCTTCCTCGCCGAAACCACCTCCCCCGAAGCTGTGATCGCCGTCCATGCCGCAGGGCAGATTCCCTACTACTCCCAGCGCACCACCATTGACCTGCTCGGGCTCAACGACCCCGTGGTAGCCAAAGGCGAAGGCCACGGCGAATTCTACCCAGGCCACAACAAATGGGACTACAACTACAGCATCATCCAGCTTCGTCCCGACCTCATTGCAGATAACTTCGCGCCACTTGCCGACTTCATGATCAGAACCGTTCAATATGCAAAACTTGAAAACGGCATCTACGTCCGCCTCGACAGCAGCTTAATCAATCTGAAAGAAATCTCCAAAGATTATCGTTAAGCAAAACAGGAGCATCATGCCACCAATCGCCCCAAAACGAGACCATGCACTCATCCAACACGGCCTGACCCGCAACGACGAATACTATTGGATGCGCAACCGTGAAGACCCAAAAGTCAAAGAATATTTGCAGTCAGAAAACGACTACCTTGAAGAAACCCTCCAACACCTGAACCCGCTGCGCGAAAAACTCTTTCAGGAAATGAAAGGCCGCATCCGCGAAGTGGATAGCAGTGTCCCCGAAAAAAACGGCGGCTTTTTGTATTACACGCGCACCGAAGCAAACAAACAATATCCCATCTTCTGCCGAAAAAAAGACATCCCCAACGCCGCCGAGGAAATTCTGCTCGATCAAAATATACTGGCGGAGGGTCACGAGTTTTGCAGTGTCAGCGCCTTCAACCTCAGCCCTGACCAAACCAAGCTGGCCTATTCCGTTGACCTTGAAGGCTCAGAGATGTATACGATCCACATCAAGGACCTGGTCAACAACATCGACCTGCCCGAACAGATGAGCGGGGTACATGGCAGCGTCTACTTTCAGATCGGCGTGGAATGGGCAAATGACAGCGAAACCCTGTTCTACCTGGGTCTTGATTCCTCCCATCGAGCCTGCCAGCTGTTTCGCCACAAATTGGGAACAGACCCCGCAAAAGATACACTGATCTATTTCGAGGAAGATGACACCTTCTCACTTTCCCTCTTGAAATCGCGCAGCGAAAAATACATCCTCACACATCACTACAACACGATGTCGCATGAAATGCGATTTCTCCCTGCTGACCAGCCAGAAGCGGAGTTGCAGATTTTTCAACCGCGTCTGGCAGGGCTTGAATATTATGCGGCACACCTCGGCGACTCGTTCTACATCGTCACGAACGAGAACTCACAAAACTTCAAATTAATGAAAACACCCGTTACCGCCACAGAAAAAGAGAACTGGCAGGAGATCATCGGAAACCGTGAAGATACCCTGCTCGAACACGTGGATGCCTTCGAAAATTACATCGTCCTCCATGAAAGAAAAGGCGGACTCAAGCAACTCAGAATCAGCAAACCAGACGGTCACAGCGAGGTGCGCCACGTTTCGTTCCCCGACCCCACCTACGAGGTCATCGTTGATGTCAACCCCGAATTCCACACGAATCTGTTACGCCTGCGCTATTCCTCACTGACCACACCCTTCTCCACAGTGGATTTTCACATGGACAGCGGCGAATGGGAATTAAAAAAGGAATACCAAGTTCCAGGTGGATACGACAAATCACAATACGCCACGGAATATATCCACGCTACCGCAGCGGACGGACGCAAAATTCCGATTTCCCTGGCCTACAAAAAGGGATTGAAAAAAGACGGTCAGAATCCAACTCTCCTGTATGGATACGGCGCCTATGGCGCATCCAGCGATGCGGCTTTCAATCTCAGCCTGTTCAGTCTGCTCGACCGTGGATTTGTCTTCGCAATTGCCCACGTACGTGGCGGTTCCGAAATGGGACGCTCCTGGTACGACGAAGGCAGGCTGTTCAACAAAAAGAATTCGTTCACTGATTTCATCGCCTGCGCCGAGCATTTGATCCAGGAAGGATTTACTTCCCCCGAAAAACTTGCCAGCACGGGCGGTTCTGCGGGTGGGCTTTTGGTCGGCGCAAGCATGGTCATGCGGCCTGAGCTTTTCAAGGCGGTGGTTTGCAAGGTCCCATTCGTGGATGTGATCACCAGCATGAGCGACCCAAGCATCCCGTTGACCACGCTCGAATATGACCAATGGGGAAACCCTGATAACAAAGATGAGTATGACTACATGCTGTCCTACTCTCCATACGACAATCTTCGGGAAGTGGAATATCCGCACCTGCTGTTGTCGACGGGCTTCAATGATCCACGCGTGGCATATTGGGAGCCCGCCAAATTCCTCGCACGGCTGCGAGATAAAAAAAATGACGGTAACCTCGCCCTGCTCCAAACAAACTTCAGCGCAGGACACGCAGGTGCTAGTGGAAGATATGATTATCTCAAGGAAAATGTTCTTGATTTCGCGTTCCTGATTGATCGTCTCACCTGAAACCACTTTATGGTTGAAAATTTCATTTAAACGTTCTATAATCTTTTTATCTTATTGGTAAAGGAGAAACCCATGGAACGTTTTATTATCGAATCGCCCCATCCGATTGAAAAATGCGATCAGGCCATTCAGGATCTTCACGCGGCAGGATATTTACATCAATTCGAATGGGGATGCAAAGACAATGAGCATACTGGCTGGGCCATCGTGGAAGCGGAAAGTTTGGAGCACGCCAAACAGATCGTCCCGTGGTATTTGCGGGCACAGGCCAGAATCGTGCGGCTGGTCAAATTCGAAGTTGCGGACTCGGAACATCAAATTTCTAAATAAATAAAAACTCCCGAACATTCTCATGTTCGGGAGTTGATCTTTTACAAGCTATGCTGCAGGTTGGGCGGCTTTTGCCACTACATCTTCCAGCATCTTGGTCGTTAACGACTTCGGACGTTCGATCGGCATGCCGAGGGCACGAGCCCAGACATAATTGGCAGTGACGCCAAGCGCGCGGCCGACACCGAATAACACAGTGTAGAAATCAAATTCACGCACACCATAGTAATACTGCAAGGTGCCGCTGATCGCATCTACATTCGGAGCGGGATTCTTCGCCTTGCCCTGCTCCTTAAGAACGGCAGGCACTACATCAAAGACGAGATCGGCGAGGCGCAATAATTCATCATCGGGGAAGCGCTTCTTGGCAAATTCCATCTGCGCCATGTAGCGTGGATCGGGCACGCGCAAGACCGCATGGCCGTAACCAGGGATGACATGACCGCCGTTGAGCGTATCCCAGGCGAATTTATACAGGTCATCGCGGGAGGGCACGCCACCGAATTTCTTGTGTACTTCCAACAACCAGCCGAGACACTCTTGATTGGCTAGACCATGCAAAGGTCCAGCAAGACCGTTGAGCGAGGCGGAGAAGGAAAGGTACGGGTCGGAGAGAGCGGACCCGACGAGGTGCATCGTGTGGGCGGAGACATTCCCAGCTTCATGGTCGCTGTGCAAAATGAAATACAGACGGGCGAGTTCGGAGTAACCCTTCTTGTCTGAGACCTTCATCATCTTGGAGAAATTCGCGCCGTAATCGAGTTTGGGGTTGTATTTTGGTTTGGAGGTCTCGCCGTAATATTTCATGCGGTAAATATACGCGGCAATGACGGGGAGTTTCGCGGTCAGGTCGAGGCTGTCTTCGAGGGCGGCTTCCCAGTAGACATCCTTTTTCATGCTGTGATATTTGGCCGCAAAATTTGAGCCATTCTGAAGCGCAAGGACCGCCTGCGAGAAGAGTGTCATCGGGTGAGTCTCTTTCGGCATGGTCTTGAGCATCTTGTACACATAGTCAGGGACGATGGCGCGCTTGGCCCATTCGGCTTCCACCTCGAGCGCCTGTTCCTTGGTCGGAACTTCGCCGATCATCAACAGATAATACAGACCGCCCACCAAAGGCATTTTGCTGGCGCGCGCCTTGGGCAGGGCCTTCAACAATTCAGGGATGGTCAAACCGCGGAAGATGATCCCATGCGCGGGGTCAACGAAAGAGACATCGGAAAGCAGGGACTTGATATCGCGCATCCCGCCCACGATCTGTCCGATGTTGACATGGTCGACGACCACTTCGGCATGTTCCTTGGCAAGAGACTTAATGCGCTCGCGCCATGCGGGCAGTTGAGCAGAGAGTTTTTCATGCAGAATCATTTGTTCCTCCAAAGGTAGGGTCACGGCGCTGCCGTGCCCCATCAAATTAGAATGTGACCAAACCCTTCAATGCTTCGTGCGTCTCCTTCACTGAAGCCGCAGATTTCTCGAACATGGCCTTTTCGTCGGCGTCGAATTGGTATTCAACGACTCTTTCCATGCCGCCTGCGCCAAGCACCACGGGCACGCCAAAGTACATGTCGTTCAAACCGTATTCACCCTGCATCATGGTGGCGCAGGGGACGATCAACTTCTTGTCTTTCAAAATAGCTTCGGCCATTTGTACGCAGGCCATCGAGGGAGCATAGTAAGCGGAACCTGTCTTGAGCAGATTCACGATCTCGCCGCCGCCCTTACGGGTGCGATTGACAATGGCTTCGAGTTTGTCGGCGGGCAGATATTCCTTCAAAGGAATACCAGCGATGTTGGAGTGACGTGTCAGGGGAACCATTTCATCGCCGTGGCCGCCCAGCACGTAGCAGTTGATATTCTCCACACTCACACCAGTTTCCATGGCAACGAAGGCGCGCATGCGGGCCGAATCCAAAATGCCAGCCTGTCCGATGACACGTTCACGCGGCAGTTTAGTCATCTTCATGGTCAAGTAGGCCATGGTGTCGAGCGGATTGGTCAGAACGATGAAGATGGCATTCGGGGAGTGCTTGAGGGTCTCCATGGCAGCCTTGCCGACGATATCAGCATTGGTCTTCAGGAGGTCATCGCGGCTCATGCCGGGCTTGCGGGCAATACCAGCCGTGATGATGATGATGTCTGAATTCTTTGTATCGGCGTAATCGTTCGTTCCGATCACGTGCGTGTCCTTACCAATGATCGGCATGGCCTCCAGCATGTCGAGGCTCTTGCCCTGCGGCATTCCCTCCACCACGTCCAACAAAACGACATCGGCAAGTTCGCGTTCGGCGAGCCAATGCGCGGCGGTTGCGCCCGTATTGCCTGCGCCGATAATTGAGATTTTCTTCATGTGTTCCTCCAATGGGATTTGGTCGGCAGAAAACGCCGCTATTTTTCACTAATTCTATCCGAAAGTATCACAGGCCAAAAGTACAAAATGTCACATTTTTTACGCACAAAAAAGACCCGCTTACACGAGTCTTTTTTTGGGAAAACATCTGAACAGTAGGATTCTGCCTTTGAACAGGACCAGACTTCCCGTCAGATGAGATACGCGATTTTCATCGCCTCATCCTTAACCGTGAACTGTTTCCTTTTCCTCAAGGAATTTCGTCGCCTGAATAGCGGCGGCGGCACCCATGCCTGCAGAGGTGATCACCTGTCTGAAATGTGGGTCGGCGATCTCACCCGCTGCGTATACGCCCTCGACACTGGTTTCCATCTTGTCGTTGACGAGGACATAACCGAGGTCGCTCATTTCGAGCTGACCTTTGAACATTTGCGAGTTCGGCGTGTGACCAATGAAAATGAACAGGCCGTCGGTCTCAAAAGTGGATTCTTGGCCCGTCTTGACGTTCTTCAACTTCAGGGCGGTGAGCTTATCCGTGCCGACTACTTCGGTGACGACGGTATCCAAAATGAAGTTCATCTTGGGGTGTTCTTTGGCGCGGTTCTGCAAAATTGCGCCCGCGCGGAATTCCTCGCGACGGTGAATGAGCGTGACCGATGAAGCGTAGCGGGTGATGAAGAGCGCCTCTTCAAAGGCGCTATCGCCGCCGCCAACGATGACGACTCTTTTATCTTTGAAGAACCAGCCATCACAGGTGGCGCAGTAGGAAACGCCGCGGCCGGTCAACTCCACTTCGCCTGGAATTTCCAAATGATTCGGGTTCGCGCCTGTGGTGACAATGAGGGTTTCGGCTTTGTAATCACCGTCATCGGTTTTTACTGTGAAGGGACGCTGAGAGAGATCCACCTCATGCGCCATGTTGAATTCAACCTTTGCACCGAAATTCTCAGCCTGTTTTTGGAACAATTCACCCAACTGCGCTCCCCCGACCCCTTCAGGAAAGCCAGGGTAGTTTTCGATGGTATGTGTCAGTGCGGCCTGGCCGCCCAACTGCATCCCCGTCAGAACGATCGGTTCCAGCTCTGCGCGTGCCGCATACAGCGCCGCAGACAGCCCCGCCGGACCCGAACCCAATACCAATACCTTTACGTGTTTCTCAGTCATTTTCTGTTTTCCTATCCTAAGGTGATTTTCACCTGAAATTTGTTATCAACCGTATACAAGACGACCCTTTCAGGCCTGCTATTACCGACCTGCATTTTATCAGATGCGCGCCCCAGCGAAAAGTTGCAGAACTATAAGCAATAAAGTGCGTCGCGCATCCAGTTAATATTTCTCCTACACAGCCTCCACAATCTCTCACCCACCCATCCATAATTCCTCCACAATGGATTGATACATTTGGGGCGTAAGAACAAACCAAATCAATTCAATTTATAAGAGGTAAAAATGAAAAAAGGTCCATTTATTCTGTTTCGTGTCCTTGGCATGTTGATCATGCTGGGACTCATCGTCGGCGCAGGCGCATTCGCTTATAAAGCTGGCATGGCGCAGGGAATTTCGCAGGCTCCGGTCGTGGCAACGGCCATTGCTCAAGCCGCTGAAAATGGTCAGGTTGCCCCGCCCATGGTGTACAGTCACGGCTTCGCTCCTTATGGCTACGGCCTGCACGGGCACGGCCACTTCGGCTTCTTCCCGTTCGGCGCGATATGCGGCTCCATCTTCTTCCTTTTCATCTTCTTCGGTTTCATGAAGATGATGTTCTTCGGCAGAATGCGCCGCGGCTGGGGTCATCATGGCCACCGCGGTCCATGGGGCAAGGATTGGGAAGGCGGTGCTCCGTCCATGTTCAATGAATGGCACAAGCGCGCCCACGGCGAAACCCCTACTGAAGGCGAAAAGCCCGCTGAAGACAAACAGAGCGAGTAAAGGTCAGTGGGCAGCAAAAAGTAGTCAGTATAGAAAGAGGAAAGAAGAAAGAACAGCCATCTTCTTTCCTCTTTCTATTTTTTCATCCATACTTCCACATTCTCTCACCAAGACCTACACATTATCTCCACAAAGCATTGATATATTCCGTGCATACACAAACCCAACGGAGGCACAACCATGAACCGAAACGAGATTCTGATCGAAGCCGATGAGTTATTGAAGAAATTCGGCGACCCAAACATCCGCATTTTCGATGCGACCATCACAGATGACGGCTACTTACAGGGGCATATCCCCGGGGCGGCGTTCTTCGAGCACGAGGATTTCTCCGCGCCCGAAAGCCAGAACCGTTACACCAATATCCTCCCCGCAGACAAACTCGCCGGGCAGATCGGCGCTTTGGGTATTTCCAACGAAACGGAAGTGATCGTCTATGCCTGCGGAATGCTGCCCTATGCGGTGAGAGCGTGGTGGCTCCTGCGTTACGCGGGACATGATAAAGTCCGCATCCTCAATGGTGGTCTCTCTGCGTGGAAGCAGGCAGGCGGACAGATCGAGGATGAAGCGCGTCAATATCCGCCCGCGATATTCCAGCCGCAACTCCGAGAGTGGATGTACGCCGACAAGGAAGAAGTAATCGAAGCGCTCAAATCTTCCGAGGTCGCAGTTGTCAACGTCATGCCGCGTGAAAGTTACGATGGTCGTCATATCAAAGGCTCGATCTCCCTCTCCAGCATGGATTTGATGCAGCAGCTGGACGCCTTTCTGCCCGATGACCAAATTGCCACACGCCTGCAGGAAGTGACTCACAACAAGCGCATTATCACCTACTGCGGCGGAGGGATTGCAGCAGCGGTCAACGCCACGGCCCATCTGATGACAGGCTACGAAAACGTGGCAGTCTATCACGGTTCAATGTTTGAATGGCTCGCAGAAGACTTGCCCACCGTCGGCACAGGCAAATGGGAAATCTGGAAAAAATAACCCACAACCTATAACTTGTAACTTTGATATACTCCCCCCATGCCAGAACTCATCCTCGTTGTAGATGATGAACCCAAGATCGTCCGCATTGCGCGGGATTATCTTGAAAAGAACGGCTACCGCGTCCTCACAGCAGGCGACGGTCAGTCCGCATTGGCAACAGCCCGTCGCGAAAAACCAGACCTCATCGTCCTCGACCTCATGCTCCCCAATATGGATGGGCGTGAGGTCTGCAAAATCCTACGCCGCGAAAGCGCTGTGCCCATCATCATGCTCACCGCCCTTGCCGAAGAAGTCGACCAGGTGACTGGCCTTGAGATCGGTGCGGACGATTACATCACCAAGCCGTTCTCGCCGCGTGCGCTCGTCGCCCGTGTGCGCGCCCTGCTTCGCCGCTCCAAAGGCGAGGTCAAACCGCCAGCCATGATTCGCATTGGCGGCCTTGAAATCGACGCAGAGAAATATTCCGTCACCTTCAACGGCGCACCCGTAAAACTTACGCCAAACGAATTCAAACTGCTTTTCATCCTCGCGAGTCGGCCAGGTCAGACACTCACCCGTGAGCAATTGCTCGAAGACCTGCACGGGGCCGCCTCCAGCATCGATCGCAGCGTGGATTCACACATCAAAAATCTCCGCAAAAAACTTGAAGCCGAATCAAACAGCCCATCCATTGAAACAGTCTACGGCGTTGGCTATCGCTTTATTGAAAGTTAAATCAGCCTTCGACCCATTATCATGTCTGATCATCACGAAGCCCATCCAAATCCACCGCATCGCTTTCAACGCCGCTGGAGCAGCAGCCGTCGTCGCTTTTTTCCATTTGCGATTTTCTTTTTCTTCTTCATACTGCTTTTTATAGGCGGCACTGCCGCAATTCTTTATTTGATCTTTTCAGAATATTCAGGGGTCAGGAATATTTGGCTGCTCTTGTGCGGCGCTCCGTTTGTGGTGATCTTCCTTTTGATTGTCACCATTTTCAGTTTATATACCCGCTTTGGCAAACCCCTTGGCGAGATATTCAACGCCATCGACGCCGTTGCTGAAGGCAATCTCTCTGTGCGCGTGCCTGAAGATAATTCACCACAGTTTCAAGAGTTGATCAAACGTTTCAATAAAATGGTCAGCGAATTGGAACGCGCCGACCAGCAGCGCCGCAATCTGACCTCAGACATTGCCCACGAACTCCGCACGCCGTTACACATCATTCAGGGAAATCTCGAAGGCATTGTTGACGGCGTGTATGAACCCACAACCGAACACATCAACAACACGCTGGATGAGACCAAACTGCTCGCCCGCCTTGTGAACGACTTGCAGACCCTCTCACTTGCCGAAGCGGGACAACTTCCGCTTCACCCCACCCGCTTCCTGCTCGCTGACCTGATGCATGATCTCACCGCAAGCTTTTCCGCCCAAGCCACCTCCCTCGGCATTGACCTGACCGCAGGTGTCACCAGTCCAAACCAGGAAATCACCGCTGACTATGACAGACTCAATCAGGTGCTGTCCAATCTCATTTCCAACGCCCTCCGTCACACACCCAAAGGGGGGACAATTTCTCTCAAAACAGAATCAGGCGTCGGTGAAGCGAGAAGCGTGCGGATCACGGTCAAAGATTCGGGCGAGGGAATTGCATCCGAAGATCTTCCCTTCATCTTTGACCGATTCTGGCGCGGCGACAAATCGCGCACGGGCCGAGTTCACAGCGGGCTGGGGCTGGCCATTGCAAAACAAATCGTCCTCGCACACGGCGGGACGATTGAAGCCGAAAGCGATATCGGCAAAGGAACAACATTTACGATCGAATTACCAACAGGTCACGCTTGAGGCGTGACCTGTTTTTTTATTTCACAGCTTTATCTGTAATTTCCAGAGCCTTGTCTAAAATATCCATGCCTTCTTTCAATTCTTCCTCGGTAATAATGAGCGGCGGAATGATCAATACGGTATGCCAGTGTGTGTACAAGAACAACCCATGATCGGCGCAATATTTTCTCAACGCGACCATCTCAGGGGATGACCCATTCCACGGAGCCATCGGCTCTTTGGTGCTGCGGTCTTTCACCAACTCAAGAATTCCAAACAAACCGATATTGCGAACCTCACCCACAGATGGATGCGCCTCGCCGAGATCGGTAAGCATCCGACGCAGGGATGCGCCCATTGCCGCGGCATGCTCGACGATTCTGTCCTGTTTCATCACTTCGATGTTGGCAATCGCCGCCGCCAGCGAAATGGGATGCGAGGTGTAGGTCAGTCCGCTTTCGAAGGCATGTTCGTTGAAGGCCGCCGCAATCTCGGGTTTCATCGCCACTGCACCAAGCGGCGCATAAGCGGACGTGAGCCCCTTTGCCATTGTCATGATGTCGGGAACGACATCCCAGTGCTCGATGGCAAACATTTTGCCTGTGCGGCCAAATCCGCTCATGACTTCGTCGCAGATCATCACGATGCCGTACTTATCGCACAAGGCACGGACACCCTGCATGTACCCATTCGGCGGAATGATGATTCCATTCGTACCTGTCACCGATTCCATCAAAATAGCGGCGATGGATTCTGGACCTTCGTAGAGGATGATCTCTTCGAGATGGTTGAGATAATCGCGAGTAAATTCTTCTTCCGAAATGTTCGGATTGGTGCGATGGAAAGTGGAACGATAGCGATACGGATCAAGGAAATGCACCACGCCCGTCATCAGATTCGGCTCCCAGGCCACGCGGCGCGGGTCGCCTGTCGCGGCCATCGCACCCGCAGATGCTCCATGATACGAGCGATAGCGGGTGAGAATTTTGTGGCGCTTTGTATATCCGCGCGCGAGTTTGATCGCGTTCTCATTTGCATCCGCGCCGCCGAGGGTGAAAAGCACCTTGCTCAACGCGCCATTGGGAGTGATCTCCGCCACGGCCTTGCTCGCCAATGCACGGACCTTCGTGGTCATACCTGGCGCGGCGTAGGGCAATTCCGCAGCCTGCTCCTGCATGGCCTTGATGACGCGCTCATTGCCATGGCCGATGTTCACGCACATGGTCATGGAGTTAAAGTCGAGATACTTTTTATCATCCACATCCCAGAAATACACACCTTTGGCTTTTTTGATGGCAATGGGATTTACTTTGGCTTGCGCAGACCACGTCCAGAAGACATGCTCTTTCGAGAGAGGGAGAATTTCATTATCGGGGAGATCAAACATGGAAACCTCATTTGGATTTTCGATTTTCTATTGCAAACGAATCGTAACACAAAACCCCATGCCATTACCAAAAACACCAGGGCGGAAAATATTTCGGCAGCTTCATACACAATTCTTACGGATCATAACTTGACAGGCGTGCAGCGGCTTGATATTATAAACTTACCGAGCGGTCAGTAAGCAAAAATTCCGCGAATATTTCAGGAGATAAAATGAACGATAAAACCCGCAACAAAATACTGCTTGTACTCTTCCTGGGCGTTTTGATGGGCGCACTTGATATTGCAATCGTGGCGCCTGCCCTGCCCTCCATTCAAAATTTTTTCGGCATTGGAGACCGTGCACTTACATGGACGTTCACGATTTATGTTTTATTCAATTTGATCGGCACGCCATTGATGGCGAAACTCTCTGATACCTTTGGCCGCCGATCCATTTATATTCTAGATGTAATACTCTTCGCCATTGGATCGCTGATCGTCTCCCTCTCACCCTCAAACCTGTTTGCTGTGCTACTGGCTGGGCGCGCCCTTCAAGGATTCGGCGCGGGCGGGATTTTCCCGGTAGCCAGTGCGGTAATCGGCGATACATTCCCGCCCGAGAAACGCGGCGGCGCTTTGGGGCTGATCGGCGCGGTCTTTGGTCTGGCTTTCCTGGTTGGCCCCATCCTGGGCGGCATTATCCTGACGATTACTAGCTGGCAATGGCTATTTCTCATCAATCTGCCCATCGCTTTGATCGTCATCGTCATGGGCTGGCAATTACTCCCAACCACTCATTCAACATCCAATCGCCCATTCGATCTGAGTGGAATGCTGGTATTGGGCGCAATGCTGGCATCCACCACCTATGGACTCAATCAAATTGACACACAAAATTTCTTCGGAAGCCTGGCTTCGCTAAATGTATGGCCGTTCCTGTTGATCGGAATCATCCTGCTGTTTGTATTTCCTAAAATCGAAAAGAAGGCGGATGATCCCATCTTGAATCTTGATCTCTTCAAAAGTCGTCAGACCGTGCTTGCCAGTATGCTATCAGCTGGTGCAGGGCTGGGAGAATCGGGCATGGTTTTCATCCCGGCGCTTGCAGTAGCCTCCATGCCGATGATCATCAATGAACATAACGCCAGTTACCTGATGATGCCAGTCGTGCTTGCAATGGCAGTCGGCTCTCCACTCGTAGGACGCCTGCTGGATAAATTTGGTTCCAAGGTGATGGTATTCTCCGGAACCTTGTTGCTTGCAATTGGCATGGGAATGTTAAGCAGCAATCTGACGAGCATGTTATGGGGCTTTATTACGTCAGCGGCCGTAGTCGGGCTGGGACTTTCCACTCTGTTGGGTGCGCCGATGCGCTACATCATGCTCAATGAAGCTTCGGCAGCCGAGCGCACATCCGCGCAGGGACTGATCGCACTGTTTACAAGTGTCGGCCAATTGACCAGCAGTGCGCTGGTCGGTGCAGTGGCGGCATCCATGGGCGGCGGTGTAAAAGGATATGGCGCCGCTTATATGGTTATCGGTGTTATTGCCGGGTTTATGGTTTTGCTCACGTTGGGGTTGAAAAACCGTCAACAAGAACAAAACATGCTCAAAAGTAATCAGGCTATTACCGCCGCCGAATAGGTTAACTAACCTCTACGGCCTTTTTGAAAGATAAAGGCCGTAGAGGTTACAATCAGCCCATGACAATTTCTGAAACCGGTGTGCGCGAAGAAATTCTGGCAGTTGCCATGCGAATGTTTATTCAACAGGGCTATCATGGGCTGGCGATGCGCCAAATCTCAGAGGCGGTTGGGGTTTCGAAGGCTGCGCTCTATTATTACTTCAAGGATAAAGAGGAGCTTTTCCTTGCCATCCTGAATAGCTACCTGAATGACATGGAGTCTTCCATTGATGCCATTCGCGCAAAATCGGGATCGAGTGCAGATCAGATCACTCAATTCGTTGAGTCTGTGTTGAGGCAACCTGCCGAGCAACGCGCCCTCACACGCCTCGCCAGCCAGGAAATGGGACAACTAAGTGCAGCCTCACGTAAAAAATTCGACAAACTCTATCACGAAAAATTCATCGGAAAATTGACCGCTATTTTGCAGGAAGGCATGGATCGCGGGGAGTTTCAATCCCTCAACGCTGAAATTGCAACCTGGTCTTTATTGGGAATCATGTATCCTTATTTTTATCCCGCCCACAGTGGAGAAAAACCAATTCCTGCTGGAACAATTCAGGAAATTGTCAGCATTTATCTAAACGGTGTGAAAAAATAATCAGGCATGGAACGATCAACGACCAATTTCCCCCACAGCCGACTAGTGATAATCGGCACCACGTCGTCGGGCAAATCCACGCTGGCAAAGGCTCTTGCAGAGAAAATCAGCGCAGAGACTATTGACCTTGATTATCTGCACTGGGAACCCAACTGGGCGGAAGCGCCCGATGAAGTCTTCCGTGAGCGTGTTGAAAATGCGATTAGTGCCAGGGCATGGGTGGTGGCAGGGAATTATCACGTCGTGCGCGATATTGTCTGGGCGAAGGCGCAAGCCATCATCTGGCTGGATTATCCCTTTCATATCGTTTTCTGGCGATTGCTTACCCGCACAATTCGCCGTGTAGTGATGAAAGAAAAATTGTTTTCAGATAACGTGGAAGATTTCTGGACGCAGGCGAAAATCTGGTCGCAAGATTCGCTTTTCAATTGGCTGTTCAAAACCTACTGGCGCAGGAAACGCGAATACCCCGTTTTGTTCGTACAACCCCAAAATGCCCATCTAACGATCATCCATTTCAAACATCCGCGGGAAGCCGAGCGCTGGCTGGCTTCCATTTCAAAGTAGACGCTTCGACTTCGCTCAGGGCGAGGTTATTTTCTCAACCAATTGACCAATTGCCCCAGCCCGATCAATATCACGACCACCAGCAATGCACCCCACTCGATCGTAAATTTCACCCGCAGAATCATCGTGATCGAAGCAATCACCATACCGCCCAGCGCCAGCAAACTGATACGCGCCAAATGGCGGCGCTCCATTCCGCGCGCATTATCATCGGCGGCCACAAAGCGCATGCGCTCGCGGAAATCGGTCAGGTCCCAGGCGACGAGCGCGAAAATCGCACCAGAGAACATCCAGCCCGGGGTGAGTCCAAACCACAGGCCTGCAGCCGATAGAAAAACCGCAAGAGCCAGCCCAACCGAAGAAACCCACTTCCAACCTATTCGCTGCGCCACCAGCCACGCCACACCAAACGCCAGGATCCAACGCCCGAAATCGTTCAAGCCCGCTTCGAAAAACACCCAGGCCAGTGACCCTGCACTTAATATGATACTCGCTACAAGAACAAACCCCGTCACGACGACCTCCTGAAAACGGAACGATGAGGCCGCGTCAAAAACGGACCAATGGCCTGATCCAGCGGAATGGACACATCCCACCCGACGACTTGAATCCCCGCCCGTTCCAGGCGGCGCAACAGCAAATTACGCTCCATACGAATGATGCGCTCGGCCAACTCCACTTTAGGCAGATCAGATAAAAGACCGCGCTCAAACCTCGCAGGGTCTGGACTGATAACCATCACTTGATATCCGCGGCCTCGCAATTGGATCAAAACATCGAGGTCATCGTTCACCAGGGAACTAACCAGCACGATCTGCGATTCGGGCGGAAACATATGTGGAGATAAATGTTGTAAACCTGAAAAGACGGAACTCACACCCACTTCTGCCCCAGCCAACGCGCGCATGATCCGCTCGCGTTGAATCTTTCCATATCCGGGCATGGTCCAGCCGAGATACGACCCATAGACCAGCAAGCCAACGCGGTTGCCCTGCGCAAGAAATGCATCCGCAAGGCCAGCAGCAGCGGCAACCGAATATTCAAACAACGACTGATCCAAATGGAAGACGTTGGCACTGGCGCGCGCGTCCAATACAACGCCCACGTCGGCCACACGTTCCTGTTGATATTCATTCGAGAACAAACTACCGGGATGCCGCGCGCTGGCACGCCAATTGATCGTACGCGGCGAATCGCCCGATTGATATTCGCGCACGCCAAAAAATTCCGTCCCGGTACCGCCGATGCGTCCGGGAATCGTCCCTGCATATACACGGGTCCGCAATGGATGAATGGCAACTGTTTTTAATTTTTTCACACCGGGAAAAATGATCAATTGCTGGCTGGCATGGATGGTTTGCTCGCGGCGGATCAACCCAAGCGGCTCCGTAGCTGTGACGTGGATCTGGTCAAAGTTATAAAAGCCGCGCGAACCTGCGACAGTATATTTAAGGGTGCAGGAACTGTTCTTCGCGAGCCTCAGCAGGTGTCGGGGCGACCCGCTGCGCAACGTCAGGCGCGGAGAGATCTTGTCATCCAACAAAAGCTCCTCGATATCCGCTCCGTTGTTGACGACCGTTAAAGTCACAACGACTTCTGCATCGGATGAAGCACGGTCGGAGGAAAGCGTTCGCCGTATTTGAATATTCAGATCTTCGGGCGCATTCCAAAACCCATATAGAAGAAAAAGCATGAAGGGAATCGCAAGCGCAATAAAACTGCCTTGCAAGGCGATCAAGCCCACAAGCAGCAATCCGTAAACAAGCGCAGAAAGCAGAACGTAGCGATACAAGTTATTTAATGACGGGCACGGGGGTATGGCTCAACACATCGCGAATGACATCGCCGTTGACCTGCTGCGACATCCAATATTCGGGTTGAAGCAACAAGCGATGACTCAACACAGGCACGGCAAAGCGTTTGATATCATCGGGCAAAATGAAATCACGGCCAGCCAGCACTGCGCTGGCGCGTGCCATCTTGAGAAAAGCCAGCGATCCGCGCGGGCTTGCGCCAACCGCAACACGACGGTCGGTACGCGTGGCATGCACCAGCGCAGAGATATATCCTTCGAGATCAGAATCCACATGCACCGATTCGAGCGCGGCACGCATTTCGAGAAGCTGCTTCGGCTTGATGACCTGCTTGAGCGCAAGTTCATCCTGTTTGCGTTCGCGGCGGCGTTTGAGAATTTCCCTTTCCTCCGCGAGATCAGGGTACCCCACCGTAAGCTTCAACATAAAACGATCCAACTGCGCTTCGGGCAGCGGGAAAGTACCTTCGTATTCAATTGGGTTTTGCGTGGCCAGCACAATGAACGGGTCGGGCAATTTCATACTCTCGCCTTCCATCGTCACCTGACCTTCCTGCATGGCTTCCAATAAAGCGGATTGTGTCTTGGGCGAGGCGCGATTAATTTCATCGGCAAGCAGGATGTTGGTAAAGACGGGTCCCTGACGTAACTCGAATTTGTTCTTGGTCCGATTGAAAATATAGCCACCGGTAATATCACCGGGCAAAAGATCGGGCGTAAATTGAATACGCTTGAAATCCAAACCAAGCGCAGACGCAAAACTGCGCGCGATCAGGGTTTTGCCAAGGCCGGGATAATCTTCGAGCAAAACATGCCCGCCCGCCAAAACGGAAGCCATGATCATTTCAAGCAGACCGCGCTTGCCGACAATGGCCCGCTCCACTTCAGAAATTATTTGTTTACTAAGTTCAGATGCTTTTACGATTTCTGTCACGATTCATCTCCATCTCGTTCTCAAGATAGTCAATTGCTTTTTGCGGGTCGAGATCCAGCGGCGTTGGGTTGGAATCACCCCACCAGTATGAATTCGGGTAATCAGCGAATGAGCCGTTCAGCCCGGTTTCCAGATAGGCATCCACTTCAACGGGTGGCTCCCAATCCCTGCCGCGAAGTCTTGAATATCCTTTGAATATGCGGCCTTCGCGCTGGTCGAGCATTTCGCGTGCCAGTCTGCCCAGGCGATTCGCGATCATCCACTTGTAATACACACCGCGTGTCGGTTTGTTAAGTAATATGGAAAGGCTTTCCACCGGCCCAACCGAAGTGTTCGGAATTTTCTTTTCAACTACAGGGAAGAAATTAATGATGGGAACCAATTTCAGGGATGAAATGAAAACCAATACAACCAGCAAGACCCACAAGATCAATTGCGGCACGGCATGATAATACAAACCAAACAGCCACCAAAGATAGGCCAGCGGAACAAAAACGGTCTGATAGATCACGTCCTGCAGCATAAACGAAACGACAATTGCCGAAACGATCAACAGGACAAGCAGCCAGCGGCGATATTTCACTACGCAGCCTCTCCGCAATAGCGCAGGATGGATTTCAGGCAATCGGAGGCTTCATCGATCTCACGCGGACCTGAGACATGCCCACCATAGCGAACAGATTCAAACAAACCAGTCAAACGGGAGATGGGTTCGCGCGGAATGCCTGCACCTTCAAGATATGAAGCAAACTCAGCCGGGGTCATGGCGTATTGGCGGTGCAAGCCGCGCTTCATCCCCACCACATTACTCATGCGTACGTAACATTGAATAATAGTGTCGTTCGAATTTGAACCTGATGCGAGATCGTTCAGGGAAGCGCGTGCAATAGCCGCAATCTCCGCAAGCGGTTTTCTTTTTGAGATCAGTTCCTTTTGCCTTGCCCACCAGCGGCTGATAAGCCAAAACAAAAAAGCCATCAACGCGACAAATGCCATGGTCAACAAAAAGGATGTGGCAGAGGATACCTGCGGCGGCTCGAAGACGGGCGGAGGGATATCCTCCACCTGCCCGGAAGATTGCCCCATCTGACCAAATTGCAAAAGCCCGGCGAGGATATCCGGCTTGACCTTCAACAGGTAATAAACCATAATCACGGATGCAAGCAGCCGCAAGAGCATCAAAAAAAGTTTTTTACGTAATTCAGGGGAAAGAAACAAGGCAAGCAGTGAAAGAAAGAGAAAGATCGTCCCGAAAAAGACGAGTTGTTTCCACAGAGGTATCTCTCCCGAATCAACCAGTGCTTCCTTGAGACCGGAGAGGTCGATGCTAATGCGTTCACTCTCCGAACTGCCAATCGGCTGGGCAGGCAAAAAGTCAGCATTTTGCAACGCGCCAGCCAGTAAAACCAACGAGATCAGCGCAAAAAATGCCAGGGCCATTCCCCAGCGTCTGTCTTCAAATCGCTTTTGCATTGTGGTTTAATTCTACCATCCGAAAGTCACACCCACGACCATACTTCAGAACTGTTTATGGAAAATTCCTGTTCAGCCCCGCTTCATCCTCAGGCCATCGATGGCCTGAGATTATTCAATCAAAGAAAGTACTTCGAAGCCCACGAAGCTTTGGAGGATGCCTGGCGTGACGAAACAGGACCCATCCGCGAGTTGTATCGCGGCATTCTTCAGGTCGCTGTGGCGTACCTGCATATCACCCGTGGAAATTACGACGGAGCGGTCAAGGTCCACGGGCGGAGTTTGAAATGGCTACAAGATTGGCCCGATGTTTGCCGGGGAATCGAAGTTGGAAAATTCAAAAGAGACGTTGAGGGTGTAATGAATATCGTTTTCACGCTGGGCAGGGATAAGATACAAGAGTTCAACCCGTCACTTTTTCACAAGATCGAGTGGAATGAGAAGAGAATTTGGATCTGTGACCGCTGTGGAACCGAGATGCATGAAAAGAACTGCAAGGTCAGCTGTCCCAACTGCGGAAATCGATTCGATTGCTCAGACCTGAACATCTATTTTGATTGACCTTCCCCATCTACTACTACAAAACCCATGGAGGAAAGAACAGGTGAAACGACTTACTTTACACGGCTAAGTCGTTCGGCGAGGTCACGCAACTGTATGGGGCTGATCGGCTTCAACAGGACAATATCGGCCTTATCCTGTAATTCCTTAGCCTGATGAGTGCTCGCCGTCGCCAAAATGACCTTCACGGAATCGAAACGGGCGTTGGCGCGGATCGCTTCCAGTATTTCAGCTCCGGAAGCACCGGGCAGGTTGATATCCAGGACAACCAGGTCAGGGACAATTTCGGTGAGTCGTTCGAGTGCCTGAGTGCCATCTGAAATGGTCTCAACTTCGAAGGACTCGAACAGGGTAAGCGTGAATATCTGATTGAGTTGCGGGTCGTCTTCAACGACAAGGGCGAGGGGTTTGGGCATACGATTATCCTTTCACTGATTCGGCAAGCTTCAAAAGGCTTGCAACACTGACGGGTTTGATGAGAACATGTTCGGCTCTTCCAGTAAAGGTCTTGGCCATGTACAAGTCGGCGGTAACGATGGCGACAACCGTGTTCGAATAACGAGCGCGGATCACTTCGAGGATGTCGCCGCCAAATGCAAAGGGGAGATGAAGGTCGAGGATGACAAGAGCAGGTTCGGCCAGGTCCAGAAACGAGCGGTATTTGTCGCCATTCGTATCGAGGTCGACATCAAATCCAGCGTGCTGCAGTGCGGTTTGAAATATCACTCCGAGCTTGGGATCATCTTCAATGACAATGGCATAGGGTTGGTTTGGCATGGCGATTATTCTCCAGGGGCGTTGATCAACGGCAGGGTAATCGTAAAAACGCTGCCCCTGCCCAATTCACTTTGTAGGGATATCTGGCCGCCCATCAATTCGACCAATTGCTTGACGATGGCAAGCCCCAAACCTGAGCCGCGATTTTCGCGGGTGATGGCGTTGCTCACTTGACGGAAAGGTTCAAAAATGTTTTCCTGTTCATCCAAAGGAATGCCCACGCCGGTATCGCGGACTTCCACCGTCCAGAAGGCTGGAACGGGCGCCGAAATACGAACACTGACTTCACCTTCATTCGTGAATTTGATCGCATTCCCAGCGAGGTTGATGATGACCTGTTGCAATCTTTTTTCATCGGCATACAATTCACCGGGCAGGTCTGTGGAAATCTCTGTATGGAATGCCAATCCTTTTTTGCCTGCCAAAACTGACATGGTCGTATCGATCTTTTCCAGCAGGGTTAAAGGATTGAAATATGTATTGTGCAGGCTGAGTGATTTTGATTCGATCTGCGCCTGATCGAGCAAATCGTTGACTGTGTTCGTCAGGAAGTGTGTGCTTTCAACAATATTGTGGAGTGCCGTTTGCTGGGCTGGATTCAACGGACCAAATGCTTCATACTGAAGCAATTCGGTGTACCCAAGAATTCCACCCAGTGGGGTGCGAAGCTCATGACTGACTCTTGATACAAGTTGACTCTTGAAACGGCTGGCTTCCAAAGCTTGATCACGTGATAGCGCGAGAGCTTCCTGCGCCTGCTTAAGCTGCGTGATGTTGCGGGCCACAGCCTGGAAACCGATGACTTGGTCGCCGTCCATGATGAGTTGCACATTTTGACCGACCCACACAACCTCCCCATCCATGGTCACCGCGGGAAATTCATAATAGGTACTCTGTGTCTTACTGAGATATTGATGATCGTAGACCCGCTTCAATTTATTTCGGAATTCAGGCGTGGTCAGGTCAAGATAATTTTTTCCAACCACATCGCGTTCATTGGTAAAGCCCATCAATTTCAATGCAGACGGGTTGGCATAGGTGAAATTCCCGTTCATATCGGCACGATAAATGATATCGCTGGCGTTTTCCACGATCTGACGGAAACGCACTTCGCTTTCCAGGAGCAATATCTCGGCTTGTTTGCGCCGCAAAAGACCGGCAATCGCATCCGCTGCTGAACGCAGGAAGACCAGGTCATCATCCGCTTTTTGATACCCATGCGGAAGATAAAGCACAATAACACCCAATGTACTTTCACCCTGCACAATGGGAATGTTGTAATGTCCATGTTCTTCAATGCCGTCATAGCGAATTTCGTGACGATCATCCAGGCAATCGGAAAACTGAATCTCGCGGCTCAAGGCGGCACGTCCGCACAGGCATTGTCCCAATGCAACTTTGGAACACAGGACTTGTAAATGAGGGGAGAGATTGCGATGGACACGCAGATCCAACAGGTTGGTTTGATCGTTGAATAAGAAGATTCCGCCCTTGGGCGAGATCGTCAACCAGTCGATAGAGAGAATTTCATTCAAAATCGCGTCGAGAACTTCATCCATGGATCGATCCTCGAGGCTGATCTTTAACAAGGAATTGATCACCTGCTGTTGTTGATGTGATCTTTGGAGGGATGTCTGCGCACGCTCGCGTTCAGCGATCTCCTGCACAGCCGAGTCATACAAGTTCACATTGTCCAACACCAGCGCAACGAGGCGGGCAAACAAGATGCCCGTCTGTGTTTGTTCGGGGGTAAATGGATACTCTGCCTGATTACGCCCGAGAGCCAAAATACCCAGACAACGGTCTCCTGCAATAACAGGGAAGTCAGCTACTGCATGCAATGAAAATTCATTGTAGGTTTCACGACGGCCAGGCCAGGCGGAATAATCATCAAGCAGGACAGGCTGGAGCGTGTCAAACGCCTTCCAGGAAAGGATCGCTTGTTGACGATTGACGCGCTCGCCAAGAATTTCAAGATGATTATCAGTGGCAGCCCGCACCAGCAGGTCGTCACCATCCAGAAGCATCAATTCGCTAAATGGGGCATCCAGGAGGGCGGCGGAATGATTGACGATTGTCTTCAACAGGTCGCCCAAATTACGTCGGTCTAAAAGGTCCAGGGTGACTTGATGCAAAATGGAAAGATAATCATTCTGCTTTTGCAGTTGTTCCTGCAACACCTTTTGCTCGGTGACATCCTGTTTAATCTCAATGAAATTAGTAATCTCGCCATCACGGCTTTGCACCGGGGCGATCGAAGCAGACTCCCAAAACACAGACCCATCCTTGCGATGATTGCGGAATTCTCCCTGCCATATGTGGCCTTCATTAACAGTAAGCCACCATTCATCCTGAGTGAAATCGGTGGGCGTCTCAACTCCCTGCATCAATGCGGCCGGGGATTTTCCAATGGCCTCTTCCGGAGTGTAGCCGGTCACTTCCGTAAATTTCGGATTGACATATTCGATCACGCCAGTACGGTCCATGATGATGATGGTGTTACCACTTTGTTCCACCGCCCTTGAAAGCTTCCGCAACTGACTCTCAACCTCGCGGCGGGAAGTAATATCCTCTTTGATGGCAACGTAATTGACCACCTGGTTATCCTGATCGAGCACAGGCGCAATCGTGGCGGATTCCCAATAATAGTGTGCCATCCTTGCGTTTATTATGGAACACGCCATCCCAAATGTGTCCGGAGCTGATCGTGCCCCACATCTTTTCATAGAACTCAGGTTTTTGCCTGCCCGATTTCAAAATGCGCGGGTTCTTACCAAGGACTTCCTCCAATGCATATCCGGAAACCTGTTCGAATTTCGGGTTGGCATATTGAATATTCCCATTCAGATCCGTGATGACAATGGAATTTCCGCTTTGCTCGATAATGCGGAAATACTGCCGCAGCTCGGTATTGCTTCTAAGAGCACTATCACGCGCATCAGCAAGATCCTGTGTGCGTTCCCCAACACGCCGCTCCAACAGGTCACGCTCCCGCTGCAAAAGGGTTAAAGCCTGTGATTCCATTTGCCAGGCTTTGTTCAGGCTTTCCATAAGAATAACAATGGAAGTGGAGAGCGCCATTGCGCTGGCTGAAAACACAAAGAGACTGGTCATCCCCATTTGAAAAGTGCGCGGAGCAAGGGTATCCACGGTTAGATTGAATGGAACAAAGTCCGCCCTGCCAATCAGAAAACCGATCACAGCAAGTGTCACAACACTGACCAACCCGGCCGTCCAACCACCTGCCCGCCCGGTCAGCAAAACGGAGGTAACGATCAACGTCATAAAAAAGATAAAACTTTCCGATGAATAACCGAAATTAAGAGTCTCTACAAACCCCAATATATACACAAGAAACAGGAACATGGCCGCACGGTATCTAAAATTGACCTTACGGGATAGGCCTAGAAACCAGAGCAAACCAATGATCGCGCCATACGCAATGTTGACATTCGTCAGAGTTGTGGCGCGCATAAAAGGCGACGTAAGGATATAGGCAAGCGTACCCACCAATGCCGAGAGCCTGATGATGATGGTAAAGGAACGTTCACGGGCTTGATACCAGCCCGGATTGATATCGCTCGGAATTGGAAGATCAGCCCTGACAGGGGTCACGAAGAAATCGATCAACCATCCAAGGAATCTTTTCTGCTGGGGACGATTGGGCTGTGTAAACTGTTTCGAGGACGAACGGGATGCTGTCTCTCTGGCGGCAGAACCTGATTGGGAAACAAATGCATCATCCATCAAGCGCAGCATGACAACCCGCCCGATCAATTGATCCTGACGGTCACGCAGCGCCGAAAGGCGGACCTCGTAGCGGCGCTGCAACACACCATCGCCGACAGTGATCTCATCAGTAGTGTCGGTCACATTGCGGAATTTCGCAACCAGATGAGACCAGGGGCGCAAAATGTCCACCGCAAGCTGACCCACTGACTGAACCGCAGGGAAGCCGATCATCTCCGATGCGGCCCGGTTAATATCCACAACATAGCCGCGCGTGTCGATCACGATCATTCCGTCGCGCATGCCTTCCACCACAAGGTCACGCGCCAGCGGAGTGATGTCGATCAAATGAAAACCAAAGACCGCCCATGCCAGTGCGGCAACGGAAATCGTGAACGCAAAAGGCGTCAAATCCAAATAGGGAATGGGGCTATTGCCCGTGAGATAGAGCGCATTACCCAACCAGGGAGCAAGCACGGCGATCAGCAGGGAATAAGCCTGACTGCGATATAAACTTTGATTGCGGATCAACGTCCGCACCAGTAATATTGTGCCAATCAGCAAAATTGTGTACGAATACGCAAAATGGACCCAGAACCACGCTCCGTACGTTACACCCAGTGCCGAAAAATCGCCCTGCCGGTTGATGTGGAATTCCTCCCAGATCAAGCCATGCCAATTCGTTGTTAATGCGAGCAAAACGGTAATTGCAGGCACAACTCCGAGGAGAAGCAATGTACGCTTTGTGATAACACGAGTTGGAGCGCTGTAATTGATCGAAAAGATCAGCCAGGCATAGGGCAAAAATGCAATGCCGAAATACTGTAGTCTTCCCCAAAACAGCTTGGTGGAAAGGTCCACCCCAACGATCTCCAGCACATACGCAATGATCCATTCGACAATCGCCAGTGACATGAAAAGCAATGCAGGTGCGCCGTTCGCAGCACGGCGATTCCAGGCATACACGGCCACAAAGACCGAGATCAGCACAGCAATGATCAAGGGCAAAATATAGGGTGAGTATTCAAAATTCATGATCAATTCCTTGGGTTGGATGCAAACATCCTGCGATTGTGCACTTGATTCCTCACTTCAATCATTGCAATGTAATGGACGTTTATTTAAGCTCGTGGATTATAAACGAGCAGGTGAATTTACGGTAAATCCGCCTGCTCCATGCTTAATTAATCGCATTCCCCATATTTTCAAATCAACCTCAACGCAAGGTGATGAGCGCCACCCCATCAAGCCACACACTTTGTGGAAGCGACGGTGACACCAGTTTCAACGACCCGCCCGTCACCAGAAAGATAAAACTATCGTCAATTTTGCTTTTCAGGAGAGTCACCGAGCCAAATCCGCTCACCGATACGGTCTGGATGGAATCCCCTGCACCCAGCCCGGACGCCTCCAAAATGGTGGTCAAGGATATTCCCGTGAGTTCCCTGCCAGCCGCAACAATCGTCTTTTCAGGCAGGCCGCTCAACTCCGCCAAGCTGAAGGCAGCCCGCCTGCCATCTGACAGGTCAACGAATAAAATCTCCGTGGTGTCTGGCATCTGAGTGGCATAGACGGGCGAGGAATAATATGGGTTCGCGGTTTCAGTTTGGGCGACAGCCGTTTGCTTGGCAAATTGCTCAATGATGTCCATCGGGTTGGTGTACGGCGTACCATCAATGTAGATCGGCTCAGGCGTAGAATCTGGCCTTGACGCCTCCATCTGACAGGCGAAAACAAGGAAGATAAGTATCACAATCACGACCAGCAAGTTTCTTTTCTGTTTCATGGCTACCCCATTCTATGATTTGCGTTTTAACTCCGAAATGTTCATAACATAGCGGAATTGGTACCGATCCAGTACAACCCTGATGATCTCCGCCCCTTCCGGGGAAAGTTCTAGAAATTCGAAACCGATATTGAGATATTGGGGCGTATCTTCATCCTGCCGGCACCACGCTACACGGCTGGAAACAACCACACGTTGCGGCTTCTCATTCAATTCTTCATTGGGAAATTCGATGCCGATGGCAAGGCGTCTGCCCACCTCGAGCGCCGTTTCCCCGATCACCATCACACCCTGAGGGGTAAGGTCTCCGACATAACCGATCAATTTTTTATGAAGCAGGTCATACACGAGCGTAAAGGCGATCAACTTCTTGCGAGATTCCTTCCGCTGATTTTGCATGGCGATCTCCTTTTCTTATATCAAAACGACTTCCACAATTTCACCCGCACTCAACCCAGTAGCATCGGGATGGATACGCAGAAGACCATCTGCCGAGGCAAGAGTAAAAATGAGGTTGGATTTTCCGAAGATAGGCTCGGCTTTGTAAGTAACCGTTGACGATTCGCGATTTACGATCAACTTTACCGGCCACCAATCTTCGCGACCCGCTTGAGATGGGAGGTTGACGGTGAGCATCGCCCGCACGCTCGCCCTCGGCTTCGGCAACATTCCCAGCAGCTTTTCAATGACAGGCACCACAAACAAATATCCATTCACCAATGCGCTGACAGGGTTGCCCGGCAGGCCGATCACCGCCTTTCCATCACATACACCTAAAATCGTTGGTTTGCCGGGGCGGGTGTTGATTCCATGCACCAGCACGCCAGGCTCCCCCAACTGGCGAATGACTTCGGCGGTCATATCTCTGGTAGAGGCGGATGAACCTGCGGTGATGATGACCACGTCACATTCGGATAGCGCCTGCGCCGCCGCTTCTTTCAACGCTGAAAACTGGTCGGCGATGATCCCATATCTTTTGGTTGCGCCGCCAGCTTTTTCAACCAAGGCTCCCAGCGTGTACGAGTTGATGTCACGCACTTGCCCGGGCCGCAGAGTTTGACTTGGCTCGATAACCTCGTCACCTGTTGAAATCAACCCAACACCAATTCTCTTGACTACACGCAAAACTCATAAACCCTAGGGCAGTCAGGCCGCCGATCTCGGCTGGGCGCAGAATCGTCCCTTTGGGAATGACAACCTGTCCTTGTGCCACGTCCTCGCCAATGTGGATGATATTCTCGCCATCTGCCACGGATTTGAAGATTTCAATTTCCTCCGCCCCATCAATATGTTGGGTATATTCCAGCATCACAACTGCGTCCGCGCCTTTGGGCAGCATACCGCCAGTGTGAATCAACGCACATTGCCCCGCGCCGATCTCAAAAGACGGCGAATCCCCCATCGGCACTTCGCCAATGAGATTGAGATATGCAGGCAGCGAGTCTGTCGCCCCGAAGGTATCCTTCGCGCGGACGGCGTAACCATCCACGGTGGTGCGCTGGAAATCGGGCAAGGGGTGCGGCGCAACAATATCTTCCGCGGTGACACGACCCAAGGCATGGAGAATATCAATTGAATCTGAATCAAATTCAGGTGAGGGAAGATGCGCGAGTAATTTGTCGCGGGCTTCATCGGGCGGGAGGAGAGTCAAAAATTCAGGCATGGGTTTATCTCAGCCAAAAAGTCAGAGTGAGGAAATAGGCGGTCAATCCAAAAACGGCGAGAGCGGTGGTGGTGAGGAGAGTCCAGTTTGGTTTGCCGCCGAGTGAAATGTGACGGAGCAAAAGCATTTGCAGGATCGCAAACGGAAGTGTGAGAAAGGCAGGCCAGATGAGCAAAAATGAATACCCGAAGATCGGCGAACAAATAAAAATGACATACGCAAAAATAATCAGGCTGTGATGCAAAGGCACGGCACTTTCCCAGCCGAGACGGCGAAGGAGTGTGGCGCGTTGATATTTTTGGTCGGAGGGAAAGGATGTGAAGTTGAGAATCAAAAAATAGGCGAGGGTCAGCGCGGTAAGTGGAATGGCAATCATAATGAGCAGGCGATGATTCTCTTTTGCCTGCAACAAAAATCCGATGGAAGGAATGACATAGGCCATATGCGCCGCGAGGGCGAGTTCACCGAAACCCCGATCAAGAAGGCGGAGCGGAGGGACGGCATACAGCACGACGAGAACGAGGGATAAAAGAAGAAAGATGAAAGTAGGAAGATTCAAGCCTTGATTGATATAAAGCAGGAAAGCGATCATCGCACAGGCGGTGAGGGCGGCGTAGGAAATGTAGAGCAGGTTGCTGCGCAGGGCCTCTTTTTGCGCAGGGGTTTCACCTTCGATCATCGGTTCGTTGTGCGGACGGAAAGCCTCGGCCAGCAGGTTCATGCTCAACTGGGCAAGCACCACACCGCCAAGGCCGAGTAAAAAGGTAAGGTTTTGGAACGATTTACCAAGATATGCAGAAATACTCGCGCCAAGGAGATAGGTCAGCGCAGCGAGGAGCAGAAGGAGAGGACGGGAAAGTTTTAGCAATTTTTGATTTCCAATATACGATTAAAACCAGAGATAAACGGAAAGAAACAAAGATGTGATTTTGCTTTACATCTAACTAATCACTGGCTTTTTGTTCTTGAGTATAAACGCATAAGTCAGGGACACTTCAATAACAGCCGAAACAAATGGGTACAAGAGCACCCCAAACCAATTAATGGCATTGATCTGCCGTGCACCTGTCCATTCAACAATTGGCATAAAAGGAAGAACAGACCAACTCACCGGCGACAACAAAGAAGGAAACAATGACACGACCACACCAGACAGGAATATGCACAAATAAAACAAAGGGTGCATATATAGCTCTACAAAGCCTGCCTTAATTGAATCCGAAACAAATATTTTGCCGTGATAGATCATATGTCTCAAGCTCAACGGAAACGACACAAAAAACGCCGCAATAACCAACGAGACAAGAATTTCCTTTCCTGCATCTGGAAAATCAAGGATTTTAAAAAGAAGAGAAACCGCAAAACCCAAAACCAGGATGTCAAACACAGTATATAAGATCAAAAGCACAACGCTACCATAACTTCGCCAAGCGGCTTGCAAGATCGTCTCTTCATTCCTGATAATCGCTTCCCTTTTGTACACTGCTACAACCACAAAAACAGTGGCCAGACAGAAAGACAAAAAGTAAATGAATTGGTAAGTAAATCTAGCAAACGTTGTATCATTCCGAGTCCAAATATTCAACAAAAAGCATACAATCTGGAAAAGAACAAAAGGAACGACAACAAATATGTTCTTCCGAACAAAAACTACCGACTCAACATAAATATTGTAGATCGTTATCAGCACTGGCCCCTCCGCCTATTTACCAAGATATCCTTCCAGTTTTTCCACTGCCTGCGGAAGATTCTTCCTGCCCAAGCCAAGCCTGAAATGATTTCTCGAATCGTCGTACATGGTTCCAGGTAAAAGTAAAACTCCCACCTTTTTCACGAGGTCATCGCAGAAGTCTTCAATGTCGCCTTTGAGCAATTTCGGGAAGCCCATCGAGCCAGCTTTGGGGCGGGCCCATGTGAACAGCGAAGCGCGGCGGGCAAACAGGTCATCCACAACGGTCAGGTTGTGCTTGATGATGCCAAGACTGCGGTCGATCAATTTTTGGCGGTTGCGCATGGCCACTTCTGCGAGGAATTCACTCGGCGCGGAGTTGCAGATGGTCGTGTAATCCTTGAGCGAGGCCATGGCTTGAAGGATCTTTTTATTCTTCGTGGCAACCCAGCCAATGCGCAGACCCGCAAGGCCGTAGGTTTTCGAGGTCACACCCAGCGACACAGCATGTTCGCCCATGTCACAAGCGGCAGGGAGTCTGTCCGCGGGGTCGTATTCAGATTCACGATAGACTTCGTCGGAGAAAAGGATCAGGTTTTTTCCTGAGCAAACTTGTTCACGGCTTCAAAATCCGCACGGGACATTAAATATCCAGTCGGGTTATGCGGCGTGTTGATGATGATGCCTTTGGTGTTCGTCCGCATCAGGTGGCGGAGTTCGTCCAGATCCAAGACCCAGCCATCCTGCTCTCTGGCACGCCACGGACTGACGTCACAGCCAACTGCGCGGGCCACTTCCGCAAGGGATTGGTAGCCCGGAGAATGCACGATGACATGATCCCCTTTTTTGAAGGCGGCATACATGAAGAGATAAATCGCCTCCCCCGCCCCAGTGTGGACTAAAACATCCTCAGGCTGAATGGTGGTGTACAGATTGGCAATCTCTCGTCGCAGAGAAGGGCTGCCCTGCGATTCGGTATATCCGAGCCAGACGTTTTGGAATTTTTCCGCGGACCCTGGTTCCAAGGCCAGCAAATCCGCAATGGACATGGCCTCACAGTCTGAGGAGCACAATAAGTATTCAGTGTTAAATTCGTATTTGGCAAAGTACCGTTCAAGTTTAAAGGGGGGAAGATGCATGATTGTTAGATTGCGTCGCACCGAAATTAGGTGGACGATTCCTTTCGTTTGGATTTTTTTCGATCAATGGGATTCTCTCATCAACAAGGTGCGATGCGCCCAGTTATTTCAACGATTTTTTCAAGTCACGGTAATGCAATTGGTTGTGAATGTACAACATCTTGACCATTTCGCGAAGGACGGTTTCTCCCAAAAATGGATGACGGCCTTTGATCTCAAGCTCTTCATCTTTCAACCCAGAGACCCACGTCACAGAATTAGCGCGCACTTCCTTGTACTGCTCCAACAACTCAACGGGAGATAAATCCTTTGTTTTCGCCTGCTGACTGGCATTATAGCGGTCAATGGAAAAATCATCCGCCGCACCTGCGCCGCCCTGACGAATCTGCTCAAAGAGTTTGACCAGTCCGCGCTCGGAGGTGACAAAATGCGAAAGCACGTTGCGGATCGTCCACATTTCGCCTTCGGTATACACTTCCTGCTGCCATTGCGATTCGTTCAATTCGGAGAAAAAACCGATAAATTTTTCTCCTTCGGTTTTCAGCTTATCAGCCAGCTCGGTTATTTCAGACATGAGTGTACTCTCCTGAATAGATTTCATATTTGACGATAAACGACACACAATTAACGATAAGGCCCACGGTCTATGGTCTACGATCATATTCCGCGTAATTGATTGCGCGTTTTCCTGTGGTGAACCAATAATAATCTTTGAATCCAGAAATTTGCCCGATGAGTTTTTTACTATCTTCAAAATCAGGGCGGACGTAAAAGTAATTCGTGTCGTACGGGCTGTCACCGAAGACGGCGGCGAGGACATATTCATTTTCCTCGGCATAGGTCTTGAGCATAATTGTCATACTGAACCAACGCTGGGAAAGGTTAACGTCGGTCAACCTCGGCGGCACGAGCGGCGAATAATAATCATGGAACATGATGATATGCGGCTTGTACTTGTCCAGATATTCGGCTGTGATCTCGCCGTTGTGTGCGATGAACTGGTCGTTCAAGCCCCAGGTATCAATCGCGGTCCAGCCCGAGTAATATGGAATCAAGCCCGCCTCGGTAGTGGCGATCACATAGCCCTTACCGCGATATTCCGCCAGCAACTTGCCCATCTCATAACGCCCATCGCGTTCATACGGCCTGTCACAAGTTTGCTGGAAATAGGTGAGAAAACAGTTTTGATAAGACGAATAATAGACAAGACTCGCAAACAGCGCGACTCCCGCGACGAAGTACGCGCCTCTTTCTCTACCCGACAACTGATTCAGCCACGATTGGTCTCGATACGGGTCGAGAAAATCACTCGACCCTACTCGACCAACCGAACTCAAAAATGGTGTCCACGACATGAGTACGAGCGGAACAAGCGTATATTGAAAGCGCGCACCGAAATTCATTTCATCGGAGATCAAAATGAAAGCGGACGCGAATCCAAGGAGCGGAATGAGATAGGCAATCGTCCGCGTTGATGTTTCGCGGGAACGAAATCCAAGGATAAACACGAACACGAACGGCAAACACATCCGCAGCGCGTTTGACAGGGAATTGTAGAACGAGTCCCAGTGCAGGCCGCTATCGCCTTTTTTGTAAAACGGGTTGGGCAACGGATAGCCAAAATAATTCCAACGCCATAAAAAGTACGCGCCGCCCAATAAAAGAAAAGTGACGCCAAATGTGATAATGATCGAAATTGAATTCTTCCAGCCGCGCATGACAATGACAGCAAGCAGCATCAACGAAGCAAGGATGACACCCTCGGGGCGAATCAGCCCAGTGACAAGTCCGCTCAGGGCGAAGGCGAGAGTCAAGCCGAAGGGTGGATTCTCTTTTTGAATCAGGAGCAGGCCCAAGGTCCAGGTGGAAGCGGCGGCGAGGGCAAAGAAAGGCGTCCCGAAGTAAGCGGCCACATAGGAGAGTCCAGTTCCAACGGCGAGGTAAAGTCCGCTTAATAATGAAAAGGGAATGTTCGCATGGTTGACACGGCGATTTGTCCAGTAAACGATGAGGACGGTAAGCAAATGTGAGACAAAGCCAATGCCCCGTACAGATTGCCCGACGGTAAAGCCAAGTTTGATCAGCGCGGCGGAGGCGGCCATGAAGAGAAAATCGGTCGCGCCATCCACGGGAGGCTCGCCAATGTTCCAGACAATGCCGTGACCCTCCGCAAGATGCTGGGCGTAGCGCATGAGCATGGCCGCATCTTCAAACGGCGGAATGGAAAAATCCACGTAGCGCGCAGCGTAGAACAACGTGAAGGCGATGAGGAAGACGGTAACAAAGAGATCGAGGGGGAGTTTTTTGGAAGGCATTGGCAATCAGTGAATAGTTATCAGTGAGCAGTTATCAGTTTTTTATAATTGTTTACCATTTATGCACTACAGTAACGAATACCCGCCATCCACAACAATGGTTTGACCTGTAATGTATTCATTTTTGATGAGGAATTCAAGTGCGGAGGTCACTTCGTCGAGGGTGGCGGCGCGTTTGAGCGGGAGTTTTTGTACGAGGGTGTTCCATTGCTCCTCGGTGACCACATCCGATGGCAGGACAAGGCCAGGCGCAATGGCATTGACTCGAATCGTCGGCGCGAGGGCGCGGGCGAGCAACTTTGTAAGCGACTCAAGCCCAGCCTTGCTGACGGTGTACGACGGATAGCGGCTCCATGCTTTTTGTGCACCGATGTCTGTGATATTGACGATAAGCCCGCCCTCAGTCATCCGTTTTGCAGCTTCCTGCGCGAGCAGAAACGGCGCGCGCAGGTTGAGGTCAAGTGCGGCATCCCAATCGTGGATTTCGAGTTCCTGCGGCTTCCCAACGGGCATGACCGCCGCCGAATTGACCAGCACTTTCAGCGGGGTTTTGAATTCATCCACCAGCGAAAACAGAAAATCGACCTTTTCAGGCAATGTCAGGTCTGCGCGAATCGGGAGACAATCCACCCCCAATGCGCGAATCTCTTTCACGGCATGATCGGCTTCATTTGCCGAGGCACGATAATGCAAGGCGATGGAATATCCCATGCGCGCAAGGGATAAAGCAAAAGCTTTGCCGAGTCTGTGTGCGCCACCAGTAACCAGTGCGAGAGGCATACGGGGATTGTAAACGAAAAACGCAGAGCAGGTAAAATGTTATGATTGCAATCAGGCATAAACGGACAATCCACGCCAGATCAATCGGCAGGACGGGCAAGTGAAAAGGAACCAACATGGAGAAGACAACGTCATCTTTACATGAAAAGCCACCCCGCTGGAACTGGATGAACAATCCCATCATCGCCAAGGAACTAAAAGGCCGAATGCGCGGCAGGCAGGGATTCATCATATTGACCGCCTACCTCGGATTGCTCAGCCTTGTCATTTACGGCGTCTACACTTACACGATACAGAATACGTATTACAGAGACCCTGGTCTATTGCAGCAGGCGGGCAAACAGGTCTTTCTGATCGTTGTCCTTTTAGAAATCATCCTGACTGGCTTCATCGGCCCGGCACTCACGGCAGGCGCAATTTCATCCGAGCGCGAACGGCAGACTTTCGATCAATTGCGCATTTCACTACTCAGTGCAAAAGACATTGTGATCGGCAAATTGGGCGCATCCGTGATGTATCTGCTTTTGTTGATCGTCGCCGCGATTCCCCTGCAAAGCCTCGCTTTCTTTTTAGGCGGCGTGGGCATGGCAGAAGTGTTGATCTCCATTTGGATCCTGACCCTTTCTGCGGTCAATTTCTGCACACTAGGTTTGTATTTTTCAAGCATCAACAAACGCACGTCGATCGCAACCACGTTATCCTATTCCACGCTGGTTATTTCGGTTCTCATCCTCGGCGCGATCGCTTATATCGTGGCAGAGAATTCCTATCTTATGTCGAGCAGCAGCACAGAGATCCAAAGTTGGACACTGAATTTTTTGTGGACGATTTTCTCCACCAATCCATTCTCAGCGGCGGTCATCAGTGAGTTTATGCTGGTCGAAGAACAAAGCCTTTTTCTGATCCACGCGCCCGATCTTCCGCTCTCCCTGCTCTCGCCGTGGATTCTGTACTCAATGTTCTCTGTAACAATGACCTTTTTAATGATAAGGTTAATCGTCTTTTACCTGAATCGTCACGAGCCTTAACGGAGCAAATATCATGAGCACGATAAACAACCTCAACCACACCCTGCAGACCTGGATTCGCTGGCTGCGCGTCCAACGCGCGCTGACGTGGTATCTGCGCGGATTGGCCGCAGCACTGGGGCTTTCTCTGCTCTTTGGCGGCGTCGGGTTGTTTCAGGCAAAACTTTTGAAGCAGGAATTCCTCGCATTGGTGGTCGCCTCGGTCACTTTATTGCCGATCCTCTCGGCGATCATCGCATTTTTCTGGAATGTGAACCCAGCCCAAGCCGCACGCCATTTCGACCGCGCTTTTCATCTCGAAGAACGCATCAGCACGGCGCTGGAATTAAGCACAGCGGACCACGCGAACGAGATGGTTCAAAAGCAATTGGATGACGCAGTCTCCGCCGCGCGCACGGTCAAACCCCGCCGAGACCTGCCTCTGCGACTAAAAAGATTCGACTCAGCCCTGACATTGATCTTTACATTGCTGATCGCCGCATTGTGGTTTCGCGGTGAGGCGCTGTTCGCCGCCGCAAGCCGTCAACGCGCTGTAGAGCAGGCCATCGCCGCGCAACAGGAACAAATCGAAGAGATCATCAAAGAGATCAACGAAAACGATGCGCTGACCGCCGAACAAAAACAGGAACTCACCGAACCGCTCAACGAAGCCCTGCAGGCTCTGGATCAAAATCCATCGCTTGAAGGCGCGGTTTCGGTTTTAACAAATACAGGCGAAAAATTGCAAGCCTTGGATAGTGAGCAGGCAGGTCAAACCGCTCAGGCATTGAAGGAAGCAGGCAGTTCCCTTCAATCACAGGAAGGGACTCCGCTCGAATCTGTCGGGCAGAATTTAGCCAACGGCGATTTCACTCAAGCCGCAAATGAACTCAACAACATGGACTTGAGCCAGATGAGTCCTGAAGAATTGCAAAAACTCGCCGAGCAATTACAGGCAACGGCTGAGTCACTTTCATCCACCAACCCGCAACTGGCGCAGGCTTTGCAACAAGCCGCAGAAGCGATCCGCAACGGGGATTTGGCGGCGGCGCAACAAGCCCTGGCAAATGCGTCGCAGCAAATGGCGAATGCAGGTCAGCAAGTGACAGCGGCACAGACTGCGAGTCAGGCGGCGAGTCAAATGCAGACGGGCGCAGGTCAACTGCTGGCGGCGGGCGGCGGAAACCAGTCAACGCAGGCAAATGGTCAGGGGCAACAGGGAGATGGTTCGGGTGGACAAAATGGCGGGGCGGCAGGATCAGGCGCGGGGTCGGGCGATTCGCCAGATTCCCCCCAGCAAGGGGATGAAGCGGGCAGTTCCCCCATCGAGCAGAATAACGGCGCGGGCGATGGCGGCGAATCCGCTTATGAGCAAATTTATGCGCCGTCATTATTTGGCGGCGAAAACGGCGATAATCTTGGGCTGCCCTCTTCTGGAACCGATGGCGATGTGGTCGGCACCAGCCCAACGACCGCGACGGATGGTCAGAGTCTCGTGCCATACACGAACGTGTTTGCACAATATCAGCAGTTCTATTATCAAGCCATCGAAAACGGACAGGTGCCGATTCAATTCTACGACCTGATCCGAAATTATTTTATCTCTCTGAAATAACGGAGCAGCCATGAGTGATTTTTCTGTTGATACATTCCGCGAATATGCAAATCGAATCGAAACCGAAGTGGGGCGCGTGATCGTCGGTCAGGGCGAGGTGGTGCGGCATGTACTGGTGAGCATCCTCGCGGGCGGACATGTTTTGCTTGAAGGCGTACCTGGCTTGGGCAAGACGATGTTGATCCGCACCTTGGGGCAGGCATTGGATTTGAAATTCTCGCGCATCCAATTCACGCCAGACCTGATGCCCGCTGACATTCTCGGAACGGAAATCCTCAGCGACGATAACGGCAGGCGCGAATTTCGCTTCCGCGAGGGACCGTTATTTTCAAATTTGGTTCTCGCAGATGAAATCAACCGCGCCACACCGAAGACACAATCTGCTTTGCTCGAAGCGATGCAGGAAGCCTCGGTGACGGTGGCGCAAAAGACGTACAAACTCGAAGAACCGTTCTTCGTGATGGCCACGCAAAATCCGCTCGAAATGGAAGGGACCTATCCCCTGCCCGAAGCGCAGTTGGATCGTTTCTTTTTCAAAGTGAATGTGGATTTACCCAACGTGAGCGAGATGGTCGAAATTTTAGATCGCACCACAGGCAAGGAATCGCCATCTGCAAATAAAGCCGTCACTGGCGCGGATATTATCCAAATGCGCGTACTCGCGCGGACAACACCCATCGCGTCACATGTCAAAGAATATATCGCGAGACTCATGCTCGCTACACACCCCGAAGATGAAAACGCTTCGCCGCTCGTAAAAAAATACGTCCGCTATGGGGTCTCTCCGCGTGGCGGGCAGGCGCTAGTATTGGGAGCGAAAGTCACCGCATTACTTGCGGGAAGATACAACGTGGCGTTTGAAGATGTCCATGCGGTGGCGAAGGCGGCGCTTCGTCATCGTCTGCTGTTGAATTTTGATGGGATGGCGGAAGGGATTAAGGCAGATGATGTGATCAACGAATTAGTTGGAATGTTGCAATTACAAGGATGAATGATGAAGGATGAAAGATGAATAAGGCCAAAGACAAAAAGAAAAAGGGGGGGAAAGGGAAAAAAAACCCCCCCGGCTTTGGGGGGGGGGGGGGTGTTTTGTTTGGGGTTGGGGCTATTCTATTTTTCTGGCGGCCCCCAAAAGGGGGGGGGGGGGGGGGGGGGGGGGGGGGGGGGGGGGGGGGGGGGGGGGGGGGGGGGGGGGGGGGGGGGGCGGGGCGCCAGTCCCATATTGTCAACAAATTGGTCGGATGGACGACATATTGGCTCGACCTATTGGTAAGGGTTCCCAAGCCTATCAAATAATAAAAATGGGCAAAATCTAGCTTTTTTCATCCTTTTTCATCCTTCATCCTTCATAATTCATCCTTATGCTCTTTGACGAATCCACTCTCCGCAAGCTAAACCAACTCACCCTCGTTGCCTCACGCGTGCGCTCGGGCGCGATCAAGGGCGAGCGGCGTTCTTCGCGCCGTGGCAGCAGCGTGGAATTCGCGGACTATCGCAACTACACCGCTGGCGATGATTTGCGCCGTTTGGATTGGAACATCTACGCGCGTTTGGAAAAGCCTTTCATCAAATTACTGGAAGAGGAGGAAGACCTCGCCGTTTATGTGTTAATTGACGGCTCACGCTCCATGGATTGGGGCGAGCAAGATGAAAACAAATTCAAGTACGCCTTGCGCCTCGCCGCAGGGATTGGCGCGATCGCGCTGAGTTCAGGCGATTTGCTCTCGGTCGGCTTTTTACAAGGCGGGCGCGTTGCCAGCGAATTCGGTCCCTCACGCGGACAATATGCCCTGCCACGAATGTTCAAATTTCTAGAAGCGCTCAAAGCAGGCGAAACAACGAACCTCAACACCTCCCTGCGCGATTATTCCATTCGACCGCGCCGCGCAGGCTTGGTGATTCTGATCTCCGATCTGCTCACCGCCGATGGATACGAATCAGGTCTGCGTCAACTGCTCGGGCGCGGACATGAAGCGGCGATGATCCACGTTCTCGCACCCGATGAAATCGATCCGCCGCTCGCGGGCGATTTGCAGCTTGTGGATATCGAAACCAATTTCGAGCAGGATGTTTCCATAGACGGCGGCCTGCGAAATCTTTATCGCGCCCGTGTGCAGGCATGGAGACAATCCATTCAAACCGATTGCCGCAAACACAACATCCGCTATCTTGATCTGGTCACGAGCCTTTCGTGGGATCAAGCGTTGTTGCTGGAAATGCGGCGATCAGGAATAGCGAAGTAAACAAGTAGACAAGCAGACAAGTTTCATCCTTCATAATTCATCCTTCATCCTTTCCCCATGCAATTCCTCACCCCGCTCGCCTTCGCGCTCGCTGCGCTCGCCATTCCCATCCTTCTGCTTTACATGCTCAAACTGCGCCGCAGGCAGACGCAAGTCTCTTCAACTTTGCTTTGGGAACAACTCTTGCGCGACAGGCAGGCGAATGCCCCGTGGCAAAAACTCAAACGCAATCTTTTACTTTTTCTTCAACTGCTCATCCTCGCCGCGCTGGTCTTTGCACTGGCACGCCCCGCCCTGCAAACAAGAGTCGTCGCATCAGGATCAGTCATCGTGTTGTTGGATGCGTCCGCTTCGATGAATGCGACGGATGTGACTCCCTCCCGTTTTGAAGAGGCGCGGAAATCCGTGCTGGCTCTGATCAATGGACTGACAAACGCTTCATCCATGACCCTGATCCTGGTTGCAAAAACCCCGCAGACCTTGATCGCCGCTGAATCAGATTCGTCCCTGCTCAAAGCAGCGCTGACCAAAGCACAGGTCACGCAAGGAAGCGCGGATTGGGAAGCCGCGTTCGCATTGGCCGCAGGCGCAACGCGCAACAGCGCATCTCCCATCATCGTCATCATTTCCGATGGCGGCCTCCCCGAAAGTGGATTGCCCTCCCTGCCTGGCGAAGTGCGTTATATTCCCATCGGAACGGGCAATGACAATATCGCCATTTCTGCGCTGGCGTTACGCGCTGAAAACGGCGTTCCGCAGCTATTCGCAGAAGTGACCAATTACAGTGCAGCCAATCGCACCGTTTTGCTTTCGCTTTATCGCGGAGATGAATTATTCGATGCGCGTCAATTGAATATTTCTGCAAATTCGAAAACCAGCGTTTCGATGGAAAACCTGCCTATGACAACGGCGGTATACAAAGCGCACATTTCGGACCCCGCAGACGCCAACAAAAAATTAGATTCGCTTTCACAAGACGACACCGCTTTTGCAATTTATCAATCGTCCGCAGCGAGACGTGCGTTGTTGGTTTCAAAAGGGAATTTATTCCTCGAACAATTATTGGCTTCACTCCCGGGCATTCAACCCTTCCGAGCCCTGCCCGCTGACGATGGGACTCTGCAAATCCCCAATGACCCATTTGATTTATACGTCTTCGATGGCTACATTCCAGCCGAGTTGCCAAAGTCAAATTTACTGCTCATCAACCCGCCGACGAATCCTTTTTTTGAAGTCGGCGATGTATTCAAGGAAATGGGCGAATTTCAAGTCAACGAACACGCGCTCACTCAATTTGTGGACTGGAAAACCGTCCACGTGTTGCAGGCGCATAAAGTGACCCTGCCAAATTGGATGAGTGTTCTGATCGAAACCGATGACAATCCACTGGTGTTTGCAGGCGAAACGAACGGACAGAGAATCGCCGCCTTGTCATTTGATTTGCGTGAAAGCGACCTGCCCTTGCAGATCGCCTACCCGATTCTTTTTTCCAATCTCATCAATTATCTCGCGCCGCCCAGCGCATTTGACTCTTCACAAGCGCTTCAAGCTGGCGAAAGCCTTTCCCTCGTCCCGCAAACGGATGCAAAACAAGTGATCGTTTCTTCGCCTTCGGGCATAATCTATTCCCTGCCGCCCGGGCAAAACCTGTTCAGCAATACCGATGAACTCGGCTTTTACGCCGTGAACTTCGTCACCGAAACCTCCACCCGCTCCGAATATTTCGCCGTCAATCTTTTCGATGAAGCCGAGTCAAACATTTCCCCGCGCGAAAGCCTGCAACTCGGCAGCACATCCATCACACCGACAGTTTCCCAGCAGATCGGCTTGCAAGAATTATGGAAATGGATGGCAGGATTTGCTTTGGTCATTCTGATGATCGAATGGCAGGTATTTCATCGCAAACCACTGGAGAAGGGGGGAGGCGGGGGGGAAAAGGGAAAAAAAAAAAGGGGAAAAAAAAAAAAAGGAAAAGGGGGGGGGGGGGCGCCCCCCCCCCCCCCCCCCCCCCCCCCCCCGGGGGGGGGCCCCCCCCCCGCCCCCCCCCCCCCCAAAAAAAAAAGGGGGGGGGGGGGGGGGGGGGGGGCCCCCGGGGCCCCCCGGGGGGCCCCAGGCGGGGGGGGGGGGAAGGGGGGGCGCGGGCCCCCCCCCCCCCTTTCCAATTGGGGGGGGGGGGCGGGGGGGGGGGGGGGGGGGGGGGGGGGGGGGGGGGGGGGGGGGGGGGGGGCCCCCCCCCCCCCCCCCCCCCCAAAAAAAAAAAAAAAACCAATGAACTTCTCGCAATTTTTACAACCATAGTGACTAAAATCAAGAAAAGAATGGGAAAGATTTAGCACTTTTTTCATCCTTCATAATTCATCCTTCATCCTTTCCAATGCGTTTCACTTCTCCGCTCTTCCTCCTGCTTCTTCTCTTCCTGCCGATCACTGTCTGGCTGGGGTATCCTGCTGCGGGTCAGTCAAGGAAGCGCGAACTTACTTCGTTAATTCTGCGGCTTGTGATCGTCCTATGTTTGATTCTCGCCATCTCTGGATTGGAAATCGTCCAAAGCGGTGATAACCTCGCCGTCGTCTTTCTTGTGGATGTTTCAGACTCGATGCCGCAGCAAGCGGTGGAAGCGGAGGTGGGTTACATCCGCGAGGCGCTGCAATCCATGGGCGTGGACGATCAAGCCGCGGTGATTCTTTTCGGCGCGGACGCATTGGTGGAGCGCCCGATGTCAGCACTGAATGAACTCGCCGAGATCACATCTGTACCGATCACAAACCAAACCGATCTCGCGGAGGCGATTCAGCTCGGGCTGGCGATGTTCCCATCCGGTTTCGCAAAACGCATGGTGATTCTCTCTGACGGCGCGGAAACCACTGGTAATGCGGCAAAGGCCGCCGAATTCGCCGCAGCCTCCGATGTGCAGATCGTCGTCGTCCCGTTTGTAAATCAGATCGACGCCGAAGCCCTCGTCACCGAAGTGGATGCGCCGACGCATTTACGCAGCGGCGAAAAATTCGATTTGAATGTTTCCATTCAAGCAAACCAATCCATGCAGGCGACCGTGCGCGTGTTTTCGCAAAGCGAAATGATCTACGAAGGCGGACATGATCTGCATAAAGGCCTGCAAACCTTGAGCCTGCCGCTCACCGCGCAAGACCCTGGCTTTGTCACGTATCAGGTGCAGGTCACGCCTCAACAAGATGCCTTCTATCAAAACAATCGGCTGGATACGTTCTCGCAGGTGGAAGGTCCGCCGCGTATTTTGGTGGTGGCCCCGCCCGAAGGTGAAGTAATTCCTGGCGGTGAGGTCCGCCCCGATGAAACTTCATTACTGCTGGCTTCGCTCACATCCGCAGGCTTTGATGTGAAGATGATCGCGCCGAATCTCCTGCCTGCTGATTTGCCCACGCTCGCGCAATATAACTCGGTTGTGCTGGTAGATGTCCCTGCGCGGCAGCTTGACCGCAATCAAATGGAAACCCTGCAATCTTATGTGCGCGATCTCGGCGGCGGACTTGTAGCTGTGGGCGGGCCGACCAGTTATGGCGTCGGCGGCTATTATGGCACACCGCTCGAAGATGCCCTGCCTGTGGATATGCAAATCAAAGACGAAAAACGCCGCCCATCCCTGACGATTGTTTTCATTATTGACCATTCGGGAAGCATGTCTGAAACCAGCGGTGGAGTCACCAAACTCGAACTTGCCAAGGAAGCCGCAGCGCGTTCGGTGGAATTGCTTTTCCCCAACGATCATGTCGGTGTGATCGCATTCGACGATACCGCCAGCTGGGTGGTGCCGATCACCGATCTGCAAAACCCTGCTGACATCATCAACGCCATCGGTACAATTCAAATCGGCGGCGGCACCGATATTTACGCAGGCCTGCTCGCAATGTCGAAGGTTCTGCCTGATGATCCGTCGAAGGCTAAACATGTCATTCTGCTTACCGATGGCGGCGCGGACATCACGGGCATTCCCGAACTCGTGAAAAAGTTGTATGAAGAAAATGGCATCACACTTTCCACTGTTGGCGTTGGCAACGATGCCGCGCCTTTCCTGAAAGACATCGCCGCAATCGGCGGCGGCCGTTATCACTTCACCAACAACGCGAGCACCATCGCCACCATCTTCACCGAAGAAACCACACTCGCCACGCGCGCCTACATCGTCGAAGAATCATTTTTCCCGACTCTGGTCAATTCGTCGCCGATTCTCGCCAACATCACCGAAGTGCCGCAACTACACGGCTATGTTGCCTCCAGTGCAAAAGACCTCGCACAGGTGATTCTCGAATCAGAAAAAGGCGACCCGATTCTCGCCACATGGCAATACGGCCTCGGTAAATCCGTGGCATTCACTTCCGATGCAACGGGCCGCTGGGCGCGTGATTGGGCACGCTCTGAAATTTTCCCAACCTTTTGGGTGCAGGCCGTGCGCTACACCATCAACGACTCGCTCAACTCCGCGCTGCAAATGAGCATCGACACACAAGGTGAAAACGCCAGCATCACCCTCGACGCGCGCGACCGTGCAGGCGGCTTCCTCAACGGCTATCAAGTGGAAGCCAGCATCGTCGCGCCGAATGGCGAAGCGCAAACCGTTACATTTACGCAAACCGCGCCCGGGCGATACGAATCCGCGTTCACACCCACCGAACAGGGAATCTATCTCATTCATTTTTCGGGGACAACTGACTCTGGAAGTGAATCCGCCTCTTTTGCAGAGACGACAGGGTGGGCATTATCCTACTCACCCGAATATCAGCGCATCGAATCGGACCCGGACCTGCTCCTGCGTCTATCGGCATTGGCCAACGGGCAGGTTGCTTCTCCCCTCCCAGCAGACGTTTTCAAGCACGACCTGAAAGCCACCCGCGCCACACAGCCGATCGCCCCGTTGCTGCTGTTGATCGCCGCATTGCTCCTTCCCGTGGATATCGCCGTCCGCAGACTCATCGTCACGAAGACCGATTTGATTCGCCTGCGCGAATGGGTACAACAAAAGACCACCCTTCGACGTGCTCAGGGCGAAGTACCCGCACAAACAAGCCCGCAAATGGAAGCGTTGTTCAGCGCGAAGAGTCGCGTGCGTGACAATGTGCCTGTGACAAGAGTCGATTCGTCGGCGCATGAAGTGCCTGTTGAAACAGAGTCAGTCTCAAGTCCAGAAAAAGAAGCGCGGGAGACTCCATCGAAGGTGGAAGAATCCACATCGACCACATCCGCATTGCTCGCCAGGAAAAAGAATATTCGAAAATAAAAATGTGCCCCGAAAATTCGGGGCACATTTTTTCAAGCAATACGTTCTGTTAATGGATGTTGTTCGTCACTCCAGCCACAGGCGTGAACCATGCTTGCGGATTCCCGTCATTGAACTGGAAGAGGATGTTGGACGGCAGCAATTCCATGCCGTTCGTGAAGGCGTGCCAGCCGCCCGTGTAATACTGGGTGCAGGTACCAGTGGCCGAGGTTACCTTGCCCGTCTGGAATGCAACAGTTTCGTTGAGGCCAGTGTTCTGCCATCTTTCAGCGTGGGTAAATGCATAGTCCATGCTGAACAAAATGTTGGCAGGCAGCAATTCCATGCTGACTTCACCGCCAGAGGTTGTGCCGAAGGCGTGCCATGAACCCGTGTAATATTTGACCGTGCCGGTGTCCATCAGGGCACCAGTGCTATCCTTCAATTGCACCACGACCTTTTTGGTTTGGAATAACACGGTTGCGTTGCCGCCGGTATCCTGCCATTTTTCGTTATGGACGAATTGATTGTCCATGCTGAACAGGATGTTCGCAGGCAGCAAGTCCACATTCACTTTGCCGCCTGAGGTGCTGCCAAGATCATGCCATGCACCTGTGTAATATTTGACCGTGCCGGTGTCCATCAGCGCGCCGCTGCTGTCCTTCAATTGGACTTCAACGTTCTTCATCTGGAAGACAACTGTGGCATCTGTGGTGGTGTTCTGCCATCTTTCATTGTGCACGAACTGATTGTCCATGCTGAACAGGATGTTGGAGGGCAGCAATTCCATGCTGACCTTGCCGCCGGAGGTATTGCCAAGGTCATGCCATGCACCTGTGTAATATTTGACCACGCCGGCATCGACAAGGGTTCCGCCGCTGTTCTTCAGCTGCACTTCAACTTTTTTAGTCTGGAACAGAACGATCGGATTGGTGGCGATATTCTGCCACTTTTCGTTGTGCGTGAAAGCATAATCCACGCTGAACAGCAGGTTGGTTGATGTCCCAGGGAACCCAAAAGCCATCAGTCCGCTTGCATTTGTATTGCCAACGGGATGCCAACTGCCGTCATAATATTTCACCACGCCTCCGGCAAGCGCCACGTTCGCGCTATTGACCAGCTTGACCACCGCGAGGCTGTAGGTGCAGGTATTCCCGGTGCAATTGATATCATCGAGGATAAAGGAATCTGCTCCGATCTTGACCACCACATCATAGGTGTTCTTGAGCAGCACCATCGTAGTGGAATTGTTCTGGTAGGTGCGGTTTTCTACATCGCCGCCTGCGGCTGTGCCAGCCACATTATCGGTTACTTTGACATAGACATGCACACCGGTCTTGCCGGGGAATTTGAGCGTAAAGGTTGCAACAATGTTTTCAACCACACAGGTATTCCCTGTGCAATCCACCGCGTCGATGACCTTCTGTTTCGCGCCCTTGACCACGACCACGTCGTAGGTGTTCTTCAAAACCACCATGGAGGTTTCGTTGTTCTTATAGGTGCGGTTCTCCACATCACCGCCAGTGGCTGTGCCAGCAATGCTGTTATCCACCTTCACATAGGTGTGGACGCCGCTGATGCCAGGGAATTTCACCGTTAGTGTTGCGACGATATTCTCCACCATGCAGGTCTCGCCTGTGCAATCCACCGCGTCGATGACCACCTGTTTCGCGCCCTTGACCACGATCACATCGTAGGTGTTCTTCAATACCACCATGGATGCTTCGTCATTCTTGTAGGTGCGATTCTCCACATCGCCACCCGATGCGCCTGCCACGCCGTCATTCACTTTGACGTAGGTGTGCACACCGGCAATGCCGGGGAACTTCACGGTTAACGTGGCGACGATATTTTCCACCACGCAGGTTTCGCCTGTGCAATCCACCGCGTCGATGATCTTCTGCTTTGCACCCTTGACCACAACAACATCGTAGGTGTTCTTCAATACCACCATGGATGCTTCGTCATTTTTGTAGGTGCGGTTTTCCACATCACCACCAGATGCGCCTGCCACACCGTCATTCACTTTGACGTAAGTGTGCACACCGGCAATGCCGGGGAATTTCACAGTCAATGTGGCGACGATATTTTCCACCACGCAGGTTTCACCCGTGCAATCCACCGCGTCGATGACTTTCTGCTTCGCACCCTTGACCACCATGACATCATAGGTGCTCTTCAACACGACCATCGAGGTTTCGTCATTCTTGTAGGTGCGGTCTTCAACACTTCCACCAGCGGCTGTACCAGCTACGCCATCATTCACCTTGGCATAGGTATGGACACCCGCAATACCGGGGAATTTCACCGTCAGCGTGGCCACGATCTTATCCACGGTGGCCCAACCGCCAAGCACGGTCACATTGTCAATGAGCTTGGTCTGAGAGCCCTTCACCACGATCACATCGTAAAAACCGTTGGGCAGGTCGGCAAAGACAGCCTGATCGGTCTTATAGGTTTGAGACGCAACCTGTGTCCCGGTCGCCGTTCCCGCAACGTTATCGCTCTTGCGCACATAGGTATGTACACTGGTGATTCCGGGGAACTTCACCGTGAGGCTGGCCTTATCCAATGTGCAGGTCAGGGCCGTGCAATCGACATCGTCATAGATGAACGAGTCGCTGCCCTTCACGATCAGCACATCATAGAAACCACGCAAAACGGTCATGACCGATTCATTGTTCTGCCAGGTGCGCTCTTCCACAGCTCCACCCGTGGCTGAATTGCTGATTGAATCGGGCATCTTGACGTAGTTATGAATTCCCGTCATTCCGGGGTATTTGATGGTCAACGTGGCAACGATTCCCTCCACAAGGCAGGTGTTGCCGCCACAGTCAACATCATCAGCAACATAAGTCTTCGCACCCTTGACCACAGATACATCGTACGTGCCCTTGAGCACGACCATCTCAGACTGGTCATTCTTCCAGGTGCGTTCTTCAACGCCTCCGCCGCCAGCAGTATTAACGACGCCATCGGGCATCCGAGCGTAGGTGTGGACTCCGCCAATGCCGGGGAATTTCACTGTCAACGTGGCGACGATTCCATCTACCTGACAACTGGTGCCGGTACAATCGACATTATCCACCACGTAGGTCTTCGCGCCTTTAACCACCTGTACATCGTAGGTGCCCTTCAGCACGACCATCTCAGACTGGTCATTCTTCCAGGTGCGCTCTTCAACGCCCCCACCGCCAGCAGTATTAGCAACGCCATCAGGCATCTTTGCATAGGTATGGACACCGCCAATGCCGGGGAATTTCACGGTCAGCGTGGCGACGATATCCTCCACCAGACAGGTGTCACCGGTGCAATCCACATCTTCCACAAGATAAGTTTTCGCACCCTTGACCACAGAGACATCATATGTGCCCTTGAGCACGACCATCTCAGATTGATCATTCTTCCAGGTGCGCTCTTCCACGCCTCCACCATCGGGCATCCGAGCATAGGTATGGACTCCGCCAATGCCGGGGAATTTCACGGTCAACGTGGCGACGATGCCGTCCACGAGACAGGTTTCGCCGGTGCAATCCACGTCATCTACAACATAGATCTTTGCGCCTTTAACCACCTGTACATCAAAGGTGCCCTTGAACACGATCAATTCAGCCTGGTCGTTCTTCCAGGTGCGCTCTTCAACGCCCCCGCCGCCAGCCGTGCCAGCGACACTATCAGGCATCTTTGCATAGGTGTGGACACCGCCAATGCCGGGGAATTCAACAGTCAGCGTGGCAATGAGTCCGTCCACGGTTTTATCGCCGAGCAAAATTACGTTGTCAACGATCTTGGTCTGTGCGCCCTTCACCAATACGATGTCATACACATCGTTGGGTACATCGGCAAAGATCGCTTCATCATTCTTCCAGGTCAGAGATGCAACTTGAAGCCCGTTTGCGACGCCATTAACACCATCGCTCTTCTTCAAATAAGCGTGAACGCCGCCGATCCCCGGGAATTTCACAGTCAGGTCGCCTGTTGAGAAATCGCATTCAGGCACAGTCACAGTGACCTGTGTTCCGTTGATGAGGAAGGTCCGCGTACCGGCAAACATTTCCATGGCTGGTTTGGTAAATGGATACCAGCCGCCGTTGGCGCTGCCGTGGTTGATCGAACCACTATAGTTGATCGCAACTTTCGTGGTCGTGAATGTTACCAGCGGATCACCCTGCTCAACCACTGTTGCAGTCTGCAGCGCCGAAGAAGTGTGATTCGCCGACGCATAGAATGTGCGGTCGTAGCCGGGGAACAATTCCTTTGAAACAAGGCCATCACTGCCGGTTGTGCCAAAGGTCAGGAATCCACCATTGACACTGCCGTAGGTGACCGCCGCGCCTTCGATCGCAACGCCCGGACAAGTCTCCACTTTCGCTTTGACCAAAACGGTCTCGAAAACGACTTCATCATCGCCATCAAAAACCAAAGCTTGCGAAGTGGATGTCGAGGCGTTGTAACTGGCATAGAAATGGTAGTTCGTGCCAACGGTCAGGTCTGAACGGCTGATCGTGCCATCCACCCCGGTCGTGCCAAACGTCTGCCAGCCAGCATTGGGGCTGCCAACTGCGTACGTGATGACAGCGCCTTCGATGGGATTACCAAGGCTGTCCTGCGCTTTGACTGTCAATTCGGGCGTGGCAACTGCTTCCTCCACATCAAAGCGAACTGCGGGAACATAGCCGGTCCAGCCTGTGTCACGGCGGAAAACACCAACTCCGCCTGCACCACCGTCCGCATACCATCCCGCCGTTTCAGTGTTGAAGAAAACAGCATCTGGTTCCACATCCGTACCAGTACTCGGGGTTGAAATATTACAGCAAAATTAAGCGAGTTGTATGGGCCGGGGGCGCCGATTGGGTCATATCCCCATGTTTCAGTATTCGATGCGATACCGTAAATGATCTCATCGGGCAGGACAATGCCTTCACCGCTCAAATCAAATACGATATTGAAGGCAAATCCATTATAGCAAGTGCCATTGGCCGCCTTCCAGGCAAAACCCGCACCGTACCCGGTATTCGGGCAGGAAGGATCTCCCTCAGGCCGCCATTGCATTACAAAATCCTGGGTCACACTTGCGATCAATGTTCCAAGAGCCGGTACAGCACCACTCTTATCCACATTGTAGATGTTGAGGGTGAGCGGGTGAGAAAACCCATCAGCGGGCATATCTGGATACTCTGAATGCCTTGCCCAATTACTCAGAGTTACCGTCACACTGGAGAGGTTACGGGCTGTTCCAGCAAACTGAATATGATCGCCAAACTCCGCCGCCTGTTGAGCCTGATAAGGCTGACTGGGCAAATTTCCAGGCAGTGGATCGGGAATGCTGTTAAAAACAGATTCACTTGTGGCCGTTACGTTTTGAATCGATAGCGCGGTGAATATAAGCATCACCACAACCATCATGCCGAAGTACTTGACTCGTTTCATGTTTTCTCCCTTTCAAAAACATAGACTTAATGAACAAATGATAGACTATTCAAGACACCCACTCTACTTTCTTCGATGAGCCACCTCTTCTTTCTTGAAATTAAATTAAAAACCGACCACTCGGGCCGGTTTCGCTATTAGCTCCCCAAAGACCTGTCCATTTTGTCTATTACGACAGGACAAGCGACCAAATCAGGTCATTGGATCGTTGCTTCCAAATCACATATTCAATTGTCTTCTTATATCTAAAAGGAAATCCCTGCTCCACCAATAAACAAACCCGTGTTTTTCAATCCCTGCTTTCATTCGCCACTAGGTTTATTTTACGGTGGATTACTTCTAAATTCCCACACAAGGTACTAAAGTAAAATCAGTATACAAGAATAAATTTGTAAATACAAGTACTTTTTGTAACAAGTTTATTAATGGACAATTCGCATTCTTTGTCTCACAAAACAAATTTTTCACCGTATATCGAAGCATACAAAGATTCAAAACAGATTAAATCGCAAAATCCTCACCATGCCAGATGCCATGATCGGACGTATGCAAAGCCGGAGAAATGGTAGTGTGACCGTCCAATCTTTTTTCGAGTTTCTCCATATGGGATACCAATGCCGCAAGTGTCTCGCCAATGGTATCGGGAAGGAGACCATGCTCAAGGTCGGGCTTGTCACTCATCGCCTTCTCCTGACTGCGGACAATGATCTGCCCCGGCACTCCGATGATCACCGAGTTTGGCGGGGACGATTTCACCACAACCGCATTCGCACCGATACGGCTATGTGCACCGATGGTAATTGCGCCCAAAACTTTTGCTCCCGCACCGATGACAACATGATCCTCAATCGTGGGATGGCGTTTGGTCTTTTGCAGGCTGGTGCCACCCAAAGTAACCCCGTGATACATTGTGACGTTCTCACCGATTTCCGCAGTTTCACCGATCACAACCCCCATGCCATGGTCAATGAAAAAATTACGTCCAATGGTTGCGCCGGGATGGATTTCGATCCCGGTCATACTACGGGCCAGTTGGGAAAGCCAACGGGCAATTAATTTGAAACCACCCTTCCACAGGTGATGGGATAGGCGATGTATCCAAATGGCATACACACCAGGGTAGCATAAAAGGATCTCCCAAACGCTTCGGGCAGCGGGGTCACGATCTAATACAGATTGAACATCTTCTTGAATGGTTTTAAGCATTTTTTCTCATTATAGTATGTAGAGGCACAGCGGCCTATCGGCAGGCTCAGGACAAGCGCTGTGCCCCTACGTCTTTTTTATAAAGTCGGTTGTGCTTCCGCAAGATCAGCAAACAGCGGAGTGGACAAATAACGTTCGCCGAACGAAGGGATGATCACTACGATCAGCTTGCCTGCATTCTCAACACGGTTTGCCACCTGCAAAGCTGCCCAGGTCGCTGCACCGGAAGAAATGCCTACAAGCAGACCTTCCTCACGCGCCATGCGGCGGGCAGTCTGAAAAGCATCCTCATTCTTCACGCGGACAATTTCGTCGTAGATCTTGGTGTTGAGAATATCAGGTACAAATCCCGCACCAATACCTTGAATCGGATGTGGACCTTTTGCACCACCCGACAGAACTGGAGAGGCATCAGGCTCAACAGCAATCGCCTTGAAGGATGGCTTGCGCGATTTGAGCACTTCACCCGTGCCGGTGATGGTTCCGCCGGTACCGATGCCTGAAACCAGAAAATCGATCTTTCCATCGGTGTCGCGCCAGATTTCTTCGGCGGTCGTTTTACGATGGATTTCAGGATTCGCAAGATTCTTAAACTGTTGCGGCAGGAAATATTTTTTCGGATCAGAAGCAACGATCTCCTCAGCCTTGCGGATCGCGCCGCCCATGCCATCAGGTCCAGGCGTCAGCACCAACTCCGCACCATAGGCACGCAGCAACATGCGGCGTTCCTTGCTCATGGTTTCGGGCATGGTCAGGATGATCTTGTAACCACGCGCGGCAGCAACCATAGCCAAAGCGATGCCTGTATTGCCGCTGGTCGGCTCTACGATAGTGGTGTCCTTTGTGATCAATCCAGCCTTTTCGCCAGCATCGATCATGGCCGCGCCGATACGGTCCTTCACTGAATGGGCTGGGTTATAAAACTCCAACTTGGCAACCACCTCAGCTTTGGCACCTTCAGTAACGTGGTTCAAGCGCACCAGAGGCGTATTGCCGATCAGATCTGTAACGTTATTTGCGATTTTCATGCTGCTCTCCTTAAATATGATTTTGGTTTTTAAATAAATAAAACGGCTGTCTGCCAACCGGAATAAATCCCGGTCTACGTAAACGATGGGCGCAATTCGCAAGCCATGCCAGCGGCTTGGGGAGTTGCGGGATCACATCCACCGTCTACGGCAGTCAGCCGTTTGTATCTCTGTGAAAGAGGCGGTGGTTAGAGACCCCGCCAGGTACACATGCAGTTCAAAAATTCTAGTGGTTTCATCATTGCCTTTAGAAAGTGTGATTCGCCTTTTTCTTACCTCAGGAATTTGTCAGACAGGTATTCCTGAATGGTTAGCATCAAGGCCTAAACGGTGTGCATTATAACCATACAACAACTTTTTTGTAAGTTTATAGGTGGGCAAACACTTTTGGTGTAAATCTAAATTCCAATCTTTGCAATCAGTTCTTCCCAGTCCTCAAAATGTCGGATGCCCGCTTGAGTGAACGCTTCTATCTTTGAAGCACTGCCAGATGTTAAACCGATAGTTTGAGTGGGGACATTGAATCCGTTCTGGCGGAGAATTTCTCCCGCCGCATGTGTGGAGCGTATTCCGCCCATCGTATCTTCTACAACGAATAATTCAAATTCACGCGGCAGAGTTGCAAAAACACCATTGAGTTTGCCTGTTTGGTGCCAATCCCCAGCGGACTGTAATCCCGCCCATTCGTCACCAGTTAGAGCCGCAGCGGTCGCTGCCAGAGCGTGGACAGGAGATGGTTTGATCAAAACACCTGCATCCAGTCTGCGCTTGGCGGCGAGGTATTCCAGTTTCCCAAAAGCGATCAATGGAATATCGGCAAGCCCCACCAGCTCAAGCGCAATCTCTGCTTCGGGTGCATACCCAAAATGAGAATCATCCACTTCACGCGGCGGCGCGGATGGGCGTGCCGTCAGCCCTGCCAGATGAATATTCGGCTGACGAAGTTTTGCGAGGATCGCATCATTGATATTGGAACGGTCATGCGTGTGTAATAACGATTCAGTTTCAACTTCAGCGGGCAGGTTGTATGTTTTGCTGAATACTGCACTTCCCAACGAATAATGCTGAAACAATCGCATCGTCTGCGAGAAATTCACATTCCGCGACTGGCTCAAAATATTTAGCCGCAAATCCATTGGAATGAAAGGGAAGCATCCATGTTGCATTGCCGCTTCGGCGGGATATTGACCAGCGATAAATTCAAATTCAGGGATGACCAATTCCTTCGGCTTGAACCCGTTCATGTTGTGCCCAATAATGACAGCAGCAGAAAATAGATCCGCAGGTAGTTTCAAGCCTGGGCGATGTTCAAGGATGTCATTCCACAAAGTCGCCAGCAACAGCGGAACCATGTCCCACTCGCTGAAAATCCCGCGCTTCTCCAACTCTGCCAGTTTTTCCTCGGGGAAATCAAAATGCGATAATCCCATCAAGCTGGCAAAGTGATTTAGCGTGGCGTGCAGCGCAGCACGATACCCGCCGTGATGGACAAGCACGCCGTCAATATCAAGCAGGATCACCTTTTTCATTTATGCCGCTTCTCCAACTCCGCAACAATGTGAGCGGGAGTCAATCCACGCGCCGCCAACAAGACAAGCGTGTGATAGGTCAGGTCAGCCACTTCTTCAATGAGACGTTGATCTTCCTGTGCCAGCGCCGCCACGACAACTTCCGTCCCTTCTTCGCCAACTTTTTGCGCGATCTTCGGCAAGCCTTCATTGAAGAGACTTGTTGTGTAGGATTTCTCGCTCGGATTATTTTTGCGGTCTTGAATTACGTCGAACAGCCATTGAATGCTCATAGTATCTCCAGTTTACATGTTTAAAGGTTAGAAAGTTTGAACGTTCAAACCTGCCAACTTTCCAACCTTCTAACCGAACTTCCGATAAAAACACGTCCGCTCGCCAGTATGACACGCCGCCCCCGCAGGGTTGACCAACACCAACAGCGTATCTTCATCACAATCCACGCGGATTTCCACCACGCTTTGAATATTCCCCGAAGTCGCACCCTTGTGCCACAACTCACTACGACTGCGTGACCAGAACCAAGTCTCGCCTGATTCAATTGTCAAGCGCAAAGACTCGGCATTCATCCACGCCATCATCAATACTTCGTTTGTGTTTGCATCCTGCACAATCGCAGGGACAAGTCCATTGCCATCATATTTTATCTGGCTCAATAACTCTTCTTTCATCTTTCCTCTTTCCGTGTAGACCATAGACGATAGACCACTGACCACTTTCTACTTTCCACTCACATCCTTACAGGTACACCCCAACCCGCTCAATTCCCGTTTCAACTCAGGTATCCTCAACTTCCCATCATGAAACAACGAAGCCGCCAGCGCCGCATCCGCATTGCCTTTGGTGAGCACTTCCGCAAAGTGGAGCGGAGTCCCAGCGCCGCCAGAAGCAATGACAGGCACAGATACCATATTCGAGATAATACTTGTCAATTCGATGTCGTAGCCTGCAAGCGTGCCATCTGCATCCATGCTGGTGAGCAGGATTTCGCCCGCGCCCAACTCCACGCCGCGCATCGCCCATTCAACGGCATCAATGCCAGTGGGTGTGCGTCCGCCAGCCACATACACTTCCCAACTTGAGCCATTTCTGCGTGCGTCAATTGCCAGCACAATGCACTGCGCTCCAAACCGCGCCGCACCTTCAGACAGCAACTCAGGACGTTTCACCGCCGCCGAGTTGACACTGACCTTGTCCGCGCCAGCCAGCAGTAAATTCCGCATATCGTCCACTTCGCGGATTCCGCCACCCACGGTCAATGGCATGAACACCGTCTCTGCCACGCGGCTGACCAACTCCAACGTGGTCTTGCGTCCTTCATGCGTTGCGGAAATATCAAGGAACACCAACTCATCCGCGCCCTGCTCATCATAAAGCCGCGCCTGTTCCACAGGGTCACCCGCATCACGCAGGTTCACAAAATTCACACCCTTCACCACGCGCCCGTCTTTAATATCAAGGCAGGGAATAATCCGTTTTGCTAACATAAACCTCCAATCCGTTGAAAGTTGCAAGTTGAAAGGTTTGCAAGTTAAGAACTGTAACCTGCCAACTTTTCAGCCTTCAAACCTGTAACGCCTTTCCTAAATCAACCGTTCCATCATACAGCGCTCTCCCGATAATACATCCTGCCAGCCCTGCATCTTTCGCCGCAATGACATCCTCAATCGTATGCACGCCGCCAGAAGCGATCACATCAAGTCCGCTGCGTTCGGCCAACTCGCGGGTGGACGGGATGTTCAGCCCGCTGCCCAAACCGTCCCGACTGACATCTGTAAAGATAACAGTACCCAGCCCAACGGTCCGCATTTGAAGCGCGAGGTCAATCGCCGAGACTCCGCTGTTATCCTTCCATCCCCGCGTGCGGACGAGTCCATCGCGTGCGTCAATCCCAACTGCAATTTGTTCAGCACCAAAACGAGTCAACGCATCTGCCACTATCGCGGGTTGCTCAATTGCGATCGTTCCCAAAATGGCGCGGCTCACACCTAATTTCAAAACATCCGCAATTGCATCCATCGAACGAATGCCGCCGCCAAATTGCACGCGCGCGCCAAGTTTCAAGATCGACTCAAGCGCAGCGCGATTTGCATTATCGCCTTCGCCAAACGCGCCATCGAGGTTTACAACATGCAGCCATTGCGCGCCCATGCCCAGCCACTTTCGCGCCGTCTCCGCGGGGTCATCGCTGTACGACGTCATCCGCGCGGGGTCGCCTTCTTTCAGCCGCACAACTTTTCCGCCGCGCAGATCAATTGCAGGATAGATCGTAAAGCTCATGCCGCCTCCACAAAGTTTTTCAAAATTTGCAGCCCAACCGCCTGACTCTTTTCAGGGTGGAACTGCACGCCGAAAACATTTTCACGCCGCACCGCACACGCGTAATTGATTCCGTAATCGGTTGTTGCAATTACATCGGATGAATCTCCCGCCTGACAATAATACGAGTGATTGAAATAAACATACGCCTCATCTTTTATCTGATCAAAGAGCAGCGCATCTTTCTTAACTGTGAGTTGATTCCACCCCGTATGCGGAATCTTCACTGACAGTGAATCAGCAAACTTCACCACCGTGCCCTTGAGCAATCCCAAGCCTTCGTGATCGCCCATCTCTTCGCCGATCTCGAACAAGGCTTGCATCCCGACGCAAATTCCAAGCATCGGCACACCGCGCGAGACAACTTCCTTCACCGCATTATCCAATCCCCGCGCCCGCAGCCCAGACATAAAATCGCCGAACGCACCCACGCCAGGCAAAACGATTCGCCCGCCAGATAAAACCTTTTGCGGGTCATCTGTGCGCGTGACATTTGCTCCAACATTTTCCAACGCCTTCTGCACCGAGCGGAGGTTCCCCGTGCCTGCGTCAATCAAAATAATTTCTTTATTCATCATTCACCATTCTGCACTCATCATTTCAGAGTGTTCCTTTTGTAGATGGGATTGTCCCGCCGCGTCTTGGGTCGAACTGAGTCGCCATATCCAGCGCGCGTGCCCATGCCTTGAACAATGCCTCAGCCTGATGATGATCATCACGCCCGTACAAAACCCGCGCATGGAGATTGCAGCGCGAAGTCACAGCGAACGACTCAAAGAAATGCGGGAACAACGTCGTTGGGATATTGCCAACATACGGCGTGTGCCATTCCGCTTGAATGACTGCGTACGGACGTCCTGACAAATCAATCGCCACATGCGCCAGAGTCTCATCCATCGGTGCAAAGCTATCTCCCATGCGGACAATTCCCTTGCGGTCACCGAGCGCCTTGTCAAAGGCTTGTCCCAATGCCAGTGCAACATCTTCCACCGTGTGATGGACATCAATGTGCAAGTCGCCCTTCGCTTGGACATTGAGATCGAACAATCCATGCACAGCAAGGTGGGTCAACATATGGTCGAGAAATCCAACTCCTGTGGAAATCTCATGTTTGCCTGTGCCGTCCAGATCCAGTTTGATGGTAATTTGTGTTTCATTTGTCTGTCGTGATATTTCTGCGGTTCGCATAATGCTCCTTTGGTTTACAGGTTGGCACGTTTAAAGGTTTGAACGTTTCAACCTTCCAACTTTACAACTTTTTCAACGCTTCTAACAACACATCCGTATCCTGCGGCCTGCCCACGCTAATGCGGATATTGTCCCTCAGCCCAGGCTTGTTGAAATAGCGGATGAAGACTCCGAATTCCTGCGCCAGCCTTGCTTTGAGTTCTGCTGCATTACGCCCATCCACTTGGCACAAAATGAAATTCGATTGCGTGGGATACGGTTTCAAATACGAAATCTTCTGCAATTCTGTCATCAAGCGGGTTCGTTCGGCTTTCAGAAGCTCAACCGTTTTTGCCAACTCATCGGTATGTTCAAGTGAAACTTGTGCCGCAACACTTGCGGCCACATTGATATTGTATGGCTGTTTGGATTTCCACAAGGTGGGCATCAGCCAGAGCGGAAATGCTCCGTAGCCAACCCGCAGCCCTGCCAACCCTGCCCATTTGCTAAAGGTTCGCAGAACCACCAAATTCTCCCGTGCAGGGACTTCACGAATGCGGCTCAAACTGGCTCCAAGATTTTCACCTGCAAATTCAATATAGGCTTCATCCAGAACGATCAAAGTTGGCAATTCGAGTAATTCGTCAATTGTCTTTGCGTCAAGAACAGAGCCGTCTGGATTATTGGGTGACGTAATAAAGAAGAGCTTCGGCTTGTGAGTCTCAACTGCTTCACGAATGGCATCCATGTCCAGTGAAAAATCTGCGCGGCGTGGGACTTCGACACAGCGGGCGGCATTGAGTTCTGCATCAAACGAATACATGCCAAAGGTGGGCGGACAGGAAAGAATGCAATCGTTCGGTTCAAGGAAGACGCGCATGAGCAGGTCGAGCAATTCGTCCGCGCCTGCGCCAGCCATGAGATATTCAGCAGGAACGCCAGTAAATTCCGCGAGTGACTTTCGCAAAGCGCGGCTTTCAGGGTCGGGATAAATGTGCGGGAATTCCATATTCGCCAACGCCTCGCGGACAACTTTCAGCGGGCCGTATGGATTTTCATTTGCATCCAATTTGACGATCTGATCTGGAGTTCGCCCGAGGCGTGCGGATAAAACCTCAAACGGTTCGATGGGGGCGTAGGGTGGAAGGGATTCTAGGTGGGATCGGATTTTCATAAATTCTCCTTTGACGACAGACCATGGACAACGGACGACGATTGAATATCCATGGTCTATTGTCCGTCGTCACGAATTCGTCCGCAATAACGCCGCATTCGCATGTCCATCCAACCCTTCTGCTTGGGCGAGGGTTGCGGCGACTGGGCCAACAGCTTGCGCAGTCTTGTCATCCAATGCCACCAGACTGACGATCTTCACAAAGTCCCACACATTGAGCGGGGACGCAAATCTTGCAGAGCCGCCCGTCGGCATGACATGGCTTGGGCCAGCGAGATAATCGCCCAGCACTTCAAAGGAATGTTCGCCGACGAAGACTCCGCCCGCGTTGTTCACTTTTTCCACCCAGCGCCACGGCTCATTGACAGATATTGCCAGATGTTCGGGGGCGTAATCATTTGCCAATTGAACGGCTTCTTCGAGGTCGCGAGTCAACACTGCGCCGCCGCGATTTTCAAGGGAGGCGGTGATGATCTCTGCGCGGCTGCGGTCTTCCAACTGTTTGCCGACTTCGATCTGTACTTTTTCAATTAATGATTTTGAGGGAGTTAATAAAATAGCGGACGCTAAAAAGTCATGTTCGGCTTGAGCGAGCAAATCTGCGGCGACCCATGCAGGGTTCGCGGACTCATCGGCAACGACTACGGTTTCAGTGGGGCCAGCCAATCCATCAATGCCAACCACGCCGTAGACTTGTCGCTTTGCCAGCGTGACGAATAAATTGCCTGGGCCAAAAATTTTATCCACAGGGCGGACGGTTTCAGTGCCGTACGCGAGTGCGGCAATAGCTTGTGCTCCGCCAAGCGGATAGATTTCGTCCACGCCAGCAACGGCGCAGGCGGCGAGGATGATCGGGTCAATGGGAGCTTCGGAATTTGCGAATGCTTTATTTGGCGGAGTGACAACGACAATTTCTTTCACGCCAGCAACACGCGCGGGGATGGCGCTCATCAAAACCGTGGATGGCAACGGCGCTGTGCCGCCTGGGACGTAGAGTCCCACGCGCTGAATGGGGCGGATGATCTGTCCGATCGTGCCGCCGAGTTCATTTGTGAACCATGATGTCAGCGGCTGTTTGCGGTGAAAGGCTTCCACACGGGCGGCAGCTTTTTCAAGCGCTTCACGCTGTGCGGGCGGCAGCGAATCGAATGCAGCTTGGATCATGTCCTTCGAAACGGGAGCAGGCTTGAGGTCGATTGAATCGAGGCGCTTTGTCCAATCTTGAAGGGCAGAGTCGCCGCGAGTCCGCACATCCTTCAAAATTTTTGTGACGGCTTGTTCCGCTGTCAAAGATTCGCCGAAGAGATTTTTGATTCCATCCAGCACGCGTTGGCTGATGGGAAATTCATCGGGCGGGGTGCGTTTGAGAATGGATCGTTGTGCGGTTTGTGGGTCGTATTGTTTGAGCATGATGATTATCCTTTCAGGGCCGCGAGCATGGCGGTGTAGCGCGGCGGCTCTTCTTCAAAAATATAGGTGACGGGGGAAACGATGATGCCGCTGCCGCCGACTTGACGTAATTCGCCGATGGCGCGCGGAAGGTTGTCGCGGCGCACAACTACGGTGACGGAGTGCCAGCCTTGATTTGATTCGCGGGTGATGATGGGGCTGATGGTGGGGCCTTGCAAGCCGCCAACGGATGTTTCGTTGAATAATTTGGACGCGATCGCTTCGGGACTTTCCCCGCGCATGTTTGCAATGACGAGGAGATTTTCCTTCGCCCGCATATGTGCCTCGATGTATTCGAGCAAGCGACGTGCCGTTTCAAGTGCGCTGGGATTTGTTTCAAGCGATTTGCGATTTGCAATGAGCGCGGCTTGCGATGCTTGAACGACTCCATCGCGCAATGCGCGCAGGCGATTATCTTGAAGTGTTTGTCCCGATGAAACGAGATCAGAGATGATGTCTGCATAGCCGATGGTGGGAGCGGTTTCAAGAGTTCCTTCAGCGGCGATGAGTGTATGCGGGATATTCTGCTGTTTTAGAAAGCGCTCGGTGAGGACAGGGAATTTCGTTGCTACTCGCAATGGCTGGTCAAGAGTCGCTGCGTATGATTTGAGAGATTCAATGTTTGTGACTTCGCTCCACGATTCGGGCACGGCTAGCATCAATGAGCAGCTTCCGAAGCCAAGGGCATCGTGTAAAACGATGATGTCGCCATTGTCGCCGCGATTTTCTTCGAGGACATCAATGCCTGTAATGCCGAAATCCACGCTGCCCTGACGGACACTGATGACAATATCACTTGGGCGTTGGAAGAGGACGGTTAACTCAGGTAAAGCAGGCATTTTTGCCTGATATTGACGCGGGTTGAGTTTTTGTATGGGAAGTCCGCACTCTGCGAGAAGCTCTATCGAGTCATCTTGCAGGCGTCCTTTGGAAGGGAGGGAGAGGCGAATGTTGGGGTTGGGCATAAGGTTTCCTTTTGATGAGTGGGGCGATAGCAGGCGGAGGGGGCAAACAAAAAGCCCCGACACAGGGTCGGGGCTTGATGAGGTAAATGAGAAATACCTGTTACTGAGTCACAGGTACGCGCACATAAACCTCCCGACCATGCGGGGGGTGAATATGATGATGGTGCAAATGCGCGGAATAACTGGACAAAGTGTTGTACATATTGGGCGGCAGTATACCAACGGGAGGATGATTCCGCAAGCATTTGCTCAATTTTGAATCGCGGCGGCGGGAACCTCCTTCGCGTGAAATTCGTTTAAGAAAAAGCCCTGAAACCCGAAAAGGGTCACTTGACATCTCTCTTTACAAAAGGCATACTCGTTTGGGAGGCGGTACCATGAACAATCAAAAACTTCTGCGCATACTTGGCGGGCTTATCATTCTCGTGCTGGCATTCGTGCTGACAAAAAGCATCTTCTTCAACAATGCTCCCCTGTCCATCGAAGCCGAGCCAACGGGGCCGCAAGTCATTGCACAGAACCCGATCGAAGGACAGCGCCTGACGCTTGAGCCTTCCATCCAGTTCACATTCGACCGCGACATGGACACCGCCGCGACGGAAAAAGCCTTCTCGCTTCTTTCCGACGGGGAGCCTGTTTCCGGTCAACTGACATGGATCGACGCCCGAACATTTTCCTTCTCCCCTGATTCCAAACTGACTCCCGCCACCGAATACACGGCGCTCATCACTACTTCAGCCGTCGCCAAAGACGGCACCTCCCCAGAAGAAGAGATCAAAATCGAATTCATGACCGTGGAGACACTTTCCGTGTCACAGGTCTTTCCCGCGCCCGATACCGCAGGCGTGGACTTGAACTCGACGATCACAGTCATTTTCAATCATCCTGTTGTGCCGCTTAACATCGTCGAAGAACAGGACAAACTTCCCCAGCCGTTGAAATTTACACCCGCCATCAAAGGCAAGGGCGAATGGGTGAATTCATCGGTGTATGTGTTTCAGCCAGAGGAAATTCTTTTAAGCGGAACCAGTTATCAGGTCAAGGTGGATGCGGGGATCGAAGATACGCTCGGCAACCCGTTGGGCGAATCCTATATCTGGGCGTTCGACACGCGCAAACCTACCATCTATAATTTTGCGTTAAAAGGCGGCGAGCAGAATCCATCCAACGGGGTGACGGATATGCCCCTCGACCAGAGTTTCGTCGTCACGTTTGAACAGCCGATGGACGTGAAAAGTACAGAAGCGGCGATCAAATTATTTAACAGCGAAACAAAGGCCGCCTTCCCCGTCATCTTCACATGGAGCGATGACAATGCAACCCTGCTCATCGAGCCGAAGACCAATTTCAGCATCGCAAGTTTCTACGAGTTGACCATCGCCGACAGCGCACAGGCCGAAGATGGCGGGACGCTGAACGCAGGCATGTCGGTGATGCTGGCAACCGTGCCCCTCCCCGCTGTATCCAGCGTTTTCCCCGGAGCTGATTCAGATAACGCCGATTTTCACTCTTCCATCACCATTTGGTTTGCCTCACAAATGGACATAGACAGCCTGAAAGGCAGGGTGCAGATCACGCCCGCGGTGCAAGGCATGGAAGACAACTGGTATTACAACAGCTACGACAGGTCATTGAACATTTACGGGCTTGACCCCGCCACCCATTACGTGGTGCGGATTTTGCCCGGCATGGCCGATCTGTACGGAAACACCATCAAAGATGAAATTTCATACTCCTTTTACAACGGCGATTACTCGCCGTATGCACGAATCGTCCTGCCGTGGAATCCGCTGGTGTATCGCGCAAAGGGAGATCAGGAAGTTTACTTCGAGCATTTGAATATTACTGAAGCGACCCTCTCCGTGTATCCGATCACACTCGCGGATTTTGGCAGGTTGACCAGCGGCAATGTGGATATGACAGCCTTCACTCCAGGTTCGCAGCCCGTGAGAAAATGGAATATCACAGGCGCCGAGCGAAACAACCTTGAAAGCAAATTATTCGACTTCAAGGATAAAAATGGAAATCCGCTTGAGGCGGGATATTACTTCATTGGCATGGAAGGCAAGCCATTCAAATACTCCAGCAGGTTTTACCAGGCATTCATGTTCATTGTGGCAACAGATAACATCACCTTCAAGGCCACGCCCACCGAAGGCCTCGCCTGGGTGACAGATCTCGAAAACGGTGAACCGCAGAACAACGCCGCGGTGACCTTCTACAACGATAAATTCCAAAAGCTTGGCACAACCAATACCGATGAAAACGGCATCGCCTACCTCGACAACATCAAAGCAGCCAATTACGCACAGGTGGAAAGCGGAAACCATTTCGGCTTCACCGCGTTGTATTGGGGCAGCGGAGTCAGTGCGGGTGATTTTGGCTTGTACCAGAACTATTACAGCGGAGAGGAAAACCTCTTCGCCTATCTCTACACGGATCGTCCTGTGTACCGTCCCGATCAAGAGGTCTTCTTCAAGGGCATTCTGCGCCAAAATGATGACCTGCATTACAGCCTGCCGCGCATCAATCAGGTGTATGTGGTGGCCGAGCAATGGGGCGAAAAAATATATGAAGGCTATGTGCCCATCAACGACCTGGGCAGTTTCAGCGGCAAAGTAAAACTCGATGCAGACGTATCGCTGGGATATTACAACATCTACGTGTATCGTTCAAAATCTCCTGATGAAGGGCCGATCACCGCCATCGGATTCAGCATCGCGGAATACAAAAAGCCCGAATTCGAAGTATTGGCCGCGCCAAATGTGGATGCCATCCTCGCGGGCGGTGAAGTCAACTTCGGGTTGGATGCGGAATACTATTCTGGCGGCGTGCTGAAAAACGCGCCCGTGGATTGGTTCATCGAAGCGACCAATTACTACTTCCAACCCTCATCGAAGTACAACCGCTACAGTTTCATGGATTGGAGCCGCGACATGTACTGGTCGCCTTCAGAAACCGTGGACAGGAGCACCACCGCGGAAGGAAGCGGTGTGACCAGATGAGAACGGTCATCTTGATATTTCACAAAGTTTCGAAGCAAGCAAAAACAATATCAGTCAGCGTATGACCCTGTATGCCAATATCTCGGATGTGGCAGGGAACACTGTAAGTGGAAGCACCAGTGTGGTGGTGCATCAAAGCGAACTGTACGCGGGCATCCGCTCGGAGAAATATGTGGGTGTGCAAGGCGAAGCACAACCGTTCAGCGTGGTCGTGCTGGATTGGGATTCACTGCCCGTTGCGAATCAAAAGGTCACCGTCAGTTTTGTGGAGCGGCGCTGGTTCAGCGTGCAAAAACAGGATGAGCAGGGACAATTGCAATGGGAAACCACTGTAAAGGAGATCCCTGCCAGTTCACAGGAAGCAGTTACCGGCGAAGATGGAATCGCGCAGGTGGATTTCATCCCACCCACGGGCGGCGTATTCAAGGCGCTTGTCACCGTGCAGGATTCAAAAGGCAACAAGCATCAGGCTTCCACTTATCTCTGGGTCACCAGCAACAATCAGATCTCGTGGCGGCAGACAAATGACCGCGCCTTCAACCTCATCGCCGATAAGGATTCATACTCGCCCGGTGAGACCGCCGAAATTTTGATCGCCCAGCCATTCACAGGTGATGTGTACGCCCTGATCACCTACGAGCGCGGACATATCTACAAGAGCGAAGTAGTTCAATTGAACGGCAACGGCACCATTTACAAATTGCCCATCACCGACGAAATGGCTCCCGCGTCTTATGTTTCCGTCACTGTCATCAGCGGCGCAGAGCGTGGCGGCGCACCCGATTTCAAGATGGGCATTGCCCGCATCAACGTGGATACGACTCTCAAGACTCTCGATGTCTCGGTCAGCGCGGATAAGGAAGCCGCTGGCCCTGGGGATGAGATCACCTACACCATCGAAACAAAAGACACCAACGGCAAGCCCGTCTCGGCGGATGTCTCGCTCGCCGTGGTGGATAAGGCCGTGCTGGCATTGGCCCCGTCCAATTCGTTGCCATTGCTCGATAGCTTCTACTCGCAGCAGGGACTGAGCGTGATCACCGCGGTGGGAATCGTTTCCAGCGCCGATGATTTCAACGCCTTATATCGCAAGACCATTCCCGATGGCAACAAGAGCGGCGGCGGTGGCGGCGGCGAACCTGGTGTCATCACCGTGCGTGAGAACTTCAAAGACACAGCCGCTTTCGAAGCGGAAGTGACAACCGATGAAAAAGGCATCGCCACGGTTGAAGTGGAACTGCCTGAAAACCTCACCACCTGGGTGGCCGAAGTGCGCGCCGTCACCGAAGACAGCCGCGTAGGTCAGGCGACCAGTGAATTGGTCAGCACGAAACCGCTCTTCGTACAACTACAAACGCCGCGATTCTTCGTCGTTGAGGATCAGCTCACAGTGGGTGCGACCGTTTTCAATAATTCAGAAAAATCCCTCAAGGTGGAAGTCTCGCTTGATGCGGAAGGTGTGCAGGTCTTGTCCGATCCAAAACAAAGCATCGAGATCGAAGGCAGGCAACAGGCGTACGTCACCTGGGAAATCGTTGTCAAAGCGAATGTCGAACGCGTGGACATGACCGCCACCGCGATCAGCGGACCATTCACCGATGCCAGCAAACCCGCGCTGGGCACGCTCGATGGGCAGGGCATTCCCGTGTACAACTTCACCGTTGTTGAAACGGTTGGCACTTCGGGCATGATCCTCACCGCTGACTCGGTGACCGAAAGCATTCAACTTCCCTCCACTTTGAATTTCGACGACGCGAGTCTTTCCATTGAAGTTTCACCGTCTCTGGCGGCTTCGATGCAATCGAGTTTGAAATATCTCGAAGATTATCCCTACCTGTGCATGGAGCAGACCATCTCACGCTTCCTGCCCAACGTCATCACCATGCGCGCGCTCGATGCGGCAGGACAGCCCACACCCATGCGAAGTTCGCTGAACACGCAGGTCAATTCGGCGCTGCAAAGAATTTATGCAAAACAAAAATACGATGGCGGCTGGAACTGGTGGGACGGTGAATTAAGCGACCCGCAAACCTCCGCGTATGTCGTTTACGGTTTGATCGAAGCGCAGGCAAGCGGATACGAGATCTCTGAAACCGTGCTCGCCAACGGCCTCGAATACCTGAAGAACAACCTGCCCGATATCAAACGCAACGACGCCTCGTGGCAATACAACCGCTACGCCTTCATGCTTTATGTGCTCGCCCGCGCCGATGAACTCGATGCAGGCAGGACCAACTTCATTTTTGAAAATCATGCAAAACTGGATCTCTACGGGGAAGCGTATCTGGCGCAGGCGATGTTCCTGCTCGATGAGGAAGACCCGCGCATCAAAACGCTTCTTTCCGACCTCGCAACTGCCACCGTCCAATCGGCATCAGGCGCCCATTGGGAGGAATCCACCAAAGACCATTGGAACTGGAACACCGACACACGCACAACCGCCATTGTGCTCAACGCCTTCGTGCAGATTGATCCACAAAACCCCATCACCGCAAATGCAGTCCGCTGGTTGATGGCCCATCGCGAAAGCGGACACTGGCAATCCACGCAGGAAACCGCCTGGTCGCTGATCGCGCTGACTAACTGGCTGGTCGAATCGAAGGAATACGAGACCGATTACAAATACGCCATCGGCTTAAACGGCAATTTGCTCGAAGAAGGTCAGGCAAGCGCCGAAAATCTGACAGAGACCGTCAACCTGCAAGTACAGATCGAAGACCTGCTCAAAGAACAAGGCAACGACCTCGTCATCACCCGCGGACGCGGCACAGGCAACCTGTATTACAGCGCCTATCTCAGCACCAGCCTGCCTGTGGATTCCATCCAACCGCTCGATCAGGGCGTGAGCCTCTCCCGCGAATACTTCACGCTCGACGACCCCAAGACACCCATCACCGAGATCGAACGCGGCGAACTGGTCAAGGCGCGGCTGACCATCGTGATCCCTGCCGCCGTGCATTACATCGTGATTGACGATCCCCTCCCCGCAGGCATGGAAGCCCTCGATGCCAGCCTCGCAACCGATACAGCGGTGCCATCCTTCTACTCCGCACAGGATTACAAAGACCGCGGCTGGGGCTGGTGGTATTTCACCCACATCGAATTGCGCGATGAAAAAATAACCCTCTCCGCCGATTATCTGCCAGCAGGAACCTACGTGTACACCTACATCGTCCGCGCCAGCACGGCGGGTACGTTCAACGTCATCCCACCCACCGCCTCCGAGTTCTACTTCCCCGATGTCGGCGGAAGAGGGGCGGGAAGTGTGTTTGTGGTGAGGTAGAAAAGCCAGCCCGCACCTTCATGGTGCGGACAATCCGCAGGCGTGGAATCGATTCAGCTATGTGATGAATTCGCCCATTCTATTTTCGCACTACCCATACTTTGGGGATATATCAACCATTACCGTCGTCTTAAAGGAGTAATCTCCGGGATTTAGCGTTGTGCAATTGGGGCGTTTGACGGGTTTAGTTCTTTTCGGCGACCAAGTGTCTATTTTTCAATAAACCTTTTGTGAGCCTAATTGGTTTATGATGATGTCAATTCATAGAAGCTTTTAACTAACGGGTGCCTTCATGAATCCTTGCTATTATTCATTCCCAATAGGGTACTCGTTTCTTTTGGGATGGATTTAATCAGCGTTTTTGTTGTCATTCAGTGAACCAGGTTGAAATGCTGGCTAATTCGAATTGTTTTTTTTTGGCATGGCTATTCTACTAAAAGAAAACTTTCAAACAGCTATATTACAGTGTTTTAATTTTGCTTTTTGGTGGTTGCGATGCTAGTGCATTACCACTGGAATTAGACATTCGGACTTGAACGAGTATATTTTATAATTACAGAGACTAAAAAATTATGACGGTTTGATTGTGACAGATACAAACCTTGAAACATGGGTTGGAAAGTCCTCGAAGACACTGTTTTACGAGGAATTAAGAGAAAAGAAATATGCCATGAAAATATGTTACATGTAATTGTATTGTGGGTCATAGCGCTTCGTTGGCTGAAATGGTCACAGAGTTAATTTCAGTATTGAACAATTGATTTGTTTGCCTGGATAGGATGGTAAATAAAATATTCAAATACAACAGAATATTATTGGAGATGCACTCCATGGATTGGTGTAAGCGGCTAAGGCTTTATAGTTTGGTGTTTAAGGATAATTCGCCACTTCTTCGAGCACAATATGCGCGGAAATTAAAAATTTTATTTACTCTAATATGAAGCAATTAGAATAGGATCAACATTTGGGCACTGATGCTTTTTTTGACTTGTATTGGTAAAATATTTTTGTCCTGCTCACGCTGTAGGTGCTTCCCCCACCTCCACACCAGAACTCTTGCCCTTCTCCACTGTTGACATCTTGGACTCCGGTGATCGCCATCACCGATGCCAGCGGAACACTTCGACCTCACCCCTTCGGCCAGGTGCGGACCAATGTGACCAGTCCCAACTCACAGGCAGGGTTGACAGACCTCTCGTACACAGGTCAACGTGACTTGGGCATGGGTCTCATGGACTATAATGCCCGCTTCTACTCGCCCACCCTCGGACGTTTCACCCAGCCCGACACCCTCATCCCCGGCGCGGACAATCCGCAGGCATCTGGTCGGCCTATGCCAGGGAACTTAACATCCAGCACCTCCCCTTCGGCCAGGTGCGGACCAATGTGACCAGTCCCAACTCACAGGCGGGGTTGACAGACCTCTCGTACACAGGTCAACAGACCCTGAATCGATGCATCCAAATTCAAAAACGCGCGTATATCCCAGTAACATCAAATGAATTTGGAGGTTCAAATGACTACTCAAAGACAAGCTTTACGACGTTCCCGCAGCAATCGCGTGGTCGCCGGGGTGTGCGGCGGATTGGCTGAATTTTTCGGGGTGAGCACCTTCTGGTTCCGCCTCGCCTTTCTCGTCGCTTTGATCCCCGGTGGTGTCCCAGGCATCCTGATATATCTTGCCATGGTCTTCATCGTACCAAGCGAATAAACGCACCGTGGAAATGTCAAAAACTGCCGAAGCCAGGCTGGCTTCGGCAGTTTTGATTGGTCCTGTCCATGCCATCGAGGGTGCCAGCAGGGCTGTGAAAAGAATTATAAAGAAAGCCGTCTGCAAAAAATTAAGTAGAATCCACATGCAAGATTTCAATCGAATAGCAATAGTCAGGGACACCCGCCAAGGTTATACTTACTCCAATGACTGAGCCCCTCAACTTCGACAAAGCATCCCTCCTGAGCCTTGCATTCAAAGGCCTCGCAGAAAATGATCTGCGGGAAATGGCAACGCTGACGCGGCTTTGCACCTATCCAGCCGACCATGTTCTTTGCCGTGAGGGCGCCTTCGAGGAGATCTTCTACATCATCGCGGATGGGAATGCGGTCATCACCAAGAAGATCAGCGAAGAAGAGGGCGAGCGCGTCCTGCGCATCGCTGGCAAAGGCGACCTGGTGGGCGAAATGGCGTTGATCCAAAATTCGCCGCGCTCCGCCACTGTGCGCGCCACCACCGAACTCACCGTACTGGAAATGGGGAAAAAGGATTTTGAGACCATGCTCAGCCGCAGTCCCAGCATGGCGATCAACATCATCCGCACCACACTGGACCGTATTCTTGAGAACGACCAAATGGCAATTCGCGACCTTCAGAAGAATAACAAGGTCCTGCGCCAGTTGGACCGCAACAAAATGGAATTCATTCAGGTCGCCGCACATGAACTACGCACCCCGCTGACCATTGTCAAGGGCTATGTCAATGTGCTGGGTTCCTTCCCTGAATTGCAGGAAAATGCCGCGTTGAAAGAGGTCATGGAGGGAATCATCAAAGGCTCTGAGCGGATGCACGAAGTGGTCAACACCATGCTGGATGTCACCCGCATCGAAAATGAACAGCTGCGCATCAGCCCCGCCCCCGTGCCATTGAAACGGATCCTGCACGAACTTTCAGGCGATTTCCGCAAGGCCGTCGAAGACCGCAACATCGAGATCATTGTCGAACAGGATGAAGACACCCCTGCCATCAACGCGGACCCCTCCCTGATTCAAAAGGCCTTGTATCATCTCATCATCAACGCGATCAAATTCACACCCGACGGTGGGAAGGTCATCCTGCGGTCACGCCCAGTCCTGATGGACAATCACGCTCCCGGGGTCGAGCTCAGCATACAGGATACTGGCATCGGTCTGGATGCCGAACATCATGAACTTGTCTTCGAGAAGTTTTATCAGGTCGGGAATGTGTCCATTCACTCTTCAGGGAAGACTTCTTTCAAAGGCGGCGGACCAGGCGCAGGGCTGGCCATTGTCCGCGGCGTGGCGAGGGCGCATGGCGGCAAAGTATGGGTGGAAAGCAAAGGCCACGACGAAGTCAATTTTCCCGGTTGTACGTTCTATCTGCACCTGCCAATTGACCCGCCCAGGCATTAACGCGGATTGCGGATGAAATCCGCGCTCCTGTAACACAAAATCATCCCCCAGCGATCTTCACCTTATAACCCAATTGGCGCAACACATCGGCGATCTTCTCGCGCTGTTCGCCTTGAATTTCGATGGTCCCGTCTTTGATGGTGCCGCCGCTGCCACAGGCTTGCTTGAGCTTCTTGGCCAGAGTTATTAAATCCCCTTCGGAAAGCACCAGCCCCTTGACCAGGGTCACACCTTTTCCGCCGCGTCCCTTTGACTCGCGGTGCAGGTAGATGGTCTGCTGTTGAGGCGGCAGGGAATTGACGCTGGCAGAGGTTTCATCTTTTTTGCGAAGGTCTCCTTCTTCAGAAGACCAGACAGTTTTGGAATGATTCGATGTCATGGCGCAAGGATACAGTGGATTCCTGACAGGCGCAAGGGAGGTACAATAAACAAAAACAGAGGGCCAGTATGTCCACCAATTTCACAAAACCAAACCTGAACCCAAAAGTTCTATTCTCGGCCACGCGCAATTTGCTGGAGGGATTGTTCTGGATTCCCAGCATCGGTCTATGGCTATTGTACCCAGCCAGATGGTTGACAGGAGACTCGCTTCTGCCAGTCAGAATGACAGCCTATATCCTCGCCTGGTTGCTGCTGCTTTTTCTCCCCCTTCTATTTTTCGCGTGGATGACACGCCGTAAATGGCTTGCTCTGGCAGTGGCAAGTTCCATCCTCATCATCGTCTTCACCTACGTGCCGCTCTATTTACCAAACCGCCCAACCCCGTCACCAGAGGATGGATTTTCTGTAAAAGTCATGAGCTATAACCTGCACGGCATTCCTGAGGTTGGTGAAATTGTCGAAGTCATCCGCCGCGAGAATCCCGATGTCCTGCTCATTCAGGAGTGTTCCCCCGCACTCTGCTCACCGCTTTTTCATGGGCTGGATGACCTGTATCCGTACAAGGATATGGTGATAAAAGATTTCGGGCAGGCAGCCTTCAGCCGATACCCAATGAAACGGACCAGCGCCGAAGTTGACCAGGGACGGACTCAAAAACTCATTATCAAAGCGCCGCAAGGGCTCGCAGCAGTTTGGAATATCCACCCGATTCCCCCGTTTCTGATTCCGCCCGAACAATACGATGCGCAGATATCCGCTCTCGCGGCGGATATCGCCCGCGAAAAAGGTCCGCTGATTGTGGCGGGCGATTTGAATGCCACAGATCAATCAGAAGCGTATCGCAAAATCAACCGTTATTTGACCGACGCCTATTGGGAGGCAGGTTGGGGAGTTGGATTCAGTTACCCTGCCCCGCCATATACCTTCATGGATTCGGGGTTTCAAGTGGGGCCAGTTTGGCGGATCGATCATATTTTCCACAGCGAGGAGTTTATCCCCACCAACGCTTATATCCTGAAAGACTCTGGAGGCTCTGACCATTTCCCGATCGTGGCTGAATTTTTACTGCAAAAATAACCTCAACGGGTATTCGAACGATAAAATTACAAGCCTTCGAACGGGTCATCCCAACCCTCTTTGGCGCGCGCCAGTTGTTCCCTGATCTTTAGGACAAGTTCATGGGGAAGATAGGGTTTGGAAATATAGTCATTGGCGCCAGCCCCGTACGCAACAACCCGGCTGTCCATGTTATTCAGGGCGGTAACGATAATGATCGGCGTCCGTCTAAATTCACGGTTCTCCCGCAGCAATCTGCATAACTTGAAACCATCCAATTCAGGCATCATCAAATCAAGCAGAAATACATCAGGTTTGACATCGCTTGCTTTTTGAATTGCAAGTGTGCTGTCATTCACTGAAATCGGCTCATATCCTTCCAATTTAAGCAATCGGGAAAGAATACTTGTCGCCTCCATGTCATCATCCACGATCATGATTCTTGTCATAGGCTTCTTCTTTGGCTTCCTGTTATTTGGATTCTTTTAATTATACCGCTTTGAAAATAAGCCTTCCATCCACACTACTCTACCACTACAACCGTCACAACACTGCTTTTTACCGTTTCTCCATTTGTCATTACACCTTCCACCCAAAAACGATGCTCGCCCAGTGATAATGTCCACCAAACCTGATAGGGCGGGGAAGACAGCGTTGCAAGCGGGATGCCATCTACAAAGAAAGTCATTTGGGCAAGGCCTGGCACCGTCGGCGCAGAGAATGATAGTTGTTGGGCACTCAGGTCAAGGTTAGGGGTGATTCGATAGGTCGTATTGTCGATCGGCGATGTGAGGGTCAAGGAATCTGCGCCGAGTGGATTCCCATTGGCTTCATCCAATAAAGGCAGGCCTTGCGAACGCGCCCATGCCTGCGCTTCAATGGGAAGAGCCAAAACGATCTCGCCTGTAGTCGAGCGTTGATAAAAGGTATCGTAGGCAGTGGGCTGTGTACCCTCGATGAACCATTCCGTTTTTGTATGTTGACAAGCCTCAGTGGGAAGCAGCCCCGAGAGACTGCACACATCCAGTTGCGCAAGGCCGATGGGCTGGGTAAATTTCACATCGGGTCTGCCTTGTAAAATGGAGCGCATGGTTTCATGCCAGATGGGTGCCGCACCTGTGAGACCTGTAACGTTGTGCATGGCTTCCCGATCGCTATTGCCAACCCACACCCCTACAAGAAGATCGGGCGTGTATCCGATGGTCCAGTTATCGTGGAAGTTCGTGGTGGTGCCTGTTTTTACAGCGGCGGTGCGATCAAGCTTCAAGACACTGTTGAGACTAAAGCCCGTCGCACGCGCGTGATCGTCGCTGAGGATATCGGAGATAAGCCAGGCCACACGCGGGTCAATGACCTGGCGTGCAGCAGGCCGTTCTGGTTCATACAAAAGATTTCCATCTGCATCGCGAATCTCAAGAATGGATGTAACCTGTACGTAACTGCCTTCGTTCGCAAGAGCCGCATACGCCCCCGATAACTCAAGCAGGTTCATCGTTCCACCGCCCAGTGCCAGTGAGAGATCATAATTTCGCGGCTCTCCAGCGAACGAATGCCAAGTTGATTTGCAAGCGAGACCACATTTTCAATACCCACATGCTCCAAAGTCAACACGGCTGGCACATTCAAAGAAGAAGCCAGCGACTCACGCACTGACACAAATCCATGTTCTTTGCCATCATAGTTGACTGGTTTATACGGCTGGCCGTCTTTTGTTGTAAAGGTCGTTGAAACATCCAGGATGGAGGTCGCGGCTGTGAACGCATTTACATGCATTGGGTCCAGTGCGGCTGCATAGATGATGGGCTTGAATGCAGAGCCAGATTGTCTTCGGGCAGTTGCCATGTTGAGCGCGCCATCAATGGATGCATCAAAGTAATCGGCACTGCCGACGAGCGTGAGAATCTCTCCAGTGTGTGGATCGAGGACGACCAACGCGGCATTCTTAACGTTGGGGTTGATCTGGCCTTCGAGGGGTTTGAACAGCTCGATACGCCTTTCGACGATCTCTTCTGCAAGGTTTTGCATGCTCAGATCCAGCGTGGTGCGAATCACCAGACTCTGCTCTGCATTCAATTGACCCGACATGTAAAGATCATCCAATTGGTCTTTGATCATCCAGACAAAATGCGGCGCTTCGATGGGATATGGCTCGGCGTTGTAACTCAACGGGGAATTCTCTGCATCCACCCTCTGCTCAGTAGTGAGAAATCCACTTTTCTCCATTAATCCCAGCACAACCTTTTGACGTTCCAGCGCCAGATCAGGATTGGTGAAAGGGTTGTAAACGCCCGGTGTCTGCGGCAAACCAGCCAACAGAGCACACTCGGGCAGCAAAAGATCAGAAGCGGACTTACCGAAATAGGTTTGCGCTGCGGCTTCGATCCCATAGGCCATTCCGCCGTAATAGATCTGATTGAGATACAAGGCGAGTATCTCGTCTTTGGAGTAGGCGCGGGTCAATTGCCATGCCAAAACGGACTCGCGCAATTTACGGCGCAGGGTGCGCTCTGTTACTTCATCGCTTAGCAGCAGGGTGCGCGCCACCTGTTGTGTGATGGTGCTCCCTCCTGCAAGCGTTTCCCCACCCTGGATATTGATCCACAACGCGCGGATGATCCCTGCAACGTCCACGCCGGGGTTGTTGTAAAAATTCCCATCCTCCACGGCAATCGTCGCATCCTTCATGCATTGCGGAATATTCGCCACCGATAGCACGGCATTCCGTCCACCTGTGGCGGGAATGATCTCATAAAGCAGCCGACCACCCCGGTCCGTGATGCGGACGCTGGGTTGGTTCAAGTTTTCAGGGATCAAACGGATGGAAGGCAGGTCGTAGAAGGTGTAGACAAGAAAAGTCAGCACAACGGAGGCTGCCAGCAACAAAATCCGCACCAGATTGGATTTCAACAGGGTACGCATAAAACGATTATAAATTTCTTTTGTACTTTAAAAAGACCGCCCGTGGAATTGATTTCACGGGCGAGGAGAAATTAAAAGGAGCTTTCGGTTTATGCACGGGGGAAATACTTTCGAGAACGAAACTCCTCTACACGCCCGAAAAGCGCCGCTGTGGTCTTGCCGTTATTGTTGTTATCATCGTTGTCGTTGTCGTCATTGCTGTTATCGTCGTTATTATTGTCGTCGTTGGTATTATCACCATCATTGCTGTTGTCATCATTGGTATTGGTGTCATCGTTGACATTATCATTGGTATTCTCATTCGTATTGTCATTGACGTTGTCGTTCGTGTTGTCATTCACATTATCATTGGTGTTATCGTTGTCATTGATATTGTCGTTCTCGTTGACATTATCATTGCCATTATCGACGCCATTGTCATTGCCATCGTCGTTGCTGTTGCCATTATCATTACCACCGCCGTCCTCGTTCTCGTTGTCGCCATCGTCGGTGTTGTCATCGTCGTTGCCATTGTTGTCATCATTAGTGTTTTCATTGGCATTTTGATTGTCATTGTCGTTGCCATTCTCATTTTCGTTGGCACTGACATCTTCATTGATATTGCCGTTATCGTTCTCATCCAGGTTGCCATTGTCGTTGCCATTCATGTTGATATTGCCCTGCTCGTGATTGTCAACCTCAACAGGCTCTCCCGCAGGGACAACCGTTCCGGGCGGCAATAGTTGGATCGATTCGGCATCCACAAATCCAGCGGCGTTGGTGCGGCCGGTGACTGTAACCGCCACCCCATTCACCAGTTCATCCACGGGCAGCGATGTTGTATCGAGAATTGCGACCTGAATACCCGATACATAGTGAAGGTCATTGACCTTCATGTAAATACCTGAAAACTGAATGGTTTCATGCCTGCCTTCGTTGAGCAGTTCACTGACTTCATGCAGGCGTTCATTTCCGAAGGTGTGTTCAAGCATTTCCCGAGTGGCATGGTCAAATGTAAAGAACAAGCGCACATTTTCCCATGTGAGTTTGACGGGATACAGATTCTCTCCGGGCAGAGCGGTCGACGAAGCGCCCACCAAGCCTGTTCCGCTTGCCAGGAACAAGGCGGTCATGGTGAATGAGATCGCCAGACGTTGGAAGAACGGAATCACCCTTTTGCGCGGCGCGAACTTCGCCTCGCGCATTTCGGAGGCGCGCTGCAAAAGTTTGGCGCGCCCACGGCGGACAGCTTCCGGGGAAGGCTCCTGAGCCATGGACCGTGCTTCGACGGAAGCCTTCAGGATCGGGCGTAATTCACCAGCAAAGCTGGGATAACGCGCGAGGAGGGCATCCATATCCGCGCCATTCTCAAGTTCCTGTATGCAAATTTCCAATATATCGTATAAGTTATTCATAGTTCACCTCACCAACCTCGCGCTGCAATGCAGCCAGCGCACGGAACTGGAGAGCCTTGACCGCGTTAACATTCTTATTCATAAAGGCCGCAGTCTCATCCAAAGAGTAGCCCTGTCCAAATCGCAGGGCGAGCACATTCTGTTGTTCGGGAGTTAATTGCGCGTACGCTTCATTCACAGCTTGATTCTGTTCGCGCTGATCCACCTCGGAGGTTACGCTCTCACCTGCATCCGCCATGGATTCGTGGAGTTCATTTTCCGGGCGGCGATATTTCCGCCGCAGGTGATCAGTCACCATGTGGGAGGCCGTCCCGATCAGCCATCCCTTCAAACTTGTTTTCGGAGGCTGTCCATTTTGGACGGCTTCCAATAGACGAACAAACACATCACTGGCAATGTCTTCGGCTACCGTCGAATCGCCAAGCCGGTAACGAACATAACGATAGATCTCAGAAAAATACTGGTCATAGACTGCACCGATTGTCTGCGCATCCAGCTTCTGTAACCCATCCAATTCCTTTTGTGTATCGGGTGCTGGCATGAGGTTACGAGTCTCCCGGAGGCCATGAAACAGATTCCATCATGGCAAATCCATCAGATAGTACAGCGGTGTATTTTGTGATGCTCCCGTGGCGCGGGGCTATCAGGAAAAGGCAGATGGACAACCTTCTCATTTCAGGGTTTTCTCCAACAAGTACAGCTTGCGTATTCATCATATTCCTTCACATACTTAAGGTGCTATCACCTCGAAAATCACCGCCTGACCATCGCGATAGACCTCCCTCAACCCAGGATCTTCAGCGGCAACGCGCAGGAAATTGTCGTGATTCAAGTCGCTATGAACATAGCGGGCTGAGAACTGCGTTGCAATGATCTCGGACGGCTGGGGTGTTTTCCCACGGGTGATGTTTACCCATGTATCGTACATTTCCGCGTCATACAATTGCAGATAGGTGGGATCAAGGCCGATCAGGTAGGTGTTATGAGTATTATAAAAGAATAAGCGCGGAAAATCATCCCAATCTGTCTGAAAGACACGCTCACCTTCAGCGGTATTCTCGATCAACCAGGCAGATGCGCCCGCGTACAGATCGTAAGACTTGGAACGCTGCATCTGCTCCTGCACCGCGGGAATGGATTTGATCATACCTGCCGTCACAGCCAGGGTAAGCAGGATGCCGGGGATATTGCTTTGCAGGTCGGTCCACACTGAACGGGTCAGTTTTGATCGGAAAACAGGATCAGGCTCAGGGTCCACGAAGAGAGGCGCCCAGGCAAATGCGGCGAAGATCAAGGCGAAGGGTGGGAAATATTCCACGAAGCGGCGTGCCTGAAAAAGCATCAGTCCAAACAGGAGTGCGATCAAAAAGCTGGTCGCGGTTCGCACATCCATTTTGCGGCCTGCCAAACCGAGAGCAAGTGCTCCGCTGACAAATGCCACCAGTGCGGGCAGGGAGTTTTCCAACAACTGCGCTGTTTCGTAGGGATACCATTCATTGCCAACACTGACAGAGGTAGCTTCCACCAACTTGGGCAGCAGGTGACGATAAGTAAAAACCAGGTTCGCAGGGAAGTACGGATTGATGATCACGCCCAACGCGATACCGATACCAGCCCACAGCAACAGACGATATTCCAGGCGACGCTCGATCATGGCCACGGCCAGCATGTGCAGCACGACAAGCGAGAGCATCAGCGGGAAGGCATCGTACGCCCAAACATAAACAAAGGAGAGAACCGCAAGGTGTTTGTATTTCCCTTCGAGCATCCAGGCCAGCGCAATCGCCAGAATTGCGAGAGAGAGTGATTGGGCGCGGGTAATACTCATACGGTAGAGAAAAGCATCAGAAATACCCAGTAAAGCCATTGCCCACAACCATGCCATGGGCACGCGCTGGCGGTGGAACAAGTACCAGACCGCCAAAAAAGCCAGGCTTGAAAAAGTAACCGCCGCCCACTTGGCTCCTGTGTGCAGGTCGCCGAAGGTAAAGGGGATCAATGCCACGTGAAAAAGAAAATGATGGTCGTAGAATTCCTTTTCGCTGAGAATACTCAGGGGCAGCCAGATGAAATCGGGCTTCAAACCTTCCGTGCGCATGAGCCATGCAAGTTTGATGTGATAAAAGCCATCGTTGTCGGGCATATCGGGTGTGGCAAACTGAACAGCAGCCATGCCGACGAAAAAAATAATGAATAATGCCAGGGGAAGAAATTTGGAAAGAGTCTGTTTTTGCATTGAAATACCCTTGCTCGGAAGAATAAGAGCAGCCCGCCTGAAGATCTCTTGACTCCAGGCGAGCCGTTCAATTTGAATTTCAGTCGCAGTGACGATTAGCCGCCGTTGGTATTTCCATCGTTGGAATTGTCGTCATTGCTGTTGTCGCCGTCGTCGTTGGAATTGTCGTCATCACCATCATCATTGGAGTTGTCGTCAGTTCCGTCGTTGGAGTTGTCATCGTTGCCGTTATCGTCGGTTCCGTCGTTGGAATTGTCATCGTTGCCGTTATCGTCGGTTCCGTCGTTGGAATTGTCGTCGTTGCCGTTATCGTCAGTTCCGTCGTTGGAATTGTCGTCGTTGCCGTTGTCGTCAGTTCCGTCGTTGGAATTGTCGTCGTTGCTGTTGCCGTCAGTGGAGTCATCATCCTCACTGTCGTCATTGCCATTGTCGGTGTTGGTGTTGTCGTCGGTACCACTGTTGGTGTTGTCGTCGGTACCGCTGTTGGTGTTGTCGCCTGTACCTGTGTTGGTATTATCACCCGTGCCAGTATTGGTGTTATCACCCGTGCCAGTGTTGGTATTGTCGTTTGTGCCCGTATTGGTATTGCCGTCATCTGCGGACGGAGTATCAATGCGTGTCACAACAATTGAACCGTCCTCAGCCACTGAGGCTTCAATCTTGACAGTATCGCCGACCACATAAGTGCCAGCTTGTACAATTGCGGGGTCGACTGTAATGGTCTGACCGTTGACGACCCAGGTATTTCCATCGATGGATTCGATCACACCCGTGAATTCGACAGCGGATGCCTCAACTTTGGCTGCGCCAGCATCGGTCGTTGTGGCGGCGGGAGCGCCTGCGCAAGCGTTCATCAGCAGGGCGAGCAGGACGAGAGCGGGTCTGAGAAAGCGGAAGAATTGTTTCATGATTATCACCTCTTTTGGTTTAGTTTGATTACATACCACTAGTCGCCATAGGGGTGAAAAAGTTACGGCTTCCTCCAATCAATTTTCGAATTCAATTCATTCTTGTGAAAAACAACACCAGGCTTTATTGAGCCGCCTTGAAAACGATTTGAAACTCCTCCATGAATTGTGCCGCAATGTCGCGGTTATAGATCACCACCAGTGTTTCATCATTCCTTGTCTCGGCACTGTTGGTGAAATTATATGAACCAAATATCACGATACTCTTATCGATGATGATCACCTTGTGATGCATGAGACCGGGAATCCCATCCTTATACACATCGAGTTCGGCTTTGCTAAATGGGTCGAATTCAGTGCCAAGATTAGACTTGATCTGGTCAGCATCCATGACACCGGCCACAGTCAGTCCATCGGCAGCACTGACCCGCATGACACTTCCGATCGGGTCGGCGGTGAAGGAATATGCCATAAAGTAGATGCTATCTTGCGCCGCAGCGCCGATCAGATCCACCAGCGCGGCCTGCACATGATCATCGGGTGAGAAATAAATGTCGATGGGAGTGCCATCAATGGTCACACGCGGGTTGGGGGTGCCATAGCCTGCATCAGGGCCGAAAATATCGTCTTCGAACATTTCCTCGAATTCGGTTGTGAAATTTTCGGCGACCTTCGTCGAGCGGATCTTCATCAGGTTGTTGTTATCGGCATATGCGCCTGAATCCGTGAAATTCATCGAACCCAGCCAAACCTCTGAATTATCGATCACCACAAATTTATTGTGCATCAAACCTTCGCGGCGGTCGCCTAAAATAGGAATACCCGCATCCTTCAGCTTTTGCGGGTCGGAGCGGTCAAGGTTGTCGCTTTCCATGACCATGCGCACCCGCACACCGCGATCATGCGCACGCAACAATGCGTCACGGATGCTGTTCAAGCTCAGGCTGTAAATCGCAACATCCACACTCAGGCGGGCTTCATCGATGGCATTGGCAAGCGGGCCATCGGGGCCGCCTGTTTCCTGAGAAGCCAGCGGGCTGGTGGGGTCGGTAAAATAAAGCTCAAACCAATCGCCGCGAACGCCGCGCCCGGCGCCAAGCGTAACCAGAGTCAAAGTTGTAGTGAAATCCGATTCGATCACCGTATCAACTTGCGGCGGAGTCGGAGTCGTTCCCGAGATCGAAGTACATGCAGTCAGTAAAACAAAAATATAAAGCAGGCTCAAGGTCTTTTTCATGGAATTCTCCCAAAACGATTATAATCCCGCCACCCTATGACAGAAACAAATGGAAATGCGAATCGCCAGATCGCGCGCGCGGCTGGCACGGTGATGTTTGCCATTTTACTTGGGCAAATTACCGGGCTTGCGCGCGGTGTCATCGTTGCACGCGCGTTCGGAGCCTCCCCCGAACTCGATGCATTCTTCGCCGCCAATCGTGTCAGCGAAACTCTTTTTTTGCTGGTGGCAGGTGGTGCGCTTGGTTCCGCTTTCATTCCAATGTTTACGGGACTGCTCGCCAAAAACGAAAAGGACTCGGCCTGGAGACTGGCCTCTTCGATCGCAAACGCGGTCACACTGACCCTCAGCCTGCTCGCGCTACTAGTGGCAGTGTTCGCCCCGCAAGTGGTCCGCTACGCGCTGGCCCCGGGCCTTTCCAGTGATCCGCAGCTCTTCACGCTGACCATTTCCCTGCTGCGTATTCAACTGATCTCAGCCGTGCTCTTCGGCATCGGCGGATTATTCGTCGGCATCCTGAACGCGCATCAGGTCTTTTTACTTCCTGCCCTCACTCCCGCCTTCTATCAAATCGGAATTATCTTCGGCGCAATTGTGCTCGCTCCATCTCTTGGAATCTACGGGCTTGCCTGGGGCGTGGTCATCGGCTCTGTATTGTACGTAGCACTTCAACTTCCATCCCTTGTAAAACTTATTACCCGCCACTCATCCTTTTCTGCTTTCCACATCTCTCTCGGTTTGCAAGACTCAAATGTCCGTCAGGTCTTGTTGCTGATGGGACCGCGCCTGATCGGTGTGGCCGTGGTGCAGTTGAATTTTTGGGTAAACACCTGGCTGGCCTCTCAAATGGCAAGCGGAAGCGTCTCTGGCTTGTATTATGGATTTTCACTCATGCTCATGGCGCAGGCGGCCATTGCACAGTCAGTGGCCATCGCTGCGATGCCAACTTTTTCGGCGCAACACGCACTCGGTCAAACAGACGAGATGCGCACATCCCTGGCGTCGTCTCTGCGAGGCGTTATTCTTTTGGCACTGCCTGCCAGCATTGGCTTAATGCTCCTGCGCGAGCCGCTCATCTCGATGCTATATCAGCGTGGAAAGTTCGATGGCAACGATGTGCAGATCGTTTCGTGGGCCTTGCTTTGGTACGCGGCAGGAATTGTTGGCCACTCCATCATGGAAATTTTGACCCGCGCCTTTTACGCACAGCACGATACAAAGACCCCCGTCATCATCGGCACCATTGCGATGGGACTAAACGTATTATTCAGTATTCTGTTCGCAAAATTATTCACATCCATCGGCTGGATGCCGCATGGCGGATTGGCACTGGCGAATTCTTTTGCAACTGCGCTTGAGGCGGCCACATTGTTCATCGTAATGCGAAAGCGCCTGAAAGGCATCGAGGGTCCACACATTATGGGCGGAATCATTCCTTCAACTGCGGCGGCAATAGTGATGGCTTTATCAATTTTTGGCTGGCTTTCTGTTGGGAAAAACTTGAGCACATGGATTCTCGCCCTCATCGGCGTGATGATCGGCGGCGGGATTTACTTTGGCATGTTATGGATACTGCGTGTGCCTGAATTGCAATACATCGTCAATGGGGTATTGAGAAGACTAAAACGGAATTAAAAATCGTCCTTCCTGAAAAAAGGAAAGACGATAGACGAAAGAAAATAATTAAGTGGGGATTTATTTACGGCCAGATCAACCATTGCATGATGGCTACGAAGAAGCCAAGCAAAATGCCGCCAACCACTTCGAGCGGGGTATGACCGATGACTTCCTTCAATTCGTTTTCGTCCCACATATGACCCTTGAGCAATTCCTCGAAAAGCACGTTGATTCTTTCCGCGTGCATGCCCGCCTGCCTGCGCACACCCGCGGCATCATGGGCGATGATCATGGTGATCGCCACCGCCACCCCAAAAAGCGGATTATCAAAACCGTGATACAAGCCGACGGCAACTGTCCCTGAAACCATCAAGGCGGAATGAGAGGAAGGCATGCCGCCTGGAGCAAAGAACATGGCCCACATCCAGCGGCGTGAGCGCAAATACTCCGTAGGAATCTTCAGCGCCTGCGCAATCAACCAGCCCGCCAGCACTGCGATCAAAACTTTGTTTTCGAGAAGGGTGGCCAGATTCATTCCGAATCTTCCTCGAAGCCGACCAGGGAATCTCCAGCGAGTTTCTGCACCTTAAGCTGGGCTGACTCAAGCAGCGCGCCGCATTGCCTGACCAAGGCCTGACCCCGCTCAAACAGTTTCATCGACTCTTCAAGTGGATTCTGCTCCCCTTCCAACACTTCAACGATCTGCTCAAGCTCTACCAATGCCTCTTCGTAGGTCAACTCCTCTATGGATTTTTCTGATTTTTTGACAGCTGTCTTGGCCATATTAACTCCGATACTCAATTTGGTATTTTTACGAATAACAAATTATGATTTTCGACTTACATCAAACTCGCCGTCGCTGACTCGCACCTTCATTTCGGCGCCAGCATCGGAAACTTTGCCGACAACCCTGCCGTCGTCCTTGCGGGTGATAATAGCATATCCACGCGAGAGGACGCCTTCGGGATTCAAAGACTGCAAGCGTTTTGACATTCCATCTACGCGGGAAGCCTGCAATTGGATGCGGTGATTCATGGCGGAAAATGCGCGGCGGGAAAGCTCGTCGAGGTGCTGATATTCAGATTGAATGCGGCGTTCTGGGGAAACGTATTTCAGGCGCGATGCCAAAGCGGAGAGTCCCGCCTTTTGTTCAGCGAGCAGGTTCGAGGTTAAGTCCGTGAGGCGCGCGGTGTAATAGTCAAGTTGTGCGCGAAGGTCATCTACTGTTGTTTGGGTGGCAAGTTCCGCAGCGGCCGTTGGGGTCGGGGCGCGGAGGTCGGCGGCGAAATCGCACAGGGTGAAGTCGGTTTCGTGGCCCACGCCGCAAATGATGGGCGTTTTTGAATCGGCCACGGCACGCACGACCCGTTCATCGTTGAAAGCCCACAGGTCTTCGATGGAGCCTCCACCGCGGGCAAGTAAAATCACATCGGGGTTTTGCTTGTTGAGCGAAACCAGCGCATTGACCAAAGCGGGCGGGGCCTCCACACCTTGCACAGGGGAAGCCGCAAGAATGACGCGCGCCAACGGCAGACGGCGACGCAATGTATTGAGCATGTCGCGCAGCGCCGCACCCGTCGCGGAGGTGACAACGCCGATCGTTTGCGGACGCTCAGGGATGGAACGCTTACGCTCAGAATCGAACAGTCCTTCAGCTTCGAGCATGGCTTTCAAGCGCATGTATTCCTGATACAACCTGCCTTCGCCTTTAGGCTGTACGAGGTTGACGATAAGTTGATACTGTCCCTGCGGCTCGTAGACCGTGATCCTGCCATGAACTTCCACAGCCATGCCATCCTGCAAGTTGACACGCAAACGCGCCGCATCCAGTTTCCAGATCACACAGCGAAGTGAGGCGTTTTTATCTTTCAGCGTGAAATAGATGTGACCCGAAGCGGGCTTCGAGAGGTTGGAGATCTCACCATCCACCCAAACGTCCTGCAATGTGGGATCATCTTCCAACTGTTTGCGAATATGGAAGGTAAGTTGGGAGACCGTAAGATGGACAGAGGAAAACAGGGTCGGCTGCATGGATTGCGAGGATAACTTAAAAAGGATGAATGTGGAAGTGGAAAGAAAAGGATAAAAGAGCAATCAAAAAACATCTTTCTTCTTTCATCCCTCATCCTTTATAATTCATCCTTGAACTCCCATGAATCATCTCTGGTCACCCTGGCGCATGTCATACATCGAAAATCACACAAAAGAGAACGGCTGTGTATTTTGCATCGCACAAGCCAAAACGGACAGCGAAGAAAATCTCATCGCCTTCCGCGGAAAGAACGCGTATGTGATCCTCAACCGCTTCCCCTACACCAGCGGACATTTGATGGTCATCCCCTTTTCACACACATCCAACCTCGAAGAACTCGACGCCGAAACCCGCGCCGAAATGATGGAGCTGGCCTCACGCTGCACCACCATTCTGCGCAAGGTGTATCGAACACAATCGTTCAACATGGGCATCAACATTGGCGAAGCGGCGGGGGCGGGCGTGCTGGGACATGTCCACATTCACATTGTGCCGCGCTGGGCAGGCGATACAAACTTCATGTCTTCTGTTGGCGAAACGCGCGTATTGCCCGAGGCGCTCGAAGATACCTACAGGCGGGTACGGGATGCATTCAACACTGCAAAACAAGAGGATCACCATGCACAAATATTCCCTCGCCTTGAAATCCCTTTTTGAGGAAAATGCAAACCCCGCGCAGGCAGGGCCGATGAAGAAATACATGCGCGACCAATTCGAATACCTCGGAATCAAAACGCCGCAAAGCGCGGCGCTGATGAAGGGATTCATCGCCGAACACGGACTTCCCCCGCTGGAAAAACTGGACGTGATCGTGCGTGACCTGTGGTCACTGCCCCAGCGTGAATTTCAATACGCCGCGATGGGCTTGATGGGCAAATTCGAAAAGAAGGTCGGGCCTGAATTCATCACAACCATTGAATATTTATTGGTGACAAAATCATGGTGGGACACCGTGGATACGCTGGCTGGCCACGCAGTGGGGTCTCAGTTCAAGCGGTTTCCCAAGGTCCGTGAAAAATACCTGAAAAAGTGGCGAAAATCTGAAAACTTTTGGCTGCGCCGCACGACCTTGCTCTTTCAACTTGGCTATAAAGAAGAAACCGACTTCGACCTGCTGTCCGAAATCGTCAAGGAAAATCTCGGCTCAGACGAATTCTTCATCAACAAGGCCATTGGCTGGGCGTTACGTCAATATGCACACACCCATCCATCCCCCGTGAAAAAGTTTGTCAAAGCAACGAAGGAACTGCATCCTTTAAGTCGGCGTGAGGCATTGAAGAATATTGGAGAGTAGCAAACGATGGGCCATTGGGCAAGTCGTGCTTATCCTTCCTCCCTATTCCTCATAAAATCTGCCACTTCGGCAAAGCGGGTTTTGAGATGCTCCTTCACAGCGGGGAGGACATTCATCTCGTCGACGGCTTGATTCATGCACCACAGCCACTGGTCGCGCTCAATGCCGCCGATGGAAAATGGCATATGACGCTGGCGTAAGCGGGGATGCCCGTATTTTTCAATGTAGAGCGGAGGTCCGCCTGACCAGCCTGTGAGGAAGAGAAAAAGCTTTTCGCGTGATTGTGTCAAGCTCGCCGCGTGCAATGCACGGATGTCCTTCGCCTCGGGCGAGGAATCCATAATGTCATAAAATCTTTCAACCAGAGTGCGGACGCCTGTCTCGCCGCCGATCAGGTCATAGAGGGAGTTGAGTTCATTCATGGGTGAAATTGTAATATAAGTTTCATAAACAAGCTGGGAATGACATATCACCATTGTTATGAGAAAATAGAAAAAACCAAAAGGAGCTTATTATGCAACCAAGAATTAAAATGGGTTTGATCGTAGGTGTTGTAGGTTTGGTGTTGAATGTGTGCGTTTCCGGATTCATCGGACTCTGCGGACCATTTGCATCGATGCTGGCTGGAGGGGTGGCAGGTTTCCTCACCGCAAATCAGGAAAAACTAACAACCAAGGCCGATGGAGCCAGAGCGGGAGCCATCGCAGGCGGCATTGCGGGCGGATTAATGATCATCGGTCAAATGATCGGCGGCGTGATCGCCCTCGTCTTAATGCAAACCTCGGGGACGCAACTTCCATTTGGAACCATACCGACAGGCGATGACCCGTCCATGATGGCAATTTTCTATCTCTCCGGGCTCGGCACAGGTCTATGCTTCGGGATCTTCGGCGCGGCACTCGCCGCCGGGGCAGGCGCAGGCGCAGGGTATTTTGGAACACCCGATCAGCCAGCAGCCACTCCAACCCTATAAAACATATCGAATTCATAAAGCCAACGTCTGAGACGTTGGCTTTATAATTGCCGCATCACCAACAGGAGAACCCCATGAGCAAAGAAAATGATGCAGTGATTCTAAGTGCGGCACGAACCGCCGTAGGAAAATTTCAGGGCGGACTGAGCGGAATCTCCGCAACAAAACTCGGCGCGGTTGCCGTCAAAGCGGCGGTGGAACGCGCGGGAATCGACCCCAAAGATATTGAAGAAGTTTTGATGGGCAATGTGGTGCAAGCCGGCAATGGTCAGGCGCCTGCGCGACAGGCGGCGATCTTTGCGGGCGTGCCCGCCACTGTCAGCGCCACTGCAATTAACAAGGTATGTGGATCAGGCCTCAAGGCGGCGATGATGTCGGCGCAAGCCATCCGCGCTGGAGATGGCGATTTATTTGTAGCAGGCGGAATGGAGTCGATGAGCCGCGCGCCGTATCTCGTCAGCGGGCGTTCGGGCGAACTCAAGTTCGGCAATCAAGCCCTCACCGATGCCCTGCTCAATGATGGTCTTTGGGATCCCTTTGAGAATTGGGGCATGGGCATGGCCGCTGAATTCATTGCGGATGAATATGAAGTGACCCGCGCCGCAATGGATGAATTTGCGCTTCGCTCTCACCTGAAAGCTGTTGAGGCTCAAGAAAAGGGCATGTTCAGCGCCGAGATCGTTCCTGTCCAAATCCCTGGCCGAAAAGGGGAAGTGACCATCTTCGACAAGGATGAAGGTCCGCGCAAGGACACTTCGCTGGAGTCATTGACGAAACTCAAGCCCGCCTTCAAAGCGGACGGGAAAGTGACCGCAGGCAACGCTTCCTCCATGAACGATGGCGCGGCGGCAGTTGTGATTTCGTCACGCGCTTATGCAGAAAAAAATAATCTCAACCCCATCGCGCGCATTGCTGGCTACGCGCAGGCAGCATTGGAGCCGAAGTATTTATTCGCCGCACCTGCCTATGCAATCCCCAAACTGCTCAAGAAAATTGACTGGAAACTCAGCGACGTTGATCTCATTGAAGTCAACGAAGCCTTCGCGGCGCAAGTGCTTGCAGATGGTTACGCCCTCGCCGATCAAGGCTGGGACTGGGACAAGGTCAACGTGAACGGCGGTGCAATCGCCCTCGGTCACCCACTCGGCGCCAGCGGTGCCCGCGTGTTGACGACGTTGATCTACGCTTTGAAGAATCGCGGCTTGAAACGCGGCATTGCATCGCTTTGTCTCGGCGGCGGTGAGGCTGTGGCGATGGCGGTGGAGTTGGAAGGTTAGAAAGTTGGCAAGTTAGAAGGTTGGAACATTCAAACCTGTTAACTGGTAAACATTTGAGGACACAACAAATGGACACACAAGAACGCAACGAAAAGATCGAACTGTACGGGCGTGGATTCGACTTATTGAAAGCCGCTCTGGCTGAAGTGCCAGCAGGAGGCGATGAAGTTCAAGCCTGAGCCGAAAGAGTGGAGCGTGCATGAGATCATCATCCACATTGCGGACAGTGAAACCAATGCCGCCCTGCGTGCGCGCAAATTGATCGTAGAGCCAGGCGGCACGTTGATGGGTTACGATCAGGATAAGTGGGCCATTGAATTGAACTACCACGACATGGACCTCGAAGACGCGCTCGAAGCCACACGCATTGCAAGGAAAACAACCTACGCGCTGCTGAAACGCCAGCCCGAGGAAGTATTCAGCCATTGGCTCAAGCACCCCGAAATGGAAGGTCAATACAGCTTCGAGAAGTGGATCAATATTTATTCGGGACATATCCCAGGGCATATCGAGCAGATTCAGAATAATATTACTGTATGGAAGAAAAGATAATTCGTCCTGAGCGGAGCGAGGAGTGTTCTTTACGACGAGCGCAGTCGAAGGACACTTTGTGTAAACGCTTCGACTGCGCTCAGCGCGGAAATTAAGGAGACTATATGACTATTCGACACATTTTCGTCATCGGCGCAGGGACCATGGGCAACGGCATTGCACAGGTTGCAGCGACCTCAGGCTATCAAGTCACCTGCATGGACGTGCAGCCTGCCGCGCTGGAAAAAGCCAAGGCGACCATCGCCAAATCCACGGGGAAATTGCTGGAAAAAGGGACGATCACCGCGGAGCAAAAGGCCTCGGCAGATGCGATCCAATTCGTGAGCAACATGGACACGATGAAAGACGCCGATCTCGTCATCGAAGCCGCCACTGAAAACCCCGAATTGAAATTCAAGATCTTCAAAGACATGGATGCCAATGCGCGCGAAGGCGTGATTTTGGCAAGCAACACTTCGTCGATTTCGATCACAAAGATCGCCGCAGTGACCAGCCGTCCCGATAAAGTGATCGGAATGCATTTCATGAATCCCGTGCCGTTGATGAAGCTGGTCGAAGTCATCCGCGGACTGGGCACCTCCGACGAAACGACAAAGACCATCGTGGACTTGTGCAAGGTGATGGGCAAGGAACCCGTGGAAGCCAATGACTCGCCTGGGTTCATTTCGAATCGCATCCTGTGCCCGATGATCAATGAAGCGGTCTTTGCCTTGCAGGAAAATGTCGGCACGCCTGAAGCCATTGACCAGGTGATGAAGCTCGGCATGAATCACCCGATGGGTCCGCTCACACTGGCGGACTTGATCGGGCTGGATGTGGTTTTATTCGTGATGGAAGTTTTGCAAAGAGATTTGGGCGAAGATAAATACCGCCCCGCGTATTTACTGCGCAAGATGGTGGATGCGGGCTATTTGGGAAGAAAGACTGGCAGAGGTTTTTATACGTATAAGTAGGGGCGATGCACATTGTCCCCTTGTGGGAATGCGTCGCCCCTACAGTGCAAGGGAAAAACATGGCAAGTGACAAACGCACAAAATTCGACCCCAAAAAGCACCATCGAAAATCCATTCGCCTGCAGGGATATGATTATTCGCGGGAAGGCGCGTATTATGTGACCATTGTTACGTATCATCGCGATTGTTTGTTCGGCGAAATCGTGAACGAAGAAATGTTTTTGAACGAATTCGGCAAAATCGCGGATGAATGTTGGCGTGCCATTCCCGATCATTTCCCATTCGTGGAATTGGGCGCACATGTGATTATGCCAAATCATGCGCATGGGATTATTGCGATACACACTGACGAATTGACGTCCAACGTAGGGGCGACCCAATGGGTCGCCCCTACCACGCCCGACAATCGTCCCAAGGGACCAAAACCGAAATCATTGGGCGCAATTATTGGATCATTCAAATCCGCCGTTTCATATCGCATCAATAAGGAATATAATGCCACTGGTATCTGGCAAAGAAATTATTACGAACACATTATTCGTGATGAAAAAGACCTGCAAAACAAAACCGATTACATCGAAGCGAATCCCTCCTTGTGGGATGATGACGAGAACAACCCAATTAATCCATTGTTGTAATTCGTGACGGCAATGTAGGGGCGACGCAATGCGTCGCCCCTACAAGGAAACCACCATGGCAAAAGACCAAGCCTACCTCGAAGCCGAACAAAAAATCCAACAAGCCCTGCAATCGGGCGCAACGGAACTTGACCGGGTCCAACACCAACTGACACCTGCCAGCTCGCTGGGACAACTCACGCAGTTGACAGAGCTGAATCTCTCCAACAACCAACTGACGACCCTCCACCTCGCTGGGACAACTCACGCAGTTGACACAACTGGATCTCTCCAACAACCAACTGACCGCCCTGCCACCCTCGCTGGGACAACTCACGCAGTTGACAGAACTGAATCTCTCCAGCAACCAACTGACCACCCTGCCAGACTCGCTGGGACAACTCACGCAGTTGACAAACCTGAATCTCTCCGACAACCAACTGACAACCCTGCCAGACTCGCTGGGACAACTCACATTAACGACCTTAGCAAATCTGAATGCCAAAATTTCAAGATTACAAGAAAATTAAAAATTACAGTTGATGGAAGTCTTACGTAATCTCAATCAAATTAATTGGGAGTTTACTAGATTTAAAATTCTTGCGCTTGAAATTGAATAAACTTCCAAATTATTAATAACATGTCAATTTTACAAAGAACTTCAACTTCAGATGGGACTTCAACCAAGTTATAAACCAATTGGAAACTTGGAGAATTCAAATAATGCAATCAAAAATCAGACCAGATTTCCTCCTCCCTCGCCCAACTTGAGCATTTGGAAAGACTCGACCTCGACAACAACCCCCTCAACCCCGCCCTGCAAAGCGCATACGACGCTTGTAAGCCAGGGAAATTATGAACCACTCTTTGCATACCTCCGCAGTCTCGAACAAAACGCCGAGCCGCTCTACGAAGCCAAACTCGTGCTGGTCGGCGAAGGCAACGTCGGCAAGACCACCCTGCTCAAAGCCTTGAAAGGCAAGGCAGGCGAAGCCCCGCAGGAACACGAACCCACCACGCACGGCGTCGAAATTGACATTCACGGACTGCGCCTGCCGCACCCCGCCCAGGACGGCGTCGAGATCCAACTCAACGCCTGGGATTTCGGCGGGCAGGACGTCTACCGCGTCACGCACCAGTTCTTCTTCAGCCGCCGTTCGCTCTACCTGCTGGTCTGGGAGCCGCGCCGCGGCGTCCAGCAGGGTCAGGTCGAAGACTGGCTGAACATGATCCGCCTGCGGGTCGGCGACGACGCGCGCGTCATCATCGTCTCCACGCACTGCAAAACGGGCGAGCGCATCGCGCGCATCGACCAGCCCGTCTTCAAACAGCAATACGGCGACATGATCGTCGGCTTTCACGAAGTGGACAGCCTCGTCCCCGACGAAGCCACAGGCGAGATGGTCGGCATCGCCGAATTGAAAAAGGTCATCGCCGAACACGCCTCAAAACTCGAACAAATGGGGATGGGCTTCAACCGCGACTGGAAAGCCGCCCGCGACGAACTGCTCGCCCGCCCCGAACCGCGCATCTCTTTCGACGCCTTTAGCGGAGTCTGCGCCGCACGCGGCTTGAGCGGAATCGACACCGAGACCCTCGCCCACCTCATGCACGACCTCGGCTACATCGTCCACTACAGCGACGACGAAAAACTGCGCGACGACGTCATCCTCAAACCCGAATGGCTCACCAAAGCCATCGGCTTCGTCCTCGAAGACCGCGCCACTCACGAGATGGATGGCGTTTTGCCCGACAGCCGCTTGTATCAAGTCTGGCACGACCATCCCTTCAAAAACGAACCAGCGCTACAACCCGATCTCTATCCTTTCTTCCTGCGCCTGATGGAAAAGTATGATGTTTCCTATCGCCTGCTGGATGGCAAGGCAAGTCTCGTCGCTCAGCATGTTCCCCAAGTGCGCCCCGAACTTCCGTGGCTGCCAGAACAAGAACATCCAAAAGATATGCGCCGCATTGCAATGGTCTGCTCCATGGAAGAAGACCCACCCGGCCTCGTCCCGTGGATGATTGTCCGCACCCATGATTACGCCGCCGAATTCAACGGTCACCGCCTGCATTGGCATAAAGGCATGTTCCTGAGACATGGAACACACGGCGAAGCCTTGCTCGAAAAACGCGGGCGCGAATTCCATATTTATGCCCAAGGTCAATGGCCTGAATATTTCATGAACATTCTCCAAAACACGTTGGAAAACTTATCATGGATAACTGGCCTGGCATGAAGGACCGTTATCGTTTTACCGTTCCATGCCCAGAAATCATCAACGGCCAACCATGCAAAGGTCGTTTCAACATTCATGCCTTGCGTGAAATTCTGGCCGAAGGCGATACAACCATCCGCTGTCAGGAATGTGCCAACAAGCAATCCATCACCGAATTGCTGTTGGGCTTTGAAGAACGCGATATGAGCGTTCAACTGCAAGAGATCAAAGAACAACTGGCTGGCATGGACAGCCGCATCGCCAATTACTTCATGGCACCATGCACGCCATCGCAGATGAAGCGAAAAATGGTCCGCGTCTCTTTACCTTCCGCTCGCGTGAAGCTGGGCTTTCACCAAGCAACTTCTTTTCCGTCCAATGGAACTTCAACTCTGGTGTGAAGCAGAAGGCTGTCAACATCCTGTCATCGAAAAAGACAAAGGCATTTACCGATTGACCACCACATGAATGGGTCAAACAAGTTGCGCCATATGCAAACACCGTGTTGAAGATTCTTGCCACTGTTGCGCCCATCGCCGCCCCCGCCATTGACCTCTTCTTTGGTCGTGACAAAACCAAAGCCTTAGATATTGACCGTCATCTGGATTTCGCAAATGCTGTCATCGGTCAATTGCCGCTGAAATCAAAAGCCTCAGACCGTGGCATGCCTGGGCAAAATGCTCAGCGAACCAGAACGCCCTGGCATCCTTGCGCTTTACCGTTTCCTCAACGAAGTTGATCCCACCCAAGCCAAACTCGGACTGCACCGCGTCGCCACCTACACCGGCGATTTCCGCTGGCTGTGCAAACATCACTACGATGCCTGGCAGCCCAATATCCCTGATGTGATGGGGCCGCCGCGGGGGCCCCGGGGGGCGCGCAGGGGGGGCGGGGGGGGGGCCTCACAAGAACAGCTTTGATTTCAAGATAACAACCCGGGTTAAATGTAAATACCCAGTCGGTAAGGTGCGACGCACCCCATCATCACATAGAAAAGGAAACTCCAAATGCCCCGAAAGAAATGGCCGATCTTCCTGATTGCTGGGATCATCCTTTGCGCGGTCTTTGGCGTGGTGCTGGCGATCTATATCGGCGGCTCGTATGTGGTGAATTCGTCAGCGCCTGTGTTTGCGTATGACCAGTCCGCTTCGGCGCAGAGCGGATATACGCGCAAGACCCTGACCTCTGAAGACACGACCTACGAAAGCGACTACGCAGAATATGCGCTCAATATCACTGGCGCGGATAATTCAAATCTGGTCGGGCGCGTGGTGGAAGGCGGGGATATTTATGCCATCCCCGGGCAGGCTCCATCAGCGTATGTGGTGCTGTGGGAATTCATGTCACCTGTGGGAGTCTTCAGGAACAGCGATCATCCCGCCTTCGATTGGCGGACCGCCAGCTTCTATGAGATCCGCTTTTCTTCGCTGACGATCGCAACGGCCACGCCGCCTGTGAGCAAGGACTCTGTCAATTCGCAGTTGATCCAGGATGTGCTGACGAGTCTCAAAGACGGGGAAATCGTTTCACCGTCACAAGTCAGCGGGGATGTGGAAAGTTATGCGTTGTATTTGTACAGCGGTGAATTACAAGGAATGAATTATTGCGCGGGGGTGTATATCGATGCTGCGGGGCGGGTGTATCTGGCTGAGAATACGATTTCGCAGGAATGGCATTTGGCGGGTCCGCTTTTTTCGAGGTGGGCGAAACTGCCCTAGTTCGAGAATCAGCTCACAGCGCGGAATGAATCGCGTCTCGGTCTCGCATCCTGCGCTGCTAAAAGTGACGGTCAAACTGTTTGTTTTTACAGTCCAATCGGCTATACTACCCATACCTTTATTATTTTCAACATTCCAAGCGAGACCATCATGGATAAGACCATTATAGAAATCCCAACCGAATTATTACAAGCCGCAAAACTGACAGCGGAGGAAGCCAAGACAGAGTTGGCGATCCGCCTGTATCAGACGCATAAATTAAATGACGAGCAGGCGGGCGCGCTGGCTGGCGACCCGAAAGCCATCGAAAAGCTGGTCTGGAACAATCACAGCACAGGCCGCTTCGACATGGACGAATTTCTTTCGTGGGCTTCGCACGACCTGAAGACGCCGCTCAACGCGATCATCGGTTTTACGCGGGTCGTAATGAAAGGCATGGACGGCCCTGTCAACGACGTCCAAACCACTGACCTGACCACGGTCTATAACGGCGGTCAGCGCATGCTGGTTTTGATGGGCAACCTTGTGGACATGGCGCGTTTGAATAATGGAGAAATCTCGCTCAGTCGTGAGCAATGTGAATTGCGCAGTGTGCTCATCAATACCGCCGAGCAATGGCAGGTCAAGAATCCCACCAAGAATCTGACGACCGACATCGATATCACCGAACCCGTCTTCAACATCGACCTCGCCCGCATCAATCAGATCGTCGCCAACCTGCTGACCCTCGCCGCCATCCGCGTGACCGAAGGCTCGCTTTCCTTATCGGCACGCGACGACGCCAACGGCGCAACGGTCACCATCCAAAGCTCGGGCAGAAAATCACGCGACAAATTCGAAATGGATACAGCCATGCTCGGCTTCATCAGTTCTTCGCTCATCAAACTGCACGGCGGAAAAACCGAAGCGATCGACGAAACCGAAGATGGAATGCTGATCACCTTTTCATTACCGCGCTAAAAAACCTTCAAAAGAAAGATGCCCCCACCCTGGCCCAAAACGGCTGGGGTGAATTTTTTCCATGCCTCAGGATTCTTTGGCTTATAATCACGCCAATTAAACGCGGAGGGCACGAGATGACTCAAGTCTACGATTATGTGATCATTGGTTCGGGGTTCGGTGGAAGTGTTTCGGCAATGCGCCTGACCGAAAAAGGTTATTCGGTTTTGGTGTTGGAAAAAGGCAAGCGCTTCAAAGACAACGACTTTGCAAAATCCAACTGGCAATTCTGGAAGTATGTTTGGATTCCCGCCGTACGCGCATTTGGCATTTTGCAGATCAGCATTCTCAAAGGTGTGATGGTCTTGCACGGCGCGGGTGTGGGCGGCGGAAGCCTGGGCTACGCCAACGTGCTCGAAGTCCCCACCGACGAAACCTTCGCCACCCCCGCGTGGAATCAGCCGCTACCGTGGGGACAAATGCTAAAACCACATTATGAAACCGCAAAGAGAATGCTCGGCGCGGCGCGCAACCCCAAACTATGGAAAGCCGATCTGATCTTGAAAGACTTCGCTGAAGAGCGCGGCATGGGGCACAGCTTCCGCGCAACAGATGTGGGCGCGTATTTCGGCGAAGCAGGCGTCACCGTACCCGATCCATTCTTCGGCGGAGAAGGCCCCGACCGCGCGGGATGTCAACACTGCGGCGGATGCATGGTGGGATGCCGCCACAACGCCAAGAACACCCTGCCGAAAAATTATTTGTATTTCGCCGAAAAAATGGGAGCGGAAGTCAAAGCCGAAATTGAAGTGGTGGATGTAAAACCGCTTCCAACTCCGCTGGAAACTGGTGCGCGGTACGAGGTGCAGTATCGCCCCTCCACATCTTTACTCAAGCCGCAGAACATCGTCCACGCCAAAAACGTGATCTTCTCCGCAGGCGTGATGGGGACGATGAAACTGCTGTTGAATCTGCGTGACGTGAAGAAGTCACTGCCGAAACTTTCAGCGAGACTCGGCACCTTGGTCAGGACCAACTCCGAGGGTTTGTTGGGAAGCGTGGCACGCAAATCCGATATTAATTATTCAGAGGGCGTATCCATTTCATCCATTTACAACCACGACGAGATGACGCGCGTCGAGCCAGTCCGCTACCCCGATGGTTCGTCACTGATGCGTTTCCTCGCCGCACCGTTGATCGATAACAACGTCAGTGTGCCGATGCGCATCGTAAATTTTTTGGGCTGGGCACTCACCCATCCCATTGACTTTGCGAAGGCTTCCTTTCTTCCAGGCTGGGCACACAACGTGACGATCCTGCTCGTGATGCAGCACGCAGACAATCGTATGCGATTCAAAATCGGACGAAGCCTGTTCACACTTTTTCGAACAGGCATGGTGGCCGAAGAGGAACCTGGCTATAAGATCAACGCGCAAGTGGAAGGGTCACATGAGATCACGCGCGAATTCGCAAAACGAATCAACGGCGTACCGCTGGGCTCCATTGGAGAAAACCTGCTGGGACTGCCAACCACCGCGCACATCCTCGGCGGCGCCCCAATCGGAAAATCCCCCGAAGAGGGGGTTGTTAATGAGAATTTCGCCATCCATAATTACCCTGGCTTACACATCATTGACGGTTCGATCATGCCAGCCAACCCGGGCGTGAACCCTTCGTTGACAATTACTGCATTAGCTGAATATGCCATGAGCAAGGTTGAACCCCGTAACGCAAATGCGGGCTGAAATCCGCGCTCCAAAACCAGAATCAAAGTAAGCCAAAACAAACAACCGGCAGGCGAGCAGGAAGACCAAAACCAAATTTAGAGGAGAAGTTTTTACATGCCCGAATCAATTATGGATTACTGGAAATTCGACGAAGCCGACCTGGGCGCGAACCGTCTCGGTCAACTGACAGAAAAGCAGAAGAAATATCTTGTCGGTGAACACAAATCCCAACGCGGCGTGTTTATCGGCGTTGGCGGCGTGGTCGCCTTCCTGTTTTTATGCCTGCCCGTACTGTTGATCGGGTCAAGAGTGTTACTGCCCATGCTGCTCAGCGGAAAACCTTCAGACTTACAGGAATTAATTCCTTTGATCGCGATGGGCGGTTTCGGCATTATCTTCATCGGGACTGCGGTATTAATCGTCGGCGCGGTGGTCATCTTTTATGTCATACGTGCCAGAAAGCCCGCGGAACTTGCAGTCCTGACCGCAAGAGGAAAAGTGGAATACACCTGGGGCACAAAACGAGTCCGCACACCGGGCAGTAGTGTCCGCAGTTACGAAGATGTGCGCGTGCTGCACCTGAACCTCGGCGATAAGAAATTCGAGGTAAAGGAACAATTGCAAGAGATCATCCAGGAAGGCGAAGAGTGGTCGGTCTATTACACTTCGTATCCATTCAAGTTCTTATCGGCTGAAAAGAGATAATCAATTCATGAACTTTTCAGCCGCACGCGAATTTGCCCTCCAGCTCGATTCACAAGACCCGTTGGCTGCCTTTCGCAACGACTTCGTCATTCACGACCCGAATCTAATCTACCTCGATGGCAATTCGCTGGGCATGCTGCCGAAAGCCGCGCAGGAAAAAGCACGCCAGGTCGTGGAGGAGCAGTGGGGCAAAGACTTGATCCGCGGGTGGAACAAGGGCTGGTGGGAATCCCCCTCGCGCGTGGGCGACAAAATCGGTCAACTCATCGGCGCGGCGACGGGACAGGTTTTGGTCAATGACACGATCTCGCTCAACCTGTTCAAGCTCGCCACCGCCGCGCTCACCTTACAGCCGAACAAAACGCGCATCATCACAGACACTTTCAATTTCCCATCTGACTTGTATATTTTGCAGGGCATCAAAAATTTACTCTCCACAGGTGGTCTTGACTACCAGATCATCCGCATCGGCGCAAGCGACAACGACATCACACCCGATCTCGCCGCACTCGAAGCCGCAATTGATGAAAACACGGCGCTCGTCACGCTTTCGCATGTCACTTTCAAAAGCGGCTATCTCTACGACATGCAGCGCATCACCGACCTTGCCCATCAAAAAGGCGCGCTCGTCCTTTGGGACCTGAGTCACTCCGTCGGCGCAATTCCCATTCACCTCGATGCCTGCAACGCCGATCTCGCCATCGGCTGCACCTACAAATATCTCAACGGCGGCCCGGGCGCGCCCGCATTTCTCTACGTCAACAAAGCCATTCAAGAAAAACTATCCTCACCCATTTGGGGCTGGTGGGGGCAAAAGAATCCGTTTGATTTCAACCTCGATTACGAACCCGCGCCCGGCGCAGAACGGTTTCTGGTCGGCACACAGCCCATCATTTCCCTGCTGACAATGGAAGCCGCCCTCGAGCCGACCCTGCAAGCAGGCATGGACTCTATCCGCACCAAATCCATTTTGATGACGGACTACGCCTCTTTCTTAACCGAAAACTGGCTCGCCCCCTTCGGCTTTTCGCTCGGCTCTCCGCTTGATCCTGCCAAACGCGGATCGCACATCAGCATCCGCCACGCGGAAGGCTACCGCATCAACCGCGCTCTCATCGAAGAGATGAATGTCATCCCCGATTTCCGCGAACCCGATAATATCCGCCTCGGTTTCGCGCCGCTGTACACGTCATTTGCAGATGTGTGGGAAGGCTTTGATAGAATCAAGCGTGTGATGTCAGAAAAGCGCTACGAGAAATATTCGAAGCAAAAGCTGACAGTGACCTAAAGGAGCAGCATGACCACCAAACCCGACACCATCAAAATCTCCATCATGGAGAAAGAGGAGATCTCCGCCACACATGCAGATCTGCATGTGACCATTAAAGGCACATCACTGGTCAGCGGAAGCGAGGCGATGAAAAAAGCCAAAGAGGTGAATCAACTCATCGAAGCGCTGACCAGCCTCGGGCTTAAGAGCGAAGCGTTCTTCCTTCAAGGAGTCCATCTTGAGCAGGCGGGCGGCGCTTTGTTGAAGTCATCCAATGCGGTGTACCGTCTCAAAATCCGCTGTGAAGACCTGGAAAAACTGGCGGCGATCCTCGATGTCATTTCCTCGCAAAAGAATGCCACACTTGAACGAATCGAATGGCGGTACGATGAAGATGAAACCCGTCAGCAGCTTTTGAGCCGCGCGCTCGAAAACGCAAAGAAAAAAGCACAACAGGTGGCGAATGCATTGGGCGTGAATTTGATCGGGGTCTATGATTATCTCGAAACACCCATGGATGATGAAGCGCCACGGTTTCAAATGCAGGCAGCGCCCATGTTTCGCGGAGCGGCAGCGCCCGCCGAACAAAACCTTGGAATGGATATTCAACATACGAAAACCCTGCACCTGCACGTGGACATCTGGTATCGGGTGTCTGAATTTCAAGACTAGCACTTTTGTTCTACTAATGATAAAATCCTTCCTCCCTACAGAGGAAGGATTTATTATGTCCCCCACGATCAACGTACAACAACTTAGCAAGACCTATCAAGTGCCTGAGCGCGAAGGTGGTTTTGGCGCGGCAGTCCGTAGTTTTTTCAAACGTAAGTACAAAGATGTAAAAGCGGTTCAACAGGTCGATTTCAAGATCGAGCAGGGAGAGATCGTCGGCTTCCTTGGCCCGAATGGCGCAGGCAAAACCACCACGCTCAAAATGCTTTCTGGTTTGCTGCACCCCACTGGCGGCAAAGCCGAAGTGCTCGGGTTCACCCCGTGGGAGCTCAAGCCCGAATACCTGCGCGTGATGACCCTCGTCATGGGACAGCGCAACCGCCTTTCATGGGATATTCCCGCGGCGGATTCATTTTTGCTCAATCAAGCCATTTACCGAATCCCTGACGATGAATACAAGCAAACCTACAAAGAATTAGATGAACTGCTCGAACTTGAGCCTTTGATGAAAAAACCTGTGCGCAATCTTTCACTCGGCGAACGAATGAAATGCGAGATCGCCGCAGGGCTGCTTCACCGCCCCAAGGTATTGTTTTTGGACGAACCCACCATTGGGCTTGATATCACGGGGCAGGCACGCATCCGCGAATTTTTGCGCGAGTACAACAAACGCACAGGCGCGACCATTCTGCTGACCAGTCATTACATGGCCGATGTGACCGCACTCTGCGAACGCATTATCATTATTCATCACGGCAACCTCAAATACGACGGCGGCATCAACGACCTCTCACGCAGGATCGCACCGTTCAAATTGATCGGGGTGCGGCTGGCAGAACCCAATTCGCATGATCTTTCAAAGTATGGCGAACCCGTTCAAAATGAGGAAGATGCGGAGAAGCAGTACATCCAGGTCAAGGCCGAGGATGTGACGCGGGTCACCTCCAAACTGTTGGCTGATCTGCCAGTCCACGACATTACCATCGCCGATCCACCCATCGAGGATGTCATCGAGCAGGCGTTCAATCAATAATTGCTTCGTCTCGTTCAGCGCAAAAGGAAGGAGCTTTATATGTTACTTATCATCAAACGACTCTGGCAGGTGAATTGGGCGGAGCAATGGCAATACCGCGCCAACCTGCTGATGTACCTGCTTTACTGGCTGGTTTCCCCCATCATTTATCTCGCCGTGTGGACCAGCATCGCCAACGTCAAAGGCGACGTGAACGGGTTTACCGCCAATGATTTCACCACCTATTACATGGTACTCTTGATCGCTGATCAGTTCACCAGCAACATTGTTATTCACACCTTCGGATACAAAATTCAGGATGGTTCACTTTCAGGTGAATTGATTCGCCCCATCCATCCCTTGCTGACGAATGGACTCGTCAACAACATTGCCTTCAAAGCGCTGACCATTATGGGCCTGCTTCCCATTTGGATCATTTTGTTTTTCCTTTACAAACCCGATTTCAGCGGCATTTCGTGGACGGGCATCGCCCTTGCCATTCCCGCCATGATCCTGGCGTTCTTTACTGGCTATCTGCTTTCAGCCGCCATCACCTCCCTCGCCTTTTGGACGACCCGCGTTTATTCCATCCACGAATTTTATTTTGCGTTGATCCTGCTGTTCTCAGGTCAGTTCGTGCCGCTCACGCTCATGCCGCAGATCGTTCAGGATATTGCCCAATATCTTCCATTCCAACTATTGATCTATTACCCCGTTCAGCTGATTCTTGGAAAACTATCCTCCGCACAGATCGTGCAGGGCTATGTGATGTCATTCATCTGGCTCGGCATTGCATGGCTATTCTTTACCTGGGTGTGGCGCAATGGCGTGAAGCGTTATTCAGCAGTTGGAGCGTAACCCATGCATACTCTCAGACTTCTTTCTGCATTCTTCAAAGTCAATGTTCAAATGGCACTTGCCTATCGTGCCGATACGGTGGTGAATATTCTGCTCAATCTGATGTGGCTCGGCTGGGAACTGCTCAGCCTCAACATCATCTTCAATAACACAGAAACCCTTGGCGGCTGGGGCATCGGCGAGTTGATCGCGCTGTTGGGAGTCTTCCGCCTTGTCAACACGATGATGATCGCGCTCATCTGGCCCAATACCGAAAAATTCAACGCAAGCATCCGCGATGGCTCGATGGATTACACCATCCTCCAACCTGTCAACAGCATGTTCCTCGTCACTTTTTCGCGCATCACCGTCTGGCGGATCTGGGATCTGGTGCTTGCAGTTGTGTTGATGGTGGTGGGCATCAACATGTCTGGAGACTCGATCACCGCGCTTCAAATCCTGACCTTTATCCTGCTCGCCACCACAGGCACGCTCGTCATCTACAGCCTGTGGATCGTCCTGATCGCGATGACCTTTTGGTTTACCAAATTCGACAACAACGTCACCATCCTGCAAGCACTGCTGGATGCTGGCCGATATCCCGCCACGGTGTATCCTGTCTGGTTAAGAGTGATCGTCACCTTCATCATCCCCATCGCTGTCGCAACGACAATTCCATTGCAGGCCCTGCGCGGCGACTTGACTCTGGCCAGCACCCTGCTCTTCGCCTCCATTGGATTCATCAGCTTCGGAATCGCTTCGCAAATCTGGAAGGCGGGGCTTAAACGCTACAGTGGGGCAAGTAGTTAATCACCCTTCCCTTTTACAAATCATTCGTGCAAAACGCTGGTTTTAGCTGAAAAAGCAAAATCAGCGTTTTTTGTTCCCTGTGGCAAACAATTGCCACAATTCCTTGATACGTTCTTGATACGCCCGCCAAGTAGACTGTTATTAGCCTAATTACCCAATTTAGGCAGAGACAGCTTGCTAAAACCCACCTCCCAGCAAACTGTGAAAGACAACTAGAAAGGTTAAACAAATGTCAAATCATAGGAAACTGCTAACTGTTCTACTTGTTCTTCTATTCAGCCTCGCTTGCGGCGTCGCACCGAACCCAACAGTGCAACAAACCCAGGTCGCTTTGGCGATCCAGCAAACAGCGCAAGCCCAGCCGTTGCAGCAAACCCAAGTGGCGCTGGCGGCCCAGCAAACAGCGCTGGCTCAACCACAAGTTCCGGCAGTATCAATCTCACAAACACTGCCGCCTGCCGCCGCACAGGGAGATCCATCCATTCAACAAACCCAGGTGGCGCTAGCGGTGCAGCAAACAGCCTTCGCCCAGCAGCAATCGTCGGCGCAGCAAGCCGCGGCTGCCACCACTCAGGCAATTCCAACCGGCCCCATGTTCACAGCCAATCAAAATTCCTTTTGTCGACAGGGACCCAGCACACACTATAAGGACGACAGGCAGGTCAACAAGGGTCAAACCGTACCCATTATCGGAAAAAGCTCGGCGCATTCCGGCTTTAGCTGGTGGTTTGTCCAAACTTCAGATGGTAAAAAATGCTATGTTTCAGAGGACTTGGGCAGTGTCAGTGGGAGCACATCCAATATCCCCGAACAAACGCCCCCCTTCCTCGAAGATTGGCCCGGGGTGTGGCATGTTTTGTGGGGAAGTTTTGGCATGGACATTGAGATAAGGTTCGATGGAAACACCTTTGAGTGGGATACCGACTGGAATACCTGCGCCCCGGGATTCGACAGTGTAAACTCGACATTCTTTTCGGATGAATCACTCAGCGGCGAAATACAGGATGCGCAATTCGACTCGAACGGGGATTGCTTCGAAGCAAACCGTTTCTCCTATCAGATTCAGTTTGCCGTTGGATCAAACCACAATCAATTTGTCGGCATCGCTGATGGAGATACGTTCTGTGGCGGACGCAATGGCCTCCCAGCGCCCAACCCATGTAAATTTCCGTAAGTACCAAATAACATAAAAAAGCAGAAAAGGAGTCATCCATGTCAACGCCATTTAGTGGAAAACAGTTCACCTTCACTCAACCTGACGGATCCGAACTCTGGGTTAAGGGCTGGGGCAACCAACATCAGGCAGTCTTTGAGTGCCTAAACGGTTACACTGTGGTTAAAGACCCAATCACAAAGTTTTATGTTTACGCAGAGTTAAGCTCTGATGGTGAAGAATTAATTCCCACAGGAATCCGACCTCGCATTACCAAAACCGAAAAGCTTGGCGAAGATAAACTTGGCCTGGTCAAAGGTGTGCGAGTAAAGCTTGAGGCTGCCAAAGCAAAGGCACAGGAAAGCGGATTGCCCAACAGGGGATCCCGTTGGGAAGAACGTCGGAAGCAATTCAAATCGGGTCTACATGGCGCTGCCGCAGCACCTGGTATCTCTGCCGCGCCGCCCACCCGCCAAACGATCGGAGATTTCACCGGCCTTTGTTTGTTGATCCAGTTTCCAGATGTGCCAGGGACCATTACCCGTGAAGAGGTGGATGACTTTTGCAACAAAATAGGATACAACGGCTTCGGGAATAATGGGTCGGTATACGACTATTTCTACGCTGTATCAGGCGGCAGGCTCAGGTATAAGAATATCGTTACCCCCTACTATCTGGCAAAGCAACCGCGAAGTTACTATACAAACGAAGCCATCCCACAGGGGGATCGCGCCCGGGAGTTGATCAAGGAAGCATTAAGCCATCTCAAGGCTCAAGGTTTCGACTTTAGCAAGTTGACAGCAGATGAGATGGGATATTTGTACGCAACAAATGTCTTTTATGCAGGAAGTTGTTCCAACAATTGGGCAAAGGGTCTCTGGCCGCATCAATCTTCCATGCTGATACCCTACGAACTCATCCCGGGCAAAAGCACACATGACTATCAGATCACGGATATGTCCAGTGAACTCTCGCTGGGCACTTTTTGCCACGAGAACGGGCACATGATCTGCGACTTCCCTGATCTGTATGATTACGGAAAGGAGTCTGCAGGCGTCGGTCAGTTCTGCCTTATGTGCATGGGCGGGAATATCAATCCAAAGAACCCCGCTCATATTAATCCCTACCTCAAGTACAAAGCAGGTTGGGCAAAATCAGCGATCAATATCACCCCAGGCCTGAGCGTAACGATACAGGCTGAGACAAATCAATTTTTTATTCACCGCAAGGCTTCGGCGCCGACCGAATATTATATTATTGAAAATCGGAGTAATTCAGGGCGAGACGCAGCGCTACCCGGCTCAGGTCTGGTAATCTGGCATATCGACGAATTGGGGAACAACCAGTACGAGCATATGAATTCTCTATATCACTATGAGTGTTCAGTGGTGCAAGCTGACGGGCGGAATGATCTGGAGTACAGTTCATATCCATACGGAGATGCAACCGACCTCTTTGGCGCAGGTATCAACGACCATTTCGGTGAGACAACCAACCCAAGCAGCAAGTGGTGGGATGGCACACCATCCGGGCTGAACATCAAAGAGATCGGTTCAATTGGAACGATGATGACTTTCAAAGCAGCGGAGCAAGACGTGTCAACCTTGATCGAAACCCAAGATCAAGGGAACCCCACCTATACCGTAACCGTCGTAACCGAAAGAAATTTACGTGAAGGCACCAGTACCTCAACGAAGACAACACAGACACTCAAAGGTATCCATACGTTAACAGGAGACGTCCTATGGACGGCCAGCACAGCACAACCAACAGCTGAGCAGAAAGTTGGCGACCAGTGGCTCCACATCACCGCAGTGGACGGTTTCCCAGTGAGTTCGCGCTATCTGGCAGTTATACATAATGGCCAGGTCTACAGCAAACCCAAGCGTATACACAGGGTTGCCTCTAAAGAAAACCTCACCACCCTCGCTGAAAAGTATCATACGACCGTGGATAAACTCGTAGCGGAAAACAAACTTGCCTACCCCGGTCTGCTTACCAACAAAAACCTGGTTGAAATCGGCTGGGAGCTGAAAATACCGGACTGAAACCGAATCAAAAGAGGGCGGGCTACATAAGCCCGCCCTCTTTTGATTCTTACTTTCTATTCTTTTCGACATACACCTTTACAGCTTCCCGCATGAATTCGGCAAGATTCGGGTGCATTTTATCGAAGTTGGCTTTGAAGCGCGGATCGTCAGAGTAGCCCTCTGCCAAGCCAAGCAGTTGATCGAGATTCGGCGTCCAGAAGTAGTCCATGTGTTTGCGCCAGCGTTCGACGATGGCCTGCACTTCAGCCGAGGCCGCGCCCTTCGGCATCGCGGCGACCATGTCCATGTAAACGGCCTTGCCTTCCGCCAGAATGGCTTCCTTCTTGGCCGCTGAGTACGCCTTCCACTTGCGGTTTGATTCGCGCACGGTTTCGGGGTCGTACATCTGCTCGGCTTCTTTGGCATATTTCTCCTGCTCTTCTTCGCTAAAGCCTTCGAAAAGTCCTTTTTCGCTCATTTTCGTTTTTCCTTTCAAATGTTGAATCGTATTGTCCACAGTCTGGATCAGGCGATCAATCCGCACCGCCTGCTTGTTCAATGCATCCTTATGGCTTTGCAGCGCCCCAAGCACATCAAAATCACGGCGTCCCATGATCTTTTTGATCTCGTCCAGCGGTATATCCAACTCACGATAGAACAGGATCTGCTGTAATTTCAACAGAGCCTCCTCCCCGTAGTAGCGATAACCATTCTCGCCAATTCGGGATGGTTTGAGGAGTCCGATTTCATCGTAATGGTGCAGCGTCCGCGGGGTGACACCAGCCATGCTGGAAAGCTGTTTGACTGTGAACATGGCGCTACTATAAACCCTTACGTAACGTTAATGTCAAGGGTTTTTGGATAACAGGTAAAATAAAACAATTAAAAAGTTTTCAAGCACAACCAATACCCGACATATATCTCAAAAAGATCCATAAACAGGAATAAATGCAAATCATTCATAAAGACAATGACATACTTGTAATCAACAAGCCAGCCGATCTCCCCGTTCTGCCTGACGGCTGGGATAAGGATGCGCCTTATCTCGTGAAAATGCTTGAAGAGGAATTCAACAAAGCCTGGGTCGTGCATCGTATCGACAAAAGCACCAGCGGCATCATTATCTTTGCATTAACCGCCGAAGCGCACCGCTCGCTGAATATTCAATTTGAAAAACATCTTGTGGAAAAGACATATCACGCCATTTTGAATGGCTCGCCGAAATGGCTCGATAAGATCACGAAATTCCCACTGCGGGCCAATGTGGGCAGCAAACACCGAACCGTTGTGGACAACCGAAACGGAGTCCGCTCTGAGACGAGATTCAGAATCTTGAAACAGAATCAACTGTCGGCTTTGGCAGAGGCGATGCCTATGACGGGGCGAACGCATCAGATCAGAGTCCATGCCTTCGCGTTGGGGTATCCACTTTTGGGAGACATCCTCTACAGCGCCCCCGAAACAGATATCATCTCGCGCGCCGCTTTGCACGCGTATTCATTATCGTTTGACCATCCGACATCAAATGAGCGACTTACCTTTACCGCACCTTACCCCGCTGATTTTCAAAAAGCGTTAAGAAGTTTGAAGTTGGCAAATTAAAAGGTTTGCAGGTTGACAAGTTAGAATCTGCCAACCTGCAAACTTGAAAACACCTACAAACTCAACTACGAAATTTTTCTTGCTTCCATGTAAAAGCGTTTTTCACGCGCCTCACCCATCGAAAAAGTTTTTCTCGGCAATGCGCCATCGAGGATCACGGTCTTGAACAGATCGGATTTGTGCATACCTGCAAGATAAAAGCCCACGTTACCCGCCTGCAAAGCCAGACGCTCGACAACATCTTCGCCGTGCACGTAATCCACTTTTTCCGCGCCGCCATCTTTGAGGAATGAATCGATGAAGGATTGGATGGTGCCAACTGCCAGATTGGATGACGCGTGCGCGATTTCGATCACGCCAAATTTCTGCCCGCCTCCAACCAGACCGATCGCCTGCTTCTGACCATCCGCAGAATCTACCTTATGAATCATTGCTTCGCCGCTGGCAACTTCAGTATAGCTAAAGTTATCGCCAAAGGTTTTCTTCAACTCCGCGAATAAATCTTTCTTCAAGTTGAACAATACGCGATGGATCGGTTCAAACTCAAGCCCATCATCGTGGACATTTTCGATCTCAACCAACGCGTAACGCGAAGGATGATCCATGCCGACCTGCGGCTTCATCTTTTCCCAAATGGCTTTGGCTGTGGCAAGAGAATGATTGCCATCACCCATCGCAAAGAGCAGAACAGGTTGGTCTTTGCCGATGCCATATTTGGCGGCGAAGGTTTCAGGTTTGGCAAGTCCGCGCAGGGCTTCTACAACTTTATTTTCAAATTCCTCACTTACGGCGTAACCGGCAAGGTGGCCGCTATCGAGCATGAGGTCGAAATCATAAATTTTTTCGAGCTTCGCTTTTGCAGCAGACAGCGGCTCGATAACAGTGCGATTCGGATCATCGATCAACACGAGGATATGCGGTAATTCCATCGCTGCGCCTTCGCGGATCTTGATGCGTGGAGGAAGGCGATCTACGATGGTTCCTTCAGTGGCACGAATGAGACTCGATGAGCCTTTGTTGTAATCGTAGGCTTCGAGATCGAGACATAAAACCACACCTTTGCGGGTTTTGCCTGCAACGGTGCGCTCAACATAAATAAGCCCATCGCGCGGCTGAAGAACGCCATCGTCCATGTACTTGCGCATGGTGGTTTGAATATTTTGAATTCGCTGGTCTCCGCCTTCTTTTTCAAGATGCACTTCGGGGAAGGTCAGGTTCAACGTGGAGGGTGCATCGCCGACAATCTTTTCCACGTCATGCCAGTATTCAGGCTCAGAAGTAAATTGGTCACAGGCGATTACGGCCCACTTTTTCAAATCGGTGCCGGGCTTGGGAAGATACACTTGCGGAATTTGAATGCCAATGTCGGAAATTATTTTCATGTCGTCTCCTTAATAAAATTACGCCATTGCGAAGGCAGCGTTCTTCCGATCGAAGCAATCTCAAACTCGATGTGGAGATTGCTTCGGGCAAATTGCATCTTCGCAATGACGATGGGTTCTATTTCTTCGAAAACGCGATCAATTTATCAGCAACTTCCGCGCCGACGCGGGCCTGGGCTTCCTTGGTGGCTGCGCCGATATGCGGGGATGCGATGACGTTATCGAGCTTCATCAGTTTCCAGTCAACGGGGGGTTCTTCGGCGAAGACATCGAGCGCAGCCGCTCCAACCTGACCGTTGGTCAGCGCGTCGTAGAGTGCGTTCTCGTCGACGATGCCACCGCGGGCGCAGTTGACGATGCGGACGCCTTTCTTCATCTTGCCAAATTGCTCCGCGCCGATCATGCCAGTGGATTCTTTGGTCTTGGGCAGGTGCAGGCTGATGTAATCGGACTGGGCAAGCAATTCATCGAGAGAGACGAGTTTGATGCCTTCCACTTCCTTGACGTAGGGGTCGTAGGCGACCACGGTCATATCCATGGCGATGGCGCGGCGGGCAACTTCCTTGCCGATGTTGCCGATGCCGATCAGGCCGAGGGTCTTGCCGCCAATTTCGTCACCGTCAAAGCTCTTCTTGTCCCATTTGTCGGCTTTCATGGTGGCGCTGGCTTTATAGAGGGAGCGCGCCATCATCAGCATGTAGCCGATCGCCAATTCCGCAACGGACTTGGAATTTGCCAGCGGGGTGTTCATGACCGCAATGCCCTTGGACTTGGCATATTCATGGTCAATGGTGTCGAGGCCTGCGCCGCCGCGGACGATCACTTTCAGGTTGGGGCAAACGTCGATCAACGCCTGGCGCACCTTGGTGCGGGAGCGAACCACCATGCCATCGTAGGCAGGCAGCACGTTGGGGAGTTCTTCGGGAGTGATATCATCACGCACGTCCACGGTGAGGCCTGCGGCGCGCATTTGTTCGATATATTCTTTTTCGGTCTTGTCGCAAATTAAGATTTTCATGGGGTTTCTCCTTGATTGAGGCTGAAATTAATAACAGGAACCCAACCGACGAATCGGCTGAATTCCTGTTTGGAAAGTCACATTTACCACGCCTGTCATTCTAACAATGAGAAAAATCTTTGTCAACGACATACATCAGTATGGAATCATGTATATTGTTCTTGTAGATTTGTCTGACAACCATTTATAATGAAATGAATGTAAAAGAAAACAGAACCAGTCAAACGGTCAGGAATGAACCGTAAAAACTTTCATAGCAAAACAGGAGTAACCATATGTCTGATCTCAAACGTGCATACAACTTCAATCCCGGTCCCGGTGCGTTACCTCTTGAGGTATTGCAACAGGCACAGGCAGAATTGCTCGACTTCAAAGGTACGGGCATGTCCGTCATGGAAATCAGTCATCGCTCGAAGGAATTCGAAGCGGTCATCCAGACAGCCGAAGCGGATCTGCGTGAACTGCTCGGCATTCCATCGAATTACAAGATCATGTTCCTGCAGGGCGGGGCCACTTTGCAATTTGCGATGCTGGCGATGAACCTGCGCCCTGCCGGCGCTTCTGCCGATTACATCGTGACAGGCACATGGAGCAAGACCGCGATCAAGGAAGCGAAGAAACTCGGCACAGCCCGCGCCGCCGCCAACACCGAAGCGGACGGTTTCAACTGCATCCCCGCCAAACTCGATCTTGACCCCAAAGCAGCTTATTTGCACTTCACCTCCAACGAGACCATCCACGGCGTGGAATTTTTCACCGAGCCGACCCCGCCCGATGGCGTGCCGCTGGTCTGCGATACTTCATCCAATTTCATCAGCCGCCCAATTGACGTTTCGAAATATGCCTTCCTGTACGCTGGTGCACAGAAAAATGCTGGCCCCTCTGGCGTGACCGTGGTCATCGCCCGCGACGATATGATCGAACGCACTCCCGAAAACCTGCCTGTGATGTTGGATTACAAGACCCTCGCCGCAAGCGGATCCCTGCACAATACACCGCCCAGTTTCGCGATCTATATGGTGGGGCTCGTCTTCCAATGGGCTAAGAAGCAAGGCGGACTCGCCGCCATCGAAAAGACCAACCGCGTCAAGGCTGGCATGGTCTATGATGCCATTGATCAAAGCGGCGGTTTCTATCGCGGACACGCGAAAGTTGATGCCCGCTCGCTGATGAACATCCCCTTCCGCCTGCCCAGCGAAGAATTGGAAGATACCTTCGCCAAGGAAGCCAAGAAGAATAATCTGATCGGCCTCAAGGGACATCGCTCTGTCGGCGGCATGCGCGCATCTGTTTACAACGCCGTGACTATCGAAGGCGCAACGGCGCTGGTCGATTTCATGAAGGAATTCCAGAAGAAGAACGGATAAGCGATCAGTAAATAGTGGTCAGTAAAAAGTGAATAGTAAAAGCCTCCGGGTTTCCATTGGAAATCCGAAGGCTTTTTTGTTAACTCGACTTTGTACCGGTCAAACTAAGCGTCAGCGCTGGTTGATTTTCGAGCCTCTTCTGCCTGTTCTTTCAGGATTTCTTCCCACCACAATCCCATGCGCAGAAGTGTGTCGCCGTGCTCGTATGTGTGCTGAAAAGTCTTGGTGACCACCATGGAAAGCGGCTTTTGTCCCCACAAAGTCTCACGCGGTGCGTCCCAATCCACATCCGTTAGTTGATCGAGGAGATCGATCTGCTGTTGCCGAACGCGGCGGAAGTTTGCGATCAAGGTGTCAAATCCACGATCCTGCACTTTGCCCGGGCGTCGGCCACTCGTCAATTTGCATCAGCCAGAGGAAGCAGGCCTTTCAGGGGCCGGGGGGGGGGCGGTGATCATGTTGGAAGGGGTCTTCTGTAATAGCACAAACCTGTTTTACACCCAATCTTTTTAAAAACCACAACCAAGTTTATGCTTCATCCATTGCAAAGGCGATGGCCTGATCGATATTCATAGCCGCGCCGGTCTTTTGCGCTTTTGCAAATTCATCCGGGCCAAGCGCAGATTGCATCATCGCGCGGTTGCGTTCCACTTCCACGCGGTCGGCGGGCCACCAGGCGCCGCCTGTGATCTTCAACACAGACTCTGCCGCACTGAGCATAATCGCTCCCCATTCGGTTTGTCCTTGCTGCGCTTTCAAACCAGCCAGCCCAGCAAGACATTCAGCGATTCCGCGCCGATTGCCCAAACGGCGGAACATCGCCAGGCTTTTTCTGAATTGTGATTCAGCCAGCTCGAGATCTTCTTCGTGCTGGGCGATGTATCCGAGGTTGTGTACGAAGCGTGCTACATCGCCGCGGTCGCCCGTGGCGCGCAATAGAGACTCGCTCTCTTCGTAATATTTCCGTGCAGCGTCAAATTGACCTTGTGTGCGTGCAACTTCACCGAGATTGTTAAGCGCGAAGGCAATTAACCAATTTTCGCTGATTACACGGGCTTCAGCAAGAGCTTCCTCATGATAGGCACGCGCCTTTTCGGGGTTTCCCAATCCGAGCTCAGCATTTCCAAGATGGACCAGCGTAATCGCATGGAATGGGGCAACGCCCTGTTCCTTAAACAAGGCGACGGCTTGCTCGAAGAAGGGTTGTGCATCTCTATCCCGTCCCATATTGATTAACACCACTCCATTCCCCATGAGGATAGGTGCAAGCCATTGTTTATCTCCAAGTTTTTGTTCAAGCGCCAGGCCTTCCTGTAATCGCGCCAAGCCAATATCCTGTTTGCCCTGCCAGACCGCCAGCATGCCGCTGGACATCAGCGCCATCACGCGGGGAAGCGATTCCGCCTGCATGAAGGGCGACGTCAATAATCGATCTGCCCACATGACGCCCTCAATAAAGTAGCCGCGACGGTACCAAAACCAGAATAATATAGAGACCAAACCAGCGCCAAGTTCAACTCCACGACGATTGGTCAGGCACCATGCCAGAGTAACCCGAATATTATCGTGCTCGCGTTCGAGCCAATTCAGCCATTGCGCGGCATTGGCAGTATATAACTGCATGAAACCCATTTTGTTGGCAATGGCATCGCCATAATACATGGCATGTTGGGCTCGCAATGCTTCCATCTCCCCACCTGCAGAGAGACGTTCAAGCGCATACGCACGAATGGTCTCAAGCATTCCAAAGCGCGGCTCGCCATCAGCGGTCTCCTCCTGCCGCACGAGACTGTTATTAACAAGAGAGGTAAGGCTTTCCAATATATCGAGCTTGCCATCTGGGTTACATACTGCTTCAACTGCATCGAATGTGAAGCCGCCGACGAAGACGCTCAGTCGGGCGTATAAAATTTTCTCATCCTGATTTAGCAGGTCGTAACTCCACTCGAGCGTGTTGCGCAGAGTCTGATGACGCGTGGGCAGGTCACGTGCGCCGCCTGTCAGCAGTTTGAGTTTGTCGTCCAGGCGCGCAAGGATCGCCTGCGGTTGCAGGAGTTTGATACGGGCGGCAGCAAGCTCAAGGGCAAGTGGAAGCCCATCGAGACGGCGGCAAATTTCGGCAACAGCAGAGGCGTTGTTTTCCGTCAAAACAAAATTCGGATGCGCTGTCCGCGCCCGTTCAACAAAAAGGATGACTGATTCGTTTTCGAGTAAATTTTCCCACGCTGATTCATCGTCAGCTTGCGGCAGATCCAACGGCGGAACGGGGAACTCGCGTTCGCCAAGCAGGTTGAGCGCAATGCGGCTACTGGTGATAACTTTTAACTGTGCAGCAGCGATCAACAGTTCTGCCACGACGGGCGCGACGGAAACAAGTTGCTCAAAATTATCCATCACCAACAGCATGCGTTTGTCGCGCAAATAATCTTTGACATTTTCAAGCAGGGGACGCCCGCCCTCACGAACGGCGATCTGTTGGGCAACGCGCGAGACAAATTGATTGGTATCGGTATCATCGGCGAGCGGGACGAAATAAACCCCGTCAGGAAATTGATCGAGCAATTCCTGCGCCACTTGCAAACTCAAACGAGTCTTGCCCGTGCCACCAGGCCCCAAGAGGGTGACGATGCGCGTGTCTGGGTTGAGCAACGATTCTTTGATCGCTTTGATCTGTTTTGTGCGCCCGATGAAGGGCGTGGGTTGAGCGGGAAGATTATTTTTTAGCCGCTTCGTTTTTGTTGCGCTTTGCGAATCGTCGTTCTTTTGATTTTCATCGTAAAGCAATTCCACATTCGCAGGCGTGGGAAGTTTAAAGATTGTGGCATAACGTTTCAGGTTGGCAGCGGCATACATTAATCCAGCAAGTCGCTGTTCATCGGGTTGACCTGCTTTATGAGTATATGCCAATCCAGCTGCGACACCCGCCAGCCAGTACTGTCCCCATAAATCATCATGCAGACTTGGATGATTCGCTTCGACCCACGCTGAAAACGCGCTTCGCGCCGACCCGATCACTGCACTCACGCCCGACACTTCGATCGGCACCTTGTACGGGTCAGGCACATCTGCGACTGCCAGCAACATAAGAAAATTGGAAAGCTTCGCAAAAGAGACCTGCGACATCGCATGCATTAGATAGGACATTTCCAAATAGCGCTGGTCATACAAAAGCGGCATGCCCTCTTTGAAGAGGGCGAAGTCAATCAGATAGTAGCCTTCAAGTGATTCTTTGTCGTCTGCAAATTTGACCAAAATATTATTCGTGTTCAAGTCGCCGTGGATGAAACCAGTAGTGATATCGATGGAACGTGCCTTGCCCCACGCCTCGGGCTTGCGCGCATACAACAATGGATTTGGAAATACGTGTCCGTTGATGAGCAAGCCTGCAATATCGGGATCAACCTTGCAGGTCTCCTGCAAAAAACGTTCCGTATTACCGCCCGCATCCAATCGAAAGCCGAGCCAGTTTTTCAATACCATCTGAGGATGAACGGCCTGCTCAAAGGCCGAATCTTTATTCCACTCTGAAAGCAGAACCGTATTTGTTTGTGCAAACAGGGTTTTAAGCTGACTTTGTCGTTCATACTTCGATAGGGGTAAATAATTGAGCAGGGACTGGCCCGCAATGCGGTAAAAAATCGCAACAGCGCCTTCACGCTCGACCCGATCGTATACCAACTCGGCAATATGCTCACGTGCAAACTCAGGTGTGGACTTTGTCAACACGGTATTGTGCCGAGTTACTTCATCCGACTTTGCATTTTTCCCCTTGCGATCCAGCTTCAGAATGCAATGCTCGACGCGTTTGGTCTCACCAAATGAAACGCTGACAAGATAGACGACGGCACCCGACCAGCCTCCAACCAATAATTGAAGTGGTGCAACGGTGATCTTGTAGGTGCCCTCTGCCAGCCGAATCACATGCTGATATTCTTCTGGCAGGGATTGAAAATCGGTTGTCAATTCAGGCATGGCTGGCCTCTGCAATCAATTAATTTATAAGTTTCCTGGAAATTGAACGAATCCTGCACAAACTCACAATAAAAGGAACACACATCGTATTTTACTAAAACACCGAACACTTCACCAAAGACGCTGGATAATGAATATTTTACTTCAAGGCATAAACAGGTGGTGTAATCGGTGAGGCAGTACGAAGCGATAGCCATAAGGATGACCAGGCTGAGGGGATTTCTTTTCAACCGCAAAGAACAGATATCCAACGGTCTGCGTTCACAAGCGGGCGCATAGGATTCCCCGCCCAAGCAAGAAGGCTTGGAAAACTCTTGGGATGTGCGCATACCCGAGTCGGCAATCCCAGCAGCCTGTGTACACTTTGCCAGGTTGAAAAGACCCAATTGCCGATGGGGTTTTCTAATAGCTGACCAGCGGTAATTTATTGAGCCATTTTTTCTCTGTCAATTCCTTCAATACAAAATCAGCCCCATCTGCACGGGAGAGTTGTGTACCCGACTCTTTACTGACAAAACCGATTTGATATTTGCGCGTATGTTCGCCATCCATCAAGCGCGGATAACGCACAACTGTCCATTCCAAGTCAGAAGCCTGAATCACTTTTACATTCGCAGCAGAATCTAATACTACATCCTTTGCCAGAAGATTAAGCAGGAAGCCAATAAAATGGTCAATCAGTTTGGGCTGATCTTCGGGCTGACGAACACCTGCGCCCGTTGTTGAAACCAGACGACGTATCCTATGCTTTTTCATCCCTGCCACGATATTCTTTGCAGAAATCTCCATCATATGGGGAACTGGCGGGCGCAACGGTCCTAATGCGCTGATTACCGCTTCCTGCCCTGCAATTGCATTTTCGACTGCAATGGCGTCCATCGAATCGCCTTTGAACACGGTTAAATTTGCATGTTTGACCCCAAATTTTTCTGGTGAACGGACAAAGGCAGTCACAGTATGTCCTGCTTCCAACGCTTGCTCCACAACTTTCAATCCCACTCCGCGAGATGCTCCAAATACAACGATTTTCATTTTTCTCCTTTAAAATTTATTGTGACAATAACACTTTGAGATGTTTCGCTACTGTGCGTAAGGGATCACCTGAATGATGCGTGCGGCTCAATATGATTCCGCCTTCAACTGCGGCAGTGATAAATGTTCCCAATTCTTCCGCTTTTATCTTTGTAAACCCGCTTTCAAGTAGTTTTTCTTTGAATGCTGTTTGCAGCAAGGTGTATGCCTCTCGGCAGGCCACATTAATGCGCTCGGATTTGGTAGCGGTTTCCATGGCTACTGATGTTAGGGGGCTACCTGCCGCGAATCCCGATGATTCCACATGGTCAGCGATATTCAAAATGAAGTCATGGATTGCCTTTGCCGCGTTGCTATTACCGCTTAACCCATTTTGTATCCGCTCGGCAGTTGCTTTGCCTGATTGCAAAACCGCTTCAGATGCAATTTGCTCCTTGCCTTCAGGAAAATAATGATACAACGACCCTTTTGGAGCGCCGCTTTCTTTAACGATCTCATTTAAACCAGTCCCGTGATAACCCTGTTTTTCCATCAAATCACAAGTAGTCTGTAGAATATGCTCGCGGACATTGCTCATTTCAGCCTCAATCTCCTGTTTGAATAAATCATGTCATTTGTCATCTTTTCAAAACTGCACAACGACGCTATTATAACGACTGGTCTATATATAGTCAAGTACAGGAGAACAAAGAAATGACATCCCCAATTTTAGTGACTGGTGCGCTTGGTAACGTGGGCGCGGAAGTAGTAAAGCAGGTTTTAGCCAGAGGTGGTAAGGTGCGTGCAGCGGATATGGACGTAAAAAAACTCAGGGAGAGATTTGGCAATTCGGTGGAATCGGTTCGCTTTGACTTTACTGATTCCACTACCTATGCGGCGACCTTCAAAGATGTGAAGAAGATGTTCTATATGCGTCCGCCGCATTTGACTAATGTCCAGCGCGACATGAATCCGTCTATGGATGCGGCAAAACAGGCGGGTGTAACGCACGTTGTTTTTCTTTCGTTGATTGGAATTGAGAATGCGAAATACGTCCCCCATTACAAAGTAGAAACTTATCTTCATAAAATCAACATGCAGACCACCTTCCTGCGTTGTAGTTTCTTTATGCAGAACCTTAATACCACGCATCGCAAGGAAATCAAGGAGCGTAATGAGATTTTTGTCCCTGTGGGGAATGCGAAAACCAGTTTCATTGACGCCCGCGATATTGGCGCAGTTGCGGCTTTGGCATTGACCGAGGAGGGACTCGCGGGAAAAAATTACGATTTGACTGGAATCGAGGCTCTCGATTATTGGGAAGCAGCGAGGATTATGAGCGAGGTATTAGGGCGCAAGATCATTTATCGCAATCCGAATCCTTTTTATTTTCTTTCTGAAACGATTCGAAGAGGAACACCTTTTATGTTCGCTCTCGTACAGATGGGGTTATACACATCCACAAGATTTGGGATGGCAAAAAACGTAACCAGTGAAGTGGAAAAACTGACAGGGCGCAAACCGATCCCATTCCTACAATACGTGATCGATTACAGAGACAATTGGCTTTAGTACCCATCGGTTTGCGTTCGCGAAGCATGATACTGGGGCGGGCGTGGACAATACTTGTAAATCGTGCAGCGCATGCTTTGTTGGGCGGCTTGGGACTAGAAGCCACTTTTTCTATGCTGCTCAACAATCGCCATTATCGCATCAACCACATCTTCAGCATGGCTACCCAGAATATTGTAATGATTTGTGTCCTTTACAAATATCTGTTTGCCTTGCTCTGAGAGCATGACTAATTCGGATTGTGTATTCTGCCATGCTTTCATCGCCTCTTCAGAAGAAATGTTTGGGGGTTTAGGCAGCATGTATTCTTGAGTATCTACGGTAATTACAGCAAGTGGCAAGTTGCCAAGTGGGGGAAGCCTGCCCGTATCGGGAAGAGTAAGCGGTGTTTCGTTGGCATAACTGTTCAAGATTGCCTCAGTCGGGCTTTCAACTAAAACCAATCCTGCCATGCGATCCAAATGCTGGTGCGCGTATCGCAATACAATCGCGCCGCCAAACGAGTACCCCACCATGACGTAAGGTGGTTCAATGGGTACAAATTCCAATAATTTCTCTAAATCCTGTGTACGTGGCGGAATCGTTGGGGTGTTTAATTCCGCACCAGTACTTTTACCTGTCCCTGCGCGGTCATAGCGACAAGTGCATGTTCTCTGCGCTAACTGAGCTTGAATTGCAATCCATGGTGAACTGTCAACACCTGGCCCTGGAGATTCTAAGATAATCGAAGGGCTACCTTGTCCCATACAGTTTACCCAAAGCCCAATGCCGCCTCCAATATCAACCATTTCCTCTTGATTTGTCAAAGCAACCTCCTTGACAGACTCTTTTTTTAGAACACATAAGTAATACGATTGAACCCGCCAACGGCTCGCGTTAGCGGTTGGCGGGCTAGAATCTGTCCAAAAAGCTGCACGCTGTGTTGGGCAGCATTTACGGAAAAGCCTTCTTGTAGAAACTAAGATAGAAACTACAAAAAATCGTTCCGCTAAAAAATCCCGCAAAAATCAGGGCAGTCACATAATCTAGAACAGACTCTGATACTAACGTTATTCCACAACTCATCAGCTGGCATTTTCAAGAATTGTGTCCACGACGTTTGAGAGGGGTGCCGTTGCATCGATTATGATTGCGTTCTTGGGAAGACCCACTTTTGTGTCATGTTGTAATCGCGCAAAGGATTCTCCTTCACTTGCCGTTCCTCCCCACTCGTTTTCAGGTCGGGCGGCAAGACGCCGGTTCAGCGTATCCAGATCGATCTCAAGAACAAAAACTTTATCGAACAGACCGATGAAGCGGTCGGAATTCCTGGAGCCACCGCAAAAGAATGTTACCGCATGGTTTTGATCGGCCACCAAAACTCTGACCTTCTCAACGTCCCATATCCAGGTACGATGCTCGTCAGAGCTACCATCCACGGGTTCCCCAGTTTTTAGATCGCCCCAATAGGCCAACTCCTCATCGCCGTGGATGACGTGGTAGCCGCGCCTTTGCAGCTCGTCGCAGACCGTAGTTTTACCGGCACAGGAAACGCCGTCAATTAAGTAGTTCTTCACACCCATGTTTCGTTTCCAATAAATAAGAGAGTCAAAGATACCCAACGGTTTGCGTTACCTGCGCTGGGGCGGGGACGGCGAAGCCGTCCAACCAGAAAAATGCTAAGGCGTAGAAAACTGCTTGAGATTTGCGCAGAATCCCCAGCGTCAGGTGCACGCTGTGTTGGGCGCTGCCAACTTGTGCAACATACATTATGGGTCTCTAGCCCATTGAATAACAGGCGTTATCCACTCATCTAAAGGTTTGTAAAGGATGCCGTGTCCTGTTCCTATGTTTAGAACAATTTCATCGTATCTGGAAAGTCCTTTATTGCCTTCGGAAAGCATAAATACTTCTTCGCATGAGCCACCATATTGATAATCAGCAGAGTCGTAAATTGATAGGACTTTCCCGTAAAGAAAGATACGGTTTTGTTTGAGGTCTGCAACAATCTCAGAGTTACAAATTCCCATAATGACAAATTTTATTTCTTGGTTCTCAAGGAAGTGAGAAACATAAATTGCAATGAACGCTCCCTTTGATGCGCCCACAACTGTAATGTTTGTTGCAGGAACACCAGCATTCAGTAAAGTCGTGACTTGTTCTTGAATCCTTTTTGCATACTCAATGGGGTCAGTGTTTTTGACCCGCTGCTCACTAATGACAACAACTCCATAACTGCTAAATCTCTCTAAAATGGGTTGATATTCATATTCGCCAAAAACAGGATCCATTGCTGGAATACCTTGTTCTTCAATAATTCTCCCATGAATGTAGAAAAGATAATGTTTTGTCGTGTCAATCGATTTTGGAAAAGAAAATTTTGATAAATCAAAGACAGGAGATGGTTGTTCTGAAGTTGAAGTGGGGACTACTGAGTTTGTTGGTCGGATTGATGCTAAAGTGGCAGTTGGCATTGGTGTTTCTGTTGAAGTTGCTGTTGCAAGTGGTACGCAAGAAACAAAAACGATAGCAAGTAAGACCATGAGTAGTTTTTGCATTTTCATTATTGTCTCATCGTTGTTTGCGAGAAAGCGCCGAACGGTTTGCGTTACCTGCGCTGGGGCGTCCAGCCAGAAAAATGAAAAGGCGTAGAAAACTGCTTGAGATTGGCGCACGCGAAGCGCCCCAGCGCCAGGTGCACGCTTTGTTGGGCAGGCGGCTTTTAGATAGGTTTCAAGATAACTACTCGCCGCTTTCCTATTTGAAATTGCTCAACACGTTGAAAACCTTTATGCGATACCTTTTGCTGCTTATCGGAAACTATTGCCACAATGCTTGATGTGGAAAGGATGTCAATAAGTGCATTAAGCATTAACCATAGCGGGTCTACTAACTCACTCGAATTCAAGCCGTGCCAATGAGAGTGTTGTCCATAAGGAATATCTGTAAAAACAATATCTACCGATTTGGCTTTTACGTTATTGATAATCGCTTTACTGTCTGTCGCACTTGCCTGAAATACCCTTGTGATTAATGGGTGTTCTTGAGCAAAAGCAGAGATTCTGTTTTTCAAAATATATCCACTTGCTAAAGCGTCTTTGTGAGAATCTTTATTGTACAACTCGAGCATTTTAGAGATTTCGCTGATGCGTTTGTCCAAACCAGCGACACCAAGCAACCCGAGATTCTGGCTTGCTAAAGCGACTGCTTTTTCATCTATATCCGAACCAATTACTTCTTGAATATGCTCTCTGTGCAAATAAGCCAAGATACTAAGATGATAGGCTGCGCCACAACAGGGGTCGTACAGGGTGCATGGCGTTGAAATATTATATATTGTTTTTCGATTTGCTACACAACGTTGGAATATTTCACTTGCCAGCCTGACAGGAAAAGCAGGATGTCCCGACAAACTGTAAAACACTCGCCCACTGGAGAAATCTGAATAGTCCAGTTGTTCTTTTACATATTTATATTGCATAAGTTTTTACCGATTGCTCAATACGATAGCCTGCCCAACGGTTTGCGTTACCTGCGCTGGGGCAGGGACGGCGAAGCCGTCCGACTGGAAAAAGGCTAAGGCGTGTGAAACTGCATTAGAGATCGAGTGCATCTACATGGTGCGCGCCAAGCGTGAGAGATACTTCGCCACTGTGGTGGAGATCATGTTTAATGGTGCTCCAGATTATCGATTGACGTGTGAGGTGAGGCGCATTCTCGCCCTGCCCATCCACGAATATATCCTCCAAGTTAGCTGGTGTCCAGCGAACGAGAGCATTCTGAATCATCTGCCAAGTAGTCTCGAGCCCCCTAACCAACTCGGCAGCGCTACGTGGAGGAGCGCCGTCTACATCCCATTTTTCTAATAGAGCTATCTCAGCATCTGCTTCGCCTAGAACCAAGAAATTGCTGACGCGACCACTAATAATATGAGCAACATTTTCACCTACAGAGCGCAGTTGTGGAGCGACTCGTAGGGCGAGTTGGGCAGAGGATAGTGGTGCAATCGCTTTAATCAAGAGAGCCTGATAGGCATCCCATCCTTTGTAGAAAGCTAGGAGATTGATTTGCTCTTCGACCATTAAGGATTCCTTTCTTATGCACGTGTGTGCGGCAACGGCAATAGTTACTAATTCTGAACCAAAATCATCTTTGTATTATACAGAATCGCCAAATGGTTATCTGAGACAAGCACCCAACGGTTTGCGTTACCTGCGCTGGGGCGGGGACGGCGAAGCCGTCCAACTGGGAAAAATGCTGAGGCGT
>JADKEA010000009.1 GCA_016718275.1 Candidatus Villigracilis affinis
GGAATTGATCGAGCATGAGTTGACCGTGGTTGAGGTCGCCTTCGGTGAGGCCGTAGGTGGCCTCTAGGTCAAGAGGCGAAATCAATTTGCGATTTACGATTGACGATTTTAGATTGGGGAAGTACTCTGAAAGAGTATCAATTGCCAATTTATCAATATTTCCACTTTCCACTTTCCACTCACTATTTCTCAAAGCATACGGAGCGGATTGGAAATGGATACTCACCACGTTACCAGAAGTCGTCACTTCCAAATACGGCTTCTCGGAAATCTCGCCATACTTCGCGGCGTCGTAGGCGCGTTCGAGGTATTTGATGGATGGGGCGAGGACGACTGTCCCTTCGGGGATGCCGTGACTGCCGTTGGTCTGCAAGTGGACTTTCGCCACCGATCCGCGCATTTTGATGGACTGGGTATGCCAGACGAATTCCGGGCGGCAAATCTTGTGCGCCGACAAGTTTGAGCAGGGTGTGCTTCGGGTCTGCGGAGGAGAGGATTTGATTTGCAAGAATCTCTTCGCCATTTGCGAGAACAACGCCCTTGGCAATTTGGCTTTCAATTTTGATGCTTTTACTTCTGCCTCGGTTCTAATTTCACCACCAAAGGATTTCACAGCATTCGCTAAAGCAGTTGTTATCTCGCCTGCTTTGCCAACATTGGTGTTTGCCAGACCGCCGCGATTCATCCAATTGTGAATCAAGGTGTAGCCTGTGCCTGCGCCCATCGGCCCGAGGGTGAAGCCGTGGATGCCGACGGATGCAATCGCTGCTTTGACACGTCAGATTCGAAATATTCATCGAGCAGTTCCTGCGCGGTCATCGGCAGGGCGCGGATGAAGTTGAGCATGTCTTTGCGACCCGCGAGTTTCAGTTCGAGTCCCAACTCCAGCAAGCCGTAGCCTTCGCGGATGTTGAAGTTCAGCGGCAGGCGCGGCATGATGGTGGCGTAGGCGGTGTCGAGAATGCTTGCGGCTTTATCCATGAAGCGGACAAATTCGGGGAAGCGCGCCGCGTCTTTTTTCGGAGATGCGTTTGATGGACTCGGCGTCGAGGGAGGTGGTTGCCGTCTGCCTGGAGGGAGATGAATGGTTTTCGGACGGTATCAACTGTCAGCCCGTGTGAGGCGAGTTTCAGGTCTTTGATAATGTCGGGGCGCAGAGTCCCGCCTGCATAAATTGAATCCGCTTTGAAATCATCGCCAAAAGATTCTGTAACCACTGAACCGCCGACGATGGCGCGGCGTTCAAGCACCAAAACTTTTTTGCCTTGCTTGGCGAGATAGGCAGCAGCAACGAGTCCGTTATGACCTGCGCCGATGATGATGGTATCGTAGTGGCTCATTTCAAACCGTCCTTCAAAATTTCTTTTGCCGCCAACATGCCTGCCGCGCCCATCACGCCGCCGCCTGGGTGCGCGCCGCTTGCGCCGAAGTAGTAGCCTTTGAGCGGGGTGCGGAAGTCTGCCCATTGCGGGGTGGGACGCAGGAAGAAGATTTGGTGCAGCAGCAGTTCGCCGTGGAAGATGTTGCCGCCCGTGATGCCCGCGATGGCTTCGATGTCTTTCGGTGAGATGACCTGCATGCCGACGATGGCTTTGCGGATGTTCGGCGCGTATTGCTCGATGGTCGAGATGACCGCTTCGCCGAGTTCGTTGCGCTTCGCGTCGTTCCAGCCGCCTTCGAGGTCGTACGGCGCGTATTGCACGAAGCAAGACATCACGTGCTGTCCGGGAGGCGCCATGTCTGGGTCAATCATGGATGGGAAAATCATATCGAGATACGGGCGCTTGGAAATCTGCCCGTACTTCGCGTCGTCGTAGGCGCGCTCGATGTAATCAATGCTCGGGCTGATGGACACCGCGCCGCGATGCAGCGCCGAGTCGTGACCTTTGCCTTTGAAGGGCAGCGCGGTGAAGTTGGGCAGTTCGCTCAACGCGATGTTGACCTTGCCCGACGAGCCGCGTGTGCGGAAGTTTTGCAGCGCGGTGACGAATTCATCGGGGAAATGTTTTTGCTCGACGAATTGCAGGAAGGTGCGCTTCGGGTCAGCGGCGGACATGACGACTTTGGATGTGAGTTCATCGCCGTTCTCGAGAGCGACGCCAACAGCGCGTCCATTCTTAACGATGACCTGCTTCACGCTTGCGTTGAGTCTGACTTCCACTCCGAGCGCTTTCGCTGCGCTAAGGATGGAGCCGCTGACTCCGCCAGAGCCGTTCTTGGCAAAACCCCACGCGCGGAAAGCGCCGTCAATTTCGCCCATGTAGTGATGAAGCAAAACGTACGCCGTGCCAGGTGAGCGCGGACCAAGGAAGGTGCCGATGATTCCGCTGGCGGCTTTGGTGCCTTTGAGCGCGTCAAACTCGAACCACTCTTCGAGCAAATCCGCGGAGGATTGGGTGGCGAGTTTGGCGATTGCATACAATTCTTTTTCAGAAAGATTCGCAGCGAATTGACCGACTTTGAGCAAGCCCATCAAGTCCTTCACGCTGAGTGAGGATGGGTCGGGCGGAATGAGATTGATGATCGGCTTGATGGCTTTCGCCGCGCGCGCCATGACGCGGGCGTATTCGTCATAGGCTTCCGCGTCTTTGGGCGAGTGACGATAGATTTCGCGGCGGGTCAGGTCGTGGTCATCCCATGCGCCGAGATAATCTCCGTTTTCCATCGGTGTGACGGTGGAAGGAAGCGGAAGGATTTTGAGTCCGTGCTTGGGTAATTCCAAGTCACGGATGATTTCGGGGCGTAACAAACTCACCACGTACGAAAACTCGGTGAATTTATAACCAGGGAAAATTTCCTCGGTCACTGCCGCGCCGCCCGCGATATGTCTGCGCTCGAGCACGACCACTTTCTTGCCAGCGCGAGCGAGGTATGCGCCAGCCACAAGTCCGTTGTGACCGCCGCCGATGATGATTGCGTCGTATTGATTTGATGTCATAAATTTTCTATTTTAATGACGATGGACAAGTTTGAAGTGGATTGATGGAAACCTTTCGTCCGTCGCCTGTGGTCAATCGTCCTACCCTATTTCTTCTTCCACTCAGGCTCGTAGAACGGCAGCTTGACCACTTTCGCGGGTGCGTGTTGACGGTGATGTTCGACCGTGATTTCCATGCGCACATCGGTGCCGACTTCAAAGTATGGCTTCTGCAAATGCGCGAGGGCGATATATTTTTTCAACAGCGGTGACCATGTGGATGTGGATGCATATCCAACCTGCACGTTGCCAACAAAGATCGGCAAACTTCCGCGCACTGCCATGCCAGGGATTTGCGGCGGCAAGCCAACGCCTGCAAATAATTTTTCCATTCCAACCCAATCCACTTCCAAACCGACCATCTTCCATGTGGAGCCTTCGCGCTTCTCACGTTCCAGCGCGCGGCGACCGACGAAGTAGCCAGGCTTATCGAGGGCGACTGTCCAATCAAGTCCCAGCTCGAAGGGAGAGGATTTCTGCGGTTCGATCCATGCGTGGCTTGCGGAGGTGTAATCCACATCGAGCATGAAGAGACCTGCTTCCACGCGCGCCATGTCCATTGCCAAAATGCCGACGGGTGCAATGCCGTAATCGCCGCCGACTTCCATCAACTTATCCCAGATCGGAAGCGCGTCTTTTGCGTCCATCCAGATTTCGTAGCCGAGGTCACCTGTGTAGCCTGTGCGTGAAATGGTGACTTCAACTCCGCTAATCTTGTTCTTCATCATGCGGAAATACTTCAACTCGTCCACGGGTTTTTCGGCGACGATGTTCAAGACCTTGCGTGTGTTCGGTCCCTGAAAACTGAGCGCCGCCACATCGTCTGTGACTTCGGTGATCTCCACTTCCATGCCGACCGCATTCATCATCAGCCAGCGCAGATTCGGTTCCGCAGAGGTCAGGCGAAAGGTCGTTTCGTCGAAGCGCGTGACGGTGCCATCGTCGATCATCTTGCCTTCTTCATCGCACCAGCCCGTGTAGAAGACTTGTCCCACGCTCATCTTGTGGATGTTGCGTGTGGTGACGCGATGCAGCAAAGCCGCCGCATCTTTGCCTTTAATCACATACTTGATCAGCGGCGAGACATCGATCAACGCTGCCGCATTGCGGATCGCCCAATACTCGCGGTCGAGCGTGTGCTCGTACGAGCCTGCGGCGAAATATCCCGCCCACTTGCGCCAATTTCGAGGCTGGCACAACGCGGACGTTCGTTCATGGAATGGAGTGGTTTTTAGTTGAAGCATGGGGGAGGGTTCCTTAATGGCGAGGATTGTACATTATATATAATTTGGTGACAATCACGAGATTTGGCAATTAAAGACAAAACAGGTCAGAGTTGCTCTGACCTGTTTTGTGCATTTTCGACCTCTTAAACTCAATTATTATGTTCAGGGATAAGAATCGGCTGCTGGTTCTTCCAGCCATTCTTGAGAAGATAATCTTCGAAGCGTAACAAGCCCGGGTGAAGTTTGCGAAGCGAGTCGATATCCGCATCATAGGCTTTGCCGTTGAAGAATTCGTAGGCGGCTTTCATTTCTTCTTCCGAGGCGTTGCCCCATCCACCAGTTGGCGCGGTCAGCGTTACCGGGCGGCCGATCACCTTGGTGAACATCTCGGCGACTTGAGGCTCGGTCAGTTCATCGCCAGCCAGTTCAATGGTCTTGCTGAGATATTCCTTGGGATTCGCGAACGCCAGCGCGGCGAATACACCAATATCTTCGACAGCAATGATCTGGGTCGCTTTGTCGGGACGGGTACCATTGCCCGAGAACGTGCCGCTCAAAATGTAAGCGCGGCTCCAGTTGTAGTTATCCATGAATGCCACGGGGCGCAGAATGGTGTAGGGTACGCCAAGCGTGTGGACATACTGTTCGATGATCCACTTGCTTTCGAAATGTTTCTGTCCCATGCCGCGATGTGCCGAACCGACCGATGAATAAACGAGATGCTGAACACCAGCTGCTTTGGCAGCATCTGCCACCAGCTTGCCCTGCTTGACCTCACCATCGAAACCAACCGTCGGCAGCCAGAAGTTCTGCACGCTAAAGACGCCATACACACCCTTGAATGCGGCATCAAGATCAGCTTGATTGTCCATGTCGCCTGCAACGACCTCTGCGCCGAGCGCCTTGAGTTCCTGAGCGGCGGGCTTGTTGATATCACGCGTCAATGCACGGACCTGCCAGCCATCTGCCAAAAGTTTTCTTACTACAGCGCCGCCTTGTTGCCCGGTGGCGCCTGTTACTGCGATAAGTTTGTTGTTCATTCTATACCTCTATAGTTTTTGGTTTTTGTTTTTGTGCGATCTCATAACTTTCACGAAACAAAGCAATTGCCTTTTCCACATCATCTTCCTGCTGCAGGTAGAAACTGATCCAACCTGTTTCCGGCAAAAGGTGATGCGGCTGCGCGCGTCCTGCAGCGACAAGCACATCGCGCACTTTCTTCGGGAAGGGAATATCCACCATGTGGTCGCCGTGAATGTGCCCGACTTCGCGTTTGCCGATCACATACTCCACGCCGCCAAAGCGATGCGGCTGCACCGTCACACCTGCCCAGGATGTGACCGCCTGTGTAATGCGTGTCTGCGCACTTTTTACGCTCATGCAGACTCCCCGCCCCTGCCCAGCTTTTTGCACAATTCGCCCAATGTCTCCAACTCGCTTGCGGATAGAACCTGGAACTCTTCCACTAAGGCAGCCACATGATTCGGAAGAATCGCTTCCAGCTTGCCCGTGCCTGCCTTTGTCAAATGGACATGGATCACCCTTCGGTCTTTTCCATCGCGCTCGCGTCGGACATAGCCGTCGCGTTCAAGGTTGTCGATCACTGTGGTCATGTTGCTTCCGCTTTTGAGGACTTTGGTGCTGATCTCACCCTGGGTCATGTGACCAAGGTGATATAACGCCTCCAGCACGGAGAACTGCGAAGGTGTCAGGTCTCCCATGGTGTCGCGTTCTGCTAGCCGCGCCAGCAGGGAATTGGTGCAGCGGGTGAGCTTAATGAAAGTGTTGAGCGTGCGCTTTTCAGCGCGGGTTCCTGGATAATGGGTGGGCATATCAAAACCTTTTGACGTCATATAGTTTGATGTCGAAATATTATCGCGCGGCGAATGAAATGTCAAGCCTGAGGCGCCTAGCCTTAAGGCTAGGAATTAAAAAGAAAACTCACCCGCGAAATGTTTTCGGGATGAGTGACTTTCATGGAAGCGGGTCTATTTCCAATCGCTCAATTGCTCTTCGAGCCTTTCGATCACTTTGATGTATTTGTTCGGGTTGTCTTTCGGCAGGTGTTCGAAGACCATGTCGTTGAGTTTTTCGGCGATCTGTTGATCTTCTTCAAGGGTAAAAGTTTGTTCAAGCAGAGGGACGATCAAATTTCTCATTCGTTCAAGGCGCTGGCGGCAGGTGTTTGTATATTCGCTGACCGCCCAGCCCACTTCACTGCGCGCGATCTCGTCGCCGCCCTGCCATTGTTTGGCCGCATTGAGGAGATGTTCGGCTGTTTCCTGACATTTTTTCTGGTCGGCTTTTAGCGAGCCGATCGGTCCGCCTTCCGAAGGAAAGCCGCCGTTTTCCAGCTCGTTGATGAGGTATTCTTCCTTTTTTTGGAAGACTCCCTCGATAAATTCCTGAATAAAACTGTGCCCGAGGGTGAAGAAACTGGCTTGGGCAAGTTTGTTATTGCTCAGTACAACGGACCCCCCGCCCAGTACATCAAGGAAACGTCGAATGGTTTCCTGGTCGGTTTTAATTGCTTTTGCGATTCGCATATCTTTCCCTGATTCTTTTTTGGGGTGTATTGTTTTGTGGAGTATACCATGCAGTAAACAGAGCGGAAATTCCCTGCCGTTATTTTTGAGGGCCGTTTTGGCAGTTCTTCACTTGCTTAATTTCAGCGCGATGACTTCGTTCCACACCAGGATCGCGAAAAGGAAAACATAAAACGCCGCACCTTTGAGCGCGAATGCAGGCGCGGCAAGAGCGAGGGTGAGCCATGTATAAAGCGCATACGGTTTCCAACGCTCGCTCTTGCGAAAGGCGAAACCAAGCACGATCATGGCTGGGAACAGGGTAAGCCCAAGCAGGACGAAGGACAGGTCGTGTAAACGTCCATGCCAGGTGGCTGGGGTGGTACGGATCGTTGGGTCGGTGGTGAAGGCCAAAGATGCAAGCGCTAGACCGGCAAATGCCAAAAGGGCGCATCCGATCTGGGATGTGCGGACAGGTTCGAGGTCCAGAAAGAGGCGGACGGCGAAGAGGGTCATGAGCAGTCCGCTGGCGATGAAGGTCGCGGTCATGATCCATCCGTATTTTCCAAGCGCAAGGCCGCTGGGCCAGTCGAAGGTGGGATCGTTAATGGGATGCCAGCCGAGCCCGCGCAGGAATTCATATTTGACGAGGGTCAGTGCAGCGAGCACCACTGCGAAAAGGATGGGACCGAGCAGGATGATTCGTTTCATGGAGTAATGATAACAGCCCTGCAATTGCAGGGCTGTTGATTTTATTCTGGTTCAGGGCTGGATATTTTTCTAGTTGCGGTTCTGTCCACCGCCGCGATTTCGATCTCCGAAATTGCGTGGACGGTTTTCAGGTGGGCGGGCAACATTGACTGTGATGGAACGGCCCATAAAGTTCTGACCATTGAACATGCTGATGGCTTTTTGGGCTTCATCTGCTGTTGCCATTTCGACAAAACCGAAGCCCTTGGCACGGCCAGTAGCGCGATCTTTGATCAATGCAACAGAGGTGACGGTTCCGGCCTGACTGAAGTGTGACTTGAGTTCGTCTTCAGTGGTGGCGTAGGGCAGGTTGCCTACATATAACTTGTTTTCCATCTCTTCTCCAAGTGTATCAACGTTCCAGCCTGAACGACATTGCACTGCGTTGGTAACAGAGCAAGTGTGACAAAGTTTATCATGATTAATATAAACTGAGAATAACTTTAGGATGGAAAAACGACCGCTTCGCTCTGCGCTGTTACCTGCTCCATCCACCCGGTAAACGCATCACCCCGACATAGACCAGCAAAAGCGCGCCGAGGATGCAGAATAATGTATTGCGGAAGCGGGTCTTGTCGGCGGCGCTTTTCCAGCGCGCAGGCAGATGCGCAATCACTGCGGCAATGATCATGGTGGTGGCATGTTCGATACGGACCATGGGAAAGCCGACACCCGCAAAACCTGTCCAGAGCATGAAGATGAGGCCGAGTGTCACTTGCAGGTCGAGCAGGCCGCTGAAACCGGAAGCGAGGCCGCGGTCCATGCCTTTGAAAGCGCCGCCGCGCAGCCAGCCCAGCGCAAATTTCACAATGGCAACAACCGCCACAATAACGATCAACCAGCGCAGGTACGAGTGAATTAATAATAAGATTTGCATTTTGTTCTCCTGACGGCGATTATACAACAAGGCCTTTCATACTTTATAATTTATCCCAAGTGGTTACCTTTCAAACAAATCGTTGCTTTTTGGCGGGAAATTTGAGCAGCATGGTGACGGCTTGAGAAAATTAATTCATGGGACACGTTCTGTGCCCAACCTATTTGGAGGACGCATGACATACACAACCATATTGACGGAAACCCGGGGGAAAGTGGGCCTTGTCACACTAAATCGCCCGCAGGCGATGAATGCATTCAATTCCACCATGTTGACCGAATTGTTCGATGCGCTGGAAGCATTCGATAACGATGAGAACGTCGGCGCAATGGTGGTGACCGGCAATGAAAAAGCATTTGCCGCAGGCGCAGACATCAAGGAAATGGCGGAAGCCTCGCCTTTTGAAATGATCACGCAGGGACGTGTGGAAAAATGGGACCGCATCCGCGGGATCAAAAAAGTTGTCATCGCCGCTGTGTCGGGGTGGGCGCTGGGCGGCGGATGTGAATTCGCAATTTCATGCGATATGATCGTCGCTTCAGAATCTGCGAAGTTCGGCCAGCCTGAGATCACCATCGGGGTTATCCCCGGTGCGGGCGGCACGCAGCGGCTTGCGCGTTTGCTCGGCAAACAACTTGCGATGGAAATGGTCATCAACAACCGCACGCTGACCGCCGCCGAAGCCCTGCAATTCGGGCTGGTGAATCGCGTTGTGCCGATGGAAGGATATCTCGATGCCGCAGTTGCCTTTGCAGAGGAGATCGCTTCCCGCGCGCCAATGGCAGTGCGCATGGCCAAGGACTCGGTCAATGCCGCGTTCGAGACCACGCTCACCGAAGGTCTCAAAGCCGAGAAACGCAACTTCTATCCGCTGTTCTCGACGGAAGATCAAAAGGAAGGCATGAAGGCCTTCATCGAAAAACGCAAGGCGAATTGGAATGGGAAGTAGTCTGTTCGCTGCTTGACTACTCAAACGAATGAATCTGCGAAACGCTTTTTCCCAATTAGGCCTGAGTAAACAACTTGTCATTGCGCATGCTTCCCTGCGGGCGTTCGGCCCCATCGAAGGCGGCGCGGATGCGGTGCTTAACGCGCTGCTCGAAACCACGCGTGGAATTATCATGCCGACCTTCACGTATAAGACTATGTTGAATCCCGAAGTTGGGCCGCCGCGCAATGGCATCACTTATGGCCGCGAATCCGACTTGAACAAAATGGCCGAGCCTTTTTATCCCGACATGCCCGCTGACAAGTTAATGGGTATGCTTCCTGAAGTACTGCGCAATCATCCGAAAGCGAAGCGTTCGTCACATCCGATTCAGTCATTTGCGGGGATCAATGCGGATATGATCATCAATACGCAGACACTTTATGAACCTTTTGCACCGATCGCGGCTCTGGCCGAACGGGACGGCTGGGTGCTGTTATTGGGTGTGGATCATCGGGTGAATACGAGCATTCACTATGCTGAAAAACTTGCAGGGAGAATGCAATTTATCCGCTGGGCGTTGACGCAGGGGAAGGTGGTGGAGTGCCCCGGATTCCCCGGCGATTCGGAGGGATTCAATGCCATCGTACCCGCCGTTGTGAAATTCACCCGCAGCGTGGAGGTTGGAAATGCGCTCGTGCAGGCCGTGCATTTGCAAAGCCTGATCCACGCGGCAATGGATATGATTCGAGATAATCCGCTGGCGCTGTTGTGTAGTAGGCCAGATTGTGAACGCTGCGAAGCGGTGCGTTGGGGATAACAATATAAATGGAGTGCGGACTTCAGTCCGCTTTTTATAAATAAAAACGACAAATCCACGAAGATAATTTGTGGATTTGTCGTTTAAAGCAAATCGGGATGCAGGCTGTGTAAAAAACGCCGATCCTTTTATTGATGACTGCCCAAACGCCTACCTTGAAAGTTCCACAGCCTCGCCGCCATATTCACCGCTGACACTTCGTGTGCCTTCAGCGTCACGGATATAGGTGAGCGTTCCTTCTTTCAGTCCGCTCACGGTCACTTCGAGGGTGAATGTCCCGTCGTCGTAGTTGTTGAGTCCGCTGCCGGTGAGAGAAAAGCCGCTTGTGAACGAGCAGGCTTCGAGTGAGAATGAATCGCTGGTATCCGTAGCTTCGAAAGACATCACACCGCCGAATGGGCATCCAATGGAGGTGGGTGTGGAATAATCCCAATAATAATATTCGGGTAGATAGTAAATTTCATCATCGATCATGGACAGCGCTTCGAGCGGATCGCTGAACTCTTTTGCGTCAAGCGGCAGAAGCGGAACGAATTCATCGGCGACGACCCCTTCGCAGGTGGTTTCACGTTCAGATGGCGGCTGGCCGTTGACCATAAACTCAGTGACGATCGCATCGACACATGCAGAGCCGACGCCATATGTAACATGCGGACCACCTTCCTGGGTGACGAGATAACCGTCATCGAGGCGGCGAAAGACATTGATGCCATTCGAGACCGGCGTGGCAGGATCAGCGATGGCGCCCAGAACCAGCGTGGGAATTCCATCCGCAGTGAGCGGCGCGGGGCGGGCGGCGTTTTCAACTGCGTTCGGCCAGAACAGGCAGGGAATATCGCCGTAAAAGAGCGAAGAGAAATTTGAAACGGTTTGTTCCACTTCATTGCCCGCCTGCATCAAAGCCGCGCCGCGTTCCTCCGGAGTGCCGCTGAAGTAACTGTAATCCTGGCATTCCACCCCGTAGTAGATCGCATCTGAATAGGACGGGTCGATCATGGCTTCAAGCGTTTCGGGATCGATGGCAAGTGAATTATAGAGAATGCGTGCCATTGGAACGATATCTTCATTGCGCGAATAGGCGGCCAGCGCGCGCAGGAACATCATGCGCAGCGTTTCTGAATACATATATCCTGTGGCCGATGTTTCGAGGTCTGAAAAAGTGAAGGCGCGTTTTGCAACACCGCCTGAAGGCAGTGGGAAATCGAATTCGATTGGTTCTTGTTTGAGTCTTTGCGAAAGTTTATTGTATGCGGCGATGGCATCCCCGCCGCCCATGGTCTCGGCGCAAATATCGTCTGCGTTGCAGGCTTCGAGCGTTAATTGCAATGCATTGTTGAAGGCGGCGGTTTGTTGAACATAATATTCCACGCCTGAAAGTGTGAGGTCAACGGTGCCGTCTAGGATCATCCCTGCCAAATGATCGGGGTGTGCCGCCGCATAAGTTTGTGCATATTGGGTTCCATAACTTTCGCCGTACAACCAGAATTTTTCATCGCCGATCACCTGCCTGAATATTTCCAGATCTTCCACGGCCTGCGCGGTGCCGAGATACGGCAGAATGTCGGGATTGCCCATTTCAGCCACGCATTCACTCGCGAACGTGCGCGCAGTTTCCAAAAGCGCGGCTTCCTTTTCCGGTGTGCTTGTATCGAAATCGGAAAGATAATATTTCGCGGTCGCGTTCACGCATTGCAAATTTCCCGATTGCCCCACGCCGCGCTGGTCGAAGAATACGATGTCATACTGCTCGGGAATGGCTGGGTCCATCGTGGCGGTGTAACTATCTGCGCTGGCGAGGCCCGCGCTGCCGGGTCCGCCGGTGGCAGTGACGAACATGCCCTTGCGTTCGCCCGTTGCGGGCAGCACGCCAAAGACGACATCGATCATGCGCGAATCGGACGGATCGAAATGATTCAGCGGAACAGACAGCTTGACGCAGATGAAATCGCTATCCGGACATGGATAGCTGCCGAGTCCTTCCAAACGGGAAGCTGTATCTTGTGAAGGGGCATTCGTTGCGCCGACACCTGGTTCCGCAACCGTTGGCTCGGCATTGTTTGCCGCTGGCATCAGGGTGGAACATGCCAATGTGACGATGGCCAAGACGGTGATACCGATAAATGACTTTTTCATGGTCATACTCCTTTTTCATTTAGCCAGTTCAGAATTCTTTCGGCAACCGATTTCCAGCCTGCTTCGACCATCATGTTGTGCGCCATGTTCGGGAATATCTCCGCTTGTAAACCATATCCATGCGCCGTGGCATGCACCTGGCTGGCGGTGATGGCATTATCGAATTCGGCGCCGAGGATGAGCAGGGGTGTCTTGATCTTTTTGGGGCGGGCCAGATTCAACCCGAGCAAATCGAGAAACATGCGGAAGGATTCGTCGTTCAGTTTTTTATGATATTTTAGGACTTGTTCCTCTGGCATGTCTTTTGAGAACAAAGCCCAGCGCGCGGCTTCAGGTGTTTCAACAACGGGGTACAAACGCAGCTGCGTCAACACCTTGAATAAAGTGATTGGGCGTTGTGCGGCGATACGTAGAAAGGTGGGCCACAACCCAAAGTGCGGATTTGATGCCAGCAGAACGGCCGCGGGCGCATTGTTTCTTTCAAGATATTTCTGGGTGAGAAATCCGCCCATCGAATGGCCGATCAGGGCTGGGGGAGTCGGAAGCGTTTTTGCGATCTGTTCCACATCGCTGAGATAATCCGCAATTTTGTTTCCGCGTATTTTCCCTTCACTGCCAGCATGTCCGCGCAAACTTAAAGCGGTGACGTGATAACCCTTGTCTGCGAAGAAGGGCAGAAAGAATTCATCCCAGCACCATGCGCCATGCCACATGCCGTGGATAAAGAGCAGAGGCGTTTCGTGTGTTTGATTTTTGGGGATGCGAGTAATGGTTTCGAGTCTCATGATTTCTCCTCCGGCGTTGAGCAACTGGTCATCGAATGTTTTCGCTTCTCCATTGTACTGGACTCTTGCTTCGGTTTTTCTGTCTCATTTCCATTGCGGGCGGGGTTATATGGTTGGAGCAGGCTCAATCACAAATGACCGAAACTGGCTGCACAAGAGTATGATTCAGTTAATGAAGAAGCGCAAAACTGAATTGCTGAAGACATCCGAGGCTGAGTCAGACTCGCGGGAGTTTGAGTCTGTTTTCAGGGAGTATTGGGCGTATGTCTATCGCATCCTGAAACGACTCGTGGGCGACCCTGCCGAAGCGGAAGACCTGGCGCTGGAGACATTTTTTCGTTTGTATCAACATCATCCCCGCAAAGTGGATGGGTTTCAAACGGGAGGATGGCTGTATCGAGTGGCGACCAATCTCGGGCTGCGTTCGATCCGCAGTTTCAAACGGCGTGAACGTTATGAGATCGAAGCGGGAAGATTCGCGCTTGAAGAATCTCCCGAGGCGCGTCCTGCGGTCATCCATGAGCAGGCGGAGGAGCAGGCACTCGCGCGCCGCGCTTTGGCAAAAATGAATGAGCGGCAGTCGCAGTTGCTGGTCCTGCGTTATTCGGGACTGTCCTACAAGGAGATCGCCGCGTCCCTTGGGCTCTCTCCCACATCCATTGGGCCGCTGCTGGTGAGAGCTGAACGTGAATTCGAAGAGTGTTATCGGGTGCTGACCCGGGAGGAACTATGAAGAGACATTTGACCGATGGAGAATTGCGCGCATCCCTCGATGGTGAATTGGATGAAGGTCCTATACTTCATCTGGATGCCTGCCCCGAATGTCAGACCCGCCTGCTGCAATTGAAGCAGGAACATCTTCGCAGCGCGAATCGGCTGTCGTTTTTGACTCCAGGGGTCGAACCGGTTCCATCGGCTCGGTCTGCGTGGAGCCGTTTTACCCAGGAATATTTAAATCAAAAGGAGATATCCATGTTTAAAAAATTATTTGCGTTTCCCGTCGTGCGCGTTGGCGCGATCGCTGTTTTGTTGATGGCGTTGTTGATGGCCTTCCCCACCACCCGCGCCCTTGCAGGCGAGTTGTTGAATCTGTTCCGCGTTCAACAGGTGGCCGTGCTTCCGATCGATTCGACCGGCTTGGAAAGCCTGACCGGCAATGAAGCCCTCAGCGGACGTTTGAGCGAATTGGTTTCAAGTTCGACCGAAGTTACAGACGAACCCGGTGAGCCTGTAGTGGTTGCCAATGCGGAGGAAGCCAGCGCAAGTGCGGGATTTAACGTGCGCCTGCCTGCTGATGCGGCGCCTGCGAAAATCTATGTGACAGACTCCGCGGCATTCACACTGACAGTTGATCGGGCCAAGGCGCAGGCTTTGCTCGAAGAAGCGGGTCGCGCCGACCTCGTTCTGCCTGAATCCATCGACGGCGCAAAGATCGCGGTCAGCATTCCCTCCACGGTGAATACCACGTTCGGAACCTGCCCTGAACCTCAAACAGATAAACCCGCCATGGATGAAATGGACGGTCCGCGTGAAAGCTACCCGGATTGCATCGTCTTCTCGCAGATGACCAGCCCCATCGTCAACGCCCCTGACGGCGTGGACATGGCCGAGCTTGCCCAGATCGGTTTGGAATTCACCGGCATGAGCCGCGAAGATGCCGAAGCCTTCACCGACACCATCGATTGGACTTCCACCCTCGTGATCCCCATTCCGCGCAATGCCGCCACCCATGCCGATGTTTCGATTGACGGCGTGACCGGCAAGCTCATTCAGCGTACAACCGAATATTCATCGGAATACGTATTGCTTTGGGTCAAGGATGGAATTGTGTACTCCATCAGCGGGTCAGGCACTGATACTGCCCGTGCCTTTCAAATGGTGGAAGCTCTTCCGTAACATAAAACGGACTCCAACGATACGAGTTGTTGGAGTCCGTTATTCTTCGTATAAAATATATTCATGAGCATTCCAGCGATCAAGACCGAAAACCTGAGAAAAGAATTCGGTACCCAAGCCGCAGTCAAAGGCCTCACCCTGCAAGTAGAGCAGGGTGAGGTGTTCGGTTTTTTGGGGCCAAACGGTGCAGGCAAGACCACTTCCATCAAGATGTTGCTGGGGTTGGTTGCGCCTACCTCGGGCACGGGGGCATTATTGGGTGCGCCATTGGGGGATCGCGCCGCTTTGGCGCGAATCGGATTCCTGCCCGAGCATTTCCGTTTTCAGGAATGGCTGACGGCAAATGAATTCCTTGAATTACACGGCGAATTGCTCGGCATGGATTCGCGCAGCTTGTATCTTCGTCGCGATGAATTACTGGAACGCGTGGGCTTGATCGAATTCCGTCATAAACAACTGCGCACATTTTCCAAAGGTATGCTGCAGCGCATCGGCCTGGCGCAGGCGTTGATGAATCACCCCGCGCTCGTGTTTTTGGACGAACCCACTTCAGGGCTTGGACCCTGTTGGGCGCAGGCTTGTGCGTGACATCATTCATGAATTGCGCGAAGAAGGCACGAGTGTATTTCTTAACTCGCATCTCCTGAGCGAGATCGAAGTCACCTGCAATCGCGTGGCGTTCATCCGTCACGGCGAAGTGGTACGTGTGATGGAAATGTCTTCGCTGGATAAAAACGCTTCGATGCTGACCATCCGCGCCATCGGGCTTACACCTGAGAGCCTGGCCGGACTGGCGCAATGGGGGGACGACATCCGCGTGGATGGCGATCACCTGACTATGACCATCCGCCGGGATAGTGACCTGCCCGAGATCAATCGTCATTTGGTGGAGCGAGGCGTGCAGGTCTATGCATTGACTCCCAATCGACTCTCGCTCGAAGAAATTTTCATTGAAACACTGGGAAAGGACAGCGGATTATGAAAAGGACCTGGATCATTGCCCGCATGACTTTCCGCGAAGCCATTCGACGACGCATCGTTCTTACCGGACTGGTACTTGGTCTGTTGTTCCTGACAGTTTTCTCGCTGGGATTTCGCATGGTGTACGTCAATGCCTATGATCGCGCAAGTGAAGAGACGGGCGCGTTCGGGAGCATCATGGTCAACGAGGGTGTCAATGTTTTGATGCTGGCTGGTTTGTATGCCGTGACCTTTCTCTCCGCCGCAATGGGAGCATTGCTCGGCGCAGACACACTCTCCGGCGAGATCATCTCCGGCACGATCCAAACCATTGTCACCAAACCCGTGCGCCGCTCGAATGTAGTGCTCGGCAAGTGGCTTGGCTTTGCGATCCTGCTGGCTGGCTACTCATTATTGATGTCTGGGGGGACGGTGCTCAGTGTGTGGATTCAATCGGGATATGCGGCACGAAATGTTTTACAGGGATTGCTTCTGATTTACCTCGAGTCCCTGCTGATCATGACCATTTCACTTTCCTGCTCCAGCTTTTTATCCGGGCTGGCGACAGGCGGCGTGGTATTCGGGTTGTATGGGATGTCCTTCATCGGCGGCTGGGTGGAACAGATTGGCGCGGTCTTTCAAAATCAAACAGCGATCCGTGTTGGGATCGTGACCAGCCTCATCATCCCGAGTGAAGCGCTCTGGCGGCGCGCGGCCTTTGAAATGCAGTCGCCCATTTCCGGGGCGTTGGGCATGTCTCCCTTTGGGACAACATCAGTTCCCAGCCCGTTGATGATCGGGTATGCGGTGTTTTATCTGGTAGTTGCATTGATGGCTGCGGTCAGTATTTTTAATCGACGGGATCTTTAAGAAATACACTTCCCTGTCAGTTAATAAAACGCCACAGCGTGATTGATAAATCGATCTCCATCGTAATTGAATTTTGCGGAGAAGAAACGTTCCTGCGCCAACCACGGCAGGAAGACCTGGTCGCTATCCCATAGCGGAAGGTTGAGCACTTCATCGTCGGGGATCCATTCCAATTTACCTTCGGGGACTTCCTGCAACAGCCTGCCTTCGAAATCGTGCGCTGTAAAGACATACACATACCAGTTGTTGCCCTTGAAGTTGGTGAAGGTCAGCAGGCCATGCAAACGCGGAGCATGGATCGTCAACCCCGATTCCTCCCAAACCTCACGAATGACACATTCCTCGGGCGATTCGCCCTTTTCGAATTTCCCGCCGAGACCATTCCACTTGCCTTCGTGGATGTCGTTCGGGCGTTTGTTGCGATGGATCATCAAGGTCTGTCCATCTTTTTTGACATAGCATAACGTGGCGAGGATCATAAAGGGAACATCGCCTCCAATGCGCGTGGAAGTTCATCGCGCCAGAAAGCGTAGTTGTGCCCCGCACCCGCCTCGCGATAGGTGACGTCGTAGCCGTTTTCACGCATCATCGGCTGCAGACGGCGGTTGTCATTCAGCAGCCAATCGAATTGACCGATCGTCATCCATATCTTGATCTCGCGCGATACCTTTAAACGGATCAGGTCCACGGCAACGAAATCGCGCCCCTCGGCTTCGAAGACACCCGATTGAACGATGACCTTGCCGAAGATATCGGGCAGGCGCAGCCCCGTGTACATGGACATCAATCCGCCGAAGGATGCGCCCAGCACGCCATATGCGCCGCGATGCTGTTTGATATTGAGCAGGTTTAATTTCTTCGTTGCGAAAGGCAAAATGGAATGTTCGACCGTCATCAAGGTCGCATCGGAACAGGCATATTCCACGCCGCGGCGTTTCCCGCCATTTTGCACGAACGCCATTGCGATCGGCTGGATGCGCTTCTCGTGAATGAGATTATCCACGATGACGTTGAGTCTGGCGCGCTTGAGATAATCGACGCCGTCGTAGACGAGCAGCAGCGGCACGGGCCCGTTGACGGGCGGCTGGTAGAGATACAACTCACGCTCGCCGCCTTCTTCGATCATCCACGTGTCGGCGAGGTGACGGGTGACTTTTCCGCTTGGCAGGCCTTTGCGTTTGACGGCATACAAGGTCGGCCCCGCCTCGGGCATGTAGAAGAAATGATTGTAGTGTTTGATGCCGTTGAAAACCGTGTTCTTGTTCAACGGGTCTTTGACACGTCTCTTTGTGCGTGGATCATAAAAGGAATATTCGAGATAGGCATCTCGATTTAGGTCAAGCGAATAGGTCCACAGGTCGGGCGCAATACGAGTTAGCTTTTGCGGATTCTCCTCCCATTCGTGAATGTCGTCGATCAAACACGGCGCGGACTTCCCTTTCCACACAAAGGTGACATGATTCCCTTCGATGACAGGGTTTCCGTTTTTGCGGGCCAGTTCGAGAAGATTTGTGTTCATGAGCCCCATTGTAATGGACCTCCGAGGTGCTTTGTAAAATAAAAAGTGACAGTCACCTTAAAGTGGCTGTCACTTTAGCTATCTACTGAAACGTGATCGGTTCCACACGCCAGCTTTCTTCGCCCATGAGCTTTTTGAGCCGTTCGAGCAGCTCGGGGCAGATGCGGGTGGTGTCGTTGGGGAAATCGATCAGATGTCCCTTGCCGTTCTCGAAAATTTGAAAACTGAATTTATCGCGCCCGTGATGCGAGATGAGCGTGCCGTACAGGGTCTTGATGCGGCGCTTATCGCGTTCATGATCGCCTGTGGAGCGCAGGATGATGGTGATCTGCTGGGGCGGATGTTCCTTGTCCTTATTCTCTTTTACGAGCGGGACGTAGAGCGATGGAAGGATCGCTTCGTGCTTGTCTTCGGCCTGATCCACTTCATCGGCATTCGTCAACGCTGCGACAGCGCGAGTCACCAGCGGCGGAGTCACTTCTTCATTTTTCTTGAACTTCGGCTCAGGCTTGGATGCGATGGCGGCTTCGTCGAAGGATGGCTGCCATTCATTCTCCCAGCCGTCGGGGAAGTTATCGGGTGGCGGCGGCATGTCGTCGTCCACGGGTGAAATGGGGGTGACGTAAACGGGAGCAGGTTCGGCAACTTGCGGAACGCTGACTCGCTGATTCGTTGATTCGGCTGGCTTCTGCTGCGGCGGCTGAGTCGCTTTTTGGACGGGAGCAGGCCTGCCCTGAGTTTGATCGAAGGGTGTCGGTTTGGGTTGAGGCGTTTGTGGTCTGAGGGGTGCGTCCGCTTCTGCGCGCGGGAGCAAAGGCTTGGGAGTTAGATCCTGCTTGCCGTATTGGTCATCCGCAGGCACAGTCATATTGATCTCGGTGCGGACAATATCCACGAGAATTTTTGCAGGCGGGTTGCCTTGATCTACCTTGCCTTCGACGATGACGATCTGCCCGACGGTGAGGGTTTCGCGGAATTTTTCCCAGGTCTTGGGGAAGAGCACGAGTTCGATGTTGCCTTGAATGTCTTCGATGGTGACGAAGCCCATGGGCTTGCCGGTTTTGGTGGTGTACGGGCGCACGACGCTGATAAGCCCCGCCACGCGGACTTTTTCTTCGTGGCTGGCTTCGGAGAGCTGCCCCGAAAAATAGCTGACGATGTGCGCGAGCTGGGTTTGGAATTCGTTGAGCGGATGATCGGAAATGTACAGGCCGATGAGTTCGCGCTCCCAATTGAGCATGTCGCGCTTTTCAACATCTTTCACTTCGGGCAGGGTGATCTCTTCGATGATGCCTGTGGTGGTGCCGAAGAGACTCATCTGCCCCGCATCTGCGGCGCGGAAGTGATTGCTGCTGATGGCGACGATGCGGTCAAGCGAGCCGAGCATGGATGCGCGGTTGCCGAACTGATCGAGCGCGCCCACTTTGATGAGACATTCAAGCGAGCGTTTGCCAACGGCGCGCAAGTCTACGCGGCGGGAGAAATCGTTCAGGTCAATGAACTTGCCTTCGTTGCGCGCTTCGACGATGATCTCGACAGCGTTCTCGCTGACGTTCTTGATCGCGCCGAGCCCAAAGCGGACGCTGGGGACTTTTTTGTTGTTGGCTGTATCTTCAACATCTTCAATTGCAAAATCCCAAAGTGATGCGTTGATGTCGGGCGCAAGCACAGGCACGCCCATAGCGCGCGCGTCTGCAACGTAGAGCGCGATCTTTTCAGTCTGTCCTGCTGAGGCGGACATGAGCGCCGCCATGTATTCGGCGGGATAATGCGCTTTGAGATATGCCGTTTGCACGGCGATAACGCCGTAATCCGCCGCATGGGACTTATTAAATCCATACCTCGCGAACTCTTCCCAATCCATGTAGATCGCGTCGGCAACGGATTGATCCATGCCTTTTTCAACTGCGCCTTTCACGAACTTGGCGCGGTGTTTGTCGATGTCTTCTTTTTTCTTTTTGGAGATGGCCTTGCGCAGTTCATCTGACTCGGAAGGTGTGTAGCCCGCGAGTTCCACGGCGGCGCGCATGAGCTGTTCCTGATAAACAGGAATGCCGAAGGTGTCTTTGAAGATCGGCTCCATGGCGGGGTGGCGGTATTCCACTTCCGATTCGCCGTGCATGCGCGAGATGTAATCAGGGATGAAGGCCATCGGGCCGGGACGATACAACGCGACCATCGCGATGATGTTATCCAGATTCTTCGGCTTCATTTGCACGAGCCAGCGCGTCATGCCGCCGCCTTCCACCTGGAAGACGCCAGCGGTTTGTCCCGCGCCCATCAACTCAAATGATTTGGGATCATCAATGGGAATATTGTTCAGGTCAAATTTAATGCCGTGACGTTTGAAGATGTGGTCGCAGGCGCGCGCCATAACCGTCAACGTGATGAGGCCGAGGAAGTCCACTTTCAACATGCCCAGCGAATCGAGAATACCCATTTCGAATTGGGTCACTGACTTGATGGGCGTTTCTTCTGAATTGGATGTGGGGCGGTGAAGCGGCAGATACTCTTCGATGGGATGATCGGAGATCACCACGCCCGCCGCGTGCGTACCCGCATTGCGGACTGTCCCTTCCATGCGCGCGGCAATGTCGATCACTTCGCGCAGGTGCGGCTGGTTATCGTAGATCTGTTTGAATTCGGCGACTTCCATCGCGTCCTTCATGGTGGTTGCGCGGCCTGAAACGAAAGGCACAAGTTTTGCAACCTTGTCAATTTCGGGCAATGGAATTTCCATCACACGCGCCACATCACGCAGGGCGGCTTTCGAGCCCATGGTGCCGAAGGTGATGATCTGTGCGACCTTGTCCGAGCCGTATTTGTTCGAGCAGTATTCGAGCATCTCCGAGCGGCGGTCATCGCGGAAGTCGAGATCAATATCGGGCATCGAGACGCGCCCCGGGTTGAGGAAGCGTTCAAAGATGAGCGCATGTTCAAGCGGGTCAACCCGCGTAATATCGAGTGTGTATGCGATGATCGAACCAGCCGCCGAACCGCGCGCGTTGTACCAGATCCCATGTTCACGGGCGAAGGTACACAAGTCCCACACGATGAGGAAGTAGGCATCGAATCCCATGGTGTGGACGACGCTTAATTCGTACTCGAGTCTTTCCTGGACCTTTTGGCTGGATGCGTCTTCTTTGAATTTGTCCTTCGCCCCTTGCTGGCACAACGCACGCAGATAAGACTCTGGCGTGTACCCTTCCGGGACGGTGAACTCGGGCAGGTGATAGCCTTTGAAGCTCAAGTCCACGTTGCAGCGTTCGGCGATGAGCAGGGTGTTGCTTAAGGCATCTGGCACTTCGGAGAAGATCTTGCTCATCTCCAAAGGCGAGCGCAGATAATACGAGTCGTCGCTCATCTTCATGCGGCTGGGATCGTTGAGCGTGGAGTTGGTCTGGATCGCGAGCAGAATATCCTGCAGGCGCGCATCCGCTTGATTTACGTAATGCACATCGTTGGTGGCGATGAATCGCGCTTCGTAACGCGCGCCCAAACTGAGCAATTGTTTATTTAAGTCGGTGATCTCTTTGATGTTGTGCTGCTGCAATTCCACAAAGAAGCGGTCACGGCCAAAGACATCGGCATACCAGTCCCATTTTTTTACGGCTTCCGCAGGGTTTTCGTTCAACAGCGCGCGCGGAATTTCCGCCGACATACAGCCCGAGGTGGCGATCAAGCCTTCGGAGTGGGAGGCGAGGAAGTCATGGTCAATGCGTGGATAATAATAGAAGCCTTCCATCTGCGCGGCAGAGGCGATCTTCAGCAGATTCTTGTAGCCAGTTTCATTCTCCGCAAGCAGAAGCAGGTGCGTGGACGAACGATCGAGCTTTGAATCCTTGTCTTTCATCGTGCGCGCGGCCATGTAGGCTTCCAGCCCGATGATCGGCTTGATCCCCTCCGCTTTGGCGGCTTTGTAGAAATCGATCACCCCGAACATGGTGCCGTGGTCGGTGATGGCCACATGTTCCATGTTCAGCTCTTTGACGCGTTTGACCAGCTTCTTGATATTCGAGAAGCCGTCGAGCAGGGAATATTCGGTATGGACGTGTAAGTGGGCGAAGGACATGGGCTAAAAAAGATTATAGCACGCATGTTCAAGTATCAATCTTACGATTGGCTTAAAAAATCATGTCTGTTTTGGCGGTTGCTTCAACTGCCAATATGAAACGCTCAAATAAGCCCCGAAGATAAAAATGAGACTGCTGATATAGGCCCATAACAGAAAGGCGATGATAGTTGCCACGGTGCCATAGACCAGATTGGTGATCGAGATGTAGGTGGAAACAAAAGATAGAAAGGCCCGCTTGGCAAATTCCCAAGACAAGCCTGCCCCAATGGCCCCAGGTGCAACCTCGCGCCAGGTGGAATTTCCATGCGGAAGGATCATGTACAGGATCATGAATAACAGGACATCAAGCATGAGAGTCAAAAGCAGGCTGATGCCGTACCCGAACGGCAGGATCAAGTCTGGCAGCCACAAGCGGATATTGGCAATCACACTGCCTGCCAGCGAGATCAAAAAAAGGGTGGGGCCGACAAATACCAAAACGAAGAGAATGGAGGCCCCCCGCCGTTTCCACGCAGAGCGGCGCTGCTTGATGTTCCAGACATCATTCAAAGTGTGGTTTAGGGCGTAAAAGATCGTCGAGGCTGACCAGATCAAACTGAGCAGGGCGAAACCAGTGACCGATCCACGGGCGCGGATGACTTCGTCGATGTTTTGGCCCAACAGTTGTCCCAATGCTGGCGCGATAAATTCCAATCTTCGGATGGTCTCATGCTGGTCTATCATCTCAAAACCAAAGCTGAAACTTGCAAGCGAAATGCTCAGCAGAATTAAAGGAAAGAGCGAGAAAAGCGAAATATAAGCAATGGCCGAAGCCATGATCGCCGTATTGGGCATCAGGGTTTGCTTGATGGAATTTGCCAGCACCCACAACCAGCCATTCGTGCGCTCGTTGAGCGTGTGCATAATTTGCACCGCCTGCTGCCAGAGTTTATTCACGTATTTGGATGGTGTCATTGCTTATCTTTTCTCACATAAGTAACACAAGCGCAGAATTCTCAACTCGTCGTAATTCACTTTGCCGCCCATTGCATCGTACACGGGCTTCAACATGTCGGAGCCGTGTTTGTCGAAGGCTTTGAAGATCGCCATTTGTTGATCAGGGTCAAGGTTCGATAACGCGATCAAATCCTCCGCCGAGCGCAGTGGATTGCCCGCCATGATGAAACGCGCCAGATGATTCAGGATCGTATCGGCACTCACATTGTACTGCTTCATCAAAGATTGCACGCTTTCGCCCGAGTTGTAGGCATCGCCCACGGTCATGTATCTTCGGCCTGCGTCATCTTTTTCGCGCGCGGGCGCTTTGAATTTTTCATCGATCTTGTTCGACCTGCAATATTCCTTGATGATCTCAAGGAACGGCATGCCGTAACGCTCGAACTTGACCTTGCCCACGCCGCTGATATTCAACAGGCTCTCGCGTCCCTGCGGGAAATACATCGCCATCTCCACCAGCGTTTTATCGGAGAAGACCACATAGGGCGGAATGCCTGATTCATCGGCCAGTTCTTTTCTTCTGTTTCGAAGCAAGGCGAATAATGACCTGTCATATTCAGAATCAAGCGACGACTTGATTCGCGCGCTGGCCCTTTCACTCTTCTTCGCTTCATTTATTTGACCGAGAATCTGCTCCCGCGATTTGAGCATTTCCAGCCCTTTATCAGTGACCGACAACACCCGATACGTTGGCTCCTGATTCAACAATCCCCGCTCCACCAGTTGACGACTGAGATGCATCCATTGGCTCTTGGTCAATTCCTGCCAATGCCGTAGGTGGATAGTTCATGGTGCCTGTATTTTTCGATCTTCTCGTTTTTTGAGCCAAGCAGAATGTCCACCACATGTGCCGCACCGAATCGTTCGCCGCTGCGTTTGACACAGGATAATAATTTTTGCACAGCCACCGTGATGTCCTGTTGGTCGGCGGGCTCGCTGTTGCAATTGTCACAGGTGCCGCAATTTTCCTGCGCGAAGGTCTCGCCGAAATACGAAAGCAGCGGCTTGCGCCTGCAAATATTTCCTTCGGCATAGCGCGTCATCGCATCCAAATGTTGATAGGATGCGCTGCGCTCGGGTTCCTCTTTTTGATCAATGAAATAACGGATCTTGCTTGCGTCGCCGTAGCTGTAAAGCAGCAGACAATGTGCGGGCAGGCCGTCGCGCCCCGCGCGGCCGATCTCCTGATAATAGCTCTCGATGCTTTTCGGCAGATCGAAATGAATGACGAAGCGCACGTTCGGTTTGTTGATGCCCATGCCAAAGGCAATGGTCGCCACGATGATCTGCGCATCATCACGAATGAAGGCTTCCTGATTCCGTCTGCGGTCTGAGTCTTCGAGGCCTGCGTGATAGGGGCGCACCGAATATTTATGGCGCGCCAGAGTCGCGGCGAGTTCATCCACCTGTTTGCGCGAGAAGCAGTAGATGATGCCCGATTGGTCTTTGAAATTTTCGAGGAAGCGCAAGGTCTGTGCGATGGGTTCGCGTTTGGGAGCCACTTCGATGAAAAGGTTGTCCCTGTTGAAGGATGCCAGAAATTCATTCGATTGCGTAAACCCAAGCGAGGCCGCAATATCCGCGCGGACTCGCGGCGTGGCGGTGGCGGTCAATGCCATGCATACGGCGGAAGGGAACTTACGGCGCACGTCCACAAGCTGGCGGTATTCAGGGCGGAAGTCATGTCCCCACTCTGAGATGCAGTGAGCTTCGTCGATCGCAAGCAGATCAAGTTTCAGCGAGGAAAGAAGCGAGTAAATCCTGGGAGTCAGTAATGTCTCAGGCGCCACATACAGCAGTTTGGACTGTCCGCTTTTCACAGAGTCCATATTCGCCTGATATTCCTCCTGCGAAAGCGAGCTGTTGAGGAAAACGGCGGGCACGCCCAATGCGTTGAGTTGTTCCACTTGATCTTTCATCAGGGCGATCAAAGGCGAGACGACAACGGTCAGCCCGTCGAATAGCAATGCAGGGACTTGATAAGTGAGCGATTTGCCGCCGCCCGTAGGCATGACGACAAGCGTATCGCGCCGCGCCTGCACGTTGGTGATGATCTCACGTTGCAGCGGCTTGAAGGTATCGTAACCAAAAATGGATTTCAGGATGGATTCGGGCGTGGGCATGTGCGCCTGATTATAATGTTACTGCATTCGTTTTCGCGGGGATTGCATGTAAAATGATGGAGGAGAAGAACGTCCAATCAATCAGGTGATTGATTGATGGTGCGTGTGATGCACTCTCAAAGTACCGGGTATTCCAATGGCATCCATCCCGATCAGTAAGACCAAGATCATTCCGCCGCGCCGCCGCGCCGAGTTGCTCACCCGCAAACGGCTGGTGGATTTTTTGTTCGATTCGCTGGATAAAAAACTTATTCTGGTATCCGCTCCTGCTGGGTATGGAAAAACATCCCTGTTGATCGATTTTGCAAATCAAAGTGACCTGGCCTGCTGCTGGCTTGCGCTGGATGAAATGGACCGCGAGCCGCAGCGTTTTATTGCTTATCTGATCGCGGCGCTTGCCGAGCGTTTCCCGGGTTTTGGGAAGCAATCCGCGTCCATGCTTGGCAATCTGACCTCGCTTGAGCAGGACATGGAAAGGATGCTGGTGACGCTGGTCAATGAGGCCTACGAGCACATCCATGAGCATTTTATTTTTGTCTTCGACGATTTCCATATTGTTGAAAATGTGCAGCCGATCCAGGCTTTTTGAATCGCTTCATCCAGCTTGTGGATGAAAACTGTCATGTGATCATCTCTTCGCGTGTACTCACCAGCCTTCCAGATCTGCCGCTGATGGTGGCGCGTGACCAGGTGGGTGGTTTGGGTTTTGCCGATCTCGCGTTCGCCATGGATGAGATCCAGGCGTTGCTGGCTCAGAATAACAATCTGCATATTTCCGATGATGAAGCGCGAAAAATGATCGAGATGACTGAAGGCTGGATCGCTGGCTTGCAGTTCTCAGGGAGCGGCACCCTGCCCACATCGCAAACCGGAGTGGGGCTTTCAGATTTTCTCAACCAACAGGTGTTGGACCGCCAGCCCGCAGCGTTGCGCGATTTTATCCTGCGTACTTCCATGCTTGGCGAGTTTGACGCGGGGCTTTGTCAGACGGTTCTTTCCCCATTGTATGAAGAGCCGCAGAACTGGCAGGGACTGATCAGTTCTGTCGTGCAAAACAACCTCTTTGTTTTGCCTGTCGGTACCGATGGCAGGTGGCTGCGTTACCATCATCTTTTCCGTGATTTCCTGCGGAAAAAATTCGAGTCGACACACCCTGATGAGGTCAGGCCGATTCTGGCGCGGCTTGGTCATGCCTATGAAGATATGGCAGAGTGGGAGAAAGCTCACTACATTTACAAACAGTTGAACGACAATCAAGTCCTGGTCGCGATGATCGAGCGCGCCTCGAAGGATATGATCGTGCATATGAAAGTGACATTGGAGTCGTGGTTGAACGACCTGCCTCCATCCATGCTGCGATCTCATCCCGAGCTGCTTTCCATTCGCGGTGTCATTGCCTCTTCCCGCGGCAATATGCACGAAGGTCTGGCGCTGTTGGATCAGGCGGCGCAGACCTTCCGCAAGAATGAGAACATCGAGGGACTGGCCCGCACTTTGGTTCGGCGCGGTATTGTTCAGCGTACTTTGGGCGAATTCGATGCATCCGTACGCGATGCCGATGAAGTGATCGGTCTGACCGAAATGCGGGATGATCTGCAGTTTCTATTTGCGGAGGCTTTGCGGGTAAAAGGCCTGGCCTTGTATCGGTTGGGGCAGGCGCGGCAGGCGGTTGAATTCCTGGATAATTCGTTAAATATTTACCTGCGCCTGAACGATGTTTCCAGCATCCCGATCCTGTATATGGAAACGGGTATGGCATACCAAACCCTCGGAAATTATTCCGAGGCGGGCGTCTCCTATGAAAAAGCGCTTCAAATTTGGAAAAGCAAAGGCGACCTGTTATGGCAGGCCATCTTATTGAATAACCTTGCCATCCTCCATCAGGCATACGGTGAATATGAAAAGGCCGCCGTTGCATTCGAAGATGGACTGATTTGCGCCCAACGCAGTGGATCCACCCGCATGCAGGCGCTGATCTCGACCGGGCTGGGTGACTTGTATACCGAGTTGGAGGATTTTGGCGTGGCGCAGAGTAATTATCGCCACGGTGAGGAAATCGCCCGCAGGATCGATGAACGTTTTCTTATTTTCTACCTGAGCGTAGCCCAGGCCGGATTGGCCTTGTTGCAAAAAGACCCCACTGAGGCACTCCAGACTCATTAACGAAGAGCAGGAGTTGATCCGTTCCAATGCTTCGTTATATGAGAAGGGTCTCCTAAAATGGCCCTTGGTCGCCTGTCTCTGCTGCAAGGAATCCCTCCGCTGCCGTGCAGGAGTTGGAGGAGGCAATCGGTTGTTTCTCCGAAGATGGACGAAAACTGGAAGGAGATACCTGCCGTGTCTGGCTGGCAGCGGCGTATCACGCATCGAAGAATGGCGGGATGATCGGTCAGACCATCAAACCCATTGCAGATGGCCGCGGACAGGTTATTCATCCCACCCTGATCGCGATTCATCAGGCACACGAATGGTTGAGCGGATTGCAATCCAATCATGAAGTCGGGCGCATGGTCGGTGACCTGCTGACCCGTGCCGGCCGTCTCGCGGCGAAATTGCCAGCCACCCGTCGTCAGCTTCACCGTATGGCGCATGTCGTGCAGATGCCCAATCCGCACATGATCATTCAATCCTTTGGGCACGCGCTGGTGGGTGTGGGCGGAAAAACATTATCGCTTTCAGACTGGCAGACCCAATCTGTACGTGACCTGTTCTTTTTCTTCCTCACTACCCCAAGGCCGCTTACCAAGGAACAGATCTCCGAGATCCTCTGGCCTGAAATGGATGAGCCGCACAAACTGAAGTTACGCTTCAAAAACGAGATCTACCGTCTGCGCCGCGCGGTCGGGCAGGAGATCGTGGCTTATGAAGATGCGCTGTACAAATTCAACCGCTCCCTCGATTTTGAGTACGATGTCGAAGCGTTCGAAGCATTCCTCTCCCGCGCCAGGTCCACGACCGACCCCATGAAGCAGATCGAATATTATCAAACGGCCGTTGACCTTGTGCATGGCCCCTTTCTCGAAGACATCTACGCCGACTGGGTGATGCTCGAACGCGAGCGCCTCAGCCAGGTCTATCTTTCGACGCTTATCACGCTGGGGGAGCTTCTTTACAAACAGGCCCAGTGGGAGCGTGCGCTGGCGGTCTGTCAGCGTGTGCTGGATTATGAGATTACTTTTGAAGCGGCGTATACCCTGTTGATGCAGATTTATCATCGCATGGGTGACCGCCCTGCAATCATGCGTACCTACCAAACCTGTGAAGAGGTCATGCGGCGCGAACTTGGCCTGCCCCCCTCAAAAGAAACACAAGACCTATACAAACGCCTGATCTTGTAAAAGAAATAACTCAAAATTCCCTAAAAACAGCCGTCCAAAAAACATTTTTGGACGGCTGTTTTCTTTTTTAACTCAAGTTGCCACCTATCCGTTCAGACCTCCCTCACCCTAATTAATAGGATGGTTTCCCCCTCTCCCATTGGGACATCGTGCCCGTAGGGTAGAGGGCAGGGTGAGGGGCGGAATCTAATGTTTTGAAGCCTGTTTTGAAGCCTGGTGGCTCGTATCCTGTTTGCAACGAACCAAACTGATCGTAACAAAAAGGATGAACCATGAAAAACCAACTCGCTTCCCTCGCTTTCTTTGCTCAGAAGATCGACCGCCAGCAAATCCAGTTGATTTTGGTGATTGTGTCATTGGCTGCGCTCCTCCTCGGCACCGGGGCTCCTTTGGATGGCGGCGAAGTTGGAAAATAAGTGATCCTCCTGCTCTCCCTGCTGGCCGGGCTGGTCATTGGGCTGGCGTGGGCATACGGCCACAAAACCCCGTATCACCCTCCCCAACTTGGGCATTTTGGGCTTGCCTTCACCGCCTACCTGCCGCAGTTTGTTGCCATCCAATTGCCCGCGCTTTTTCCAGACTGGCTGGACGCAGTTTGCCTGACCCTCTCGCAGGCCCTGTTATTTGGGTTTGCCTGGCTAAACCGAAAAATTGTCGGTATGCCGATCCTGATCTGTGGCGTGGCCCTGAACCTGGCAGTAATGGCAGCCAACAGCGGTTTCATGCCGATCAGCCCGCAAACAGCAAGCAGCCTGATCTCCGAAGAAGCACTGCTGGATATCCAGCCCGGTAGCCGCATCGGCCCAAAGGACATTCTCCTCCCTCCGCAGGATACTCGCCTCGAGTGGCTGGCGGATCGCTTCCTACCCGCGGCCTGGTTCCCCTACCAAGTGGCATTCAGCCTCGGTGACGTCTTTATCGCGATCGGCGCCTTTTGGATACTTGCCCGTCCGACTAATCATTTATCAGAAAATAGAGGACCATAACTATGCTCGCTCCATTTACTTATCAAAGGACAGTGTCTATCAAAGTCGCTCCGCAGCAAAGGACTTCGCATGGCATAAGCCGCGTTTTTTCAGCAGCATTGGTCAACAAACAATTTTGTGACCTGCTTCTTGAAGATCCAAACACAGCCCTGAACAAAGGCTACCTTGGCGAAGGATTCCCCCTCAGCAAAGAGGAACGCGACCTGATCGTTTCCATCCGTGCCACTTCCCTTTCCGACCTGGCAAAACAGGTTAATCGTTCGTTGAGCAATAATTATTGATCTGCCTGCCTCAATGAAACTTAGTCCTTCAAAGGTCCCACCACAGGCCATGGACATGTATAAATTGGCGCTTCCCTCAAACAAAATGATCACAGAAATTTCCCTGCAAAACATGCCAGATGCCAACCAGCAATTATGGGCCATCTTTCAGGCCTTTGATGATCTGTTGTTCATCCTCGACTCCGATGGAACGATTTTGGATTTTAAAGCGGGCAGTATGACCAACCTGTACACCTCGCCCGGATAAATTCATGCTGCGGAGAATACAGGATGTCATGCCTGCGGATGTCGGCGCAAAGATCGAGGATGTGTTAAACAGGCATCGCGCAGAGGTCGGGTCACATTCTTTGAATACTCGCTTAAGTCCCAGATTGGCAAACGCTGGTTCGAATCGCGGCTGGTCACGCTCGCGAACGGGCAGATCATCATGCTGGTCCGTGATATCTCGCGGCACAAAACCTCTGAAGAGACGGTCATGCGCCAGTTCGGTCAATTGGCGGCCTTACGTTCCATAGACCTGGCCATCACCTCTGAATCGCACCTGCAGCGGTGCTGTCAACCATCCTCGATCATGTGCGCGTGCAATTGAATGTCGATGCGGCCTGCATATTGTTGTTTGACCCGCAAACGCAGCTTCTCGAATTCGCGGCAGACGCGGGCTTTACCACCCAGGCGTTGCAGTATACCCGTCTGCAAGTCGGCGAGGAGTACGCTGGGAAGGCAGTGCTTGAACGATCTGTACTTTATATCGACAATTTGATTTCACACCCTGCGGCATTTCAAAGATCGCCTTTTTTGATGCAGGAAGGCTTTATCGCTTATTACGCTGTTCCACTGATCGCAAGAGGTCAGCCCGTGGGCGTGCTGGAAATTTTCCATCGCTCGCGGCTCGAAGCAGATCGTGACTGGCAAAACTACATGGAAACACTCGCGGGGCAGGCCGCCATCGCCATAGACAATGCCATGCTGTTCAAACATCTCCAGCGTTCCAACGCGGAATTGGTTCTCGCCTATGACAAGGTGATCGAAGGCTGGTCACGTGCGCTCGACTTGCGAAACAAGGAGACCGAGGAGCATTCCCGCCGTGTGACTGAATTGACCGTCCGGCTGGCAGAGCGGATGGGAATTGGTCGCACTGAACTCACACACATTCACCGAGGCGCAATGCTGCACGACATTGGCAAGGTCGCGATCCCGGATAGCATCCTGCTCAAGCCCGGACCATTGACTGATGAAGAATGGACGATCATGCGGCGCCATCCATTGATCGCCGTGGAATTGCTCGCGCCCATTGAACACCTTGCGCCTGCGCTGGATATTCCCCGCTCTCACCATGAAAAATGGAATGGCGAAGGATACCCGGATCGGCTTGCAGGCAAGGATATCCCGCTGGCCGCGCGAATTTTTGCTGTGGTGGATGTATTTGACGCCCTGACCTCAAACCGCCCTTACAGACAGGGCTGGCCGACGAAAAAGGCCATTCAATACATCAAGGAACAGATCGGGATACATTTTGATCCGCATGTTGTGCCTGTGTTCATCGATATGATGAGCGGTCAGGCTTAAATTCAACATACTGCTTTGCACGCAGGGGGAAAAGGGGATAGGGTGCGCTTCAACTTCTTGGGTGGCTGGTTAACATCGGAGAACGATGGCGAAGTTGAAGCGCGCCTGGATATTTTGGGCAACAGTGGCAGGTATTTGTTGTTTGGAGCTTGTTTGAAAAGCCTGCTTTCTTTTTTGCAAAACACAAAACTGCGAAGATACAAAGAAAAAACTTTGTGCCTTCGCAGTTGAATTTAATGGCAGAATATATTTCAATCTATAAGGGTGTGGGCTTCCAGGTGACTTGAATATGAGTTCCCATTCCGAGGTTCGAGTGGATGGATGCCTCCGCCCCGATCAACTGGGCGCGTTTTAAAATACCAGCCAGGCCGAAATGTTTTTGCTTGACAAGGGTGTCGATCCCCAGCCCATCTTTTGTCTCAAACCCATTTCCGTTATCTTCGACAGACAATGAAATTTCGTCTTCCAGCAGCCTGCCTGTGATTTGAACTATCTTCGCCTGTGCATGACGTACGGCATTTTCACAAGCCTCCTGAACCATGCGAAAGATATGTTCCTCCATGTTCCTGATCTGATATCTTGAATCATCGGTTTCGATCTTCACAATGATCTCGATCTTTCCCTGATTGCGCTCTGTTAAGTGCCCGCCATTTCTTCTAGGGCAGGTTTTAGCCCCATACTCCAGCATGGGCGGGCGCAGATTGAAAATGATCTCACGGACCTGACTTGTCAACTTTTGATAGGCTTTTTGGAAAGCTGGCGTAACCTCCGCTTCGTCCAGATTCATGCGCAGGGCAGCCAGCTCATTGAGGATGCTATCGTGAAGCAGCAATGCCAGACGCATGCGCTCATCCTCGTATTGGCTGATGCCGTCCTGGTAGATGGATTTGAGATGTTCGGCTTGCAGCACATAACTTAATGCAATTGCGGTCTGGTTGGCGATGGATTGCAGGATCGGTATCTCTGCCTGGGGATAGTAATCGTCCGGGTCGCGGCGTCCGAGCAGCCAAAAGCCGATGAAAGAGTCACCAGCTTTGAGCGGAAGAATGAGGCGGATCCATTCGTCATCCGAGGAGAAAGCGGGGATGAATTTCCCGCTTCGTTCGACCAGTTGGCTGATTCTGCCTTCGTCTGGCATTTCTTCCGCTGAGACATTTTTGGCGAGCAGCGCCTTCAAGCTCCCATTGGAGGTTTGCATAAAGGCGAATTGACGAATGAACAAACTCGGAAAGACATCATTCTCAAGCAACAATAGAAGATCGTTAATGGATGTGCTGGCTGCGATTCGGCTTGAAAAACTTTCCTGCAAATTTTGGTAGGGAAGTTTGATTCCGAGAAGATGTTGTTCTAAAAATGATTGAAAAGATGGAAAGATCTGGATCGAAGCGATCACAATTAATACTGTGATGCCAATGATCAGGATGATCATGTTTTCGAGTGTTGTGTCGATCAGCGTAATGGGGCGGATGAGAAGCGGAAGGGAAGCACTGATCAGAATCAGGAATGAATAAACCGAGATCAGCCGATTGGCGCGCAGCTCCATGCCGCCCAACTGACGGCGATAGATCGTGTAGTAGGCCAGCGGCATAAGCGGCAAAGCCAGAAAGGCGAGCGGAGCGATCTTTGATGCAATGTCGCTTATGCTGGAAACTGATTAGGGAATCACCACCAGTAGAGTGGCGGTAAGTACCAGCGCAAGATCCCGCCGTTGATCGGGCTGCCGAAAGAAATGGACGCCCAGCAAGACAGCGCTCCCAGCCATCGCAAGCAGAAAACCAAGCGCATAAAGTCCACGTGGGGGGATTTGGAACAGCTCTGCTATTGCGAGCAGTAAACAGACTGCGTAGAAAAAATAGCCCAGCCATTTTTGAGGAAGGCGAAGCGGCTTTGGAAATACCCAATGCAGGTGCAGGTAAACCGGCAGCAATAACCATGCTGCTACATGCATCAGAATGGCCCCTTCCAGAAGATGCCATGCAGATATCGAGCCGAATATCAGCCAGAGCCCCATCAGGTAAAGGCGGCAATGAACAATCTTCTGAGCGTTGAATTCTTTGGCCGTAATAAGAGTTGAGCCGCGAATCCAACCGCCCAAAATATGTAAGCCAGCCACCAGATATTGAAAAAACGAATATTGAATTCCAGTTGGTTGAAGCCCGGAATGACCCAGGGAATCGCGAGTTCCGTTCCGTTGCGATTGACAACAACGTTTATGGTATCCCCCGGTTTTACGCCTTTGAAGAAAGCCAGTCGGTTGTCTGCGTGGTAGTCATCCAGGCTGTTTGCCCCAACTCTCACCAAAACATCGCCTTCCTTCAGCGTGGGCTCGTTTTTGCCCTGGATATATACTGCAAGGATTTTTCCATCTGGCGGGTTGAAGCGGAAACCGATATAGGGGGCGTAGCCAAAAATGCCATACGTGAAAAACAATAAAACGAAAAGCACCGATAGAGACAGGAGAAGTTCAGAAACATTCCAGCGATTCGTGAGGTCTTTTTTCATAATGTCCTCTGTAAAGTGGGGCTTTGATAAATTTTCAATTTATAAGGAGGTGATTGGGATTATAGCGCAGGAATGAAACATTAAACCATAACCATTGTCCGTATTCCGACACAAGCGGAGTATTAACGGGTGGCACTTCGGCGCAAGCACGGTGCGAGAAACTGCGTCAGAAAACAGGCACCAGCCCCGGGCTTTGAAAGAGACGCAGGAGGCTCTCATCCAATGCGGGGCGGTGAGTGATTGAGTCGTTATTAAACTGTGGGGAATTATTTCAAATGAGTCGCTTGCGCGGCCCGGTGGGTTGATTCATCTGTTCGAGGATCAGGCTGGCGGGTCTGGCTGGTTCGGTGTGATCAATCCCTTTTGCCGTGCTTTAGCGATAGCGGCAGCACAGTTGTGTACATCAATTTTAAGTAGGCGTTGGAAAGCAGGTTGCGGACGGTGGAATTGCCCACATTCAATTTTTGCGAGTTCAGAGGTTGTGGCGTCGGGATATGCCGCGCTGAGAGAGAGCGCCTCCAACTGGCGGGGTGAGAAGTTCTTCAGATAGATAACGGGCATATTGGTCGCGAGCGACCTGGCTGTATTGGACTCCGCCCTCGGCGATGACCTTCACCACGCTTCCCAAATTCTTAAAGAATGGCCTGGTCGTCTTTCAGAATGTATCCACCAGCTCCGGCATCCATCACCGCACGGATCAATCCGCGTTCGGCATGCATGCTGATGACAGGGATAGTTAAGGTCTGGGTGGGCTTGCAAACTACTTCGGAATGGAATGCAAGATCAGGAGGGATTTCGATTTTCACTTAATATAGGGGACATGCGTAACATCCAACGGGAGCACATCTGCAGGCTGTTTTCCAACGTGGGTTTCCAGTTCCTCCCCAAACGCCATCATCGCAGTCACTTCGATCTGGGGGTCTTTTTCAGCCGGTAAACGTATCCATCCACAATGCTTTGATGGTCGTCCAGTATTGCCGCACGTATTTTCTTTGTCATATATTGCACTCCCTCTTGCGGCTGATTCAGGGTAACAGGAAAGAATTACGGGTTTCAAGCCTCTTTGCTGAAATTCAGTACAAATGCCTATGCCCTCATGGCACCTGCCTATTAGACTGCCGTTTGGGCATCTGTACAGTGGACTTAAGACCAACAGATTTGCTAATAAGTGGAATGCGACATTGCTCTGTTTCCATTTTATGTGTAAGGAGCGAAGGGATAGGATGCCTTC
>JADKEA010000010.1 GCA_016718275.1 Candidatus Villigracilis affinis
GGCGGGCGATTGTTGTGTTTATTGTTCGTATTCCGATACACACTGTCCCTCGAAGCAAAGCGAATTGCAGGCAGAAAATGGTGAAACGGGAGATCGAAGTCCACGGGCGGGATGATTGATTGTATTTTCATAAGTGCTCCCGCCGCAGTCCTCGGCGGCGGGGACGCCGCCTTGAGCGTGGTAAAAATGTGACTTTTGCAAGAAGTCTAATAAAGAAGACGCCTTCGCTCTAACGAAGGCGTCTTCTTTATTTCTAGTCCAGAAGTGTTTGGGGAATATTGCCGCCGTTCTCGGCGACCTTTCTCAACACTTCCTTATGAAGCCAGACATTCATTTTCGCTGAATCTTTCATCAGGTCAGCGGGGCAGCCCAGTTCGGTCGCAAGTTCGTTGCGTGCCTCGCGGCTGCTGTCGATGCCCAAAACTTTGAGCAAATCCACGATGGAGACTTTCCAATCGAGTTCTGATCCAACAGAAAGATCCTCAAGCTTCTTGACCACATCCACTACTGAAATGGCTTTGGGGGCCGCAGCCGCAGCAGCAGCTGCCGCCGCTGTGCTTGCCGCCGCTGCCTTGTCCGCAGCCGCCTTGTCCGCAGCAGCCTTGTCCGCTGCGGCCTTGGCAGCTGCCGCGGCCTGACCAGCTGCCAAAGGCCCCGCTGGTCTTTCAGAAGCAACGATCTTGGCGGGAGCGCTTACAGGTGTGGGAGCAGGCTCGTCCTTTTTGATCCCAAGTTTTTCAAGAATTGTACTGAAGAAACCCATGATGTTTACTCCTTATATGATTTGAGATGAATATGACTTGGGTCCGATCTTTATCGGACCACATTCCCTACGTATTTAATTATAACTCTATTAGAGGCAGAACCATGCTTCCGCATCAAAAGCGGACGAGACGATGCCTTTGGCTGGTTTTCTCCCCCAAGTGGGGGAGGCTGAATGAGCGCTTTTACTGTACGATGGATGTATGACACGGGTATATCTAGCCGACGCAATGCTTCTTGAACGCAACGCATTGCGTTTATTGTTGCTGGATATGAATATGGAGATTGCAGGGGAAGCTGGGGATTGGTCAACCGCATTGGCCCATGTGCCCAATTGCCATACGGATATGCTGGTGATAGATTCGGGGTTGCTCCCCCGTGACCCCCACGCGGCTCTGGATGAATTGAGAAGGGCCTGCCCGAACCTGCTGGTCATCGTCCTCATCAGTCACCTGGAAGCCCGTCAACAAGCCGCGCTCACCGTCGGCGCTGATATGTTTATTAGCAAGGGGGAAATCCCTGGGCGGGTGGCTGAACATCTGCGGGCCGCCGCTGGAAAAACTCTTAATTGACAAGGTTATCCCGGGGAGTTGAGTCGCTGTCCGTTGCGGTAAAATTTCATATCCCAAAAAGGGGGGTATTGTGTATACTGCCTGTATTCAGACCAACACTGCCCTTTGAAGCAAGAGGAGCATCCATCATCCAGTGTTCGATAGCGAGGCAGTATGACACACTCTGTTGAATACGACGCCGTAGAAAATATGGTTATGGCAGGGATTACGGGGAAAGTAAACCTGGCTGAGTTAAGGGAGTTTGCGGTGAATATCATCCGCACAGCGAAGCGCGAAAACTGCTTCCGCATCCTCACCGACCTGAGCAAGGCGGAACTGAACGTGTCGGTTATGCAAACTTTCAATCTTCCACAAGATATAGTCGAATTTGCCGCGGCCGAAGGGCTGGAAATCCATGCCTTCAAAAGGGCATTTGTCGCTTCAGAAAATCAAGATGTCCTTGATTTTTATGAAACTGTCGCGCGCAACCGCAGCCATCACATCAGGCTGTTTCACGATATTGAAGAAGCCAAAGCCTGGCTGAAAAAATGAGCTGGGTTTTGCTATTCTTCCAACGTCACGCGGTTTCTTCCCAATTGCTTGCTCTGGTACATTAATTGATCGGCGCGCTCGACGAGGGAGGTCATCGAATCTGTATCGCGAACGACAGCCGCCCCGATCGAGGCGGTGATCGAAACCTGCTCATCCTGATTGACGGTAATGACCGAACTTGCGATCATGGCTCTCAGCTTTTCGGCAATACGCGAAATGCTGTTCAAGTTTACGCCCTGCAGAAGCACGATAAATTCCTCCCCGCCCCAGCGCCCGCAAACATCCGTATTCCGTAAATGTCCCGCCAGGCTTTCAGCCACGTTCTGCAAAACATGGTCGCCCGCCTGGTGTCCATAGGTATCGTTGATGGCTTTGAAGTGATCCACGTCAACGAACAACAGTCCAAACGAAAGATCATGCTGGTGAAATTCCTGCAGGGCTGTATTGATCTTCAACTCCAGGAATTTGCGATTCCCCACTTTGGTCAGCGCGTCGCGAAAAATATCCTTTTCCAGTTCATGCACACGTTCCTTCATTTTTAGAAGGGATTGATTGTTGCTGAAGACCTCCACCGCACCGATGATCCGCTCCTGCTCATCGTACATGGGGGAGGTTCTCACCAGCACGGGCACGCGGTATCCATCCGCATGGCGCAGATGCACCTCCGTTTCGCGGGGTTCGCCGTCGGCGAGCGTTGCCAGCAAGGGGCATCCGCTCGCGCAAAGGTGACAGCCTTCATCGTTCACGTGATCCAATAGGTTGGCGTGGCAATAGTGACCGATGACATCTTCAGCTTCGTAGCCTGTAATGCGTTCGGCGCCCTTGTTCCAATACGTGATCAACCTGTCCTTGTCCACAAAATAAACCCCGTCGTACAAGTTATCTATCAGGCTTTTGTGAAACTGAGATTTCAGAGACATATTCATGCTCCCATCATAGCTGTTTGTAAATCAAATAACACCTTACAGAGTTGTTACAGAACCCATAAAGTTGAAAGCAGGATTGGGGCTGTCCGCACTTTGGCCGCCAGCAGGCGGAATTTATTTCCTTGAGTTTCTTCTGAACGAATCAGCTTTACTTCGGGATGGGAAGCGTATATCCGCCATCGACCACGATGGTCTGCCCAACGATCATGGCGGCGGCAGGCGTGCACAAAAACGCAACCACCTCGGCCACTTCCTCGGGCGTGATCAACCTGCCCGCTGGAACCTGTGCGATAAAGTTTTGAAGGATATTGTCTTGATTTCCCATCGACGCGAAATGATGCAGCGCATCGGTCTCAACGACGCCTGGTGACACGGCATTGACATTGATTCCCTTTGAGATCAACTCCACGCCCAGATAGCGGGTGAGCGCTTCCAGTGCGGCCTTGCTCGCGCCGACAACGACATAATCTGGCAGTACGCGTGAAGCCCCCGCGCTCGAAATGCTGACGATCTTCCCGCCGCCGCGATCTTCCATCAGAGCCGCGGCGCGTTGCGCCGAGAAGAGCAAAGCGCGCGCATTGATATTCATCGTCCATTCCCAGCCTTTGGGCTTTTGCTCCAACGCAGGGCGGTTATATCCCGAAGCCGCATTGTGGATGAGAATATCCAGTCCGCCAAATCCCGATTGAATTTCATCGAACATACGGTTGAGGTCGTCGAGATCGCCAACATCCGCTTTGACGAGCAGGGCGCGCCGCCCGAGCTTTTCAACTTCGCGTGCAGTTTCTTCAGCAGGTGCACGGTTGCGAAAGAAATTAATGATCACGTCTGCGCCGTGTTTGGCGAAATGCAGGGCAATGGCGCGTCCAATTCCACGGCCGGAGCCGGTGACAAGTGCGATTTTGTTTTGAAACATGTTTGGGTGCTCGTTTTCTGAGATACGTGCGGATATTATACGACGCAGCTTTATTTCAGGTACGAATCAAAGAACTTAATCGTCCGCTCCATGGCGATGGAGAAATTGGCCGAGATGTTGTGATTGTCACCTTCATAAATATACAGATCGGCAACTTGGCCTGCATTCCGTGCCTGCTCAGCGAGGCGGATCGAGAAATCCAAAGGGACGTCTTCATCTGCGGTTCCATGATGCAGTTCCAACGGTCCAGAAAGATCGTTGAGATAGGATGTGGCCGAGACCGAATCCCAAAACGCTGGGTTCTGTTCGGGCGTGCCAAATTCTTCGATCCATCTTGTGCGCCAGCCCACTCCGCGCGAACTGGGTGATGGGGTGAATGAGCCTGTGCGCCGCCAGTTATAAAGCAGATCCTGGTAGGAAGCCACCACGCCTGCCCAGATCACACCGACTTTTACATCCTGCGAAATGACCATGGCGCGCAGCGTGAGATAGCCGCCCATGGAATGTCCCCACATGCCGATCTTGTCGGGGTTCACATCGGGCAATTGTTTGATGGATGCGACTGCGTTCAACACATCGATTTGATAGCCTGGGTCGCCATACGCGCCGGTAGGTTCGCCTTCGGAAGCATCATGTCCGCGGTAGTCAATGCGAAAGACAACGTAACCAGATTTGGCGATCTCGTCCACATAGGCGATATAGCGTTCCGTTGTGCGATACACATCGGGAGGAATGTAGCCGTGATTGAAAACGATCGCGGGCCAGCCGCCTTCGGGCGGTTCACCGCTTGGGATGGTGAGCAGTGCGTAGATCTTCAAACCCTCTGAGAGATAATAGGAATAATAGCGGCGATAGTTCAAGCCGCGATCCAATTCTTTGACGATGGTGATCTGGCTGCCGGGGTAATCTCCATTCCGCATGGCGATGATGCTCATCGGGTACGGAACAGGCGTCGCTGTAGGGAACGGCGTAAATGTCGCTGTGGCGGTTGGAAGGCTTGTTTGTGATGGGGGGATGGTTTGCGTGGCGGCGACTTCAGTGTTGGCCAGCGGAGTTGCCGTAGGCTGTGGGGATTGTGTACTGCAAGCAATAAGAAGCAGGATCATTGAGAACAAATAAAGTCGTTTTACCATGTTAAGGGTTCCTGCCGGTAAAGATGAGGCGAAGGCAGGTTTTCTAACCTGGCATCAGCACCTCCTCCGCCCAAACGGTGACTCGATTCCTGCCAGTCCGCTTGGATTTATACAATGCGCGGTCTGCCTGGGTCAATAATGAATCGAAGCTTAATTCCTGCATATTGTTGAACGTTGAAATGCCAAGACTGATGGTGATCTGCACGACCTGACCATTTACAGGCAGCCTGGTATTTTCAACTCGTTCGCGGATCCTTTCCGCGATCACTCTGGCGGTCTCAGAGTCTGTTTCAGGCATCAGGATGACGAATTCTTCACCGCCATATCTTGCAAAGACGTCGGTCTTGCGAATGGCTCCGTGGCATATTTCAACCAGCTTTATCAAAACAAGGTCGCCGATCTGGTGACCAAAAGTATCGTTGACGCGTTTGTAATGATCGGCGTCGATCACGATCACAGATAATTGCACGCCTGTGTTTTGAGCCCGTTCCATTTCGATCTTTGCAAGTTTGAAGAATTGCCTTCGGTTGTACGCCTGCGTCAGCGGATCGGTGATCGCCATTTCCTCCAAAATTTTGGCCTGTTCCTGAAGCTCAGCCGTTCTTTCGTTGACGGTTCTTTCCAGCCCATCTGCAAATTCCCGTAACTCAAGCTGGCGTTGCTGGATCGACGCAGCCATCTGGTTGAACGCTGTGGAAAGCTGACCGATCTCATCATCGACCTTGGGCTGGTTCGCCCGAATGGAGAGATTGCCCGCCTTCATCTCATTTGCCACATTGGCCAGCTCGCTCAGCGGCGAAGTGATCTTGCGCGCTGTACCGAAAGTGAATAACCCGCCAAGGAAAATGACGATGAGAGCGAGGGCCAACCCTTGCAGGGTCAGGTCTTTTACTTTTTGGTCGTGCCGCTGTGTGGAGAAACCGATCGCGATTGCACCGATGGTTTGATTGCCGACCCTGATTCCCCTGCCCGTTACCAGTTGGTTTGATTGCCAGGCAATGTATTGTTCGTCTGTGGGGGTGGTCACCAGGTTATAGCCGAGTTCATCCACCTCTTGTGAAAATTCCAGCTCAGGTTTTTCCGAGTTGACAAGAATCCTTCCCATTTTGTCATAAACAATGAACATTGTGATCTGCGGATTTTCCCCGATCTTTCCAGCCAGGTCTTTTAGTTCGTCGATCTCAAGGTTGTATAGCGGATCACGCAAAGTTAAGGAGATCGTACTCAACAGTAACTCGGATTGGGAGATCATTTCCCTTTGGGAATACTCCCATTCACGAATTGTATATTGATAGGTCAATAGGAGAACCGCCATAACCGCAAGCAGGCTCATGCGAATGGCTATTTGTCTTGCCAGGGATGGTTTTAGCCAAAAGGTGGTTCTCATTAATGGTGTCGCTTGTCTCGTAATAAAGTAGATCTTTTGCCGAAAATTGAGAGTGAAGAATGATCTTGTGTTTACCTAGTTATGCGAACCTCTGTAGTTTATCAGATTGCGCCTTCAAATGGAAAATACAATATTGAAAAGAGACCCACAAGCTTTCTGATTTCTTGTGAGTCCCTTGATCTGACAGGCTGGTTTATTGTTTTGCCGCCGCTTCTGCTTCACGCAGTTTCTCGGTGGCACGGAAGTATTTCAAATATCGCATCGAGTTCGCATCCCTGCCCAGCAGCAGGTCCGTTGCGCGGATGGTGCTGCCTAATTTGATCGGGTCTGTGATGGAGCAGGTTGTCCCTGCATGCATTGCCAACGCAAGGAACGCCGCATTGACCGAGTGCCTGTCGGGCAGCCCGAACGAGACATTGCTCGCACCGAGGTTGATGTTCACGCCGAATTCCTTCACCAGCAATTCGATGGTTTGCAATGTGATCGTTGCAGCCATGGAATTATGTCCGACCGTCATCACCAGTGGGTCGATGATGATGTCTTCGATCGGGATGCCGATCTTTGCCGCGCGCTCGATGATCTTGCCTGCCGCAGCGAGACGTAATTCTGCGGTGGGCGGGATGCCGTCATCACCGATGGTCAACCCGATGACTGCCGCGCCTCTATCTTTAACGATGGGCAGGACCGTGTCCAATTGCTTTTCCTCCCCGTTGACAGAGTTCACCAACGGCTTGCCAGGCGCAACCTTGAGTCCTGCTTCGAGGATCTTCGGGTCGTTCGAGTCGATACACAATGGTACATCCACAACCGATTTGACGGCTTCAACAACCATCGGAATGATGGCCGCTTCGTCGATCTGCGGATGACCGACGTTCACATCGAGAACGTCCGCGCCCCAGGCCACCTGACGTTTGGCGAGGTATTTGACATATTCCATATCCTTGTCAACGAGCGCCTGTCCGAGCTTCTTGATGCCTGTTGGGTTGAGCTTTTCGCCGATCATGACGAACGGCTTGTCGATCCCAATGATGACTTCCTTGCTGTTTGATTTGAGTATGGTGTGCACGTATGCCCTCCGAGAGAAAAATATTAAACCCTGACGGGTCTCCAGGATCGGTCAGGGTTACAGTTTACCCTTTCAAAAACCTCAACGCAGTTTCCGCCAATACCGCCGTGCCAATAGGCAGTGCGCGTTCATCCAGGTCAAATTTTGGATGGTGAAGTTCATAGATTTCACGCCCGGGGATCATGGTGCCGATCGTGTACATGGCTCCGGGGGCATTCTTCAGGAATTCAGGGAAATCCTCCGCCCCCAAACTCTTGTGCATTTCGTGGACGTTTTCGTCACCGATCAGGTCTTTGCCGACCTGGGCGATCACTTCCGAGACATATTTATCGTTGATCAGGGGCAGGCCGCCGAATTCGAATTTCAACTCGTAATTGCCGCCGAATACTTTCGTAAGTTCGAATGCGCGAGTCACTTCTTCGCGAATCTGCTTTTGCACTTCCAGCGAGGTGAAGCGCAGCGTGCCTTTCATTGTGACGATCTCGGGGATTACATTTTCTGCAAATCCGCCGTTGACCACGCCAATGCTGACTGCAGCAGGTTCAAATGGATCGAGCCTGCGTGAGACGATCCCATTCAGCGCCATAATGACATGCGCAAGCAAAACGAAGGGGTCGACCGTTGTATGGGGATAGGCTCCATGTCCGCCTTTGCCGATGATCGTGGCGAAAAAAGTATCCACGCCGCCGCCGCTTGGGCCTTCATTGATAGCGATCGTGCCAACTGGGCTGGTCGGGTCGACGTGCTGTGCGATGACATAATCCACGCCTTCGACTGCGCCTTCCGCTTCCATGCGCTGTGCGCCGCTGAGGCCCTCTTCGTCGGCAGTTTCTTCCGAAGGCTGAAAAAGGAAACGGACACGCCCATTGAGCTTTTCACTTGCCAGGATTTGCGCCGCACCCAGTGCCATGGCGGTATGCGAGTCATGTCCGCAGGCATGCATTTTGCCCGTATTCTTTGAAACGTAGTCTGTGTCGTTCTGTTCAAGGATCGGCAGGGCGTCCATATCTGCACGGATGGCGACGATTTTTCCGCCTTCGCCGATCTCGGCTACGACGCCTGTTTTTCCGACGCCGCGTTTGACGCGGTATCCCATTTTCTCCAATTCATCCGCCACGATCCCTGCCGTGCGATGGACGTCGAATCCAGTTTCGGGGTGCATGTGGAAATCGCGCCGCCATTCGATGAGTTCTTCTGAAATTGCATGTGCTTGTTTAAGCATAAGTACCTCCAAAAAATATTCTTCTTAATGCGAAAATCACTTACCTTTTCTTTACCATTTCTTTTTCAGCAGCCGCCATAATTCTATCAAGTTCTTTTTCCTGCTGTGGCTCCAGCGGTGGAACCTGATGATCGCGCAGGATCCTTTCGGCTTCCTCTGCGGCGTAATCTGCCATCTGCTTTCTTTCCAATTTGCCTTCCCATGTTTCCCAGGAGTTGCGTTCGGCAAGTTTTGTAAGCGCCAATTCGCCTGCGCGCAAATGTTTGAGGGTGTGTTTTTGACCGAGATAATTGCGTGTACCGTCCATGACGTTGCCGATGATATCCACCGCGAGATGCTCCACATCTGCAGAGAGACCGGAACGCAGGCGCATCACACTTCCGACAAGTTCGTTATCCAGAACCATTTGAGCGTAGGAGCCCATCACACCTGCTTCCATTTCACCGATGCCGGAGAGCTCGTCTGCGCCAGCCAGGGCTGGGATGGTGGCGTTCAGTCCACGCTCGAAGGCGTTTTGCGCGTCGAGGGTGTGTGCGTTCGTTGAAAACCCATATACATTGACGCTGAATCCGTAATAATGTCCGAGTTGAACCGTGCCTGCGGAGGAAAGCCCAAGTTCCACACCGCCCCAGATCAATCCAGTGCGCGGCTCCAACATACCCAGACGTCCGCAATATACAACCCCACAGCCGGGGTTGACGATCTGCGCAAGCACAACGAGGGCGAGTGTTTCCGCGCTTTGTTGCACAAGGCTGCCTGTGATCGTCATTGGAGATGTGGCGCCGCCTGTGGGGGCGGGGAGATTGGAACAGATCACGCCTGCCTTTGCCATTTCAACGATTGCCGCTGCTGCGGGGTCATGAATGGTGAGCGGACTGACGGGAGAAAGAGAAAGTGTTAATTCCTCTGGCGGTGTGCCGACCACCTGTGCCATTTCAACGGCGTATTTCACTTCTTCCGCAAATTGGATTCCAGGTCCCTGCAAGGGTTTAGTTGTGTAGGGCAGTGAATGGCGATACATGAAAAGAGACATCAACTCGCCGGGTACATCCTGCGGCGTGAAGAATGGCGTGACGGTGTGGCAGTTGGGAAGTGCATCGAGCACGCGGGTAGCGTCGATGACATCCTGATCGGTGGCGATACGCCTTGTGCCGGTTTTGGCATCGAATACATCGCGCGCGCCGCCAAGGTTATGAAAATACAAATTGCCGCCGCCTAATTCATTAACCGACCCATTGCGCCCGCGGATCTTTGGCCGTTTATTGGCCTTCGCCACACAATCCATGACAAGGTCGGGAGGCATGCACACACGATTACCTTTCATCGTGCAGCCTGCGCCCAGTAAAATATCCAGGCTTGGCTGGTGCGTCCAGATCAGACCCACTTCGCTCATAATATGAAGCGTGGCTTCGTGCATTGCTTTTACATCGTTGTCGCTCAGAAATTTTAATGGCTCCATAAATTCTCTCTCCTATTTTTAATGAGACCTTACATGCTTTTATTTTTCCAAAACTTTCGCCATGAATTCCACACACTTTTCTTCTGCATCGATCACGTTGTTGATGTCCAAAAACGAATGTCCTTCATCTTTGTAAAGCAATAATTCAACTTCCTTGCCAAGCTCAACCAGTTTATCACGCGCTTCGATGGCATCAGAGGCAGGGCAGCGTGGATCGTTTCCGCCGCTGATCATTTGTACAGGCGCGTTGATTTTGTCTAAAAAGAAATACGGCGAACGTGCGATCCATAATTCCTTGTTGTCTTCGGGGTCGCCCATGTTTTCGATGTTCCAGTGCTGCAGGTCTTCGCGTGAATCCTTATGTGATTTCAACCAGTTCAAAAATGGAACCACCGCTGACCCTACAGCGAATAATTCAGGATATGTCGTCATGCACGACATGGTTAAAAATCCGCCGTGACTCCGTCCCGTCACTGCGATTTTGTTTTTATCTGCCAGTCCATTTTCGACCAGATATTTTACGCCTGCCGCGCAATCGTCCGTATCCACGCCGCCCATATCGTAGCGGCTGGCGTTCTGCCATTTTTTTCCATAGCCCGTCGAGCCGCGATAATTTGGTGCGAGCACTGTCCAGCCGCGTGAAGCCATGTGACTCATCGTCGGCTCCCATAAGAATTGATACAGCCAGTTTGGCCCGCCATGAATGTTTATGACCGCAGGCGAATCTTTGCCTGCGGTTTTCGAGCGATACAACAACGCAGGCACTTGCACGCCGTCTTTGCCTGCATACCAAACTTCCTCGGGTTGAATGAATTCAGCATCCTTCAACTCATCGGGAAGTGAATTCGTCAATTGTTCGCATGCGCCATTTTCCAGATTGATCTTCCATAGATCGCACGGACGACTCGAATCTTCATAGAGGATGACTATGCCATCGGCCGTGAACTTCGGCCAGTAATGGACTCCCACTCCAACTTGGACCTGCCCGAGGTCTGCGCTTCCTTTCTTAAACTGGAAGCTGGTCCTCGCACCTTCGGAGTGAATCCACCCGATCGTGTCTCCGCTTTGCGACCATGCAGGCTGCGTATCATCCCCCGTGGATTGATTGGCCCAAGTAAGCTCCTTCGTTTCTACATTGAATAATCCAATATCGTGCCATTCATCCAACTCAGCCGAAAAGGCGAGGAATTTTGAATCGGGTGACCATGCGGGTTGCTGCGCATTCAACACCTTATCGTTGACCTTCAACTGGATGGTACTTACCTTGGGGCCCTTGCGTGAACGTCCAACTGGCACAATGTGAATGCTTCTGTCACTTGCAACTGATTCAGATTCAATTGCTATCCACTGACCATCTGGAGACCAAACCGCATCCCAGCAAGGATGGAAGATATTTTTCAACAAGCGGACAGGTCCACCATCAATGGGGAGCAGGTACGAAGCGAATTGTCCCTTCATGTCGGAGAGCACAGCCAGCATTTGGCCGTCTGGTGACCAACTGATATTCGGCTGATGCGCGTAGGCAATTGAAGGCGTCAGGTCTGTTGTGGTGTTGGTTTTGAAATCGTGGACGACAATGTGATATGACTCGCTGCCATCGAGGTCCAGTGCAAAGGCAAGCATGGAGCCATCAGGACGCGGAGCGTATCGCGGGGAGAATTTGGCCCCTTGTATTTCAGAAACAGGCCGAGGTGAGTCAGAGGCGTTTAGTCCTCTTTCATATAATTCCCATCGGCCTGTTTTGTTCCATGAAAAGGTCAACCTCTGCCCATCGGGTGAGATATCGAAGCGTAAGCCGCTTTCCACATGGGGGACGCGTAAAAGCTGGGCGAGGTTGAGTAGGGTCATGCGGGTTGGAGTTCCTCTGCGATCGGTAGATGTTCAAGACCAGCCTGTCTGGCGAGTTCCAAAACGTAGGCATGGAGTTTTGCTTCTTTATCAGGGTCAAGCTCGGGGCGTTTGTAGGAGGCGAGAATTTCCTTCACGCGAATTCTGGCGCGGTCGAAAGTATCCATTGAGCCTGATTCTTTCCAGCCGCGCATCGAGTCACGGTCGATGACTTTGCCGGGCATGTGCTGTTCCTCGCGGAAGAGCTGCATGGTGATCTTTTGTTTGAGGAAGTCGCCGCCTTTGAAGTTGACGCCTTCGTAAAAACCTGTGGCCAGTGTTTCGGTTTGGATCTTCATGCCTTGCAGCATGCGTTGTGCCATCGCGATACCTTCCGCATCGATGACCAATTTTTCGGGGCTTTGGCAAAGAAGTGAATCTACCATGCCAGAACCAGAGATCATGTTGATGCCGCTCAACGCGCCGATCATCGCACCCATGCCGCTTTCAAGGCCAGCTTGCATATCGAGCACTTTTGATTCAGTCGAGCCGAGATACGCATGCGTTGGCAAACCAAGCGATTTGCCGACCTGTGCATAGGATGAATCGATCATGGCCGTTTCTACAGAACCAAAAGGCGTGCCGCCTTTGCGCATGTCAAACGTGGATGGCGCGCCGCCCCAAACGATGGGCGAACCTGCGCACGCAAGTTGATGAATTGTGATGCCTGATAAACATTCTGCGGCGTGCTGTGTGACCGCACCAAGCAATGTCACAGGGGCTGCTGCGCCAGCCAATGGCATGGATACGATCTCAGCGGGTACACCTGCGCGTGCGAGCGAGATCAAATTGCCCGCACCAAAGTTTGACCAGATCAACGGCGGTGAGGGGCAGGCATCGAACACGGCGCGTGGATACTTGCGCAGATTTTCAGGGCTGCCCGCAAAAATGGCGAGCATCTCGATCATCTGATGCACGGTCTTATTTGTGAATGCACCCGTGACGATCGGTTTTTTTGAATACAGCATAACCAGATATAAACGATACAGGTCATGAATATCTTTTGGTACATCGTGGCATACAATTGCCGTGGATTGTGCGTCGTACTGCGGCAGGCTTTCGGCGATCTTGATGATGCGGATCAAGTCTGCAGTTTCGGCTGTTTTGTGCTCAAGCGTTTCCGGAATGAGGATCGAAATGCCAGAAGAACCTGGATCGAATTGAACCGCGTCGCCGCCGTATTGAACTTTGGGATTGCCGTCATAATCGTACAGGAGGAACTGGTGAGGAACGGTTTCCAATGCCTTCCTGACAATCTGCTCGGGAATCTTGACGATCATCGTCTCTTCATCCACTTGCGCGCCTGCGTCTGCGAGCAGCTGTCTGGCTTCCGGGTTCTGCACCTTGATGCCAGGTTTGATCATCAATTGGTAGGCTTCCTCGATGATACGTTCGATCAATTGAGCATCGAGCAGGGACAATTTGGGTTGCATGGTTCCTCCTTGAAAGGTAAGTAGAGAATTGAGAATAGAGGTTAGTAGTTGGTAACTTGAAAGCTGTGTTATATGCGTTTGTTTAAGTTGAATGCAAGGTAATGCATGTTTTGCACTTGTCTTTGATCTGCCGCGTGCTGTCTACTGCTAGCTACTCTCTAATCTCTAAATATTAATTCTCTCTCACTTACCTCTAATCACAAGGAGTTTCACACGGGCTGAAAATCTTCGAGCTTAGGTAATTCTTCGAGGCCGCACTTTTTGGCGAGGTCTAATATAAAAGCGTGGAGTCTGTTTTCTTTTTCAGGATCAATTTCAGGGCGTCGATAAGAAGCGAGCAATTCGATCACGCGCAGTTTGCATCTGCCGAAGGCATCCAGGCTGCCAGCGGCTTTCCATGCGCGGGTTGAGTCTCTGTCAATCACACTGCTGGGCAAATGCTGCTCTTTTTGGAAGAGCTGCATGGTGGCTTTCTGCTTGAGGAAGTCGCCGCCTTTGAAATTGATCTTGTCATCGTAAAAGCCAGTGGCGAGCGTGTCGGTATGAAGTTTTACGCCGCCGATCATACGCTTGGCCATGGCAATGCCTTCTGCATCAAGCACGAGTTTTTCCGCGCTATGACAGGCGAGAAAATCGAGCATACCTGAACCAGAGATCATGTTGATGCCGCTCAACGCGCCAACCATCGCAGAGATGCCGCTTTCGAGTCCTGCTTGTGCATCAACGAGTTTCGAATCGGTTGCGCCGAGATAGGTGTGCGTGGGCATACCGAGAGTCTTTGCGACTTGCGCGTATGAACAATCAAGCATGGCCGTTTCAACTGCGCCCATCGGGGTTGCACCTTTGCGCATGTCGAAGATGGCTGCTGCTCCGCCCCAAACGATGGGGGAACCCGGGTGCGCCAATTGGTGGATGACGATCCCCGCGAAACACTCCGCTGTGTGCTGGGTTACCGTCCCGAGCATGGTCACAGGGGCGGCTGCTCCCGATAACGGAACGGAAACAATCTCAGCTGGGACACCCGCACGAGCAAGGGCGATCAAATTCCCTGCCCCAAAGTTGGACCAGATCAAAGGCGGTGCGGGGCACACATCAAAGATGGCCCGTGGTTTCGCGCGTGCGGCTTCTTCACTGCCCGCAAAAAGCACGAGCATGTCGATCATTTCCTGCACGGTCTTGTTCGTGAAAGCGCCAGTGACGATGGGCTTCTTTGAATAAAGCAGCGTTAGATATAAGCGATATGAATCCTGGATCTCTTTTGGGACATCGTGACAAATGACTGCCGTGGATTGCGCATCGTATTGTGGGAGCTGCTCCGCGACCTTTAGCAGGCGGATGAGATGTTCTGTTTCAGTAGTGTCATGCTCCAGCGTTTCGGGGTTGAGCATGGTAATGCCTGATGAACCTGGGTCAAAGTGGACAGAGTCTCCGCCGTAATGAACGGTGGGATTGCCATCGTAATCGTACAGATAGAATTCGCGCGGTACGCTTTCCAGTGCTTTCTTGACAAGTGCCTCGGGAATCCCAACGACATTGTTATCAGGATACATGATCGCCCCCGCGGCAGCGAGCAAGTCCCGCGCCTCAGGGTTTTGCACCTTGACGCCGGGACATCGTAATAGCTCATAGGCTTCTTCCAAAATACGAGCGATGATCTCATCGCTTAGGAGAGTGAGTTTTGGTTGCATGGGACACCTCTAATTTGAATTGAGTTCTCTTTGGCGAAAGAGAATAAAAGTTTGAAAGTTTGCAGGTTGTAAAGTTACCTTTCTACAACCTGCAAACTTCTTAACATGTCAACTTTATAACTTTTATTTTTCAACCGACTTGATAATTCTGTCCATTTCCTGGCCGATCTTTTCATCGAGCGGGTCAGGCTGATGTTCTTTCAAGGTCTTGCGGGCTTTTGATAATGCCCAATCACGGGCATCGTCTTTTTTGGTTTCCCATTCGGAGTACGGACGGCGATCCATGAATTGCGGCATGAACAATTCGCGCATGTGCTTGCGGGTGTGTTTCTGCGCAAGATAATGTCCGCCGGGGCCAACGTTGGCAATGGAATCCATGGCGAGTGTTTCGTCGTTGACTTCGATGCCTTGCATCATCTTGTGGACGATGGAGAAGATCTCGCAGTCCATCATCATCTCTGCATATGACCAGATGCGGCTGCCGTGCAGGAATCCGCATCCCAGCAGCATATCGGACATAACCACACTTGCCATGAAACTGGACATTGCGCCTTCAAGACCAGCCTGCCAGTTGGGTTCTTTCGCGCCTGTGGCAAATGCACCCATTGAAAGCGGGATGTTGTAGAAATCTGCCAGCACATTGGTCGCTGCGCCGAAGAGGAAGTCTTCGGGTCCGCCGCCTGTATATGCGCCTGTCTTCAAATCGGACGCGGTTTGGGCTGCTGCGTAGAAAACGGGTGCGCCGGGGAAAGCAATTTGTAAAAGGGCTGTGGCTGTAATCACTTCTGCGTTGCCAACGGCGAGATTGCCGGCCATGGTGGTTGGACCTGTCGTTGCACAGGCCGCCATGGTCATAAAGCCTGTTGGGATCCCGACTTCAGCGGCAAGGAGCGCCGCGTCCAAACTTCCACCGTCATGTCCGAGCGGGGGAGCCGTGCATTGCATGAGCGAAAGTACGGGGCGATCCTTTAATTTATCTTTGCCGCCAGCAAGCAGCGCAGCCATTTCGATCGCGGCTTTGGCCTCTTCCACGTTGTAGATGGATTCGGTCTGCACGTGTTTGGTGGAACTTTCCCAAACGGCTTTCAATTCATGCAGTCCACGCGCCTCGACGGGGGCGTCTTGAGCCGAGACTGCGACCCAGTGAAAGGCCACTTCTTCGGTTGCATCGGCTATTCGCGCGATGTCGCGTACATCCTGCAGACATGAAGTCCGCTTTTCGCCGGTGTTGATGTCAATCACTTCCACACCGCAGCCATCTGTGCCGAGGTTGACGTGGTTGCCATCAAGCTGCAAGTCCTGCTGTGGATCACGAGCCGCGAGTTTGTAGGCAGGCGGCGCTTTCTTGATCGCATCTTCGATGATCTGCGGTTTAACACGCACGATCTTCTTTTCGTGGTCCACTTCCGCGCCAACCGCTTCCCAGATTTCCAATGCGCGTTTGGACGGAAACCTCACGCCGACCTTTTCAATGATCTGCAGTGTGGCGTTGTGGATTTTTTGTACATCTTCTTTTGTCAGCACCTCCAGTTTTAACTTTGGGTTGCTGATGGTCTTTATATTTTTCTGAGACATAAGGCCCTCCCGAGGCATATGTCTCTCCACTCTCTCTGTGTTGTAACTTTTTTGCTTTCAACAGCCCCGTATTTACCGGGATGTGTCAAGGCGTAGGGACGTAAATTATTGATCGCCCTTGCCAACCAGGTCCTTGGCGATCTTTACTGCGCCGATGGCGTCTTCGGAGTAGCCGTCCGCTTTGATCTTCTCTACCCAGTCACGGGTAATAGGCGCACCGCCAACCATCACTTTGATACGTGGGCGCAGACCTTCTTTATCCAACTCTTCGATCACTTCGCGCTGACGCACCATGGTGGTGGTTAACAATGCACTCATGCCGATGATCTGTGCATCAATCTCAAGTGCCTTGCCGATGATCTTGTCAGCGGGTTGATCCACACCTAGGTCAACGACTTCGAATCCGGAGGCGCTTAACATGGTGCCGACAAGGGTTTTGCCGATCTCGTGGATGTCACCTTCGACGGTGGCGAGAACCACTTTTCCCATCATCTCGCGCGCTTCACCGAGCTTGAGCAATTCAGGCTCCAACACAGCGACTGCCGCTTTCATCGCCTCGCCTGCCATGACCAACTCAGGGAGAAATGCCTCACCTTTTCCGAACTGATCACCAATATAATTGACCCCAATAACGAAGCCCTTGGTGATCGCATCCAGCGGATGCATGTTCAGCTCGATGGACTTCCTCGCGAGCTCTGCGGAAATATCAGAGTCCCCATCGATGATGCATTGAGCCATTTCCTTATAAAGTTCTTCAGACATGATTTAGCCTCCTTATTTCGATTTCTTTAACAAATGAGTTACTTGCTGTTCTTTTTCTTTTAGCAGATCAGCGGGGATCTTAAGATATTCCACCAGCCACCTGCCCGAATCCAAAACGTGTTCAAGAGATGCCTGAACCGCCCTGTCTGCATCATGCTTTGCAAGCGCATCCACGATCGCTCTGTGCTCTTCGTGAGTCTGCGATACGCTGCCCGAAAGTAATTCCGGATAACGATACAACGCTTCGTATAATAACCAGTCCGGAAAGGCGTTGGCCGTAACCGCATATAACTTGATTAGCAAACTGTTCCCGGACGCATTGGCAATGGCTGAGTGAAACTCGCGGCTTAACTGTCGCTCTCGAGGCATGTCGTTCAGTTTTACATACTTCTTCATTTCAACCAGGATCTTTTCAAGCCCTGCCACCTGCGCGGTTGTGATATTGATCGCCGCCTCACGGGCAGTGACTGCTTCGAGCACAAGCCTTAATCCGTATGCTTCCACCACATCCTGCGTGGACATTTCGCGAACGCGCACACCGCGATAGGGAACGCGCTCCGCCAGCCCGGCGGATACAAGCAAGTCAAGCGCTTCCCGCACAGGCGTCATACTCACGCCCATTTGGCTGGCAATTTCCTCCTGGCGCAACCAGTCACCAGGTCCGTATTTACCGGCAATGATCTGCCGATGAAGGGCATCGTAAATTTCCTCTTTGAGGGGTTTGTGGGTGAGTTCTTTTTCCATGGGTTGCCAATATGATTATATATTATATATAATTGGGGCGAATTTCGGAAGTACGAAATGTCACGAAAATTGTCACAAGTGCGGGCATTCCACTGTTAAAAAAAAACAGGATATCCGCCAGTGATAAAAAAAATTCGTTTGAGTTATACTCGGCATACTGGAGCACACATGTCTGAAATCGATCTGAATCCGCTAAAGCCTGCAATTGAATCCTTTATTCCCCTCGGCCGCTCGGGCTTGATGCCCGCTTTGCATGCGGCACAAAAGATCTATGGATGGCTGCCTGAAGAGGTCGCGTCTGAAGTTGCGAAGTCATTGCGTGTGCCGCTTGCAGATGTGCACGGCGTGATCGAATTCTATTCGCTTTATTATAATGAGCAGGTGGGACAGAAATTCATTCGAGTTTGTACCGACCCTGCCTGCGCATTAAAAGGTGCGGATGGACTCCTCAAATACCTATGTAAAAACTACAAAGTAGATGCGGGTCAGACGACCGATGACCTGTCTCTAACCATTGAGCAGAGTCCATGCCTTGGGCTTTGTGACCAGGCTCCCGCCGCACTCGTAGACGATGATGCCGAGACGAACATCTCACGCAATTTCCGCTCTTACGATATCGGCATTCCGCAATCGCTTGTTTATGGTTCGATCCGCGAGTTGACGATTAACTGTGGTGAAGGCACAACCACGCTCGCAAAATACGGCGAATATTCCGCCTACAAGAAAGCATTAAGTGTCAACCCCGAAGATATCATTGCCGAGATCAAAGCCAGCGGATTAGTCGGCCGTGGCGGCGCAGCATTCCCGACAGGCATCAAATGGGAAGGTGCAGCAAAAGCCAGTGCTGACCAAAAATATGTCATTTGCAATGCGGATGAATCTGAACCAGGTACATTCAAAGACCGCGTTTTGCTGTTGGATGATCCGCATCGCACCATCGAAGGCATGTGCATTACCGCATATGCGATCGGTGCGACAAAAGGTTATATCTACATTCGTGGGGAATACCCGTATATTGTTCCTGTTCTCGAAGAAGCCTTGAACGAAGCAAGAATGGCAGGTTATCTTGGAGAACGATTCGATATTGAAATCCGCGTCGGCGCTGGTGCCTACATTTGTGGCGAGGAGACCGCGCTGTTTGAATCGATCGAAGGGAAGCGCGGTTTTCCGCGTGTGAAGCCGCCCTTCCCGACGACACACGGCGTGTTCGGCAAGCCAACTGTCATCAACAATGTTGAGACGATGTGCAACGTGCCGCTCATTATTGAAAAAGGCTTTGCCGAATACCGCAAGATCGGCACAGAAAAATCGCCTGGGCCAAAATTATTCTGCGTTTCTGGCGATGTTGCCAAACCTGGCGTATACGAAGTCCCCTTTGGCGTGACCTTGCGCGAACTGCTTGAAATGGCAGGCGGCGTGACAGGCAAAAAAGCATTGCAATCCGTGCTGTTTGGAGGCGCGGCTGGAGCCTTTGCCACTGCAGAACATCTCGACGTGAAAATGACCTTCGAGGATTTGCGCGCCGTTGGTTTGCCGCTTGGCTCCGGCGTGGTCATGGTCTTCGATGAAACCCGTGATATGCGCGACGTCTTGCAGAGATTGGGCCATTTCTTTGCCCATGAATCCTGCGGGAAATGCTATCCCTGCCAGATGGGTACGCAACGACAAATGGAGATCCTGAATCGCGTAGCGGCTGGGAAGACCCTGCCCGATGACTTGATCCGCTTGCAGGATGTCGGTTGGACGATGACAGAAGCAAGCCTGTGCGGCCTCGGTCAGACAGCTGCGGGTGCGGTGCTATCCGCGATGAAGTTGTGGCCCGCGTTGTTCGAAAGTGAAAAACCTGTTTTGAGCAAAGTGAAGGCTATCAAGGTTTCTAGAGTATCTAAGGTTGCAAAGGTAGAGGCGAAGTCTGCCAAGAAAAGTGCGACTAAAAAGGCTGTGACGAAGAAATCGGTCAAGCCTGCAAAGGCGAAGGCTGTAAAAAGCAAATCAAAGAAGACGACCGCAAGTAAATCTGTGAAGAAACGTTAATCGTTGAGGCGAAATGACTGAAACCGTAAACCTAACCATTGATGGACAGGAAGTAAGTGCTGAGCAGGGCAAAACTCTGCTCGAAGTAGCCCGCGAAATGGGAAAGAATATCCCAACCATCTGTTTCCACGATGCGACGACAGCCAATGCCCTGTGCAGAATCTGTGTCGTCGAGGTGGAGGGGCAGAGAGTTCTCCAGCCAGCGTGCATCGTCAAGGCAGGAGCAGGCATGAAGGTCCAGACGCGAAGCGAGAAAGTCATCCGTGCGCGAAGGACGATTTTGGAAATGCTTGCCTCCACGATGGATCTTTCCGAAGCGGCAGAGATCCAGCAGATGATGATTGAGTATGGTGCTTCATCGGAGCGTTTCCCTGACGCGGAGCGGCGCGAGTCGGAAGTCAAGGATGACAACCCGATGTATATCCGCGATTACTCGAAGTGTTTGCTGTGCTGGCGCTGTGTGCAGGTCTGCGCGGAGGATGCGCAATATACTTTTGCGATCAACTTCGATGGGCGCGGATTTGAGACCCAGATCGGCACGTTCTTCGATAAAGCCATTCCGCAGACATCCTGCGTAATGTGCGGACAATGTGTGGGCGTGTGCCCGACAGGCGCATTGAAACCGAAACGCGAATTTTTATTGGAACAAGGCATGAGCCCGAGCGAGATCAGCGTGATGAATACGGGCAGAAAACAGAGGAAGCCGCGATGATCAAATCTGACCGAGTTACCACAACGACCTGTCCCTATTGCGGAGTGGGTTGCACTTTGCAACTGCACGTCAAAGATGATTTTATTTACAAGGTGACCAGCCCGTTCGATTCGCCTGTTAATCACGGAAATTTGTGCGTGAAAGGCCGTTTCGGGTACGACTTCATTTATCACCCAAAGCGCACGACAACGCCGCTGGTACGTCGCTATTTACTCGAAGGCAAGCCGAAGCCCGCAGGCCGCGAACAGGTTTTTGCGGTCAGCACAGATGGCAAGCCGATTCCTGATTCGAAAATTTCCAACGACTGGGATTGGGTTGAGACGGATTGGGATACCGCGCTGAATTTCGTAACCGATAACCTTGTCCGCATTTATCAGCGTGACGGCTCGGATGCGATGGCGGTTTATTGCTGTGCGAAAGCCACCAACGAAGATAACTATCTTTTGCAAAAGATGTATCGCTCGCTGTTCCGCACCAATAATGTGGATCACTGCACGCGCCTGTGCCATGCAGGTTCCGTGGTGGCGCTTCAACAGGCAGTTGGCTCCTCGGCAATGAGCAATACCGCTTCACAGGTCATCATGAACGATGTGTTCATAGTAACGGGTTCGAATACCTCCGAAAATCATCCCATCATTGCCTTGCAAATGAAGGAAGCCGTGCAAAAATACGGCGCGAAAATGATCGTGATCGACCCGCGCCGCATTGACCTGGTTGACATGGCAGAGATGTGGCTTCCGCTCAAGCCGGGCACGAACGTGCCTGTTTTCTCTGCAATGGCGCATGTGATCGTGAAAGAGAATTTGATCAATCACGAGTTCATTGCCAATCGCACAGAAGGTTATCAGGATTTTGTCGAGTCGCTTGAAAAGTTCACTCCGGAATATGCCGAAACGCTCTCCGGCGTCCCTGCAGAAGATATTCGCAGGGCGGCGCGCATGTATGCGGGTGCGAAGAATGGCGCGATTTATTGGGGTATGGGAATTTCCCAGCTTTCACACGGCACGGCATCTGCGATGGCATTGATCCATCTGGCATTTCTTACAGGGCATATTGGCCGTGATGGCACGGGACTCAATCCCTTGCGCGGGCAGAATAATGTGCAAGGCGCCAGCGATATGGGCTCTATGCCCTTCCATTATCCTGGTTACATGCGTGTGGATAATCTTGAAAATCGCGCAAAATGGGAAAAGGCTTGGAATATCGAAGAAGGCGGCTTGAGTCTCAAACTTGGTCTGACCACCACTGAAATTCTCAGCCATGCGCACGAAGGCGGTGTGCGTGCGTTGTACATCATGGGCGAGAACCCGATGATGTCGGAACCGAATCTCAATGAAACTCGCAAGCATATGCTGGAGTTGGAATTCATCGTTGCGCAGGACATTTTCATTAATGAGAGCGGTTCCTTTGCGGATGTTTTCCTGCCTGCGACTCCCTTCGCCGAAAAAGATGGGACTTTCTCGAATACGGATCGCCGCGTACAACGCGTCCGCGCGGCTCAGGCGCCCCGTGGAATGGCCCGCCCCGATTGGCAGATCATCTGCGATTTGGCATTACGCATCGAATCGCGCCTTGGCAGGCCCACTGCAAAATGGGATTACTCCAACCCGGAAGAAGTTCTGCGCGAGATGGGCAGCATAAATTCTGATTATGCGGGTATCACGTATGAGCGCATTGATAAAGTTGGTTTGATCTACCCAGTGCCTTCGATGGACCACCCTGGCACGCCGACCCTCTTTACTGAATCCTTCCCGCGTGGACGCGGAAAATTCCATCAGTTGGATTACGTCCCTGTGCGCGAGGAGGCAGATGATGAATATCCGTTCATCCTCACTACGGGCCGCTTGCTTGAGCATTGGCACGGCGGAACCATGACGCGAAATTCCGCGCTTAATGAGATCTACCCTGAAGCGCGTGTGGAAATTCATCCTGCTGATGCGGAGATTCATGGCATTCGAAACGGCGACCCTGTCAAAGTCCAGAGCAGACGCGGTGAGATCATTGTCCGTGCCACAGTGACAGAAAAGACATCCATTGGCGTCGTCTTTCTCCCGTGGCACTTTGCCGAATCTGCCGCGAATTTGCTGACGAATGATGCGCTCGACCCACAGGCAAAAATTCCCGAATTCAAGGCGTGCGCGGTGCAGGTCTTCCCTGCGAGGGAAAATGACCTGCCAAACCCTGAAATCGTTTTGAATAGAGGCAGGTATTAGAATAAAAAGCCCCGAGAATTTCTCGGGGCTTTTTTGACTCAATTTTCTTGGTTTGGAAGTCGGTATGACCGTTTATTCGCACTCGGGTAAGGCCAGGGTTTCGATGATGCACCCATTGCTTGTGGAGGTGACCGGGGCGCAGCATCCTTCTGCTGTATTGAAACCGAACCCAGCCTGGCATTGATTGGATGTTTCCAGTGTATTTGTGCAGGCTGAATTGCAAAAAGAGACCTGAAAATTCGTGTCTGCCGGGCCAGTGCAGGAAATTCGAGGTTCACCATAACTGTTCTCGACCTCGTTGATGCAAGTGAACCCGGGTGTGAGTACCTCGAAAGTCGTGTCAGGAGACAGGGTGTACAAACCATATGAACCGCTGTCGATGCAGAACAGGTCGGTTATATCATAGGTTGGCTCGCTGCAACTTGGGGTCTGGCTGGCTGTGCAAACTTCCAAATATGAAGGCACGTCTCCACCCGTTGCAGGGATCAATGTTGACTCTTCCGGTACGATGTTAAATGGTTCACATGTTTGATTGTATTCTTCAGTTGGAAAATACTGCTTCCATTGAATATCTGTCAAGTCGCCGCCTGTGATGGTGCAGGCTTTTTGTACCCAGGACTCCGGGGTGATATCCCAGAAAATAATGTTACCGCTGCGCCCCTGTGATGCAAGGAAACCTCCTGAGGAATTGAATTCAACGGTGCCAACACTGCCGATATGTCCAACCATCTTGCTGATCAGGATGGAAACTTCAGGGTTGGAAACATTCCATAGGTTAACATATTTGTCGTAACTGCCGGAGGCCAGTTTGGTCCCATCGGGGCTAAAGGCAACGGAGGTTACCCAATCGGAATGGTTGGCGAGCGTGTCCGCTTTTTGCGGATTGAGTGGGTCGGCCACGTTCCACAAGATAATATTTTTGTCCTTGCCGGCGCTTACAAGCAGACTGGGGTTTAGAGGGTTGAAGACCACTGACTGGATCTGGTTGGAATGACCTTCCAACACAGCCAACCGGCTGGGTTTGGAGATGTCTGAAATATCCCATAGAACGACATTGTTGCCCGCAATGGCCGCCAGGAGTTTTCCTTCTGCGTTAAAGGCCAAGTCACTGAATTCATTGGAATCTTGGGGAAGGGTGGAAAGTTTTACCGGCTTTTTGGGGTCACTAATATCCCAAAAAACAACTTTTTCGCCGTTGACAGCGAGTATTTTCCCATCCGCACTAAACTCGATGGCGTTGACTGTTTCTCCGCTCATAGTGATTGTGCCTAGTTTGGAGAAATCTTTCATGTTCCATAGGGTCGCAGTTTCATCGAAGTCCATGGAAGCCATTAAGCTTCCATCATTATTGAATATCACAATGCTTGCTGGACCATCTTGCGTTTTGAGTTTCACGGGATTCGAAAGATCGGAAATGTCCCAGGTTGTCATCCTGTATTCATTGTCAACGGAGAGGAGGATATTGCTGTTGGGTTGAAAGGCCATGTCGATCATGCTTCCATCAATGGAACCGAGCTCCATTTCAGTTTTGGGCTGGACGGAATCCCAAATCATGATGGCGCCGTCGCGGCTTCCGGATAACAACATATTGTTCCTGCTCTCAAATATTACAACGTTGACTCCCAATGAATGCCCGTTGATGGTGCGGGTTTTGATGGGGGAGGATTTATCTGTAACATCCCACAAGACGACTTGCGCGTTGGTTTCGGTGCTGCTGGAAGCCAAAGTGTTCCCATCTGTGCTAAAGGCCAGGCTATTGATCGCGAAGGAATGTCCGCTCCAACTGCTTAAGAATGAAGGTGCGGCAGGATCGGTGACATCCCAAAGCGCAATAATCGTGCCTCCATCTCCCACCGCCAGTGTGTTTTCGTCCGGGCTGAGCGCCAATCCGTACACCCAATTCCCGTAGCCATTCATTGTGGAGAGCATGACGGGGACTTCAGGGTTCTGGACATCCCATGCAAGGATGCTTCCATCGCTTCGCGAGAAGAAAAGGAGATTCTTGTTTGGGTTGAAAATTATCCTTGTTATATCCAGCTCTTCATCTCCGCTTTCCAGTTGAGTTAATTCAACGTGCGATTTTGGGTTGGATACATCGAAAAGCACGACAACGTTATTGACGTCGCTGTGGATTTTTAATGATGTGAGGATTTTTCCATCCAAGGTAAAGCCGAGGTTGGTGTAGTATCCGTCAGTTTTGCTGATCAGTTTCGGGGTGGATGGGTCGGCTACGTCCCATAAAATGAGTTCGTAATCGGAAGATGTCGCCAGAGTTTTTCCATCAGCGCTAAATATCACACTTTCCACAGGACCGGTGAATTCTTCCAATGTTTTTAGTTTTACTGGGAAGGCGGGGTTTGAAATATCCCATAAATTGACGGTGTAATCCCAACTGCCGGAAGCCAGGATGGTTTGATCCGGGCTGAGTGCGATGGTGTTAACCCAGTCTGCATGCCCAAGCAGGATCTGGCGCAGCCCCGGATTGCTTTGAAGGATCTTGGTGATCGCGCTTTGCGTGTTCACGTCGTTGATCTTGTTGTCTTTGGCGTGGAGGTAGGCTTCCACGCTCAGGAGCAGGGCTTCGTTGAAGCTTTGGTCGATCTTAGACATGGCCAATGCCGATAATTGGTTGATCTTCGCTTCGGTCTCTTTCAGCAGTGCAAGATTTTTTGCCGTGGCTTCCCGCTGTTCGCTTTCATTTGCTCTTTCGGCTTCATTGGCGGCCAGCCTGGCAGAGTTCAAGCCATACACGGCCAATGCAAACATAATGACCGCCGCAATGGCAACAAAGACGGTTGTCCATCTCCTTTGTTGATCGGTTGCATGGCGGCTTTTTAAAATGTATTCGCGGTGCAGGTCGGTTGGGTGCGGGTCTTTCGAGGTGTTAAGCGCCAGCTGACTTTCTGCATCGTGCAGGTCCTGCCCGCGCAGGAGAAAACTTTTGTCCTTGTTTTTGTTTTTCCATTCCAATGCACGGACAAGCAGGCGCCTATGGTTCTCAACCCATTCGAAATCTGTATTAATGCCCAACAATAGTTTTTTGAAGGATGCATCGAAATCATCCTGCTCGCGGAAGAATATCCAGTTGAGGTGCGAGAATGCTGCGGGTACTTCATCTTCTTTGACATCGCGCACCACCAACGGGATCAGGCGTTTGTTGTTTTTGACCGCATGCGCAATTTCATCCCCGCAGACTTTCGATTTCGCAGAATCCGGACTGAGGAGGAATAGAAATACATCTGATTCCTCGATGCCGTTTTCGATCTTCTTCATGAAATCCACAGTGGGAGGGATGCCTTCCCAATCCACCCAGAACTCAAGCTCGCTTTTTTGCAGTTCTTCGGTCAGGCGTTTTGTAAATTCAGTGTCTTTTCGGGAATAGGAGACGAAGACTTTTGCCATGTGGCGCTCCTTGCCTTGGTAGTCGCAGGATTTTTCTTCGATAAGCTTTGTAAGTATTTGTATTTTACAATGAAATCTGTGTTTGTCATATATATTGGACGAAATTTCGAGCTATTGATTACAATGTCCTCATGACAAAGCCCTATCTCGTCCCTCTCACCGAAATTCGTCGCGAGCATGAAGTGTTAAAGTCGCGCTTCATTGCCACGCTTGCCTCTGCTTTTTCCATCGACGAAGCGCGGGCGTTTATGAAACGCATCCGTGCCGAATTTGCGGACGCGAGTCATAACGTGCCTGTGTACATCATCGGCGGCGGAAATACGGTCACCGAATATTTTTCAGATGATGGAGAACCGGTCGGGACTTCGGGGAAGCCTGCTTTGGCGGTCCTACGAGGCAGTGGACTTGGCGATGTGGTTTTGGTCGTCACCCGCTACTTCGGCGGGACCCTGCTCGGCACAGGTGGATTGGTCAAAGCCTACACCGAGGCCGCGCAATCTGTGGTCAACACCGTGGAACGCGGACGTAGAGTTCCCGTCCATGTGGCGATGATGGCGATTCCCTACAACCTGCTCGAGCGGGTGCGTCTGTTGGTTTCAAAAGATCACGGAAAGATTCTGGGGGAAGATTATGCCGGGGATATCACGCTTACTTTGCTGTTCCCAATTGAGAATTTCGATGCCTTTCAGGCAGATATGCGCGAACTCTCGGCTGGGAAGATTCAGGCGGAAGTAATTGAGTCGAAGGAAGAGATCGTTCCTGCGGCTTAGAGATTATCCACTTCCTGCAAAATATTCCACGTGAAGGTGAGTGTGTCTTGCAGTGACTGTCTGTCAATGAACTCGATTCGGTCGGACATTTGATGCCAGTGAGAGACAGCCTGTTCGGGGTTGGGGAAGGCCGAAGAGACAGTCAGGGCGATGAGTCCCTGTTTGGTTGCGGGCAGGGCATCGGTGTAAGCCTCGCCATTTGCTTCGATCAGACTTCGTGTCAACCCAAAATTTGCATTTCGCGCCAACTGAAGCGCCCGTGGATGTGTTTTGTATTTGCGGATCAAGCCGTCTTCGGTGACGGTTTTTAGCTGCCCCGCGCCGACTTCGTCGAGAATAATGTAGATGGCGTCTTTGCCCAATGCTTCTGCGTGTTTCTTCAAGTAGGCGATGATGCCGTGCGCCCCTGTTTCTTCGCAGTCGGTAAAGATGAAGTTGACCGTTGTGTTCATCAACGGCTCTGCGTGCAGGCGCTCTGCAATGGCGAGGATGATGCCAGTGCCTGAGGCATTGTCATTGGCCCCCGGGGAAAATGGTGTGAATTCAGCTGAGATGACCAAAACCAGCGCGTACATTTGCACAAGCCCAAAAAGCAGACCTGCCCATCGAAACCAATTCAAATCCAGCAGGCTTCCCAATCCGAATGTCAATGCGCTCAATGCCATGCTCAAAAAAGCCCCAGTGACAGAAACCCCAAATGCTTTTTGCCAGGCTGTGGATGAATAGAATATCGGCGTACGGTGGGTATCAAGATGGGAACACAATACGATCTGGCGTTTGGGTTTGTTTTGCGGAGAAACTGCCCCAGTGACGTTAAATGTTTTGGCGGTCGGAATCAGCCAGCGGGTCCAGTTAGATGCGAATTCACTTTCCGCATACATGGCCCATGTGCCGAGGAAGTTCATCAGGGCTGCGATTCCGAGGGCGATTCGATTTCCAAAAAATAAAGCGAGGCTGGTCCCGACGAGTGCCGAGGCAAAGGCCAGCACAAAAGGCAGGTAGGTGGATGCCACGCCACGAAACGGCTCAAGTTCGACTTGGCCTGCTCCCGCTGATCTCAAGGCTTCGGCGGAATATTCTGCTGCCCGCCGATGATTTGGGCTGCAACTGCCGCGCCCGCCGATGGTTTCTGAAAGATGACGAATGTGTTCGAACGCGCGCTGGGCGTAATCCATTTTTGTTGCCTTCGTTGTTAGAGCTTTCTACTTGCTTTTTCCACCAGATACACGATGGAAACATAATCTCTGCCTGTGGCTTCTTTCATGCCAATTTCGCAGGTGATGTTGGAAGAGTAATAGCCGCCGTATTCTTTTGCAAGGACTTCGGCGCTTTCTTTTTCGGTGGCGGAGGCGGTGAGTTCGGGATGGGTGAGGCCGCGATCGCCTGCGAAGGCGCAGCAACCGAGGTTGAACGGCACAACTGCGGATTTGGCGCATTGCCTGGCGATGGCGTGCATTTTCGAATCGAGGTTGAGTTTGCGGGCGGAGCAGTTGGGGTGCAGGATGACTTCTTCGTCCACGGGGTGGATTTCGAGTTTAGGCAGGACATGGTCGTGCAAAAATTCCACGCCATCGAGAATGGTGAGTTGACTCCAGATGGTTTTGTCTTCGGGTGTGAGGTCATCGCCGCAGGTTTTGAGCGTGTGTGTGCAGGAGGTTGTATCGATAACGATGGGATATTTTCCATACTCAGACCATTCCCACATCTGCATGAGGGTTTTGTGAAGAGAGGCCTGATACGCGGATTTGTATCCCTTGGAAGAGAAGGGCATGCCGCAGCAGTGACCCTCGGTGTTGGTGGGAATTTGTAGATTGATGTTTGCCCGCTTGGCGATCGTGAGGAAGGCTTCGCTGAGTGACAGGTTGAAGGTTTCAGGTTGAAGGTTGAAGAGGTGGAAGAACTTGGAACTCCCAATTGACGTGAGATGCAGGAGGGGAAGTAGATGAATTCTTTTGAACCGCCAAGACCGCGGAGGCCGCTAAGTTTTTTGGGAAGGCGAGGAATGGATTTATTCCACTTTGGCAGTCTTGTTCTTGTAATTTTTTCAACAGTGACCGAAATAGATTTGACTCCATTCACGCCAATTACTTTCTCTGCGGCATGTCCGAGTGAAACACCAATTCCAGTCACTTTTTCTGCTACACCAAAATTTTCAACAATCCACTCTGCAGACTTGTTACTTGTTACTCGTTTCTCACGTAGCTTCTTTATAAACTTTCCCGTGTCAATTCCCACAGGGCAGGCAGTTCCGCATAAGCCGTCGAGGGCGCAGGTGTCGATTCCAGCGTAGGCGTAGGCTGTCGAAACAGAATCAATTTCGGGTGAGTTTGAATCGACGAGGCGCATCGAAGCGAGTTCTCTTTGGACGACGATGCGCTGTCTGGGAGTCAGAGTCAGCCTGCGGCTGGGACATTTCGGCTCGCAGAATCCACATTCGATGCATTTGTCAATTTCGGGCGCAACGAGTGACAGCGATTTCAAGTGGGTGACATGCGCCTTCGGGTCATCATTGATGAGCACGTTTGGGTTCAACATTCCATCAGGGTCAAGCAATGACTTGAGGTTGCGCATGATGGAATAGGCTTCGCTGCCCCATTCGGTTTCGACGAACGGCGCCATGTTGCGGCCCGTGCCGTGTTCGGCTTTGAGCGAGCCATCATATTTGCCGCTGACGATCTTCACCATCGCTTGCATAAAATTGTCGAAGTGGTTGATCTGCTCGGGCGTATCGAAAGCCTGATTGATGAGAAAATGCAAATTGCCATCTTTCGCGTGACCGAAGATGACGCCCTCGGCGTAACCGAAATCATCGAAGAGATGACGCAGGTCGGTGACGGCATCGGCAAGATGCTCAACGGGAAAGGCAACATCTTCATTGACCGAAGTCGTGCCGCGCGGACGCATCGCGCCGACCGATGCAATGATGCCTTTGCGCGGTTTCCACAATGCAGCTTGTTGAATCGGGTCATCGGTAAATTCGACGTCGTGAATCAGTTTAAGCTCACCGATGACGCGCTGCGCTTCTTTCTTAAACTGAAGCATGGATTCTGAATCTGCAGCCTGATACTCCACCAGAATCGCCGCCGCACCATTGGGCAGTTGCTTGAGAATGGCAGGCACGCCCGCGTTGTTTTCCACCGCCCGCAGGGACTCTCTGTCCATGATCTCTGCCGCACGCGCGCCCGATTGCTTGATGGGGTAAATCGCCGCCGCCGCATCGCGGATGTTTTTGAAATACATCTGTCCTGTGTATTTGTGGGTGAAATCGGGCAAAGTGTGGAGCACACCCTCGGCGATGAATCCGAGTGTGCCTTCAGAACCGATCAACAAATGGACGAGAATATCAAGCGGTGAGTCGAAATCGAGAAAGGCATTGAGCAGGTAGCCGTTGTTGTTCTTGATCTGGTAGCGTTTGGCGATGCGGGTTGAAAGCTGCGGGTTGGAGGTTACACGTTCTTTGAGTTCGAGCAGACCTTGGGCGATCTGCGGTTGTTCGTTCTCAAAAATCTGATTTGCATTCGGGTCGGCTGTATCCAGCACAAATCCATTTGGCAAAACAAAGGTCATCGAGTGGATGGTTTTGTACGAATTCTCGGTCGTGCCGCAGCACATGCCGCTGGAATTGTTCGCGAGGATTCCGCCCATCATGCACGCATCAATGGAAGCAGGGTCGGGGCCGATGCGCCGTCCGTGCGGCTTGAGCACGTTGTTGAGAAGTCCGCCCACGATCCCAGGCTGAAAGCGGATTCGGTTCACATCGGCTTCCACGCTGAATTCCCCCCAATGTTTGGAAATATCCACCAGAATCCCATCCGTCACTGCCTGCCCCGAAAGACTCGTCCCTGCCGCGCGGAAGGTCATCGGGATTTTATTCTGCTGGCTGAATTTGAAAAGCGATTGAATTTCCCCGATGGAATTCGGCTGCACCACCGCCTGCGGCACCAGCCGAAAATATGAAGCGTCATTGGCATAAGCGATGCGGTCAATCAAACGGTCACGGATGCGCGAGGCGGGGAGGATGGTGGTGAGGTTCATGGGCATATTATAAGACCTCGGAGATTTTTGAAATCTACGAGGTCTTTATGGTTTATTGGGTTGGTGGCTTTGATAAATCGTTTGGCGTGGGCTTATAGGTTTAAGATAATCCAACTAGATCAATAGGATTTTTTGATGTGGCTTCTTGAAGTCTTGAACTTTTTAGGCAAAGGTTGAGTATAGGCGTTGTCGTCGTGGTTTTACGAAATGGCTTTGCGATAGATCTTTGCTTCACCCATCAAGTTCCCAAATTGCAGGCGTTGGCGTGTCGGGTTGGTTGAAGTAATCGGAATAAAGGCGTAATCCGTTGTAGGTGTTCAGCGTGGCAAGATTTCCAGACAGGGCTTGAATCGTTGATGGACTGCCGAAATCAAATCCCTCCATCATCAGCGGCACGATATTTCTTTTCAAATCCATCGCGGTTTCGATCTCGCGCCGCAGCCAGTCGTTGGGCTCGCTGCATCGTTCCAACGCGGAGGAGGAGAGCACAAGCACAAAATGTGCGCGCGCTTCGATGTTTTCGAGAATGGCTTTTGCAAAATTCCCGCTGTCTATGCTTTGATAGTCAAAGAAAGCATCGTAGCCATTCTGAGTCAAATATTGATAGACAGCCAGTGCTGTATAAAAATTTGTTCGCCTGTAACTGATGAAAACAGTCTTTTCAATGCGCCCCATGTGCGGCTCCTGTTTGGTTGGGGAGAGGTTCTCAAAATTATACTCCACACCACATGGGTGGTCTCGATACGGCGACGCAAGAACATCGTCACCTACTCGACCACCGAATTATGACCTGTGACTTTATATTCGGCATTGACTAGACAACTTTCCTAAAGTACAATCGCGCCGTTTTTGGAGATAAACGCACATGTCCATTCACCGTTTTGTAGTCCGTTTTGAACATCATGACCCCCGCTCAGCGGGGATGCTTTCCGATGCAAGAGCGTTGGGGTATGACAACTTGCAAAGAATCGAGTGTCAGGATCTCTACTTTATCGAGGGCCAATTGTCGCAGGAAGAAATGCAGCAGTTGGCCCTCAAACTTTTAAGCGACCCCGTCACACAAACCATTTCATGGGATGAAAACCCGAATCTGACTCCGCCCGCAGCTGATTCAGTTATTCTGGAAGTTTCCCTTCGCCCCGGCGTGACCGACCCCGTCGCCGCCGAAATTGTCCGCGCCGCACACGAGATCGGACTCAACGGCGTCCATCGTGCCGCTACGGGTTCAAGGTTTCAGGTTACAGGTTTGAATGTTGGGCAGGTTGAACAGTTGGCAAAAACATTATTGGCAAATCCAGTCATCCAACACTGGAAGCTCGGCAGCATCGAACCATCCTTCCCCGAAGAAGTCGAATCGAGCGGACAAGTCGAAACCATCGCCATCCGCAACCTGAGCGATGACGAACTCCTCGCCCTCTCCAAAGACCGCCGCGCCGCATTGGACTTGGCGGAGATGCAAGCCATCCGCGCCTACTGCCAAAAAGAAAACCGCGACCTGACCGACGTCGAATTCGAAACCATCGCCCAGACGTGGAGTGAGCATTGCGTTCACAAAACATTCAAAGCAAAAGTGACATTTGATGATGGGAAAGTCATTGACTCCATTATCAAAACCTACCTCAAATCCGCCACCGACAAGATCAACGCCCCCTGGGTCATCTCCGCTTTCGTCGATAACGCAGGCATCATTGACTTCGACGACGAATTTGAAATTTCCTTCAAAGCCGAAACACATAACCACCCCTCTGCCATCGAACCCTTCGGCGGCGCGAACACGGGCGTCGGCGGAGTCATCCGCGACATTCTCGGCGTCTCTGCCAAACCGATCGCCAACACCGATGTGCTTTGCTTCGGCAAACAAAACGTCTCCTTCGATGAACTGCCCGAAGGCGTGCTCCACCCCAAACGCATCATGAGCGGAGTCGTGGCAGGCGTGCAGGATTACGGCAACAAGATCGGCATTCCCACCGTCAACGGCGCGATTCTTTTTGATGAAGGTTATGCCGCCAATCCACTCGTCTTTTGCGGATGTGTCGGCATCGCCCCGAAGGGACTGCACCGCAAGACTCCCCAAGTCGGTGACCGAGTCATCGTCCTCGGCGGGCGCACGGGACGTGACGGCTTGCGCGGCGCGACCTTCTCTTCCATGACCATGGACGCGCAAACAGGCGAAGTCGCTGGCGCATCCGTTCAGATCGGTGATCCCATCGTCGAAAAAGGACTCATCGACGTCATCACCCGCGCAAGAGATCTGCGCTTGTACAACGACATCACCGACTGCGGCGCAGGCGGCTTGTCCTCTGCGGTTGGTGAAATGGCATCATCCATTGGCTGTGACGTTGAACTGAAAAAGGTCAAACTCAAATACCCTGGTCTCGCCCCGTGGGAGATCTGGCTCTCCGAAGCACAAGAACGCATGGTGCTTGCCGTTGCACCCGAAAACATCCCTGCCAAAACAAACTCTGCTCTCCCTCCTCTCCCATCCCAACATCGCCAGCAAATCTTCCGTCATTCGCATCTACGATCACGAGATTCAAGGCGGCACAGTCGTCAAGCCGCTCACGGGCGTCGAAGCAGACGCTCCTTCCGACGCGACGGTTCTCAAACCGATTGGCACGAAGGGCATGAAAGGTATCGTCCTCTCGAACGGCATCAATCCCGAATACGGCAAACGCGACGCCTATCACATGGCATTCGCCGTCATCGACGAAGCCATTCGCAACGCCGTCGCCGTCGGCGCTGACCCCGAGCGCATCGCCATCCTCGATAACTTCTGCTGGGGCGACCCAAAACGTCCCGAAACCTTAGGCTCACTCGTTGAAGCAGCCCGCGGCTGTCATGATGCGGCGCTCTTGTTCCGCACGCCCTTCATCAGCGGCAAGGACTCGCTCAACAACGAATATCTCGGCACCGATGGTCAACGTCACGCCATCCCGCCCACGCTGCTCATCTCCGCGCTCGGCATCATGGACGATGTCACCAAAGCTGTCACGATGGATTTGAAAGAAGCGGGCAATGCGATATATCTCATTGGCGATTTTGCGCCCGTGTTTGGCGGTTCGCATTTTGATACAACAATCAACGAAACCATTCCGCAAGTTTCAGAAATCACGCCGCAGGTTTATAAAAAATTACACAACGCGATCAACGCAGGTCTCATCCGTTCCGCGCATGATCTCTCCGAAGGCGGATTGGCTGTCGCCGCCGCGGAGATGTGCATTGGCGGGCGCTTGGGGCTGGATATAACCCCGCCTCTCACCACCCGTGACCTGTTCGGCGAGACCACAGGCTGTTTACTCGTTGAAGTTTCTCCTGCAAACATCGCCCGCTTCGAAGAGACCTTCAAAGACCTGCCATTCAAAAAACTCGGGCAAGTCATCACTGAACCAGTTCTCAAACTCAACGACACAACCATGACGTTGAAGACCTACCACCGCATTCAACACCCCATCTAAACCGATTATAAATTATGAAACCTCAAGCCCTCATCCTCCAAGCCCACGGCACCAACCGCGATTACGACGTCGCCGAAGCATTGACTCTCGCTGGCGCAGACCCGCATCCCGTTCCGCTCAATGACCTGCGTGCTGGCAAAAAACACTTCGCCGATTATCAAATGCTCGTCGTCGCAGGCGGATTTTCCTACGCAGACTCACTCGGTGCAGGCAAACTCCTTGCACTCGACCTGAACTCCTATTTCAATGAAGAGATATCCGCTTTTGTTGAATCAGGCAAACCTGTCATCGGCATTTGCAATGGGTTTCAGGCGTTGGTCAAATCTGGAATTTTGCCAGGGGAAAAGAAAGAAGAAGGTGCGACATTGACCTTCAATGAGCAGGGACATTTCGAATGTCGCTGGGTAAATCTTGCTCCCGTTTCGCAAACCTGTATCTGGACAAAAGACTTGGAAGACACCATCACCTGTCCCATTGCACATGGTGAAGGAAACTTCCAAACCTCCGAACTCTTTCCTCTTTCTTCTTTCATCGCCAACGACCAAATCGCCCTCACCTACATCCACGCGGACGGCTCGCCTGCAAACGGCGATTACCCCATCAACCCGAACGGCTCCATTCTCGACATCGCTGGCATCTGCAACCCGCAAGGCAATGTGCTCGGACTCATGCCCCACCCCGAAAATCACATTCATCCCTATCAACATCCGCAATGGACGCGTGGGGTCAAAGGCAACAGTGGATTGGCCTTGTTTGAAAATGGCGTGAAATACGCCAAGGATTTCGCATGATCGCAAAAGAAGAAATAATCAAATTACTACCATCTGGCGAAACAAACCTTCCGCTTCCCAACAAGCAGACAGGCAAAGTCCGCGAGTGGTATGACCTGCCCGATGGCAAACGACTCATCGTCACCACGGACAGACTCTCCGCCTTTGACCGCATTCTCGCCAAAGTCCCATACAAAGGACAGGTGCTCAATCAACTCTCTGCGTGGTGGTTCGAGCAGACCAAAGACATCATCGCCAATCATCTGCTCTCTGTTCCCGATCCGAATGTTTCGATAGTCACCACCGTTCAACCACTCCCCATCGAAGTCATCGTGCGCGGATACATCACGGGCGTCACGTCCACAGCGTTGTGGTATCGCTACTCCATCGGCGAGCGGACTATCTACGGGTATGACTTTCCCGAAGGCTTGAAAAAGAATCAAGCCTTGCCCGAGCCGATCATCACCCCCACCACCAAAGGCGGCGAGACGGGGCACGACGAACGCCTGACCTGTGCCGAAGTGACCGAGAAAGGTTTGCTCGACGAAAAGACTTGGTCACAAGTTCAAGCCGCCGCACTCGCCATCTTCAAACGCGGACAGGAAGTTGCCAACAAAGCAGGCTTGATTCTCGTGGACACCAAATACGAATTCGGCATTGCGCCCGATGGCAGTGTCATGCTCATTGACGAAGTCCATACACCTGACTCATCTCGTTACTGGAAAGCGGATACCTACCAAGAAAATTTCAACGCAGGCAAAGAACCTGAAAACTTCGACAAAGAATTTGTCCGCATCGCGTACGCCGAAAAAGGCTATCGCGGCGATGGCGAAATCCCATCCATGCCGAATGAACTTTGGGCAGCCGCCAGTGAACGCTACATCACCATCTACGAAATGCTCACGGGCAAAACCTTTGAAGCGGGCGCATATCCCATCGAAGAACGCCTGCACCAGAATCTGAAAGAGTTGCTATGACCCAACCACTCATTGCCATCATCATGGGTTCCAAGTCTGATTGGGAGACGATGGAACATGCTACAAAAACGCTCGACCAACTAAACATTCCCTACGAAGTCAAAATCGTTTCGGCACATCGCACGCCTGACCTGCTTTTTCAATTTGCAGAGTCTGCTCACGAGCGCGGCATTGAAGTCATCATCGCGGGTGCGGGCGGTGCGGCGCATCTGCCTGGCATGACCGCCGCGAAAACGCATCTGCCTGTGCTGGGTGTGCCTGTCCAATCGAAGGCGCTCAACGGCATGGACTCGCTGCTCTCCATCGTGCAAATGCCCGCGGGCATTCCCGTTGGCACGCTGGCTATCGGGCGCGCGGGCGCGGTCAATGCGGCGCTGCTGGCGGCGTCCATCGTTGCCAACAAGCACAGCGAATATCTCGCCGCCCTGCTCGCCTATCGCGCCGCGCAAACCCAATCCGTTTTGGATAACCCCGACCCGCGAGAGACTCACGAATGACGAACATCGGCATTTTGGGAGCAGGTCAACTGGGACGCATGCTCGCCCTGGCTGGATACCCACTCGGACATCGCTTCCGCTTCCTGGACCCCGCCTTCGGACTCACCCGCAGGCTTGCTCGCTGACCATCTGGCATTGGGCTACGCGGACACATCCGCACTCGAGCAGTTTGCGCATGGATTGGATGTAGTCACCTACGAGTTTGAGAATGTCCCTGTGGAGGCGGCACGACATTTAGAAAAGTTTGTCCCTGTCTATCCGCCATCGTTGGCATTGGAAAAAGCACAAGACCGCTTCGTTGAAAAATCTTTTTTTCAGGAGTTGGGAATACCAACGCCGAAATTCACAATCGATCTCAATTCTTCGTTTGGCTTTCCTGCTGTGTTGAAGACTCGTCGCATGGGATATGACGGGAAGGGGCAAAGCATTGTCCATTCGCAAGCAGAAGTAGCGGCTGAAAAAGCAGTCGATTGTATTTTAGAAGAGTTTGTTTCCTTTGACCGTGAACTCTCCATTATTGCTGTGCGGAATAAATCAGGTGAGACGAAGTTTTATCCGTTGATCGAGAATCATCATCGCGATGGGATCTTGCGGTTGTCGTTGGTGATTGGGAATGTCTCGGCGGAGTTGCAGGCGCAAGCAGAAGAATATGCAACGCGAGTGATGTCTGCGTTGAATTACGTTGGCGTGCTGACGATTGAGTTCTTCGAGAAGGACGGTCAATTGCTGGCGAATGAAATGGCGCCGCGTGTTCACAACAGCGGGCATTGGACGATCGAAGGGGCGATCACGTCTCAGTTCGAGAATCAGGTTCGGGCGGTGTGTGATGCGCCGCTTGGGAGCACGAATCCGCTTGGGGTGTGTGCCATGGTCAATTTGGTGGGAACGCTCCCAGACGAGACATCCATCTTGAAAATTGAGGGAGCGCATTTGCATCTGTACGACAAGGCGCCGAGACCGAAACGCAAGTTGGGTCACATTACGTTGGTTGAAAAAGATGTTGCGACGTTGAACGAAAAACTGGATGAGATAAGGAAGTTGTATGCTGAATTTTGATGAGTCGCCGAAGGAAGAATGCGGCGTGATCGGGATCTTCGCGCCGAATGAAGATGTGGCGCGCATGACGTTCTTTGGCTTGTATGCCTTGCAGCATCGCGGACAGGAAGCCGCGGGTATGGCGGTTGCCGATGGTCAGACGATATCGATGCACAAAGGGTTGGGATTTGTGTCGCATGTTTTTACGCCCAATGTGATGGCAGATTTGCAAGGACATTACGCGATTGGACATACCCGTTATTCAACAACTGGTTCATCGTCGTTGCGCAATGCGCAACCGTTTATGATCGAGACCATCCATGGTCCGCTGGCGTTGGCGCATAATGGCAACTTGGTCAACTCGGCGGAGTTGCGACAGGAGTTGATGCAACAGGGCGTTGGGTTTTCATCGTCGTCGGATACTGAAGTGATGACGATGATGCTGGCACGCAACGGCGGCGCGACGTGGGAAGAGCGCATCAAGACCGCGATGAAGAAATGGGTTGGCGCGTATTCGCTGGTGATATTGACGCGCGATTGTGTGTATGCGGTGCGCGACCCGTGGGGATTTCGTCCGCTGTGTATTGGGATGCTGCCAAGCGGCGGACATGCCGTCGCTTCGGAGACGGGTGCATTGCAGACGTTGGGCTGCGAAGCCATCCGCGATGTGAAGCCTGGCGAAGTGGTTTCGTTATCGAATAATGCGTTGAAGGTGATGCAGGCGGTGAAGCCAGAACAGCCTTCGGCAATGTGTGTGTTCGAGCATATTTATTTTGCAAGACCCGACCAGACTTGGGATGGGATCAACGTCCATCATGTGCGGCAGAGATTGGGGGAAGAGTTGGCGCGCGAAGTGATAAACGGACTTGGTCACGGACTCACGGATGAAAACGGACGATTTGCGGATGTGGTCATCCCTGTGCCTGATTCGTCTGTGCCTGCGGCGATCGGGTTTTCGCATGTGACGGGGATTCCGTACAACGATGGCTTTATCAAGAATAGATATGTTGGAAGAACATTTATTGAACCAACGGATTCGCTCCGCAAGCGCGGCGTGGCGTTGAAGTTCAATGTGATCAATGAGAATGTCCGCGATAAACGGGTGGTGATGATCGACGACAGCATTGTGCGCGGCAATACGACAGGTCCGCTGATCAAGTTGTTGAAGAATGCAGGCGCAAAGGAAGTGCATGTGGCAATCACTTGTCCGCCGATTGCGCATCCGTGCTTCATGGGCGTGGACATGGGCAGGCACGAAGATTTGATCGCTCACAAACGCACAGTGGAGGAAATCCGCGAATATGTCGGCGCGGACAGTTTGTATTATCTCTCCGTGGATGGCATGATGAAAGCAGTTCAACGCAAGGATGGATTTTGTCAGGCGTGTTTTACGGGGCAGTATCCCATCCCTGTGGATTTGATGTCTGTAAAGACAGGCTTTGAAAGAGGGACGAAATAATGAATGTGTTGGTCATTGGTTCGGGCGGGCGGGAACATGCAATTGTATGGAAGGTCAGCCAGTCGCCGAAGTTGACGAAGTTGTATGCGTTGCCTGGCAACCCAGGGACGGCGGAATTGGCAGAGAATGTCAGCGGAATATCCGTGGATGACCATGCGGCTGTCGCTTCGTTTTGCAAAGATAAACAGATTGATCTGGTCATCGTCGGTCCCGAAGCGCCATTAGCGGCGGGGTTGGTGGATTCGCTTTCAGCGAAGGGAATCCGCTGCTTTGGACCGAGTCAAGCCGCGGCGCAGATCGAAGCGTCGAAGTCCTTTGCCAAGGATTTCATGGCAAGGCACAACATCCCAACCGCGAAGTACGCGACCTTTTCCAATTACGATGAAGCCGTTCGATATTTGGAATCCGTTGATTATCCAATCGTCATCAAGGCGTCTGGACTGGCAGCAGGCAAAGGCGTGATCCTGCCTGAAACGGATGAAGAGGCGAAGTCCACGCTTGAAGATATTTTGGTGAAGAAAGTGTTTGGCGAAGCGGGCGCGGAAGTGGTCATCGAAGAACGAATGACGGGGCAGGAAGTCTCGCTCATGGCGTTCACGGATGGAACATCCGTTGTGCCGATGTTGCCCGCGCAAGACCACAAACGTTTGCTGGATGGCGATCAAGGATTGAACACAGGCGGCATGGGTGCGTATGCGCCTGCGCCGATCTTTACATCCGAGATGATGAACGAAGCGATTGAAAATGTTTTGAAGCCTGCCGTGAACGGAATGAAAAGCGAAGGCAATCCGTTCGTGGGTGTGTTGTATGCAGGCTTGATGCTCACGCCGAACGGCATCCGCACATTGGAGTTCAATTGTCGTTTCGGCGATCCTGAAACGCAGGTGGTTCTTCCGCTTTTGGAAATGGATTTAGTTGAAATCGCCGCAGCCTGTGCAGATGGAAATTTAGCAAACATCAATATTCAATGGAAAAACAATGCGGCGGTCTGTGTGGTGCTGGCAAGCAAGGGCTACCCCGAAAAAGTGGAAAGCGGCAAAGTCGTAACCATCGAGAAACTCCCCGATGATATGGTTTGTTTTCATGCAGGCACGAAAACGGAAAACGAAAAAATAATCACGTCAGGTGGACGTGTGTTCGGTCTGACGGCGTGGGCAGAAGATATTGCCAGTGCTGTCAAGAAAGTTTATGCAAACATTGACAAGGTCACATTCGATGGAATGCAATATCGCAAAGACATCGCCCACCGCGCATTGGAAGGTGCCAAATGACAAACTCGTATGCATCTTCAGGCGTGGACATCGACGCAGGCAATCGCGCCGTTGAGTTGATGAAAGATTCGGTCAAAGCCACCTACAACGAATCCGTGCTCGCGGGCATCGGTTCGTTCGGCGGTCTCTTCGATGCCTCCGCGCTCAAGCAAATGGACAGCCCCGTGCTCGTCGCGTCCACCGATGGCGTTGGCACCAAGGTCAAACTCGCCGCGTCGGTCGGTCGTTATCGCGGCATCGGTCACGACATCGTCAATCACTGCATCAACGACATTCTCGTGCAAGGCGCGCGTCCGCTTTTTTTCATGGATTACTTCGCCACCTCAAAATTGAATCCCGAACAAACCGCGGATGTGGTGACAGGCATCGCCGAAGCCTGCAAAGAGTCGGGCATCGCATTGCTCGGCGGTGAGACAGCGGAAATGCCTGGCGTGTATCGCGATGGAGAATTTGACGTGGCTGGCACGATCGTCGGCGTATTGGAACGCTCCCGCCTCCTTCCCCGCCCGAACCTGCTCGCTGGTGACCTGATCCTTGGTCTCCCCTCCAGCGGACCGCACACCAACGGCTACTCGCTCATCCGCAAAGTCTTCGAAGGCGCAGACTTGGAATCCGTTCACCCTGAACTCGGTTGCTCACTCGCAGACGCATTGCTTGCTCCGCATCGTTCGTATTTCAATGCACTCTATCCGCATCTCGACAAAGTCAAAGCCTTGGCACATCTCACAGGCGGTGGATTCATTGAGAACATTCCGCGTGTATTGCCAGAAAATCTAAGTGCCGTGATTCATTTGAATTCATGGCAAGTCCCACCGCTGTGGAAGTTGATCCAAGAAAAAGGGAACATCTCCACCGAAGAAATGTACCGCGTCTTCAACATGGGCATTGGCATGGTCGCCATCGTGGACAAATCCATTGCCAGCGATTTGCAATCATCCATATCAGAACCTACCTTCATCATCGGTGAATTGATCGATGGTGAACAAAAAGTTATTTTGAAATAAAGGAATCATCATGAAAGACCTCACCCTCCGCTACGGAACAAACCCCAATCAATCGCCCGCCCGCGTGTACATGCAAGATGGCAGTGACTTGCCCATCACCGTCCTTGGCGGTTCGCCAGGCTACATCAACCTGCTGGACGCGCTCAACGCGTGGCAACTGGTTCGGGAGCTGAAGCAGGTCATCGGTCAGCCTGCGGCGGCTTCGTTCAAACATGTCAGCCCATCGGGCGCCGCCGTCGCTGTCCCGTTGACCGATATCCTCAAGAAAATCTACTTCGTGGACGACATGGAACTCACGCCGCTCGCCACCGCCTACGCCCGCGCCCGCGGCGTGGACAGGATGTCATCGTTCGGCGATTTCATTGCATTATCAGATACGGTAGATGTACCGACAGCAAAACTGATCTCGCGCGAAGTGTCCGATGGCGTGATCGCGCCCGCCTATGAACCTGAAGCGCTGGAGATTTTGAAGAAAAAGAAACAAGGCAAATATGCAGTGGTGCAAATTGACCCTGCCTACGAACCGCAGTTGACCGAGACGCGCCAAGTCTTCGGCGTGAGCATGGAACAGCGCCGCAACGACCGCATTGTGACCCGTGAAGATTTTGCCAACATCGTGACGAAGAAAAAAGACCTGCCCGAGTCTGCCATCCGCGATATGTTCATCGGATGGATCACGCTCAAGTTCACGCAATCCAATTCTGTGTGTTACGTGACCGATGGACAGACCATCGGCGTCGGCGCGGGACAGCAATCGCGGGTGCATTGTGCCCGTCTCGCTGGCTCCAAAGCGGACTTGTGGCGTCTGCGCCAGCATCCATCCGTGCTCGCGCTTCCGTTCAAAGATGGCGTCAAACGCCCCGACCGCGACAATGCCATTGACCAGTTCCTGCAACCCGATGTCACCGACGAAGAGAAAAAGAATTGGGTGAATGTCTTCACTGAAATTCCAAAGCAACTGACCACCGAAGAACGCCGCGCATGGCTCGACGGTCTCACCGATGTCACGCTCGGCTCCGACGCCTTCTTCCCCTTCCGCGACTCGATCGACCGCGCCGCCAAGAGCGGAGTGAAATACGTCCTGCAACCTGGCGGCTCCAACCGCGACGAAGATGTCATCGCCGCCTGCGACGAATACGGCATGACCATGGTCTTCTCAGGTCTGCGCCTCTTCCATCACTAATATGACTGCGCGTCTCGTTGTTCTCATCTCTGGCAATGGCTCCAACTTACAAGCCATCCTCGACGCCTGTGCATCAGGTGAACTTCCCGCTTCCGTAGTTTGCGTTATCTCCAACAAAGCGGACGCCTACGGACTCATCCGCGCTAAAAATGCAGGAGTCGAAGCTGTCCACTTCGCAAAACTCGCAACCGAGACTCGCCAAGAATACGACCAACGACTAGCTGACTATGTGACCACCAAACAACCAGACTACATCATCCTCGCTGGCTGGATGCGGATTCTTTCCTCTTCCTTTCTTTCCTCCTTCCCGAACAAAGTCATCAACCTCCACCCCGCCCTGCCCGATACCTTCCCTGGCACACACGCCATCGAACGCGCCTTCGAAGCCTATCAACGCGGCGAGATCGATCACACAGGCGTCATGGTTCACCTCGTCCCCGATGAAGGCGTGGACAATGGTCCCGTGCTGGCAACGGAAATTGTCTCGATCAATAAAGAAGATACGCTCGAAACACTGGAAACACGAGTTCATCAAACTGAACATGTTTTACTCGTCAACACACTCAAGAAAATTCTTGAAGAAAAAGTTACAAGGAGTTATTAAATGCCTACTGCCATTCTCTCCGTCCACAACAAAACTGGACTCGTCGAATTCGCCCAAGGACTCGCCTCCCTCGGCTGGACTCTGCTCGCCTCTGGCGGGACAGCCAAACTGCTGCGTGACAAGAACATCCCCGTCACCGAAGTCGCGGACTACACCAAGTCGCCCGAAATCCTTGGCGGACGGGTCAAGACTCTCCACCCCGCCATCCACGGCGGACTCCTCGCCCGCCCCACCGACGAAGACCATCAGCAACTCCTCAACCTCGGCTGGGATTACATTGACCTCGTCGCGGTCAATCTCTATCCCTTTGAAGAGACCATCGCCAAACCGAATGTCACCTATGCAGACGCCATCGAAAACATCGACATCGGCGGCGTGACCCTTATCCGCGCTGCGGCGAAGAACCACGAACGTGTCACCCTCATCTGCGACCCAGCCGATTACAATTCCGTTCTCGCTGAAATCCGCGCTGGCGGCATCTCCGCTCAAACCCGCACCAAACTTGCTATCAAAGGCTTTGCTTCCACTGCGCATTACGATACCGCCATCCACGCCTACTTGAATAAATAAAGTTGATTTTCAAGCGTAAGGGCGACCCGTCCTGCAAAATCAGAAGTCCTCTGATTAGCAGTGGTGGGTCGCCCCTACATTACAATACAAAGGAGATAACCATAATGAACGAAGAACTTTTCAACCGCTTTGACTCCCTCACCTTCGACGATGTCCTCATCGTCCCTGGCTACACCGAAGTCTTGCCCAACGAAACGGATGTGCGCGTCCAACTCACGCCGAACATTCAACTCAACGTCCCGATCCTCTCCGCCGCCATGGACACGGTCACCGAAGCGCGGCTGGCGATCGCCTTGGCGCGTGAAGGTGGTATGGGCATCATCCACCGCAACATGCCGCCCGAAGCCCAAGCCGCCGAAGTGGAAAAGGTCAAGCGTTCGCAGTCAGGCATGATCGTCGAACCCATCAGCCTGCAACCCGACGCGCCGCTCAGCAAAGCCGAAGAGATCATGTCCACCTATCACATCAGCGGCGTGCCCATCACCGATGACAAAGGCAAACTCGTCGGCATCCTCACCAATCGTGACATCCGCTTTGTCGAGCCGTCCGATTACAACCTGCCCGTCAGCCAGTTCATGACCAGCGGAGAAAAACTTGTCACCGCCAAGGTGGGCATTGCTGCCAAAGACGCGCAGGACATTCTGCAAAAATATCGCATTGAAAAACTTCCGCTTGTCGATGAACATGGCATCCTCAAAGGCTTGCTCACCGTCAAGGACATTCAAAAAGCGCGCGACTATCCCAATGCCTCCACCGACTCCAAAGGACGTCTCATCGTTGGCGCAGCTGTCGGCGTGGGCAAGGATGTCGAAACCCGCGTTGACCTCATGCTCAAAGCAGGCGTGGACGTGGTCACCATCGACACCGCGCACGGACATTCCAAAGGTGTGCTCGAAGCCATTCGCCGCATCAAAGGCGCATGGAAAGACCTGCCCATCTTCGCGGGTAACGTGGTCACAGCCGAAGGCGTGGATGCACTCGTCGAAGCAGGAGCAGACGCAATCAAAGTCGGAGTCGGTGCGGGTTCCATCTGCACCACGCGCATCGTTTCGGGCGCAGGCATGCCGCAAGTCTCCGCCATCTTCGAATGTTCACGCGCCGCGCAAAAACATGGCGTCTCCATCATCGCCGATGGCGGCATCAAGTTCAGCGGCGACATCGTCAAAGCCATCGTCGCGGGCGGCAATGCCGTCATGCTTGGCAGTCTGCTCGCGGGGCTGGAAGAAGCGCCAGGCGAAGTGATGATGTATGAAGGGCGCCGCTTCAAGGAATATCGCGGCATGGGCAGCCTCGGCGCGATGAAAGGCTACGGCGTTGACCGCTATGCCACGGGTCAAAGCGGCAGCGGCAAACTCGTGCCTGAAGGCATCGAAGGTCGCGTGCCATATAAGGGCGCGCTCGGCGAATATGTCTATCAACTCGTCGGCGGTCTGCGCTCGGGCATGGGCTATGCGGGCGCCGCCTCGCTCGAAGACCTGCGCACCAAGACCCGCCTCACGCGCATCACCAACGCGGGTCTCATCGAAAGCCACCCGCATGATGTTATTATTACCAAGGAAGCCCCAAACTATCAGTTGAGCCAGCGATAGTTTCGTCATTGCGAGGAGCGCTCTTGCTCTTCGGGGGAAGAAAACCCCCCGCTTTGGGGGAAAAAAAAAAAATGACCCTACACCTTCTTTCTCCTTTGGATGGACGCTACGCCGATACCACTGCGCCTCTGCGGGATCACTTCTCCGAGTTTGCTTTTCTACGCGACAGAGTGCGCGTCGAACTTAACTTTTTGCCTGCTCTTTCCAAAACAGGCTTGGTGCGCCCCCTAAGCGACTCTGAGTCCGCGCACCTCGAATCGGTTCTCGCAAATTTCTCAGACGCCGACGCAGAATTGATCCTCGAATACGAACGCAAGACTCGTCACGACGTCAAAGCCATTGAGTATTTCATCCAAAGCAAATTGCAGGGAACCTCTCTCGAAGATCTGATTCCATGGATTCACTTCGGCTTGACCTCCGAAGACACGAACAGTGTAGGTCAAGCCATTGCACTCAAAGAATCAAGAGACAAGGTCATTCTCCCCGCCATCCAATTACTAATTACCAATCTCTCTGATTTTGCTCTCAAATATAAATCCACCCCCATGCTCGCCCGCACGCATGGACAGTTCGCCGTGCCAACCACCTTGGGCAAAGAATTCGCCGTCTACATCGCCCGCCTCAAAAAGACTCGCGACGAGATCGCATCCCACAAATTCGAAGCCAAGTTGACGGGCGCCGTTGGCAACTTCAACGCCTTGCAAGCCGCTGTCCCCAATGTGGACTGGATTTCATTCAGCCAAGAATTCGTCTCCAGTTTTGGGCTTGAACCAAACCTGCTCACCACCCAAATCCTCCCCTACGATAATTGGGTGCGTTACTTTGATCTGATCCGCTTAACCAATTCAATCCTGATCGACTTCGCTCAAGATGTCTGGCGTTACATCAGCGACGGCTATCTCAAACAAGCCGTTGTGGCGGGCGAAGTCGGTTCGTCCACCATGCCGCAGAAGGTCAACCCGATTGACTTTGAAAATGCCGAAGGCAATCTCGGCGTGGCGAATTCGCTCTTCGCCCACTACGCCCAAAAGTTGACCGTCTCACGTTTACAGCGCGACCTCTCCGACTCCACCGTCCGCCGCACGTTTGGCACGGCGTTGGGTCACAGCCTGTTAGCATGGACCAACTTCCAGCGCGGTTTGAAGCGCATTGCTCCTGATGAGGAAAAACTCACAGCCGAGTTAAATGCCCATTGGGAAGTCGTCTCCGAAGGCGCACAAACCATCCTGCGCGCCGCTGGAAAATCAGATGCGTATGAATCGCTCAAAGAACAAACCCGCGGACGAGTCCTCACCGAGGCTGATTACAAAGCCTGGTGCGATTCAATTGATGTGGATGATGCCACGCGCGAAAAGTTAAAAGCACTCTCACCCGAAACCTATATCGGATTGGCAGTTGAATTGACTAACCTAATTGTGGGCGGGCAGTAATTTGCCTGTGACTTCCCCAAAGCCTACTCGATAACCATCACCTTCGCACCAGCCTGTCAGTGCAAGGGTATCACCATCTTCGAGATAGGTGCGTTTTTCGCCGCTCGGCATGGTAAGCGGATTTGTGCCACGCCATGTAAGTTCCATAAGGCTCCCGTATGAATCAGGGGTGGGTCCACTGATCGTGCCTGAACCGAGCAGATCACCGGGTCGCATATTGCAACCGTTGACTGTGTGATGGGTAAGCTGTTGGCGCATCGTCCAGTACATGTGGCGGAAGTTGGAGCGTGCAATGGTGGCGGGTGATTTCATTTGCTCAGTTTGTAGCATTACTTCCAGTTTGATGTCGTAAGAGGCGGGGCCGTTGCTTTGCAAGTAGGGAAGTGGAGTTGGGTCTTGGCTGGGGTTTTCGCAACGGAAAGGTTCGAGTGCTTCAAGCGTGACGACCCACGGTGAAATAGATGTGGCGAGGTTTTTTGAAAGGAAAGGGCCGAGTGGCTGATATTCCCATTTTTGAATGTCGCGCGCACTCCAGTCGTTGATGAGTACAAGACCGAAGATGTGTTCTTCGGTCTTTTCAATGGGGATGGGGGAGCCAAGTGGATTACCAGGGCCGACGAAGAATCCCATTTCGAGTTCGAAGTCCATATTGCGACTTGGACCGAAAGCGGGTTTGTCTGCGCCTTCGGCGATGGTTTGCCCATTGGGTCGGCGTATTTCTGTGCCGCTAATGACGACCGAGCTTGCCCGTCCGTGATATGCGATGGGGATGTGTACCCAATTCGGCATGAGCGGATTTTCCTTGCTGCGGATCATGGATCCAATATTGGTGGCGTGTTCTTTCGAGGAATAAAAATCTGTGTAATCGCCGATAGTAGCTGGGAGGTGCATGGTCACCGCGCTCATCCGGTGCAGGGTTTGCTTTCTTAGTTCTGCATTGTCGCGCAGAATGGGATTGTCAGCGGAAAGAAGGCTTTGCAAAGTGATGCGTGTCTCATGCCATACTTCACGGCCCAGGGCCATGAAGGAATTGAGGTTGGGGTGATTGAATATATGTTTGGTTTTGAGATGTCCCGCCTGTTCGAGCACAGCCAGATCAAGGACAAATTCTCCGATCGCAACGCCGACTCGTGGATGCTGGTCTTCTGGTGTGCTGAAAACGCCATATGGCAGGTTTTGAATGGGAAAATGGGACTCGGGGGAGACAGGGACGAACGATCTCAGCATTAAGAGGTTTCCTTTTTGAAATTATAGTAACGGCTTTAATTGTTAGTTTATAGCCAGCCCAGTTTTTGCATGTCTTCGCGAGGCTCATCGAAACTGCAGCTGCCGTAGGCGATGAATTGCGATTTTCGAGCGTCGGCGATCTCTTCGGCAGTGGCGGAAAGATTTTTCCAGGCGAAATGTGATTCATTAAAATCGAAATGACGCGGGTCTTCTTCGTTCAATATTTCGATGGTCTGTTCCAGGGATAGATTATGCGCGCGCGCGAGGATGGCTGCACCGAAGACATTGATGAATCCGTGCATTTTTGTCTGCACACTCTCGTTGTAGTGGCGAATGGGATGGTGAAGCCCAGCGGTTGCCTTGAATGGGACTCGATGATCCCGACACAGGAGCAGGGCAAAGGCGATCTGCTCCACGGCAGGGAAAGCGTGCGCAACGACGCCGCCGCAGCGAAGTTTGAATCCGCTGCGGCGGCTGTTTTGTTCGTTTTGTTGGGAAAGAGTGGCTACGGTCGCAGCCATGTTTTCGCGCCAGGCATCTTCGAGTGGAATCTCATAGAAGGTGGTCAATTTGTGTTGATTTGTAATTTGCTGGCTGGTTTGATTCAGCAGGTTGAATAACTTTGTTGGAAAGCTTAGAATGTCTGATGGGAGGCGTACTTCGAAAATATCGGCGGTTGCTGGCTGGGTTTGGCGAAATGCCTGTATATCCGCCAGATCAACTTCCAGATTGCGCATGAATTCGTCTGCATCTTTTCCACTGCGCCCGAGGACTGAAAAGCGCCATGCGGCCGAGAGAATTGGCAGCTTGGATAAATCCACAGCGGGGATGATGAATCGGCCCAGCATCCAACTGTCAGCGGAGGGAAGATACGCGCCATATTCATCCAATGCCGAAGTAAGGTCAAGGCTGGCAGGTGGGAAGAGGCCGGCATAATCGATTAAGCCGTCCATAAATGCCTGAAAGGGTTGACCTGGAGTGGATGATTTCATGTTGTGGATATTTTAACGCTTATCCTATTGATCTGAAATCTATGGATTTGGATATGCGGGATTGGTGGGTTTGAGTGTGGGACGCACCGGAGGCTCGGGCAGGAAGGATGGCGTGGGGATGATGCTCAGGTCGATTCCGCTGGCATCAACCCAGGCGAGATACAACCAGCCGATCTTTTCATCGGGCGCTTTGACGTAGAACCAGTCTTTGTATTTGCTTAGCACTTCCATCTTTGTGCCGCGGATGTATGCGTCCGAAATGGTCGGATAATCCACATCGGGGCCAGACCTGAGATAGGCGAAATCGATATTAATAGTGATGAAAAGCGGCGACGGGGTGGATGTAGGGCTTGGTATGACAGTTGGAGTTTCAGATGGAACTGGGCTGGCCTGAACAACAGGCGGTTGAGTTGCTGTGGCGGTTGGGGTGCAGGCGGTGATAAATAGGATCAAAGCGGATAAAACGATAAAAGAATAGGCAGGGCGTTTCATTGGAATCTCCTTTTGTTTTTTTGTAAGCATAAGGTTTAATTCCAAGGTCTGCAATGAAACATAAGTAATGGGGTAGGACAGGTGGTAATTTGGGGAGATGCCGAAGGATTAGGTGCCGCGATAATCGATTGTGTAGGACGGGATGGTGATACCCGAGATGGAAACGCTGAGCGGGCGGGATTTGATGCCTGCCTCTGGCGAAATTCGCTCCATGGCTTTTTGGGTGACCAGGATCTCGCCAGCGGCGGCGGTATCTTCGCCGAGTTTGCAGGCGCGATTTACCGCATCTCCAAAGCAATCCTTGCTGCTAACGATTAGCACCTTCCCATAATCGATTCCACAGGCGATGTGGACATCGAAATCATTGGGTGTGAGCAGGTTCGATGTGTCGAAGGCGTGTTGCAGGGAAATCGCCGCCTGAACGGCAGGCAGTGCATCAGGGAAGACGGCGAAGCAATTGTCCGCTTCATACTTGAGCATCTTTCCATTGAAGGAGGTGATGATGGGCTCCGAAACCAACTGCATCCGCCGCACCATCGAGAGATAATGAATGATGCCATACTTGCGTGTCAGCAGCGAAAAGCCAGACATATCGAGCACAAAAATTGCCTGTTCGGTGCCGTATTCCTTCCATAGCTCGGCTTCGATGGCTTCCCGATTGGCGTTGCTGACTTCCTGTGAGTATTTCAAAAGCAGGTTTTGAAATTTGGATGGTAATTTTCGGTTCATGATAAATAGAATACAACCAATGGTTTGTTTTCGCAAGTAAATTTCATGACAATGCCCTCCCAAAACTGGGAGGGCATTTTTCTAAATATCTCCAGGTTCATCGGCCATGCGGACGATTCTGGGTGAAAACTTTCCGACGATCTCCACAAGGTCGCTTTGTGCGGCGATGACATCCTCGATCTGTTTATACGCCTGCGGGGATTCATCGAGGCCGCCGCCGAGGAGGGTGACTCCACGTTCTTTGAGATAGTCATCCCGAGCGGATCTGCTGATCGAATCGATGGCGACTCTCCGACTCATCCTCCGACCCGCTCCATGCGAGGCTGAAGAAAGAGAATTCTCCACCCCTCTGCCGCGGACTACGTACCCCGCGTCTCCCATGGAGCCTGGAATGACACCGTACACGCCTTCGCCTGCTGGCGTTGCTCCTTTGCGGTGGACGATGACCTTGCGCCCATCAGGGAGTGTTTCATGCCATGCAAAGTTGTGATGATTTTCCACCACGGCCGATTCTTTCAGCCCGATGGCGGCGGCCACACGTTTGTGAATGATGTAGTGATTGGCCGATGCGAATCTTCCTGCAAGTTCCATCGAAAGCCAGTATTCCTGACCTTCTTCAGAATCAAGCGAGAGCCAGGCGAGATGTTTAACGCTCCTATCAAGGTCGGGATGTTTCTCCATGGCGAGTTTGCTGAAGCGGTCGGCAATTTTTGCGCCAACGCCGCGTGACCCGCTATGGGAGAGCAATGCCAGGTATTGACCAGCCTTCAACCCGAACGAATCTTCGTGCAGCCTGAAACTGCCCCATTCAACAAAGTGATTGCCCGTGCCGCTGGTGCCGAGTTGGTTCATGGCGGTGTCTTTTAGGGTCCGCAGTTGACGGGTGGCGAGCCAGGCTGAATCATCGAGCACCTCGTGCTGGGCTTTTTTTGCACCCGTCCATTTTGCGCCCATGCCGAAGGCGGTTTCATTCCACAGTGATTCTTCGAACATGCCTTTCTTTTGTCCAAGCAAGTTGGGTGAGACTTCGTAAATGGAGATGCGCATGCGGCAGGCAATGTCCACGCCCACGGCGTAGGGGATGACGACATCTTCAGTGGCCAGCACGCCGCCGATGGGCAGGCCATAACCCACATGGGCATCAGGCATCAACGCGCCTGTGACCGTAACAGGCAGGCGCATGGCGTTATTCATTTGTTTGACCGCTTCGTCGTCGATATTGTCCCGCCCCCAAATGGGGAATGGCAGCGGATTTTCCCGCAGTGCTTCTGGTTTGGGTTCGTCCTTTTGCGTGATGCGGATGCATTCGCGGGCGAGGTCTGCGGTCACGGCATCGGCGAGGAAACTGCCGGGGTTTTGCCGAACAGCTTCCAGTTGGGCGAGAACCGCGTCGCGTTCCATGCCTTGTTCCATCATTTTTGCGGCAGCGTCTTTTGCAAGCCCGATGATCCTTCCGTCGGGCCAGTTGTTGAGTTTCAGGATTTTTCCTGTAATGATGTCCATTTTAAATTCTCCGATATGTGTCACTTTGAGTGTAGCGAGAGGTCTTTTATTTCGCTATGGGAGACTCTTCGGTCGCTATCGTTCTCTCAGAGTGACATGATTTGCTAGATCGGGTCGGGCGGGTCGCAGGGACCTTCGCAGACGAGGGTGGTAAATACTTCGGCTTGAAGCACCCATTGGCCGTTTTTTGTCCGCTGCCATTTGGCGGCATAGACGCCCGACGCGTGAACCAAAATTCCTTCAGCAGTGTAACTTCCTTGCCAACTGCCGATTTCCTGTGCGATTCCCCAACTTTCGTTGGCGGTGACCTCGCGCGGGGTTCGACGATAGACGGCGGTTGGGTCGGCGTGGAAAAGCTCAGACCAACGTATGCCTTCTTCTTCCGCTCCGTGGAATTGCGCGCTGCGACCCGTGATGAGATGGTAATTCGGGGCCAACAGAGTCTTAATGATGTCTGCGTCTTTGGTTGCGATGGCGCTGTTGAAGCGTTCGCGGGCGGAGTGGATCATTTCGGTTGAAGTAGGTTGAGTCATGATGTTTTTCCTTTTCCTTTTACGCTTCGACTTCGAGGCTGAATACACACAGCCCTTGTGCTTTACGCGAATTTTTTATTGTTCTTCCAGTTTCCACAACTCGCGCATTTCCTGGCTGGTTGTGAGCAGTTGATCGAGCGTGCCTTCGGATTCGATCTTGCCATCCTTCAGCACGATGATGTGATCGGCGCGCCGCAACAGCGGACGGCGGTGAGAGACGACGAGACAGGTCAATTGATTGTCTGCTGCGAAGATTCGCTCCCACAGTTGACTTTCGGTTTCGACATCCAGCGCACTGGAGAGATCGTCGAAGACGACCAGCTCAGGTTCGCGGATGAACATGCGCGCAGCGGCGGTTCGTTGCGCCTGCCCGCCCGAGAGCTTGACTCCGCGCGCGCCGACCATGGTCTCAAGATTGTCATCGAGTTGTTCCAGGTCGCGGTCCATGACAGCGAGTTTTGTAGCTTTGTAAATTTCTTCGTCGCTGCGTTGCATGCCCAGCAGAATGTTGTTTCGCAGTGTATTGCTGAACAGGCGCGGAACCTGCGCGGTGTAGGCACAGCGCGGAGGGACGAGGAAGTCGCCGGGTGCTGTGAGGATGGTTTCGTTCCAGCGTATCTCGCCTGATTCGATGGGAAGCAGGCCAAGCAGGGCGCGCAGGAGCGTGGTTTTGCCAGAACCGATTCGGCCTGTGATCACTGTCAGCGAGCCGCGTTTGATCTTCAGGGAGATGTCTTCGATGCCGTTGACTGAATCGGGGTAGTGAAATGTCAGATGGTCAGCGGACAGGTTGCGGAGTGAGTCTGATTCGGTTTTCGTCGGATAGATCACTTCGGGCAGAGGCCCATCCAGATCTACTTTGCTGTGTTCAACGAGCGCGTTCAGCGGCGCGTTTTCCATCAGGTGATACATGCGTTGAACCGAGACATTGAGTTGCTTGTAACGAGCTACAAGCATGCCGCCAAAAGTGGTGAGATCGCCCATGCTTTGTAATAAATAAACGAAGAGCGAAAAATCACCGAGCGTGAAATTGCCTTCACGCATCGATTGTCCGACGAGGACGAGGATGACTCCTGTGCCAAGTGTGGACATGTTGCGGTAGATCGAGCCGAGTACTTCATCAAACAGTTTTTCGCGGATGGTGAGTACGCGCCGTTCATCGTTGAGTTTATGAAAATAGTTGATGACATCTTTTTCAGCCGTGGCAACTTTGACAGCCTGCACAGCGCCGAAAAACTCGCCGATGAAGCCAGTCACTTTGCCGCCAGCCTGACGTGATGATCGGCGATAATGTTCGATGCGGCCTGTGGCAAGATTTGCGATGATGCCAACGATCGCCAGCGGGATCAGGGCCATGACCGTTACGGAGGGGCTGATCTGTGTCATCAACACGATTGCGACGGCGATGATGATGAGCCCAACCATGATGTCATTGATCAAGATGACGAACAACGGAATTTCGTCCACATCCTTTTTGAAGCGGCTTACGGCTTCGCCTGGCGAATCGGGGAGTTGTGATGCGCCTGGCCGCTTCAAAATGTAGCGCAATAGATTTTTGCGCAGCAACGTATTCATGTCCGCGAAGATGGGTACATCGGCATAATAAAACCCATAGCTTGCGACCACGCGTCCGATCCATGTGGCGGCGAGAAATGCGACGATGGCCCAAATGCCGAAGGTCAATTGTGCTTCGCCTGTGACCATATCGAAAAAGGCTTTGATGATGAGCGCGGGCGCAACCTGCCAGCAGAAGCGAATCAGCGCCACACTAAACAGATCCACGACCCAAAGCCACGGGCGAAAGCGGACCATTTCCAGAATAACTTTCCACGCTGGGAGCGCGGGTACTTTTTGAGTGAAGGTTGTTTCTGTCATAATAAAATTCCTTGCGGTTCTTGGCCGCGGCGATAGACAATGGACGGTAAATTTTTTGTATTGCTCAATTGTCTACGGTTACGCCAGCACTTCTTCCATGCCAGTTTGCAGCAATTGATAAAAACGCGAGTTTGAGTCGGCGGCCAATTCTTTTCGGTTGCCGTATTCGCTGACTTTGCCTTTATCCAGGATCATGACATTGTCGGCGCGGTGGATCGTATCCAGCCGATGCGCGATGATGATAGCTGTGCGGTCTTTCAATAGCTTGTCGATGGCGCGCTCCAGTTTTTGTTCCGTGGCGGGATCGAGACGGGATGAAGCTTCGTCAAGGATCACCAAGCCTGGATTTCGTAAAAAGACCCGTGTGAAAGCCAGTAATTGCGCTTCACCCGCGGACAGGGAACGGGATCCTGTTTCGAGTTCGGTATCCAGCCCTTTGGGCAGATTCTGGAACCAGTCGCCGAGTTCCAATTCTTCGAGGGTTGCGATGATTTTTTCATCGGGTATCGTGCGGTCGAAGAAGGTCAGGTTGTCGCGGATGCTGGCACGAAAAAGCTGAACATCCTGAGTGACGATGGCGATGTTGCGCCGTAGGGTTTCGATGTGCGCATCGCGTAGGTCAGAGCCGTTGATTTTTATGCTGCCAGCGTTCACATCGTACAGACGGAAGATCAAACGTCCGAGGGTGGTTTTGCCGCTGCCTGTTCGGCCGAGCAGCCCAAGTACGGAACCAGGTTTCAGGTCAAAGGAGAGACCGTTGATGACTGTATCCTCACTATTGTAGGAGAAGGTCACATCCTCGAAGGTCAATTCAAGCGGACGCGATGGAATTTCCACGCCGCCGCCGCTGATGACCTCTGCCTTGAAATTGCGGAATTCGGTCAGGCGCTCCACACAGGCACCGATGGTCTGAAAGCTTTCGATCTCGTGGGTCATCGCCCAGAATGGTTCTTCCAGCAAATTGATGTAGTGTACGAAAAGATACACCGTGCCGATGGTGACCAGACCCGCAGAGAAAAGCCAATATCCGCTTGAAATGGCGAGCAGGTTGCCAGTTGTCAGCGCGAAACCCATCGCATTTTCAATGATCCAGCGTTTGAAATGCGCCTTGCGGTCATGGATCAGTTTGACGCCTTGCAAGCGGAACAACTCTCGAATGGAATAATCCACTGCGCCGCTGGAGCGGATATCTTCCGTGCCAGCCAGTTGCTCCTCGATGAAGCCGTAGATTTGCGCTTCCGCTTCGCGCCTGGCTTTTTGATGCGGTACGGCGATGTCCTTGAGCCTTCCGAGAATGACGATCGTGAGGACCGAGTAGACCGTAAACGCCAGCCCTGCACGCCAATCTTCAATGAAAAGCGCCACGAGGATTCCGATGAGCAGTAAGCCGTTGGCGATTAGATTCAGCGCGAACTGCGAAAAGAAAGTTGCCAGCTCGGTCACATCGCCGTCGATGCGTTCGATCAATTCGCCGGGCGTGTGGTCGTTGTGGAATTTCATGTCGAGATGCAGAGCATGTTCCGCCAGTTCAGCGCGCAGGTCATTAGTGGCGGTCCATGCCACGTTTTCACCGAGATAAGTCACACTCACGGCCACAGCCTGTTGGATCAAGGCGATACCGATGAACGCAATGGCGGTCCACATAAGCGTGGATAGGGCCTCACCAGCCAGCGCCGAGTCGATAAAGCGGCGCATGATCTGCGGGGCGAAGATCCGCAAGCCGATGCTGCCAAACAGCAAGGCGGCGAGCAGAATGAATCGTCCCTTTTGCGGGCGGATGTGGTCGGAAAGCAGATTCCAATAAGATTTGAAGGAAAGGTTCATGATGTTTTATCCATTTGACAATAAAAAACACGGCGCAGGTGCGCCGTGTTTGGAGAGACACAGGGAATTGAATCCGCGGTTAACGGTCAATAGGCGCACTTCGAGAAGGTGGAGATATTCGGGGCTGTTTTGCTGTACGATGCAAGGTCATTTGAAGTGCGTTCCTTTCTTTAGATTTAATGATTGCAGTTTACATGAGAATTGGATGAACTGTCAAGGTGTTTAGGTTTGTATCTTCATGTTAAACTGTAATGCGATGTCAGATACAAATCTTCTTCTTAAGCGCTTGCAGGCTTTTGAATTTCTGCGCGGGCTGGATCCTGATGTTCTTTTGCAGCTTGCGGAAAGTTCAACATGGAAAGTATTCGCGCCTGACGCCGTTGTGTTTTGGGAGGGGGATGTTGAGAGCAGTTTGTTTTATTTGCAATATGGTTCGTTGAAGATCGTGAAATCCTCGCAGGATGGACGCGCTCAAGTACTGCGATTTATCAGCGCGGGCGAGGTGTTCAATGAAGTGGGTGTGCTCGCCAAAAAGCCAAATCCTGCCACTGCCATTGCGCTGGAAGAATCGGGGATATGGTTGATTCCGCGTCAGACACTGGAGGCGGTGATTCTGGCGCATCCGCAAATGGCGCTGCAGATTATTGAAAACATGGCGGATAAGATCATCAACCTGGTCACCCTTGCGGCGGACCTGTCTTTGAAAACGGTTGAGGCGAGATTCTCCAAATTGCTGCTGGATCAGCCTGAGGGGGGTGTGATCGAGCGTCGCCGTTGGATGAATCAAACCGAGCTTTCTGCGCATCTCGGCACTGTGCCGGATGTTTTGAGCCGCGTCATCCGCGAGTTGACAAAAGCGGGCTTGATCGAGATGGATAAACATCAAATCCGCATTTTGGATCGTGATGAATTGATAAAGCGGGCGATGCTTCAGGATAAATAGGCGTAGTTCAATGCGGAGATAATTGGGTTCAAAAACCCGACAAAAGTCGGGTTGCGAAGTGGGGAAAAGGATTAAAGTCAGGCATATCAAAAAGGAGTTCATATGTCTGACACAACATCACAGGTTTATTTTTTGGATACGAAATCGAAGGCGGTTTTTTCAGCGGAAGGGACGAAGCCCCAGTTCCTGATCGATGCGCCAAATTTCAAGGCGCTTGTCGTCGGGTTGGAGGCTGGGCAGCAAATCCCGCCGCACCCGGGCGGCCCGGCCATGTATCACTTTCTTGAAGGGGATGGATTGATGACGGTTGGCGAGGAAACTTTTGCGATTAAGCCCGGGGTGACCATTGTTGTGCCCGCGGGTGTAAAACGCGGCATGAATGCAAAAACACGCGTCGTGTTTCTCGGGTCAAAAGGGGAGTAATCAAACATGACTGAAAATACACCCACCCGGTATCACCCTGTTCAGGTAACGCTTCACTGGCTGGTTGTTGTTTTGGTATTTGCCGCATTTGTGATCGGTAAAACCATGAGCGGGCAACCCAATGACGCAGATAAACTCATGCCACTGGCATTGCACATGGGGCTGGGCATCATCACAATGATCGTGATTGTCATCCGTTTTGTGACAAGATTGAAACTCCCTAAACCCGCCCATGTTTCTGCGGGAAACCCATTCTTCGATTGGGTCGGCAAGGCTGTCCATTACGCCTTGTATTTATTTGTCTTTTTGATGGCGGTCAGCGGCATGTCACTTTCCGTGCAGACTGGACTCCCTTCAATAGTTTTTGGTGGTTCAGGCTCGCCTTTGCCCGCAGACTTTTTTGATTTCGCCGCACGGATGCTGCATGGTTTCATTGCACCCACACTGCTTCTTCTTGTGCTTTTACATGTTGGCGCGGCTTTCTATCATCAACTCGCACTCAAGGATAAGCTCTTTGCGCGCATGTGGTATGGAAAATAAAAAAGACAGTGCGGCATAAAGGAGCGCGATGAAATTGACGCTTAACAAAATTGCGGCCATACTTGCCTTTACGCTCGGCGGATTGTCCATCCTTGCAGGTGGAATGGCAATGCGGGGTTGGAATCCCGGGTATTTTGTCCTCAACTGGCTGCCTGTTTATAACTTTATCATGGGCGTGTTGACTGTTTTTATCCCGGCCATGCTCATTTGGAGAAACAGCCGTTATGCCACGCCTGTCGCGATTGCCGCGCTCGGTATTCATGCAACTGTGACCGTGCTTCTTTTGTCAGCTTTTCGCGGAACACCCGCAGCCCAAAGCACCCTCGCCATGTTCTTTCGAGTGGCCGTCTGGTTGATTATTCTTGCCCTGATGTTTTTCCAAGCTCGAAAAAATAACGAGGAGATAAAATGAAAACTACAACTGGAAAGTGGAATATCGGCGTTGGCCTGTGGGTAATGGCCGCGTTTATGATCTATGGTTTTGTGTTGATCTATCTGCGCGATTTCGCCCCCGGTAAAGCGGAATGGATCGCAAGTTACTCAACAGGAAAACACTTTGAAGCGCGGCTTGCGCATGTGCATGGAAACCTTTTCTCGCTGCTTAACATTGTCTTTGGCTTTTTGCTGATGAAACTGCCCTTGAAGGAAAACATGGCGAAATGGGCCTCATGGCTGGCGCTGATAGGCTTGCTCATGCCGCTCGGTATTTTGGGCGAAGTTTACCTTGGGCTGCCTTACTACTTTGTGCTGGTCGGCGGTCTCTCCATTTTTGCCGCAACCGTTTTGTTGGGAGTTGCCGTTGTGCAAATGAAACAGGCTTCATAGGTTTATTTCTGCAACTTTCTGCTCTTTTGGGTTTTCCAAAAGAGCAGAATTTATTTAATCCGCTTTGCAATGATGCGGGTCATATACTTTCGTGGATGTTCGTCAGGTTTGTGATCACTCCAAAAGGACTACAATATGCTCCTACGGAGGCTTTATGAAAAATAAGTATCGAATGCGTTATTGGCGCATTGTTTTATTCTTTGCCCGCGTCACTGTGAGCATCATTTTTTGGGATATTTTCCTGTCGCGCATTGGCTTGGGGTTTCTCGGAAGAAACTCACGTACACAGCGGCTGCGCGGCATCGCGATTCGCTTTCGCGCGCTGGCGATTCATCTTGGCGGCGTGATGATCAAGGTCGGGCAATTCCTCTCCGCGCGGCTGGATGTTTTGCCGCCTGAGATCACCGACGAACTGGCAGGATTGCAGGATGAAGTGCCGCCTGTGGATTATGAATCGATCCGCGTCCAAACCGAACTGGAACTTGGTTCTGCCCTCGATAAGGTTTTTCTCGTCTTTGAGAAGGCGCCCATCGCTGCCGCCTCGTTGGGACAAGTTCATCGCGCCCGATTATTTCCGCATGAAGCAGAGACAGTCGGATTCGAAAATGTTGTCGTGAAGGTTCTGCGTCCCAATATTGAGCAGATCGTGGATGTGGATATGTCCGCGCTGCGGGTGGTGGGCGGCTGGCTGAAGCGTTATCGTCCCGTCAGCGACCGCGCCGATGTGCCTGCTATCGTCGAGGAATTCGCAGCCACCATCCGCGAGGAAGTGGATTATCTGTCAGAGGGGAAAAATGCCGAGGCCTTTGCAACCAACTTCAAGGGAGACGAGAACGTTTACGTCCCGCGTGTGGTGTGGACTCGTACCAGTCGCCGTGTGCTGACGCTGGAGGATGTCTCTGCGATCAAGATCACGGATTACGAAGCTATTACCGCCGCAGGAATCAACCGCGGCGCTGTTGCGGACCGTTTGCTTGCCACGTACTTGAAGCAGATTTTTGAGGACGGATTTTTCCATGCCGACCCACACCCTGGGAATTTGTTTGTTTCTCCGCTGCATGAGAAGAATGAAGATGGCACTGCAAAATTCCGCTTGACGTTTATTGATTTCGGCATGGTCGGGCGGATGCCTGAACGGCTGGTAGAAGGCTTGCGTGAAGCAGTGATCTCGGTGGGCCTGCAGGATGCGTCGCGTTTGATCAAGGCATATCAAACATTGGGTGTATTGCTTCCGAGTGCGAACATCAAATTGTTGGAGGAAGCCAGCACCCAGGTCTTTGACCGTTTCTGGGGCATGAGCATGAACGAACTGCGCAGCATCCGCCATGACGAGATGATGAAGTTTGGTTTACAGTTTCGCGAGTTGATGCTGACAATGCCGTTTCAATTGCCTGAGAATCTTTTACTGCTTGGCAGGACGATCGGGATTTTATCGGGCATGTGTACGGGGCTTAATGCCGATTTCAATTTGTGGCTACAACTCGCGCCCTACGCAAAGAAGTTGACCGAAGGCGAAAATGGCTCAACCTTCGATGTGTTCCTGAACGAAGCAGGAGAGTTGCTCAAAACCCTGATCGCCATCCCAGGCAGGACAGAACGTGTGCTCGGGCGCATCGAACGCGGCGAATTGAACGTGCAGATGCCGCTGGTTAATATTCAGATCAGTTACCTGGAGCGTTCGTTGAATCGGCTGACGGGGGGGATTGTTTTTCTTGGTTTGCTGATCTCTGGCGCGATCTTGTATGACGGTCACGTTTTGCTGGCGCAGGGATTGTTCGGCGGCGCGATCTTGGCGTTGTTCTACACGGCTTTCCTTGCCAGAGGGAAGCGTCCGTTTCGGTAGTTCACGCATGACACATATTGGCTTTACAAAAAAATCCCAGCCAACTGGCTGGGATTTTTGCTTACGAGGATTTTTCTTCCGTCTTTCTTGATCGCAGCGTCGATCAGGCTGCGGAAGGCGAGCAACGCTTCCTTGCGGGCTGCGCGGCGGTGCTCAAGAAAACCCGGCGGAAGGATGGTTTCCATGCTCTTGCGCATTTCCTGACGGGCGGCTTTCATATGTTCCAACGCCTCAGGCGGAAGTTTATCTCTCATGGACTTGCGTTTTTCTTCATTCATAGGTCACTCCTTTTATCTCTTTTGATTATAGCACCGTTGAACTCAGACGGGTTTTTGTTGTCACCGAATCGCTTACAATGGGTGAAAAGAGGAGCCGATGAGAAAACCATTCACACTTTCATTGAAGTTTACTTTTACACTGCTGGTATTTTTTGCGATTGCAGGTTGTGACGCCATTGCACCTGCATCACCGACGCCCGATGTGCTAGCCACCGTTGTAGCGCAAACACTGACCGCCATGCCGAATTCCGAGCCAGCGGTTTCGTCTACGCCGATTTCGGCTACATTTACCCCGATCCCGCTCACTTTCACGCCAATCCCAGTTTCGATTACCGCCACGTCCACGCCGCCGATTGGTGGGACGAATTTCTTTTTCACCAATGCAGAAAATGTCAATCTACGGGTGAATCCGGGCAGGCTGTTTCAAGTCAGCCGCGTGTTGGCAAAAGGGACAAGGTTACAGGTATTGGGTAAAGCCCCGGGCGGACAATGGCTGAACGTCGTGAACGACGAGGGTGTTGTCGGTTGGGTTGGGAAGGATTTCTTGGAAGGTCGCCCAAATGAGCGCAACCTGATTGTGGTCAACCCTACAGATGTGCTGACGATAACTGGGCAGATCCTTGATGTGAACGGAAAACCTGTCAACGGTATCGGGTTTGCCGCTGTTCAAGGCGATAAACGAGATGATGCCGTTACAGACGAGGCAGGGATGTTTTACATTTTCCTGCCCGCCAAATTTACAGGTGCATGGACTGTGAGTTTTGTTTCCGTGGCATGCCCAAGCACCACCATGGATGCCAATTGTAACTGTCTCAATGACACCTGCGGAAAACCCGACCCCGAAATTGTTACAGCGATGCTGCCATTGTCTATGCCGCTGAGTTTTATTTGGAAATAGAGTAGACGATGATCAAAAAAACGCTGCCGAGATAGGCAGCGTTTTTTTGATATGGGTAAGTTTTATTTCTTCTTTTCCAGCTTTGCCCAAGTGTCTTTCAAATTCACGGTCAAATTGAAGACGGGTTTTTCAGGCGTTGAGTCAGGGTCGGCGCAGAAGTATCCCACGCGCTCGAACTGAACATTTTCGCCAGCTTTTACGTCTGCAAGCGCGGGTTCCACAAAGGCGTTCTCAAGGATTTCCAGTGATTTGGGGTTGATGATGCTTTCCAATTCACCGTCGTCGGGCCGCTCCACATTGAATAACTGGTCGTACATCCGCACTTCCGCGGAAATGGCATGCTCCGCCGAAACCCAATGAATTGTGGACTTCACCTTGCGCCCATCGGCAGAATCCCCGCCGCGCGTTGTCGGGTCGTACGTGGCATGAACTTCAACCACTTCGCCCTTATCATTCTTTACCACGTGTGTGCATTTTACGAAATAAGCATATCGCAGGCGCACTTCGTTCCCCGGATACAAGCGGTAATACTTTGGCGGCGGAGTCTCGCGGAAATCATCCTGTTCGATATAAATTGTCTTCGAAAACTTCACTTTGCGCGCACCGGCATTCGGATCTTCGGGGTTATTGATCGCGTCCAATTCCTCCGACTCGCCTTCAGGGTAATTATCGATCACCAGCTTGATCGGATTTAACACCGCCATGCGGCGGATCGCGCGTTTATTCAAGTCGTCGCGAATGACGGCATCGAACTGTGCCATCTCGACCCAGCTATCGTTGTTGGTCTCGCCAATGCCTGTCACGAAGTTGACAATGGCTTCAGGGGTCACGCCGCGGCGGCGCAATCCACGCAGGGTGGTCAGGCGCGGGTCATCCCACCCGCGCACCATGCCCATCTCAACGAGTTTGCGGAGTTTGCGTTTACTCATCATGGCATAGGTGAGATTCAGACGCGAGAACTCGATCTGCCTGCTAGGGAAGGCTTCTAGTTTTTCCAGAAACCACTCGTACAGCGGGCGATGAATGATATATTCGTTAGAACACAACGAGTGTGTGACGCCTTCCATCGAGTCGTTCTGTCCGTGCGACCAATCGTACATCGGGTAAATGTGCCATTTGTCGCCTGTGCGGTGATGGTGGACATGCATGATGCGATACATTACAGGGTCACGCAGTAAAATATTGGAATGTGCCATGTCAATTTTTGCACGCAATACACGGCTGCCTTCGGGGAATTCTCCGTTCTTCATGCGCTCCAGCAGGTCAAGGCTTTCTTCGACTGGGCGGTTGCGGTATGGAGAATCGACCCCAGGACGAATAGCAGACTCGGTCTCGCTCCACTTTGTCCCCTTGGGCAATGTCCCTCGTCCAGCACTCATTTCCTCCTGAGTCTGATCGTCAACGTACGCCAATCCCATTTTGACTAACCGCACAGCCCACTCATAGAGCAGATCAAAATAGTCCGATGCAAAAGTCACCTTTGCCCATTCAATGCCGAGCCACTTCGCATCATCTTCGATGGCGTTCACGAACTCGGTTTCCTCCTTCGAGGGATTCGTGTCATCGAAGCGCAAATACAACTCACCGCCGAATTCCTTTGCGGTGAAATAATCGATCAAAAATGCCTTGACATGCCCGATGTGCAAATATCCATTCGGCTCGGGAGGTAGGCGCGTGCGGACGTATTTGAAGCGTCCATTCTTCAAATCTTCATCAACCGCCTCACGGATAAATGCGGGAATACGACTTACAACTTCTTCTGAACTCATGGATGACTCAACCTTCACAGTGATTTTATGCGGATGAAAAACCGCCTCTTTCTTAACTTCAGCCTGATTGCGTTTCAGGAACATTTTCCTGCCTGAAACCGTTACAGGTGAATAGCACGCCAATTATAACTGCTTTATAATAACCACACCCTGGAGGTACCCATGACCGAATCAAACCAAAACAAAACCAATTTTGCAGGCACGTACTTTGACCGTGATGCCGTGATACGGCTGACCCGCTTTTTGAAGATCGCCTCATGGATCGTTGCGGTGGTCTATATCTATCAATTGATCACCGGCATGGCAGTATTCGTCCTGCAACTTTCCCGTAACCTTGTCTACATCGGTGGCCCCACAGATTTGATGCAGCAGATCGGCTGGCTGCTACAGCCCAGCCTCGCTGGGGTGATCTTTTACGTGGCCCTGCAAGCCTTTGCTCAGGCCCTGTTGATCTTGCTGGATATCGAAGACAATACCCGCCGTGCTGCCCGCAAATAGAACCTGTATAAATAAAATACGCTCCAATGTAATTGTGATTTCCCTTTTCTATAATTTTATGCTGTAAACTGCGGTCATAGAATTACCCACAAAGAAAGAAAACAATGGTAAAATGTTGGCCGTCTTGGGGAGTCGTCCAACGGCAGGACATATCCCTCTGGAGGATAGTATCTTGGTTCGAATCCAGGCTCCCCAGCTAAACCCGCTAGAAATGGCGGGTTGTTCGTTTAAATTAAGTAGCGTGTAGTCAATTAGTTTCGGATGCAAAAGATAAACTTTAAGTGCCTTATGCAGGCCATGACTTTGCATGAGGCACCTGTATTTTTTAACCTGCCGAAGACGAATCGCCTGACTGAAAATGGCTTTGTAAGCTGCGATATTTAAGTTCTTTTTTGTTCAATGCTTGAATGGCAGAGACTGCCGCCATTGCCGCGGAGAGAGTGGTGAGCAGAGGCACATTCATAGCGATTGCGGCTGAGCGGATCGCTGCTCCGTCACTGTGGGCGTGCGGGCCAAGCGGAGTATTCAGTACCAGTTGGATTTTCCCTGCACGGATCAAGTCTACGATCTCAGTGGAGCCATCCTGTGCTTTTTGAACAACTTCCACAGGCAGGTTGGCTTTCTGGCAGAATGCGGCCGTTCCCGGTGTGGCACATATTTTGAAGCCAAGGCGGTGCAGATCACGCGCAAATTTCAGGCCTGAGCTTTTGTCGTAATCATTGACTGTAATCAGAACTGTGCCGCTTTGTGGCAGACCAGTCCCTGCGGCAATTTGTGATTTTGCGAAGGCGTGCCCGAAGTGCGAAGCGTGTCCCATTACTTCACCAGTGGAATGCATTTCAGGTCCGAGCAATGAACTTGAGCCAGATAATTTTTTGAAAGGCAAGACAGCCTCTTTCACAAAGAAACCATCCACTCGCGGTTCTTCCAAAATGCCGAGACTTTCCAAGCTGCTGCCTGCCATCACTTGCGCGGCGGCATAGGCGAGATTTAATCCAGTGGCTTTGCTGGCGTAGGGGACAGTTCTCGAGGCGCGCGGGTTCACTTCCAATACACAGACAACTTCATCCTTCAGTGCGAACTGTACGTTCATCAACCCACGCACGCCTAGGGCGAGACCAAGCTGTTCGGTGTATTCGCGCATGATCCCAAGATGATAGGCGCTGACTTTATACGGAGGCAGGACACAAGCCGCATCTCCCGAATGGACGCCTGCTTCTTCGATATGCTGCATAATCGCCCCGACAACGACTCGCTCGCCGTCTGCGAGTGCATCCACATCGATTTCGAAAGCATCTTCCATAAATTTATCGATAAGAATCGGTTGACCAGGAGCCGCCTCAATTGCGCTTTGAATGAAGCCCGCCAAATGGGGTTCGGACTCAACTAGCGCCATTGCTCGCCCACCCAAAACAAAGGATGGACGCACCAAAACGGGATATCCAATTCTTTCAGCGATGACACGCGCCTCTTCAATGGAGCGTGCAATTCCATTTTCTGGCTGGGGAATATCCAACTCTTTGAGCAGTTTCGCAAATTCTTCGCGGTCTTCGGAAAGTTGAATGGCGTGCGGCGATGTGCCGAGAATTTTCACGCCCGCTGCTTCAAGTCCTGCTGCGAGGTTGAGCGGAGTCTGTCCGCCGAATTGGACGATGACGCCGACAGGCTGTTCAAGGTCAATCACGTTGAGGACATGCTCAAGTGTGAGCGGCTCAAAATACAAACGGTCTGCGGTGTCGTAATCGGTGGAGACGGTTTCAGGATTGCAGTTGTACATGATGGTTTCGTATCCCATCTTGGACAAGGCAAACGCAGCCTGACAGCAGCAATAATCGAATTCAATTCCCTGACCAATGCGGTTTGGTCCGCCGCCGAGGATGAGGATTTTTTGCTTATCCGTCGGGCGGGATTCATCTTCCATTTCGTAGGCGCTGTAGAGATAGGGTGTCTGTGATTCGAATTCTGCGGCGCAGGTGTCGACTCTTTGGAATGTAGGTAATATTCCTAATGATTTCCGTAACTCCCGAAAGGATGAATGATGAATGATGAAGGATGAATTTAGAATGCGCGCAATGTGTGAGTCTGCAAAGCCCATTTGTTTGGCGTAACGCAAAATGGTTTGAGGTCGGCTTCGGTCTTGCAATTCCTAATCACTAATTCCCAGTCACTAATCTCCTTCATTTGAGCAAGGAACCACAAATCATATCCACTTGCTTTGGAAATTTCTTCGAGTGACATTCCCTGTTGAATGGCGCGATAGACACGGAAGAGTCTGTCGGCGGTGGGGTGTTGCAGAGTGGCGAATGTTTCAGGTTCAGTGACCAGCTCACGGTTAGGGCCAGAGGCGTCGAGTGCGTCCACACCGATTTCGAGGGATTGAATCGCTTTGTTCAAGGCTTCGGGGAAGGTGCGTCCCAATGCCATCGACTCGCCGACGGATTTCATTTGCGGGCCGAGAGTCGAATCCACGCCTGGGAAATTTTTCAAACGCCCAGCGCGGAATTTTGACGACGACATAATCGAGCGAGGGTTCGAAGGCGGCTTTGGTTTGACCTGTGATGTCGTTGGTGATTTCGTCGAGGGTGTAGCCGACGGCGACGAGCGCGGCGAGTTTGGCGATGGGAAAGCCCGTGGCTTTGGAGGCGAGCGCGGACGAACGACTGACGCGCGGATTCATTTCGATGACAACGACGCGACCCGTTTTCGGGTCAACGCCGAATTGCACATTCGAGCCGCCTGTTTCCACGCCAACGGCAGTGAGCACGCGATGAGCAAGGTCGCGCAGGATTTGATACTCGCGGTCGGTGAGCGTTTGCGCGGGCGCGACGGTGATGCTGTCGCCTGTGTGAACGCCCATCGGGTCGAGATTTTCGATGGAGCAGACGACGACAAAGTTATCGGCTTTATCGCGCATGACTTCGAGTTCATATTCTTTCCAACCGAGAACGGATTCTTCAAGCCATGCCTGACCAATTGGCGATTCAGAAATTGCGCTGCGGACTGCTTCTTGAAGTTGAGCGGGTTCATAGACCCACGATGCACCTGTGCCGCCCATCGCAAACGAAGCGCGGACTAAAACTGGATAGCCAGTCTGTTTGATGATTTCTTCGGCTTCTGCAAACGAATATGCTGCGCCGCCATGCGGAATGGGGATGCCAACTTTTTGCATGGTCTCACGGAAAAGCAAACGGTCTTCAGCGGCTTTGATGGCGGAAAGATTCGCGCCGATAAGTTGCACGCCATATTTTTCAAGCACGCCATTTTCGCTGAGGGCGAGCGCGAGGTTTAATCCCGTTTGCCCGCCGACAGTGGGAAGCATGGCGTCAGGTTTTTCCTGCGCGATGATGGCTTCAAGTGCTTCGACAGTGAGCGGTTCAATGTAAGTTGCGTCTGCAATTTCGGGGTCGGTCATAATGGTGGCGGGATTCGAGTTGACCAAGACCACGCGGTAGCCTTCGGCTTTCAAGGCTTTCACGGCTTGCGTGCCAGAGTAATCAAACTCCGCGGCTTGACCAATAACAATAGCGCCAGAACCAGGGACAAGAATTGTATGAATATCTGTACGCTTCATAATTATTTACCCCCAATCATTTTGAAAAATTCGCCAAAGATATCATGCGCATCATGCGGACCAGGCGCGGACTCGGGATGGAACTGCACGCTAAATACAGGTTTGTTTTTCATTCGCAACCCTTCGAGCGAGTCGTCGTTCAGGCTTTTATATGTAATTTCCACTTCGTCTTTGTTCAAGTCACCTTCTGTGACGCAGTAGTTGTGGTTTTGGGCGGTGATGAGAACTTCGCCATTCGGCAAATATTGAACGGGATGATTCCCGCCATGATGTCCAAACTTGAGGCGGTGTGTATCTGCACCGAGCGCGCGCCCGATGAGCTGATGACCGAGACAAATGCCAAACATTGGCACGCCGCTTTCGATGAGTCCGCTCACGGCTTCGACAGCGTAGGGCAAGCCCGCAGGGTCGCCAGGGCCGTTGGAGAGAAAGACTCCATCGGGTTTCATTGCCAGCACTTCATCTGCAGTTGTATCCGCAGGGACAACGGTCACATTCGCGCCATAACTTGAAAGGTGGCGAAGGATATTTTCTTTAATTCCAAAATCATATGCGACGACTGACCATTGACGACTGACCACTGATAACTGATCACTGGTCACTGGTTTTACCCACTTGCTTCCCTCATCATCAACCCACCGATAACTCTCTTCGCAAGTCACTTCCTTCACCATGTCGCGGCCATCAAGTCCCGCCCAGTCACGCGCCATTGCAAGCAACTTTTCTGGAGACGTTCCCTTTGTGGAAAGCGCCGCTTTTTGTGTGCCGCCATCGCGGAGTTTGCGAGTCAGCCAGCGCGTGTCCACGCCGCTGATGCCTGGGACTCCGTGTTGAGTGAGCCAGTCAGATAAAGAAAGTGCCGAACGCCAGTTCGACACTACGGGACTCAAGGAGCGGATGACAGCAGCAGAAACCTGCGGCTTTGCTGATTCATCATCCTCCAAATTGATGCCAACATTCCCGATGTGCGACACGGTAAAAAGTACACCTTGTCCACGATACGAGGGGTCGGTCAAAATTTCCTGATAGCCAGTCATGCTGGTGTTGAATACCAACTCAAACACGGCGTCTGTTTCCGCGCCGAAGGCTTGACCTTCGATCACGGTTCCATCTTGTAAAACGAGAGTAGCTAATTTCATAAAAAGTTTGCTCCTGCAAAATACCGCAGATTTTTGGGCGGTAAATTCCGCCGATTATAGCACCTCATTTATTATTGTTTAGACAAGTGCTTGAGAAAGAATTCCAAGCTTTATTAATTGCTCAAACACATTCTGCAAGTTCGTTCATTATCTTGCATCATCTTTCAGATTACTGCATTGATTATCAAAATAAAACATAGAGGAATTTCATTGGTTTATATATTACCCATTTGAGAGGCGCAGATTGTTAATGAGTACCCGTATGGGGAATAGTATTATCTATTTATTGCCCTATGATGGATGGAATTAACTTTTGACCATTCAACCATAAGGTGATGCCATGAAAAATAAAGTTCAATTCCAAAATGTTGACAATGAATCTGCAAATGATTCACATTCCAGTTCATTCAACTGGTTGACATCTCCTCACACAAAGACCTGGCTTGATGAACGTGATGCCTGCGCGTTGGTCGCATCAGTTCGCAAGAATGGTGAAGCGACGCATGGAAATTTGAAACGTGCATTGGCTGCATTGAGCATCATGGGACATCGCTCTGGCGAGGTCAACGGGGAAGGGGATGGCATCGGCGTGATGACCGACATTCCGCGCGTGTTGTGGTCGCAGGCGTTGGAGCAGGCGGGAAAACCTGGCTGGCTTGCGGAAGACCGCCGCTTCTTTGTGGGACATTTGATGATTCCAAATACGGAAGCGGATGTTCAAGGCGTCAAAACCAAAATTATCAACATGCTCAAGGAAAGAGATATTGACCTGCTGTTGGAGCGCCCAACTCCCACGCGTTTGCAGGCGCTTGGAAAAATGGCGCGTCAGCAGGTTCCGCACCTTTGGCAGATTTCGGGCATGGTGCATAACGGCCCATTGGAAAACGTAGAGCGGACTCTCTTTGACCTTGCGCTTCACATTGAAAAATTTACGAACGTCGCCATTGCTTCGCTTTCCAGCAATGTGGTCGTTTACAAAGTGCGCGGCTCGATTGAAACTTTGTATCAATATTTCCCTGAACTGCGCAACCCTGATTTCACCACCGCCATCACGATTGGACATGCGCGTTATTCAACCAATACGGCTACGAGTTTTGAACGCGTCCAGCCTTTTAGTTTGATTGGACACAACGGCGAGATAAACACGATTGCCCGTTTGCGTGAACAGGCCGAAATGCTCGGCGTCAATTTGGTGGAAAGCGGAAGCGACTCACAAGACCTCGACCGTTTGCTCTCCACGTTGATTCATCATTATCGCTTCTCGTTGACTGAGTCACTGGAACTGGCTTTCCCGCCCATCCTCAGTGAAGTGGAAAAACTTTCCCCTGAATTACAGACAATTTATAAATATTATCGCCAGGCCTTTGGCCCGTACTCGCAAGGCCCTGCGGGGATCATCTCCCGCTTTGGCGATGAATGTGTTTTCAGCGTGGATGCGCTCGGTCTGCGCCCGCTCTGGTTTGGTGACACGGAAAAGGAATATTTCTTCTCCTCGGAGAAGGGCGTCTACCATCTGGACGATATGGTTGTTGACCCAATTCCGCTTTCGCCTGGTGAAAAAATGCGCGTGCGCATTCACCGCGGACGAAATGTGGAAGTCTTTGATTATCCCGCCATTCAACAGCGCATGTTGAACCTGACCATGCGCAGATTCGGTTCACTTGAAACGCTAAACAAGCGGCTTGCTCATCCGCCGTTGCCATTGGAAATTACAGAGAATGGCGAAAGCAATGTCCAGCCCACAGTGGACTTGGACAATCGTCTCTCCGCTTTCGGCTGGGGACGTGAAGACCGCGAATGGGTTCAGGAACTTGCCAAGAATGGCATTGACCCGATCAGCTCGCTCGGCTTTGACGGCCCGCTGGCTTCTCTTTCCACCGAACGCCAAAATATCGCGGACTATTTCAAAGAGGCGGTTGCGGTGGTCACAAATCCCGCCATTGACCGCGAGCGTGAAGTGGAACATTTTTCCACACAAACGATTATCGGTTCGCGTCCGCCGCTCGTGCCCAATGAGCTAAGAGAAGAATCCACGTTTACGCTTGAAACGCCGATTTTGCTGGATTCGGTCAGCGCTGGCTTGAAAACAGGTTATCCCACACTGAGTCAGTTGACGAGCCGTTTTCCGAATGAGCAGCTTGGTCATTTGCAAACGGTCACATTGCCTGGAGAGACAACGGCTCAAGCCTTGGAACGTCTCGCGCAGGCCGCCATTGATTCTGTCCGCAACGGGGCGAAGCTCCTGCTGTTGGATGACTCCGCCGCATTCCAGAATCAAAACGGATGGGTTGACCCCATTCTCGCGCTCAGTGTCATTGACCTTGCGCTTCGTAAAACATTTGCAGAACTTTCCTCTTCAGAATCTTCATCCACGCCGCTGCCAATAAATGACAGCGGAAAAATAGACCTCAGCCTGATGGCTTCCCAATCAGCGGTGAATCTGCGCCGACAGGTGGGGCTGGTCGTGCGCAGCGGAGCCATCCGCAATTTGCATGATGTCATCATGTGTATCGGCATGGGCGCGGATGCGATTTCACCTTACTTGATTTTTGAGGCAGCGGTCAAAGCCACAAACGATGAAGAAGAAACCGAAGGATTAAAGAAAACGTTCAAGGCGCTGCGTTCTGGCATTGAAAAATGTATCAGCACAATGGGTATCCATGAAGCGCGCGGCTATGGACGATTATTCTCAAGCATCGGGTTGAGCAATCCTGTCGCTTTCGCGTTGGGTGTGAAAAATTATGGCGGCTCAGAACAAGGCGGCTTGAAGTGGAATGATATTGACGCCGACACGGAGCAACGTACACAGGCGTATCACAGCGCAGGCCGCGGCGAACTTTCGCGCGTCAATCATTTTTATCCAAAAATCTGGAAGGCGGCGGGAAAGCTTGGGAAGGGCGAATCAGGCTGGGGTGAGTATGAGGCGCACACGCAGACCACGGCAAAAGCCAACCCTGTCACCATCCGCCACATTCTGGATTTTCGTTATCCCGAACAAACTTCCATTGAATCCAATAATGTCAATCTCGGAATCACATCGCACAAACTCCCGTTCCTGATTGCGTCCATGTCGTTTGGCTCGCAGGGTGAAACGGCTTATCGCGCGTATGCCGAAGCCGCGTTTCGTTTGAACATGCTTTCGCTCAACGGCGAGGGCGGCGAAATCCCTGACCTGCTCGGCAAGTATCCGTTCAATCGCGGCATTCAAATTGCGTCGGGTCGTTTCGGCATCACGGCGGAAACCATCAACGCCACGAATCTTTTGGAAATAAAAGTTGGGCAGGGCGCGAAGCCTGGTGAAGGCGGGCATCTGCCTGCACGCAAGGTCACTTCCAAAGTTGCGGCGGCGCGTCATTCGCAAAAGGGCGTTGACCTCATCTCGCCGTCCAACAATCACGATATTTATTCCATCGAAGACCTCGCGCAATTTATCGAGGAACTCAAGACCATCAATCCCAAGGCGCGTGTCGCGGTCAAAATTCCTGTTGTGCCTGGCATCGGCATTATCGCCGTCGGTGTTGCCAAAGCCGAAGCCGATATTATTTATCTCACTGGTTTTGATGGAGGAACGGGTGCCGCCCGCCAACATTCATTGCGACATGTTGGCCTGCCTGCGGAAATTGGAATCGTGGAAGCGCATCGTGCTTTAACGGAGGCAGGGTTGCGCTCCAAAGTAGAAATCTGGGCTGACGGTGGAGTCCGCTCCGCGTCGGACACGGTCAAGCTGATGTGCCTCGGCGCGAATCGAATTGGCTTTGCCACGCTGGCGATGGTTGCCATCGGCTGCACGATCTGTAGAGACTGTCAGAGTGGCACATGCCACACGGGAATCACCACCCAGCTTGAAACGAAGGAAGAGGCGTTTAGTCAGGGCATCAAGCATTTTGTCCCGCGTGATATCGAGCAGGCCACGCAAGCCTTGGTCAACGTCTTCACAGGCTTGGGCGAAGGCGTGAAGGACATCGTATCCAAACTTGGTTTTGAAAATTCACAGGATATTGTTGGCCGCTCTGATTTGCTCGTGCAAATTTCGCATCACGAAAAAATTGACCTTGCTCAAATGCTTATCCCGATTGGTGAATATTTGTCTGCGGCTCCCATTCCGATTTCTTTACCGATGAATGAAATGCTGACCATTGACCGCGGCCCGTTGCATCGTCCGCGCAATCATCTGACCACGGTCATCTCCAATTTGGTGATGGAAAGTTTCACCACGTATCGGCAGGATAGAATTCTGTTTGAAGATGATAAAGTGACTCCCGTTGACCGCGCCCTCGGCACGCATCTCACGGGCGCTCTCACACGCTTCCGCAATAATTGGAATTGGTCGCCTGGACATGGCGGTCAGGGCGGTCACAGGGAAACATGGCTGCAGCCGCTTGATAATGTTGAAACAGATTCCGTGCCGCGCACATCGCTGCACTTCGTCAGCAGTTCCGTCCCAGGCAATGGACTCGGCGCGTACAATGCCGACCCCGTTCACATCCTCGTCGAAGGCGGCGCACAGGATGGGGTTGCGAAAGGCATCTCTGGCGGGCGGGTGGTCATCATGAAAGGCTACAACCATGATGGCAAGTTGATCGACGGCTCGGTTGGGAAAAGCCTTGCGTATGGCGGCACGGGCGGCGTGGTCATCGTGCAAGGCAACGCGGACTCACGCGCCTGCATCCGTCTCTCTGGCGCGGATGTGATCATCGGCGGTGAAATTCTCAAGCCGCTCAATGACAGCCTCGGCTTTATCGGCGCGCGCTCCAATGTGAAAGGCTTCCTGTGCGAATACATGACCTCAGGCCGTGTGCTGGTCTTGGGCGACCCTGGCCCGTGGATGTGCGCAGGCATGACGGGCGGCGTGTTATATCTCCGCTTACAGCCGCATCTCAATTTTGATCAAGCCGCCATCCAGCGTCGCTTGGGAAAAGGCGCAAAAGTATCTGTACAGGAAGTGGGCGAGAGTGACCTGCAAAATCTGCGTGAACTTCTGACGATCTATGCAGACGAACTAAAACACAATCATCAAGCTGATGAAGCTCAAAAGGCTATTGATCTGCTTGTGGATTGGAAGAGCACCTTTGTCCGCGTGGTTCCGTTGGGGCAGCAGGAAGAGCAGAAATTCGCAACGGAGTAACTATGATTCCCTGAGCGGAGCGAAGGGTCTCTACTCTCTCCATCCGAAATTCTTCGCTTCGCTCAGAATGACATTGCATAAAATGACGAGTTAAACATATATTTGAAGTGACTTGTGAATATTCACAGGTCATTTTTTATTTTTCATGCGATATGCTCCATTTGGGTAGGAAATTATTCGCTCGAAACCTGTAATTCAACAGGTTGTCCAGTCAAAATACTCCGTAGGGGTAATAGGCGTACTGCTTCAAATCCATAGAATAAGAACTACAAAACGTTCTTCAAATTTTAGAAAGCGAGGTAGTCCATGTTTTTCACTTTGACCATTTTCATTTTGGCATACATAGCGATTGCAAGTGAAAAGTTTCCCCGTCATTATGTGGCTTTGCTTGGCGCAGGGTTGCTGATCGTCTTCGGCATCCTCAGCCCCATGGAAGCATTGTCCTATATCAATTGGGAAACCCTGGGACTTCTCGCGGGTATGTTTACTCTGGTTTCAATTTTGCAGGAAGCTGGCTTTTTCACATGGCTGGCGATGAAATCTCTCAAGAAGGTAAATTATCACCCCGTCGCTCTTTTCGTGATTTTGATCATCTTCGCGGCTGTCATGGCTATGTTCATGGACAGCATCACCGTTATGTTGTTCCTCTCCGCTCTCACGCTGCAACTCTGCCGATTGCTGAAACTCGACCCCGTTCCGTTGGTGATCGCAGAAGTCTGCGCGGCGAATACGGGCGGCGCCGCAACGTTGGTTGGCGACCCTCCCAACGTAATTCTCGGTACAACCCTTGGATTTAACTTCGCTGATTTCATTACCCACACTGGCCCGATCTCTGCGATTGCGGCGCTTCTTTTGCTTGGAATGTTCTACCTCACCAATCGCAAATCTTTGATGGATGCCCATGACCTGCTGACCGATGCGACCATCACCGAAATTGAAGCCCTCCACAACGAACCCATGCACGCGCATCTGACTCGCGTTGGGCTGATCGGTTTTCTAGCGGCAGTGATCTTGCTCGTGCTTCACATCCCGCTGAGTGACTTGACTGGTTTTCACATCAACGCCGCGATGGCTGCTCTTGTCCCTGCGGGCATTGCCTTGCTCGTTATGAAAAGTGTGGACCGCAAAAAGGCTGTCCTCAAAGTGGATGGCGAAAGCATCCTTTTCTTTGCTGGTTTATTTGTGCTGATCGGTGGTTTGGAAAAGATCGACATTTTTAAATCCATGGCTCAAGGCTTGGCTGATGTGTCCACAACCAATCACAGTGGACTGGTGATGGCCTTACATTGGCTGCCTGGTCTGGCAAGCGGAATTGTGGATAACGTCCCGCTGGCATTGGCAATGAGCTACGTGCTCAAAGATCTGGCCGCCATCCCTGGGATGCCCGCTCTCGGCCTGATGGTCTGGTCGCTGGCGCTGGGAATTGATATTGGCGGGAACCTGACACCAATTGGCGCATCTGCAAATGTGGTGGCTTACTCATTCATGGAACGCAATCACGGTTCCATCGGCTGGAAGCGTTGGCTGGTTGTGGCGGTTCCGCCCACCATCCTTGCGATGCTATTTGCCTCTTTGTCTGTCATGCTCAAAGGTCACTGGGGCTGGTACTAATTCGTTGGTTGCATAACGGTGTTCGCCGATACCTTGAAATAAAAATCTTAATTCTAGGAGAGAGAAATGAATTACATAAAAAAACGCTGGGTATGGATTTTGTCTCTGGTGATGGTGATGGCTCTGGTCTTCGTCACTCCCGCTTTTGCACAGGATGGCACGCCGCCGTCAGACGAAGTAGTTGACCTGACCTTGGGCATCAACATCTTGTGGATGATCGTTGGCGGTTTCCTCGTCTTCTTCATGCAGGCAGGCTTTGCCTTGGTGGAAACTGGTTTCACCCGCAACAAGAACGTCGCTCACACCATGATGATGAATATGATGGTCTTCTGCATTGGTGCGGTGGGCTACTGGTTGGTTGGTTTTGCTTTTCAATTCGGCGCGGTAAATGCTGCTTTTCCAGCAGTATCAACTGTCGGCGCGGTTGGAGGCGAGTGGGCTCATTCGCCCATTACCCTCGGTGATTGGTCAGGCTTGCTCGCGACTCCTCTCATCCGCTTTGGTCAATATGGTTTCCTTGGCGGAAGCGGCTTTCTTTTGGGCGGCCTTGGTGCAAATGCTGGCGTTCTGGCTTTCTTCCTCTTCCAAATGGTTTTCATGGATACGGCCGCGACCATTCCGACAGGTTCGATGGCGGAGCGATTGAAGTTTGTTGGTTTTGTGTTCATGAGTTTGTGGGTCAGCATGATCATTTACCCGATTGCGGGCGGATGGGTTTGGGGCGGCGGCTGGCTGCAGAATTTGGGACGCGCGGCCGGGCTTGGTAACGGCGCAGTGGACTTTGCTGGTTCAGGCGTGGTGCATTTGATCGGCGGCGCAATTGCCTTGGCTGGTGCGATCGTGATCGGCCCGCGCATTGGAAAGTTCAACAAGGATGGTTCGGCCAATACGATCCCTGGTCATAACCTGTCGCTTGGAATTTTGGGAACGATCATTTTGTTCTTCGGTTGGTTTGGCTTCAACCCTGGTTCGTCCTTGGGATTTGTCGGCGCATTTCGTAACCTTGCGGTGATCGCTGCCATCAACACACTCATGGCAGGCGCGGCGGGCGGCGTTTCAGCCATGGCGTATGCATGGCTGGTTGGCCCAACCAAGAAACCAGATCCTGCATTATCGGTCAATGGGGTTTTGGCTGGCTTGGTCGCCATCACTGCACCTTGTGCTTTTGTGGATACGTGGGCTGCCGTTGTGATCGGTCTGGTCTCTGGTGTGATCGTGTGCTGGGCAACCGCCTTGCTGGATAAACTCAAGATCGATGATCCCGTGGGCGCTGTCCCTGTTCATTTGTTCAATGGCGCATGGGGTGTGCTGGCTGTCGGTATCTTTGCCAATGGCAACCCTGACACCGCCGCATGGAATGGGGTTGAATCCGCAGTGACAGGCTTGCTGTATGGCGGCACTACTCAGATCTTTGCACAGCTTGCCGAAGTGACCAGTATCTTTGCCTTCGTCTTTGGCCTCTCTTATGTATTCTTCAAAGTGCTTGCTGCATTCAAAGTCTTGCGCGTTTCCCGCGAAGTGGAATTGCAAGGCTTGGATATTTCGGAAATGGGTGCAGTGGGGTATCCCGTGGATTGGGAACCGCAGGATGTGGATGCGCCTGAAGTAAGCAAACCTGGCTTCTCGGCACATCCTGCCACAACAGATTAGGTAGACCAGTCATCTTCTTCGACTGTTAATACTCTCCTTGGTAGTCCCCGAATGGGGAAGCTCATGGCGATTGGAGTGCTCCAGTCGCCATGTTTTTTGTGCCGACATAAAAGTACCCATTTAGGGAATAGACTTGAGCATGTCTCCTGCCTATAATCCGCTCGTTGCTTGCGGCAATGCAGTACCTAAGTAGGCAGGATCAGCCTTGTCCTGGGCTGTTTCTCGAATGATCTCCTTGGTAGACCCCTTCAGAGGGGGTACATGGCGATTGGTTTTTACCAGTCGCCATGTTTTATTTTTAAGTACCCGTTTGGGTAATAGACCTACCCGAACCCTACCCATATAATCCCGCCCTATACGACACCAAAAAACATTGTAAGGAGAAGCAATTATGGCAAAGACAATTAAAGAAGTTTTGGAATTGGCAAAAGGCGTTCAGGTTGTGGACCTGCGCTTCATTGACTTACCTGGTACCTGGCAGCATTTCACCATGCCTGTTCAGCGTCTGACAGAGGATTTCTTCAGCGAAGGCATTCCCTTCGACGGCTCATCCATTCGCGGCTTTCAGGAAATTCACGAATCAGACATGCTCCTCAAGGCTGACCCCGAGACTGCTTTCGTTGACCCCACAGCCATCACTCCCACTTTGGTGATCTCCTGCAACGTCTTTGACCCGTTCACCGAAGAACCCTATTCTCGCGATGCGCGTTATGTGGCACAAAAAGCTGAAGCGTACTTAAAAAGCACGGGTCTCGCCGAAACAGCCTATTTCGCGCCTGAGGCGGAGTTCTTCGTCTTCGACGGCATTCGCTACGCATCTACTCCGTATGAATCATCCTTCTCCATCGAATCGGAAGAAGGTTGGTGGAGCAGCAACCGCGAAGGCAGCAAGGGCGGGCAGATCCAGCCGAAGCGCGGCTACTTCCCGACCACCCCAACTGATACCCTTCAGGAACTGCGCAACAAATTTATGCTTGCCATGCAAGCTGCTGGCGTTTCAATGGACTTGCATCACCACGAAGTCGCCACCGCTGGTCAGAGCGAAATGTCCATGCACTTCACCACGCTCACCCGCATGGCTGATGATCTCCTGCTCTACAAGTACATCATCAAGAATGTAGCTCGCCAGAACGGCAAGACCGTCACCTTCATGCCCAAGCCCATCTTCGGTGATAACGGCTCTGGTATGCATGTTCACTCTTCACTTTGGAAAGACGGCAAGAACGTCTTCTTTGATGAGAAGGGGTATGCAGGTCTTTCCCAAACAGCTATTTACTATATCGGCGGCTTGCTCAAGCATGCTCCTGCCTTGCTCGCGCTCACTTCGCCGACCACCAACTCCTATCGCCGCCTCGTCCCTGGTTATGAAGCACCCGTCAATATCGCTTACTCACAGCGCAATCGCTCGGCCATCTGCCGCATTCCTGCGAACAAAAGCTCCAAGGCAAAGCGCGTCGAATTCCGCGCGCCCGATGCCACCAGCAATCCGTACCTCGCGTTCTCTGCCATCCTCATGGCTGGTCTCGATGGTGTCTTGAACAAGATCGATCCTGGTCAGCCTCAAGATCGCGACCTGTACGAACTGCCCGCAGAAGAGAAGAAGCTCATCAAGCAGGTTCCTTCCAGCCTCGGCGAAGTGCTCGATGCTCTCGAAGCCGATCACGACTTCCTGCTCAAGGGCGGCGTCTTCACTCCTGACCTCCTCGAGGAATACATCAAATACAAGCGTACCCACGAAGTGGATGCAATTCGCCTGCGCCCAACTCCGCACGAATACGTCATGTACTTTGATGCCTAACCGACTGTAAGCCGCTTCACGCTTCGCGTACACTGACAGCTGGTTGCAGACCAATGGGCCTGTAACCAGCTGTCGCCTTTTTCTAACCTACGGAGTGTTACCGCACCCAATTGTGATCATACTTATGCACACTACACTCTTTATTTCCTCATTCATTCTCGCGATCTCCTTCTGCGCTCCGCCTGGCATCATCACCGCTGAGACGGTTCGCCGCGGTTCTGCCCGTGGATTTATCCCTGCCTTGTATGTTCAATTCGGCTCCCTCGTGGGTGACACGACCTGGGCCATCATCGCGCTGACAGGTCTTGCCTTCCTCATTCAAAACCCCATCGCCAAAACCACGCTGAGTTTGATCGGCATTTTGCTCATGCTCAAACTCGCATGGGATGCCTTCAAAGATGCCCGCCACGGCAATGGACTGAGCACTTCCGAGTCCACATCTGCGCATGGAGATTTTGCCAGCGGCGCATTTCTCTCCCTCGGCAATCCGCTCAACATCGTTTTTTGGACAGGTCTTGGCACGACCGTCTTTGCATCCATCACAGGTGGGCCGCAGCCAATTCATTTTGCCATCTTCTTCACTGGCTTTCTGGCTGGCGCGATCTTGTGGTGCTTTGTCATGGCAGGGCTCGTTGCCTGGGGCAAACAGTGGATGACGAATAATTTCTTCCGCTGGGTCAATCTCACCTGCGGCGCCGCCATGGTGTACTTCGCCATTCAACTTGGCTTACAAACCGCCCAGAGTCTGGTGTAAATATTTGCCATGCACAGAATACATTCGTATTTGCCTGTGTACAAAAAAGACCGTCCGCACCATGCATATCAGTTAGAATTACTTTAATGGAAAAAAGACAGCCTCCTCCCGAAATTAACGAATCAAAACTGCTTGAAGTCCTCGCCAGCCTGAACCAGATCAGTGATGCGATCAATCACATTGGCCCAGGAGACGCGAACAACAGCGGCGTCAGTTTGCAGTTAATTGTGGAGAGTGCCATCCGCGTGGTGCCTGGGTCTTCGGCGGTGATCTACACATACGATCAGGACACGGGCAGGTTTGAAGCAGAGTCGCGAGTCTCTGCTCAGGCTGAGGGACACGCCCTTTCCAAAAATCCAGAATATTTGGACGATGCCCCGCGTCCTGGCGGAATCGGCCTCCGCACCATTGAGCGCAGACGCCGAACATTATCGTACGAAGAACATGATCTGGATGTGCATCCCTTTCATGCGGCGTTGGGCGTGAATGCGGTGGGCTGCTTCCCGCTGATCGTTGCCGAGCAGGCTGTGGGGATTTTATATATTTATCTGTACGAAAAACGCGAGTTCACGAAGATCGAACAATTGATGTTGGATAATTTTGTCAATCAGGCGGCGATGGCGATCTTCCATGCCCGCCACATTGCGGGGATCAAACGCAACCTTGCGCAAAAAGAAAATGAATTGAACCGCCTGCGCCATGCAGGGATGCTCATCTCCTCCCGTTTGCGCCTTGAAGAAACCCTTGAATCGATCCTTGAATTTGCCCTCGAATTGACCAATGCCCAATATGGCATTTTCCGTCTGCTGGATAAGAGCGGCGACTTTCTGGTCACTCGCGCGGTCAGCTCGGTGCATTTGGAAAGACCGCTTGTGGAAATGCTGCCTGTCAATGGCGCGAGTGTGATGGCGCATGTAGCGCGGACTCGTCAGCCATTGCTCATCCGTGACCTGCGCGACAAGCAATGGTCTGAGATCTATTATCCATTGGATTCAAAATTGGAGATGCGTTCCGAGTTGTGCGTGCCGCTCATCAACGCCAGCGGACGTTTGGAAGGTGTGCTGAATTTGGAAAGCCCAAAAGTCAGCGGCTTTACTGAGGATGACAGTCACATGCTCCAGTCGTTGGCAACGCATGCCATTACCGCTATTCAAGAAGTCCGCTTGTTGGATGCTTTACAGGAAGCGGCTCAATTACTGATCTCGCAGCCAAGCCTGAAGGTTCTCGACCAGCTTTGTTTGATGGCAAATGATCTGCTGAATTCGTCTTCAAGTGGAATTTGGTTGAACAATGAGCAGGGACAATTACAGCTTGCATCCTCTGATGGCGTGCTTCATGGCGATGAGATCAATTCTCCCAATTTATTTACATTACCCTTGCATGCAGGAGAAGATGCAAAGGCGTTGGGAATGTTTGGGGTGTTCTACGCAGATACGGGCGCGCGAAGCGAGAAGCGCAAAGTCTGAATGGGATAATAAAGTGTTGGCATGTCTCGCCAACTATGCCGTGCTCGCTGTTCAAAATGAGTCGCGTCAACAGGCATTGCGCAAGTCACAGGAACAGCATTGGACGGCAGAGACCTTCGCCGCGGTGGGTGACATCTCAGCGAACCTGCTGCACAACATGAACAACAAAGTTGGCATTATCCCTGTGCGGGTGCAAGGCATTCAAGATAAATACAGCAAGGTGCTTGAAAGCGATGCGTATCTCAATAAAAGCCTGAGTGAGATCGAACGCAGCGCAATGGAGGCAATGCAGATCGTTCAGGAAAATCTTTCGCACTTGCGTCCCATTCGCATGGAAAATGTTCGCATTGCCACTTGCGTTGCAGATGCGATTCGCGGAGTGCAGATCCTGCCGAGTTTGCAGATCATCGTTGAAGAATTGGATGCGCTGCCGATGGTTAAAGCCAGCGGACAAAGCCTTACTTTTGTTTTCAAAAACTTAATTGAAAATGCAAACGCTGCCATGAATGGAAATGGAAGCGTCACCATTCGCGGCCATGCGGGTGTGGATTGGGTGGAGGTCTCTGTGATCGATAACGGGCCTGGCATTCCGCCTGAATTGCATAACCAAATTTTTGAACTGAATTTTTCAGGGCGGGCTGGTGTGCAGCCTGGCAAGTTGGGCTTCGGTCTTTGGTGGGTGAAAACGCTGATGACGCGCCTTGGCGGTTCTGTGGTTGTCGAAAGCGACGGCCAGCATGGCGCGAAATTTATTTTGCGCCTGCCGCGCGTGGAGAATCAATTATGACGCCGCAAGCCCTGCGTGCCCTTGTTGTGGATGACGATAATTCCTGGCAGCAAATTCTGAGCGAGATCATTTCAGATTGCGGCCTTGAAGTGGATGTTGCCAGCAGTGTGGATGCCGCTGCTCTTGCGCTCAAAGCCCAGCCGCATCGCCTCGCCGTCGTGGATCTTTCACTTTCGCCGAACGATCACAACAACGTGGATGGTTTGCGCGTGCTTGATTCCATCCGCCGCCTTGACCCCAATTGCCGCGCGATTCTTCTCACTGGTTTTGCAACCGTTGAATTGGCTGTCACTGCGCTCACAGATTATGGTGCGTTTACATTTCTTCGCAAGGAAAGTTTCCACCGAAGCCAATTTCGCGACATCGTGTACAGGATCCTCGTCAGCCCACCGCCTCTTTCCGCGCCCGCGCCTGCTTCTGGAACTGGAACATCTTCCTCCGCTGAAAAAGGGTTGGCTGCTCCACAAAAGCCTCCCAATGAAAAAGCCCTCGTTGTGGAAGACGATGCAGGCTGGAGAAGCATCCTCGAAGAATTATTGAGCGATGCAGGATTCCAGGTCCGCGCCTGTGCAAGTTTTGGTGATGCCTTCGGATATCTTCGCAAGGAAAAATTTACCCTCGCCGTGATTGACTTATCTCTGAGCACATCGTTGGATAGTTCGAATCAAGATGGCTATCAACTGCTGGCGGCTGCACGGTCCGAAGGAGTTCCATCCATTGTCGTCAGCGGCATCACAGAGACGGAAGAGATTCAGCGGGTCTATTCTGAATACGCGATTTCTGCCTTCGTCGAAAAACAGGCATTCGACCGAGCTGCTTTCCGCCGCGTGGTCGAAGAGACGAGATCGAAGAGTCAATCCACCAGTGAGTTGAACGCCCTTACAGAACGCGAACGCGAGGTACTGGATCTGTTGGCATTGGGTCTGACCAACAAAGAGATTGCGGAAAAATTATTTATCACGACGAATACCGTCAAGCGACATTTGAAAGCCATCTTCGAGAAATTGGATGTCCATACACGGACTGCCGCAACGGCCAGGATCACTGGCGGGTAGATTTTTTGTAGTGGACTTCAAATGAAAAAGACTTCCTGCAAAGGAAGTCTTTTTCATACCCTGTTGGTTGAAGCGCGGATCAGAGGTGGGTGTCAAATTTCGTCTTTGATAAGTTCGATGAAAACTCTTGCCAGCGAAGGATCGAAATGTGTGCCAGCTGAGCTGCGGATATATTCCAATGCATCCGCCTTGGACATGGCGTGTCGATAGGGGCGGTCGGAGCAAAGCGCATCCCATACATCTACGATGGCAAAGAGGCGCGCTGAAAGGGGGATTTCCTCTCCTTTGATGCCGCGCGGATATCCGGAACCATCCCATTTTTCGTGATGACTGTAGGGGATATCCAGTGCGGGCCCAAGAAAATCGATGGAGGAAAGCCATTGATAAGCGTAGACTGGGTGCCTGCGCATGGTGATCCACTCCTCGTCGGTTAATTTGTCCGCTTTGTGCAGGATCGAATCGGGGATGCCCAGCTTTCCTACGTCATGCAGGAGCGAGCCTCTGCGTACATGTTCAAGGTCGGCATCTGAAAATCCGACGGCCGTGGCAAATTTAAGAGTCAGGTTTGTCACGCGTTGCGTGTGGCCTTCCGTTTCCCTATCTCGTAAATCAAGCGCTTGAGACCAGCCTTCAATGGTTCTATTATAGGCGGATAAAAGTTCCTTATTTAAGGCCTGTAATTCCTCTTGTTGTTCTGCAATGCGACGATAGCGATTTAAGCGCAGAATGGTTTGCAGGCGCGCAAATAATTCCATGCTGTTATATGGTTTGGTGACGAAATCGTCTGCCCCCGCTCGCAGCCCTTGGATGCGTGATTCATGATCGTCTAGTGATGTAATGAGGATGATCGGCGCTTCAGCGATCTCGGGCATGGACCGAATGCTTCGACATACTTCGAAGCCGTTCATTTTTGGCATCATTACATCCAGCAGAACGACATCGGGGTGAAGGCTGATGGCCATGGATATTCCATCAAACCCATTCGAAGCAAAGTATGTATCGTAGGGCTCACTCGCCAGTAGTCCTTCAATTGCGGCACGGGCAATGGCATCGTCGTCAATAATCAAAATTTTTGGACGCTCAGTGTGCATTGTGTTTTCCTCTCGAACTCATTTCCAGTTAACTCATTTGTCGTGGATACGATACAGGGTCATGAAGTGATCAAGCCCTGGTTGATCGCAAATTTAACCAGGTCGGCATGGGAGGTGATCCGCAGTTTTTTGGTCAGATTCAGCCGATGAGATTCGACTGTACGTACGCTGAGTGATAATTTGTCTGCGATGGCAGCGTTGGAATTTCCTTCGGCTACAAGCTGCAGGATTTCACGTTCCCGCGGCGATAGAAGGTCGAGAGTTTCGTCTTTTCCTGCCTCGGCATTTAAAAGCATTTCGAGTACTTCATCGGCAATTGCAGTGCTAAGATAACGCCTGCCTTCCATTACGTGCTCAACGGCATTCAATACTTCACTAAAATCTGAATCTTTTAATACATACCCGAGCGCGCCGCTCTGCAGGGCGCGGACGGCGTAAGTCGCATTAGCGTGCATGGATAGAAAGATGATCTTCGTTTTCAGTTCGCGTTGACGTACCAGCTTCGCGGTTTCAATGCCATTCAGATTGGGCATCATGACATCCAGAAAGGCGATATCCGGCGAAAGGGTCTCGATCAATTTATAGGCTTCCTGCCCGTCGCTGGCCTCACCGATCACTTCGAAACCGGGTTGAGCCTCAAGCAGGGAGCGGACGCCTTGTCGCACCAGTTTGTGATCGTCTGCAAGAATAATCTTTATATGCATCATGATGGGCTACTCCGTTGTTTTCAATTCAAACTCTACCAGGATAAATGTGCCTTTGCCGGGGGTCGATTGCAGGGTGAATAGTCCGCCTGCCATGTTTACGCGTTCTGCCATACCTGAAAGACCAATAGAGATATTCTGGTCCTTCGATTTTAGGTCGAATCCTTTTCCTGCATCTGTGATGCTGACCTGTAAATGACTGGGCGCGACTGTCATGGTGACGTTGGCAATATTTACTTCTGCGTGGCGGGCGATATTGGTAAGAGCCTCCTGAACCACGCGAAAGACAGTCGTTTCAATCATCTTGTCGAAACGTTGATCGTCAAGCGGATTTATGTTGTGGTTGACCGTGATCATGGTTTGTTTTGTGAAGCGCTTGAGCAGGCCGTCGAGCGCGGCAGAAAGACCAAAATCATCCAGCGTGGTAGGCCGAAGGTTCAGAGACATTTCACGCAGATGCTGGAACAATTCGGCTGTGACAGCGCGTGCTTCCGTGATCACGGTAGACATGTCTTCAGGTTTGCGTTCCAGGATCAATTTCAAGCCGGTCACAAGCTGGCCAATCTCGTCATGCAGTTCCACGGCGATATGCCGCCTTTCGTTCTCCTGGGCTTCAAGGATTTGACGGGACAGCTGACGCAATTGCTCATGTTTTTTGGATAGTTCGGTGAGGGCTTCCTGAAGCTTTTCGCGTTCTTCCATGAGATGGCGGTACCGATTTACGCGTTTGAGTGTTTGCAGGCGGATCTCCAATTCGAGTCTGTCGAATGGCTTGGAAAGAAAATCATCTGCGCCGACGCTTAGTCCGCTCAATTTTGCATCATGGTCGTCAAGAGCGGTGATCATGATGATCGGTACTTCGGCGATCTTGGCGTCTGCGCGGATATATTTGCATACTTCATATCCGCTCATGCGCGGCATCATCACATCCAGAAGAATGACATCGGGGTGGATTCGCCTGGCAAGCTCAATCCCTTGAATTCCGTCTTCAGCCATTTCCACGAGGAAGTTGGATTTTTCAAGCAAGGCGGCGAGGGTTGTGCGTGTTATTTCTTCGTCATCAATGATGAGAATGGTGTAGGGTTGTTCGCTCATTTTTGTTTCTCCGTCAGTTTTTGAATGGTCGATACAAGCTTCTGTAATTCGACGGGCTTGCTCATGTATTCATTTGCGCCTGCCTGCAAACATCGTTCCCGGTCTCCTGGCATGGCCAGCGCAGTGATCGCGATCGTTGGAATGGAGGCCACCGCTGGAATGGAATGTGAACGAATGCGGCGGATGGTTTCCAGTCCGTCCATGCCGGGCATTTGGATATCCATCAGAATAAGGTCGGGTAGAATCTCGGTGACTTTTTGCATCAATTCCATGCCGCTGTGAGCCTTCATGACACGGTATTGTTTCAAGGCAAGGAAGTCTCCGATTAGACTCAATATGGTTTCATTATCATCTGCGATCATGATCAGGATGGAGTTGGAATTTTCAGGGTCTTCAAAACTATCTGGCTTATTGATTTCAGCCTTGTGTGAGATCATGTTTTGAGTTTGCAGCAGCCAGGGTAGGGTGACGATGAAGCGACTGCCTTTGCCGGGAATACTCTCCGCCACAATTTCACCGTTATGCAATTCCACCAGGCGATGCGCCAGTGACAGGCCAAGCCCTGTGCCGGAGTATTCACGGGCGAGGCTGCCATCGATCTGTGTGAATGGTTTGAAGAGTTTGGGCAGGTCGTCGGCCTTGATCCCAATGCCTTTATCCCATACGCTTAATTTAATTTTTTGTTCTACAGGGAGGGGTTCAATATCCAGCCCAAATTCGCCGCCTTCCGGGGTGAATTTTACGGCGTTGCTAAGCAGGTTAACGAGGACTTGCTTGAGGCGGCGGGAATCTGCGAAAACAGCGATCGGTTCATCGGTTGGCGAGTAATGGACCATCTGATTCTTGTGGTGGGCCATGCCTTTAATGATCTGCAGGCTTGCCTGACAGATATCCGCGATGGAGCAGGTTGCAAATTGCAGTTCAAGTTTTTCTGCCTCGATCTTGGAGAGGTCAAGGATATCGTTGATCAGCTCCAGCAGATGTCGGCCGCTGTCTTCAATGGCTTTGATCGGCCTTACCTGTTTTTCGCTTAATTCGCCGTATGCTTTTAACTGCAAGGCTTCGGAGAAGCCAAGGATGCCCGTGAGCGGAGTGCGGAGCTCATGACTCATGCTGGCCAGGAATTCGTCCTTCACACGCAAGGCGCGTGCCAGATCCATGTTTGCGTGGAGGAGATCGGCTGTACGTTCTTCCACATGCTGGGCGAGTTGATTTCTCTCTGTGGCAAGTAATTGCTCGACTCGACTGCGTTCAATGATCTCCTGTTGGGCTGTCTGAAATAAGCGGGCATTTTCAAATGCGACAGCAGCTTGATTTGCAAGTGTCACAACAAGACGCTCGTCTGCTTCACTGAAGGCATCTGGTTTTTCGCTTTCAATACTGATCACCCCGAAAATGCTTGCCCCCATTTTTATGGGTACATACAGCCCGGAGTTCAAGCCGGGGTATGTTTCCTTGTAGCGGGGATCGTTGCTTACATCGCCATTACGAATGATCTGAAAATTTTGGACGACCCAGCCGCTCAAACCATCCCCGGGTTTTGATATTTTATTGTTGAAATGCTTTTCCACGTCACTGTGCTGTTTTTCGTTTTTTATATTTGGCTGACTAAAAGCAAGCAATTCCAGTGAATCGGTCTTGGCATGATACAGGCGGATCGCGGTATGATGCCAGTTCATTTTTTTCTCGAGCAGCTCGATGATCTTTTGACCGATCTCCCTCGGGCTTAGGAGTTGACTGAGCGCCAGGCCGCTTTCATAGAGCATTTCCATTTCTGTGACATGCTGATTGGTTTCATTTTCCAGTTGCAGACGGTTGGTAATGTCGCTGACCACCACCACGGCACCGGCTAACTTGTCACCTTCGCGAATGGGGGTGATGGTATTTTCGACCGGGATCATCCTGCCGTCTTTGTGCCAGTAGAAATCGATTGACGATGAACAGGCGATCCCATCATGGAAAGCCAGGAAGGCCGGGCATTCATTTTCAGGGTATGGCTGTCCATTCGTGCGTGTGTGATGGCAGATCGAATGCATTCTGTGTCCGAGCAGGTCGGCAGTATCCCAGCCAATGATTCTTGCCATGGCCGGATTGATGAATGTGATTCTGCCTTCAATATCAACTCCATATATACCCTCGCCTGCGGAATTCAGAATTCCCTCCAGTTGGTGATTCAGGCGCGACACCCAGTCCTCTGCCTGCTTGCGCGAAGTGATGTCCATAACTGAGCCTTCCATGTAGCTTTTATCAGGCAGATATTGAGCTGACAACAGGAGAGTGCGGACGTCGCCGTTTTTTGTACGGATCTCGACTTCGTGATCGTTAAGCCTCCCTTTTTCTTTTAGCTCCAACACCACTTGGTCTCGATCTTCCCTCTGTGCCCAAAGTAAAAATGCGGGCTTCGAGAGCAATTCCTGTTCAGTGTATCCAAATATTTCACAAAACTTTGGGTTGACCGCAAGAATGGTAGAGTCTTCGACAAGCGAGCGGAACATGCCTATCTGGGCATTTTGGAACAGGGCGCGATATTTTTCTTCAGACTCTTGCAAGTACTTTTCCGCATGCTTGCGTTCGGTAATATCAATGGCGGTGGAAAGCACACAGGTTTCATGGTTAAGTTCGATAATTTCCATCGAACCAAGGACAATGCGTATTTCGCCGGTTTTATGGCGTAATGTCATTTCTTTGTCGCGAATGCACCCATCTCTCTTTATTAACTCAACATATTCATCGCGTTGATCTTGAGTGGTGATCTGTAATGCCAACGATGTATGGTCAATAAGTTCTTGATGGCTGAAACCGACGATCCTGGAGAAGGCATCATTGGCTTCGATGAAGACACTGTTCGACGCGCGGGTAATGGCGAGCCCCACTGGTCCCGAGTAAAAAGCCTTGTGGAATCGTTCCTCAGCTTGGGCAATTTCTTTCTCAGATTGTTTGCGTCCGGTGATATCCCGCATATTCAAGACAATTCCCTTGATCACCGGGTCGGTCAATAAGTTTGTGCCAAGCACTTCGATATCGCGCCAGGTGCCGTCTTTGTGTTGTCCGCGCACCTCAATGCTTTGATTGGCCGTCCCCGCTTCTCGGCTGCGGCTGATAAGCGATTCGAGTGCAAGCGGGATGTCTTCGGGGTGCACCCATTCGATAAAATTCCTGCCTATTGACTCCGCTGTGGTGTACCCCAGAATCCGTTCGGAGGTTGGGCTTGCGTATTGTATGATACCTGTTTCGTCGATGACTGCAATCAGATCTGCCGAGTTTTGAACGAGGGCATGGAATCTTTCCTTGCTTCTGTGCAGTTCCTCTTCGGTTTTCTTTCGCTCTGTAATATCAAGCGCGAGCGACACCATGCACGCTTCTCCGGCAAGTTCGATCAGGTCCGCCGACATCAACAATTGCCGAATTTCGCCGGAACGGTGCATGAGTTGGAATTCGAAATTCTGTATCTGGCCGTGTTCTTTTAGTTGTTGAAGCAGTTTTTGACGTTCAGAAGGATCTGCCCAACTGGCAAACTCCAAAATGGAGTGGCCGAGCACTTCCTCTTTTTGGAAACCCGTCATCACCTGCCAGGCTTCATTGACGTCCAAGAGGCAGTTGTCACTGAGGCGTGTGATCGCCATGCTGATCGGGCTGACGCGGAATACTGATGCAAAGCGTATTTCACTTTTTTGCAGTGCCGCTTCAGCCAGTTTGCGTTCAGTGATATCTTGAACAATAGCGCCGATTCGAATTCCCTTTTCTGTTGTGATGATGAACGAAGTCTGATGGAGGAATTTGATTTCGCCGTTTATTGTTACAAACTCGATTTCCACAGTCTTTTCCAGATGTTCCTTTTTTTAGTTTGGAACATTTGTGTAAAAACTTCTTTGTATTCCTCCAAAGAAAGACTTTCGCGGCGTTTTGGCGTGAGCATTTGGTATTGAATTTCCCAAAATGGAGCGCCCAACGCCTTTTCGCGTGGAATACTGGTGATGTGGGTTGCCGCCTTATTCCATTCGATGATGATACCCTGTTCGTCGATCAGGATGATGCCGTCATTGGATTGCTCAATAATGGAGCGGAATTTTTCCTCGCTTTCGCGCAGGGACCTTTCGGCCAGTTTGTGCCCGGTGATGTGCTGTGTATTTGCGGCGGACTTTTTTTCTTCCAATGCATGGGTGACTGCTGACTCAAGCCGCCTGATATTATTTCTGTTGACACAATCATACGCACCGGCTTTGATGCATTCAACGATGACATCCTCGTTCAGTGAGTCTGTATAAATGATCAGCGGCGTTTGCGGTGTATGGTCTCTTGCCAGTTTCAACGCTTCCATGCCGCTAAAGTGTGGCATCTGGTACCCTGAGAGGATCAGATCAGGTTTAAATTCCTCAACCGCATTCATGAAGGTGGATTGGGTCTCCACGCGTTGAAGCTCACAATGCGGAATCGTTTTTCGGATTTCATGCATTGCGAAGCCTATATCTATAGATGCGTCTTCAACGATCAAGATGCGAGTGGTTTCATTCATCGACAAGTTCCTTATGGGCTGCTTTGAGAGCGTTTCGACGGAAATTCCCGTCAACGGCCTGCTTCCTTATTTTTTACGTTTCATTTTTCGAATCAGTGCGGCCAATTCATTCAGCTTCATGGGTTTGCTCATGTAATCATCCGCACCGGCGAGCAGGCAGCGTTCCCGGTCGCCGGGCATTGCCAGGGCGGTGACAGCGATAATGGGTGTCGAAGCAATTACCAGGTCCGCGTTGGATCGGATGCAGCGGATGGTATCCAATCCATCCATGCCGGGCATTTGAATATCCATCAATATAAGATCGGGGCAAATTTCAGCAACCTTTGAGAGCAGCTCGTCGCCGCTGTGAGCCCTGATCACGCGGTATTGTTTTGATTCGAGGAAATCTGTGAGCAACTCCAGCACTGTTTCATTGTCATCGGCGACCATGACCGTTGGAGAATCGCCGGGCTTTTCAAACTGGATCTGTGCAAGGGATTCCTGTTCATTGATCTGGAGTGACGGTTCCTGCGTGGACCAGGGCAGGATGACCGTGAAGCGGCTGCCCTCCCCGAAGACACTTTCCAGCTCGATATCGCCATGATGTAATTCGACGAGGCGATGTGCAAGTGAAAGCCCAAGGCCTGTGCCGGAGTATTCGCGGGCAAGGCTGCTGTCGATCTGGGTAAAGGGTTTGAAGAGCTTGTGCATATTCTCAGGTTTGATCCCGATGCCCTTATCCCATACGATCAGTTTGACCTTTTTCTCTGATGGGACGGTTTCGATCTCCAGCCCCAGTTCGCCGTTCTCCGGGGTGAATTTGACGGCATTGCTGAGCAGGTTTGCGAGGACTTGTTTGATTCGACGGGGATCGGCGTTCAAGACGATCGGCTCGTCGGGCGCTGAATAATGGATATTTTGCTTTTTGTGTTGCGCCATGCCTTTGATCAACTGCAGGCTCGACTGGCAAATGTCGTTGAGGGAAGAAGACATAAGTTGCAGATCCAGTTTTCCAGCTTCGATCTTGGAGAGGTCGAGGATGTCATTGATCAATACCAGCAGATGGCGTCCGCTGTCTTCAATGGATTTGATGGTTTTTAATTGTCTATCGTTCAACTCGCCATAAGCTTTGAGCTGCAGGGCCTCCGACAGGCCGAGAACGCCTGTAAGCGGCGTGCGCAACTCGTGACTCATGCTGGCAAGGAATTCATCCTTCAAACGGGCGGCTTTTTCCAGGGCGATGTTGGCGCTATTTAATTCATCCCTGCTTTCGCGCAGCGCATTTTCGATCCTTACGTGTTCTGTGATGTCGGTGGTGATGGAACGGCTCATCGTGAAATTGCCATATTCATCGTAAATGGCCGATGCATTCAATAACACCGGGAGGATGCTGCCATCCTTACGGATGAGTTCAATCGTTAGATCCGATATTGTTCCAGTTGTCTTGAAGCGTGGAAAGATCCCATCAAAGATCAACTGGCTTGCCGGTGTAAGCAGTTCCCGGAACATCTTTTTTTCAAGAATTTCTTCGCGGGTGTACCCCAGCCAGTTCAATTCCGTCTGGTTGATGAGGACCACGGCTCCGTTTGGGTCGAGCGAGTGGTATCCGTTCGGTGCGTTATCGTAAAGATCCTGCACTTCGGCCGTGCGTCTTTGGAAGCGTTCTTCAAGCGTGCTGTTAAGTTCCAGCAGCTCGCTCTGGGCGATTTTGAGATCGTTGATATCGTATGCAAAGGCGGTCAGGCTTTTTACTTCACCATCCACGATGCGCGGGCTGTAGATGACATCGAACCAGTGATAACCGCCTCCGGGTGTAAGTACAGATTGCTCCACCCGCTGTGGTTCGTGGGTCGTGATCGCTTTTTGGAAGGCTTCCATCACTGCATCTGCATTATCCGGGTGCAGCAGGTCCTGGAGTTTCATGTTGTAGAATTCCACATCGCCTTGATCTGGCCAGCGGTGGTTCGTGTAAAGGAAATATCCCTCCAGGTCGTGGGAGACGATATAACCCGGCGCGCTGCGAACAATGGATTGAAGAAAACTCTCGCTTTCCCTCAAAGCGTCTTCAGCGCGTTTTCGTTCGGTCACATCACGAAAGGTCACGACGATCGAACCAATGGCGGGGTCGTCAAGGCGGTTGGTGGCGCTGCCTTCGAGCCAGCGCCACGATCCATCATTGTGCAGTGCCCGGTAAGACTGCATCACTGTTTCATGGGTGGTGAATACCTTCGTGAAGCCTGTGGCTGCATTATCAAGATCGTCCAGGTGAATCAAGGAGGTGATCGGCATCAAAAGCGTGGCTTGCGAATGCCCCAATAACCGCGCCGCTGATGGACTGGCATAGGTGACAATTCCGCGGGCATCAACCAACTCGATTCCGTCACCGATGTTTTCGATGAGGGCACGGTATCGACGTTCATTGGCGGTCAGTGCCTCCTCCGCCTTTTTTTGTTCGGTGATGTCGTGAAAAACACCCTGTAGATAATATTTTCCGCTTATGGGGTCTTTGATTACATCCGCTTCATCACGGACCCAAACATAGTTTCCCTCGAACGAACGTAACCTGTATTCAAGTTTGATCCGCCCGCCTCCTTCCAGACTTTCATCAAGCTGGGTCTGGAATTGTTGAAGGTCGTCCGGGTGGATGAGTGTTTTGAAGGTCAGTTTGTTTTTTGTAAGATCTTCGGGCGAATACCCCAGGACCTTTTCAACTTGCGGACTCAGATATTGCCATTCTCCCCCGACTTCATCGATGTAAACTACAACGGGTGAATATTCCACCAGCGTCCGATATTTGCGCTCGGCTTCCTGCAGCTGCTGTTCGATGAGCTTGCGTTCGGTGATGTTGATCGTAATGCTCCACATTCTGACAAGGTGATCGTTTTCGATCATGCCGATCGTGTTGCTCAGGAACCAGAGTGGCTTTCCAGCGGCGGTCACTTCAAATGTTTCTTCGTTGATGGATTTATAACCATTCTCGATAAATTTCCTGAACATGGTGCGGTTGACTGGGTTATCTTTACTGCCATGTACTTCGATAAGCCGAATGTTCAAAAGCCCTGCAGGCGAGGAGACGTTAAACATGTCTGCCAGGGCCTGATTACATTCGGCGATGTAGGCGTTTTCATAAATGAGATCGATCTGTGTTTCCACCGGTAGAGAGATATCAATGGGATGATCAAACTCCATGCGTGAGATCGCTTCGAAGCTGTGCATGATGAAATTGTGGTAACGCTCCTCGCTTTTACTTAATGTCTCGGCCATACTGTCCTGCTGGCGAAAATAGCGCATACGGTGTTCACGCCAGACTATTGCCAGCGCTGCGCTCACTACAAAGATCAATGCCAAGCATGTGAGGATGATTTGAAGCGGATATTCCCGCACGTGTTCTGCAAAATCGCTGTTCTGGCGAAGGATCTCTGCGTTTGCCAGATGACCGTCCCGCCAATCTATCAGTTCATTCATTTTCAGGTTGGTGATGGCGGCGAGTTGGTCATTTACCTGGTCGTGGTGATGTTCTTTGAAATCCTGATAGGCGATAACCCCAAAAGCAATGATGCCCATCGATAGCAGCGTGAAAAAGCCTCGAATGAGTATTATTGATCGTTTCTCTTTTTGGTCAATTATCTTCATAAATGTTTCCTTGCGCGTTTCCGATTATTTCTTCAATAAATGTTTTTTTATGATTACGGTAAGTTCGTTGAGTTTTAAAGGTTTGCTTACATATTCATTGGCACCGGCGTTTAGGCAGCGTTCGCGGTCTCCGGGCATCGCCAGTGCAGTGACTGCGATCACGGGGATGGCGGCAATCGCAGTGTCTTTGTTCGAGCGGATACGGCGAATGGTTTCCAACCCGTCCATGCGCGGCATTTGGATATCCACCAGCATAAGGTCCGGGGGAGTTTCTGATACTCGTTCAAGCAGCTCAACGCCGCTGCTGGCTTTGATCACGCGATATCCCTGCATTTCAAGAAAATCGGCAAGCATTTGCAAGACCACCGCATTGTCGTCGGCGACCAGGATCAGTGGTGTATTGGATGATTCAGCGTGAATTTGTGCGTTGCTGGTTAACATACCAGGAAGCTCCATTAAGGCATGTGGGATAGGTGGAGTATTTTCGGGTGACCAGGGCAGCGAGATCGTGAAACGGCTGCCTTCGCCAAACGTACTTTCCACTTCGATGCCACCGTTGTGCAACTCGACAAGCCGATAGACGAGCGATAGGCCAAGCCCTGTGCCGGAGTATTCGCGCGCAAGGCTGCTATCGATCTGCGTGAAGGGCCTGAAGAGGTTATGCAGGTCTTCGGGTTTGATGCCGATGCCTTTGTCCCATACGGTCAGCTTGATCTTTTGCCCGTCTCGATCAGCTTGAACATCCAGTCCGATCTCGCCGTTTTCCGGGGTGAATTTAACCGCATTGCTGATCAGGTTTACCAGGACCTGTTTGATGCGGCGCGCATCCACGTAGGCGTGGATCGTTTCTTCGAAGGTGGGAACATGAAACTGGTGTCTCTTTTTTTGCGCCATGCCTTTTGTCAATTTCAGGCTGGCCTGGCAGATATCTTCAATAGAGTAAGAGCCAAATTGCAGTTCCAGCTTGCCCGCTTCGATCTTGGCAAGATCGAGGATATCGTTGATCAATTCCAAAAGATGGCGTCCGCTCTCCTCGATGGTCTTTACGGCCTTATGTTGTTTTTCGTTCAACTCGCCATAGGCTCTTAACTGCAGGGCCTCTGAAAAACCAAGAATGCCGGTAAGCGGGGTTCGTAATTCATGGCTCATGCCTGCCAGAAATTCATCTTTCATCCTTGCGGCTTTGTCGAGTGCCACGTTTGCAATGACCAGTTCCTTGGTCCGTTCCTGTACGCGTTGTTCGAGGGTTTGATTCACTTCCTCTATTTTTTCCTGGGCAAGTTTGCGTTCGGTAATATCCGAAATGATCCCCGCCACACCCTTGACCTTGTTTTGATCGTCACTTATTGGAAAGCCGCGCGCCCAGACCCAGTGTGGGTTGTTATCCGGGCGGGTGATGCGCGCTTCGATGGAAACTGAATTGCCGCCCATAAATTCGCGAATGGCATACTCAGCCAGTGGGAGGTCATCTGGATGGACCATATTCAAAATGGAAAGCGGATCCTTGTAAAAGGTGGAAATGGAATTACCCATTACTTGATCGTAGGCCGGGCTGACGTAACTGACGCGGTCATCAGCCAGGTCATAGGTCCAAAAGACTTCGCGGATATTTTCCGCCATCTGGCGGAAGCGGTTTTCACTCAGCGCCAATTCAGTCTGGCGTTCCGCTTCGATTTCGTCACGATGCCGGCTGGCAATGTAAATAACGATGGTTGCGGTCCATAGAAGCGTGAGAGTCCCTGAAAGCAGATCGATGTAGGTGATGGGCGGGGCAAGAATGGGAAGACTCAATTCGCCGAGGCTAAAGAGGACAGAGACATAAATTACACTTTTAGCGGAAAAGAATATACTGCTAATCAGCAGAGGGAGAATAACAAATGCCAGTACATCCACCTCTTCAAGCGGGTCATCCCCGGTAATGACCAATAGCAGCAGACTCATATAAATGAAAATGATCGTTATGGACCCTGCCAGTTTCCAATACCCGCGGCGACTCATCATATATGTGACGATCAGCGTAACGGTAACGGAAATGGTTTCCTTCAAATCGCTTTGATAGATACTTGTAAAATTATGAAGAAATAGATAAAGGAAGGATGCCAGAATGAGTGCGAGTAAAAAGATCGACATCAGACGGGCCTGCCGTCTTTGGATGGGCGGCATGGATTCCGAGGGCTCGATCAGCCATTGAATGGCCCATGGCAGGGTCGTCTTTTTTGAAACTGGAACAGTAGTGGAAGTCATATCACTCTTTTCTTATCAATTTCCTGATGGACAATACCAGTTCATGCAGTCTCACTGGCTTGCTGATGTATTCATCCGCGCCTGCGTTCAGGCAGCGTTCGCGGTCTCCAGCAATTGCTTGTGAAAGCCCGGTGATAAAAATTACGGCTGGTGTCTTCCGCAAGCAGGTAGTTCAGGCGTTCCTTGCTGGCGCGCAAGGCGTCTTCTGTTATTTTTTGTTCAGTGTATTAGAGATGGTGGAGGGGTTCTGTAAATATCTTCCTTTGGCATCGCAGATTGCAGCTGCATTAACAATACGTTCAAAAATGCTCCCATCTTTGCGAACGATCTCCAATTTGAGGTCTTTGAGCCAGCAGCCCTTCGTTCAGCTTCCGCAAGGCGGCTTCTGATACCTGTAAATTGTATTGTTCCAGCTTAAGTCTTTCCTGCAGGTTGCTGAACAGAACTCCCATCAGGATACAGATCATGGCCGAATAAAGCACATTTGTATTATGGACTTTAAAAGATTGGCTCCGTAAAAAAAATCGATAATGCTGCGGAGAGGGTCGTTGCGGCTATGCCCGCGTGGGTTTCTTGTTTACTGGGAGGTGGTGTGGGTGCGAAGTGAATCCCGTTTATGGAGCATGATGGACTCCAATGTATACATCTTATCGACTCACCCGCAGGCACGCCATCCGTATTTTTACTTAATTATCGCCCCGTGTTCCTCATGCTCCGATATTTGAGTAGATGTGCCTACCTGTCAATATCTGGTAGTTTTACGTATTCACTTTAAGTAATAAACCGAGTGGTCTTTCATGCTTTCGTATGTATACTCGTCGTATCAGAGAGTTATATTATCTGATTTATATGCGATTTTTGGAGGTTTTTATGATAGGCCAGAATGAAGAGTCGAATTTCACATCTTCGCGCGACCAAAATGTATTTTTGATCATTAACCGGCAAATGATCCCCCTGGAGAAAAAGGTGACACGTCTTGGTCGTCAATTAGGTAATGACGTGGTGCTTCAGGAGGAGTCGGTTTCACGTTTTCATGCAGAGATCCGTTATGAAGACGGGAAATATATTCTTTACGATAACAACTCAACGGCGGGTACCTACGTAAACAGCAAACGCGTAGACAGCTGTGTTTTGATATCAAGCGACCTTATTTCGTTTTCCTGTATTCAAGTGATGTTTGTGAATAACAATGCCAGGCTTGCTGGCAAAGCCATGGGGATGACCCAGAAATTGCATGCGGAAAAGTGAACATGAATTCCAAGCCGCTTATTCTGATCATTGATGATGACCCCGCCCTGCTCATGGGAGTTTCTGCAACCATTAAAAAACATGGATTTCAGGTTGTTTCCGCAGAGGATGGGAACGATGGATTTGCAAAGGCGAAGGAGGTCCAACCAGACCTGATCCTTTCGGATGTAATGATGCCTCCACCGAATGGGTTTGAACTTCGCAAATTGATGAGTCTCGACCCGCAACTGGCTTCCATTCCGTTCATATTTCTTACCGCCCGCTCCAGGATGGATGACAAAGTCAATGCCATTATGGATGGCGCAGATGATTACATCACCAAGCCCTTTGTCGTGTATGAGTTGATCGCGAGAATCAGCGCGGTTCTGCGTAGGGTAAAGATTGCTGAGGAGAATGGCAGAGAGCGTGCAAAGGTGGCGGCAGAGGCGGATCTGGATAGGGTACGTCAGGAGATCCTGCAGAATTTCCATCATGAGATCCGTACTCCGCTTTCAAATATCATGATGCCGCTGCAACTGGCGATCAACAATAAATTCGATAACGCGCAGGAGCAGAGCCGGTTCTTAAGCAAGGCGCTCTCAAGCGCAAGCCGTTTGGAGTCTCTGACTACCGACCTTATCCTATTAAGTAATATTGACCAGGGAAATTTGAATACCATCCGCCAACCCATTGATGTTGAGATGGATATCCATGTCCCTATCAATCGGCGGTTGGAGCGTTATTGCGACAAAGGGCTGGATTTTACAATGGATATTCAAGTGAACGGGAAGATCGCCGCCCCGCGCCGTGAGTTTACTCATGCGCTTGGGCATCTCGTTGATAATGCCTGTAAATTTAATTCCAGTCATGGCAAGGCTCATTTACGCATAGTCTCGCAGGAGAATGGGGGGGTGATTTTGGATGTTTTTGACAACGGGCCAGGCATCCCCACCCGCCTGCGTGAAAAAGTGTTCGAACGTTTTTACCAGATCAGTCAGGGCGATGCCCGTGAGTTTGAGGGGATGGGGGTTGGCCTTTCGATTGCGCGTGCCGTGTTCCGAAGCCTGCGAGGTGATGTGAATATTCTGGACTCTACCCGGGGCTGTCACATACAAGCTGTCCTCCCTGACCTTCAGCCTGGCGACGTAACCTATGGATGAGAAAACGATCCCGATCGGTAACCTTCCCCCGCATCTGGCAACGCTGCTAAACAAGCAAAAAAGGATGGAATGGGGTGAGGACATTCATTATCGTGCCTTGTTCGATCAGACGGGCGAGGTTGTATTCATCATCGGGATGGATTTGCATTACATTACAGCGAACCGTCAGGCACTTGATCTTTTGGGATATAGGAAAGAAGAGATCGCGGGGTTGCCTGTAAGCTCCGTCATGTCCTTGAGTGATGGGGTGGAAAACGGTACTGTTCTGGACGACGATGCAAACATGGTGGAGCGTATTTTGAAACGCAAGGATGGTTCCACTTTTCCTGTTGAGGTCAGTGCTTCGATCATCTACAATGAGAGGAACGAACCCGCCTACATTCAAAGCATTGCTCGTGACATTTCCGAACGAAAACGCTCTGAATTGGCATTGACCAAGTATTCGCGCATTCTATCAGCGATAAACCATGCAACGGCGCGCCTGTTGCGCTCCTCGAAAATCGAAACCTTGATGCTCGACGCTCTCGCTGCCCTTGGCGAGGCGATCGATGTGACCAACAGCGCCATCTTTGAGATCAATACCTTCTCATCTCAATCTGCTGTGATTACACAATATCAATGGAGCAAAAAGAATTCGCCTGCCATTGACATTGCGAAACTGATTCTGCCGGTATTTGATTCCATTTTGAAAAACCCGGGTGGTCAATTCTTCAACAGGGACAATTTGTTGAATGGGCCATCGTTTTTTGTTTTTCCGATCTATGGCACGCTGGATTCCTGGAAATTCCTCGGCATTTTCGACTCGTCAAAACTTCTTTCATGGTCTCCGTCTGAGTGTGACGCGGTGGAGATGGCGGCTGGCTTGATCGGTTCTGCATTGCAGCGTACCAGCTATGAAGAGACCATTCGATTGAATGAGACCAGAAATCGGATCATTCTTTCGGCTTTGCCTGATCTGCTCATTCGGCTGGACGCCAGCGGAATCATTTTAGATTACACCACCAATCCCGACCATCCACTCTATTTGCATCGTGACATGATCTCGGGAAGAAAACTCGGCGAGATCTGGCCGCAGGAAACTGTGCAAAAGATCCTTGAAGATCTGGAGAACAAGGAAGCAGAAGAACCCCATCAGGCACACGGGTTTACCCTGCCGTTCAGTGCCCGCGATTACGAATCCCGTCTGCTGTCGATCAGTGACTCCGAGATACTGGTCGTGGTCCGAGATGTGACCGATCAGGCGCGTCTGGATCGGATGAAGTCCGATTTTATCAACCGTGCTTCTCATGAATTGCGCACGCCGCTGACCACTGCCTTGCTTATGACGGAGTTGATCCAGGACGGAGGCAGCCGCGAGGAATTGGATCAATATTGGCGAACGTTAACGAGTGAGTTGAATCGTCAAAAAGTATTGATCGACCGATTGCTGATTGCCGGGCGGCTTGAAAGTGGCATGATGGAATTGGATAGCAGTCATTTGGATCTGCTCCCTGTGCTGGAAGAATCTATTATGGCCGTAAAACCGATCGGTGACAAGCGCAACATTTCCATTAAGTTGATGAATCAGGAAACTGATTTTCATATTTTTGGAGATAAAAGCGGATTGCAGCAGGTTTTCATCAACCTGATCAACAATGCGATCAAATTTTCACCAAAGGGAAGCACGATCATCGTTGGCATCTGGAAGGGGAACGATCAGGTTCATATCTCGATTGCCGATCAGGGGATCGGTATTCCGTCTGATGCTGTGCCGCATCTTTTTCAACGTTTCTATCGCGCAAAAAATGTGACCATCGCCGAGATCCCCGGCAGTGGTATTGGCTTGTATATCGTCAAATCTATTATTGAGAAATTGGGCGGAGAAATCAACGTGGAAAGCGTTCCAAATAGTGGAACGACATTTACAGTTTCATTCAAGGATGCAGGCCATTTGCAGGGTTTAGCGCCCGTGGAATTTGCAGGCTCAGAAAAATCCGTTCACTGAGCCATGACTTGCTTTTATGAACAGGCCCGCGATATCGATATCGCGGGCCTGTTCGCTATTTTTTGGTTTCTTGCTTTATTCGTATGCCAGTGTATCTCTGACAGTCAATTTTGAGGCTCTGCGTGCAGGCAAAGCACTGGCAAGCGAGCCAAGCGCGATCGTGAAGATCAACCAGGCGACGATTCCGCTTAGGCCGTAGACAGCAGGCATCGGCGCGGTGAGGATCGCCATTCCCACACCATAACAAAGGAGATTCGTGATCGGGATCGCAATGAGGATGCTGATCATCCAACTGACGATGCCGATGACCATGCCTTCGACGATCACAATGGCTTGAATGTCGCCATTACTTGCGCCGATGGCTCGCATCACGCCGATCTCGCGGGTACGTTCGAGCACGTTGATGCTCATCGTTCCCATCAAACCCAGCCCACCGACGATCGCAATCAGGGTTGCCATGACCAGCATGAAGTAGACGAGGATATCTGTCTGTGATTTTTGATCGCGGATGAAGTCTGCGCTTAATTGCGTGGACCTGATCTGGATTCCCTGTGCCTCGAAAGCTGATTGCACCATTTCGTTGACTCGTTTTTGAGTTTCTGGATCATGCTGGGTGGTGGTGATGCGCAGGGAATAGGCCATCTCTGTTTCACCAACGAGGCTGCTGAGATATTCATAATTGGCGTATAGCAGCGGCGGACTGACGTTGCCCGGCATGCTATATGTGCCAACGATCTGCCAGTCTGTTTCCTTGCCGTTCGCTTCGATGGTAAGCCAGTCACCGACCTTAAGCTCTGGAAAGATATTGAGCAGATGATTTCCGATGACGATGGCATTTTCATCGCCGGGCTGCAGCCAGCGGCCTGTGGAGATGATCGGGTCGATCAATGTGGAGGTGGATGGCGGCGCAACAAAAAGGATCTGCGTACCAGCTTCATCGTCTCCTTTTTTGAGTGTGCCGGGGTATTCCAGCCAGCCTTCGGCGCTCTCCACGCCGGGGATGTTTTCGGTGACGCTTGCCACTTTGTCGTAGCGATAGCCGCGGTCAAATGCCACGTTGATATCTGCAAGGAAGTAGCCTTGGATGTCCTGCATTACCTTGTCGAAGGATGCCCACAGGTTGTATACGGCGATGAATACCGCGCCTGCCAGCACCAGTGTGAACAAAGTGATTCCAAGCCGAACCTTGCGTCTGAATGTGTTGCGGATCGAAATGCGAATCGGGCGGGGGATCAGTACGGATCTGTGGTTCACCGAATCAGATTTTGGAGCGGCGTTACCACCAAGTCCATAGTCGCTGATTGCCTCGCGCACCGTTACACGCACACTGTTGTAAATAGGGAAAATGGCTGCGAACAAAGGCACCACCAGGGCGACAATTGCCTGTTGAATGAGCGTGGCTGGGTATCCCTTGTATGGCGCGGCATAGAAATTCAACCACTGGGCCATGCCTCCGCCAATCTCAGACGCCGCCATATTTGACAGTGGAATCGCCATTGCCAATGCACCCAATCCAAACCCCAGGATCAAGATAACGTACATGCCTGTGATCTGCGAGTTGCCCGCGCCCACGGCTTTCATGATTCCGATCTGCCGCGTTTGCTGGGTCATCAATGCGGTGATGGTATTGACGATGAGGAATCCACTCAGCAGAACGGTCAGGTAACCGAGGATGCTCAGTACGAAGAACACGCCCTGCGTGATGCTCCACGCAAAGTGATGACCAGGTTGATACACACTAACGAAATAAATGGTTGCGCCTGCGCGCTCCACGCGGTCTGCAACGGCCTGTGCCACTGCGGTCACGTGTTCCTGATCGGTTTGCTTTTCCAGAACGCTGATGGCGAGCATTTCATAGCTTGAGGTATCGCCGCCCAGCCATTCCAATGTGTCGGGGGTTACGTAAGCGCCGACTGTGTTTGCGAGGTTGTATGGGATGCCAGTCACATCGTGCATGTAACCTGTCAAAGTCAACTCGCGTCTTTTTCCATTTGCCAGTTCCACCACGATCGTATCGCCAGCCTTGTAGCCCATTCCCATCGAACTTCCATCGAAGATGGTTTCGTTCTTCCCGTAGGCGGGAATACTGAGTTCACCCGTTACAGGCTTGAGAAAGTTTAACGTCAATTTACCGGGATCTTCCAGTGCGATGAAATTTACATCAGTAAAGGTGCCATCGGGGCGGACAATGCGCGCGCCGACCGATGAAAATCCCTGCACCTGATCCACGCCGGGCACGGTGCGGGCGATCTTCACCATGTCATCATCGAGCGGGCCTGCATAGACCTGCGCCTCAGATGGGTTGGCGGAAAGATAATCGCCGTCCATGCTTTCGTTCATGTAGAGGCCCATGTTGCTGTTGAAGCCAACAGCAAACGTGCCTACCATGATCGTCATGATGGTGAGGAAGGTCCGTCCGCGGTTGCCCCAAAAATCAGCCCAGACTTTTTTCCAGCGCGAGCTCATTTGGAGCCTCCCAGAATGGACATGTGCTCGTCTTCGTGTTTATCTGCCATTTGATGCAGCGCTTCACGCGTGACTTCAGACTGGTCCAGCAATTCTTTGAGTTGACCATACTCGATGGAAAGCACTTCAACAGGTCCGCTTTCCGAGGCGCGGACGGAAGCCAGATGTTTCTTTTCGTGGAAGAATTCGATTTCGCCGAAGCATTTTCCAGGTCCGAGTTGAAGCGCGACCACATCCGATTGATTTGTGCGGGGAAGGATCACTTCCACGGTTCCCTTTGAGACAACGTAGAACGTATCCGCATGTGTCCCTTCGGAAAGGATCATTGCGCCAGGCTCAAAATGCTGGGACTTGGCGGTACGCGTAAGTTGCAACAGTTGCGCGGCGGTAAGGGTGGGCATGGCCTTTGCCACATACTCATTGACGATCTCGCCGTCTGCGATGAGGGCGGTGCGGTGCGTGCGTTTTGCCAATGCGCTGTCGTGTGTGACGATGATGATGGTCTTGCCTTTTGCGACCAGGTCGTTGAACAAAGTGAACACAGACTCGGCTGTCTTTGAGTCGAGATTGCCTGTCGGCTCATCGGCGATGATGACGGGCGGGTCGTTGGCGAGTGCACGGGCAATCGCCACGCGCTGCTGCTGTCCGCCGGAGAGGGCGGTGGGGAGCTTGTGCGCATGGTCCGCGAGTTCGACCAATTCAAGCAATTGCATCGCGCGCTGGTGACGTTCGCGCATGGGATAGGTTCTGCAGAAATCCATCGGCAGCATGATGTTTTCGATGACGGAGATCATCGGCAGTAATTGAAAGAACTGGAATACAACGCCGAGATTCTTTCCGCGCCAGCGTGCCATTTTATTTTCGCTGAGTTTGTGTACCGCCGTATCATTCACCCAGACTTCGCCGCTGGTGGGAATGTCGATGCCTGTGATCATATTCAATAAAGTTGTCTTGCCGCTGCCCGATTTACCGATAATGCTGACGAACTCGCCTGCGTTGATTTGCAAGTCCACGCTGTCAAGCGCGTGATAATCGCCGACGGCAGTTTTGTAAAATTTATTTACTTCACGCAGGTCGATCATCGGGTGGCTGACTGAGCTGTCGTTGTTGTTTTTTTGAAAGAATGCCATTTTGTACGTGCCTTTCTTGCGCGGATGTTTGAGGTGAGTGGTGTGCGTCGCACCAGACGGGTAGAGGAATCTCGTAAATCAGTAAAATCTACTTGTTCGGATTGTCTCTTCGAAGTTGTGCGACGCACACTCTCTTTTGATCAGGATCAGTTCTAAAGTCCAGCGCGAAGCGTTTTTTATTCCGCAAATTTGACGATGGCGGTCATACCCCAGCGCATTGCAGGGTCTTGTTCGGTGAGCAGGATGGTGACTTCGTAGACAACATCGCCCTGATTTTCAGAGAAGTTCTGGCTGATGGAGAGGACGTTGCCGCTCAACTCCACGCCGGGAAGTGCATCCAGTGTGACGGTAACAGCCTGGCCTTCAGAGATCTTGACCACGTCGATTTCGGTCAGGTCGGTGGTCTTGACGACCCATTTTGAATTATCGGCAATCGTAATGACAGGCTGGCCCGAGGCGGCAAATTCGCCGACTTTGAGATTAAGGTCTGTGATGAGACCAGGGAAGGGCGCACGTACTTCGGCGCTGGCAAGGGCGGCACGAGTGCCGGCAGTATCCGCCGAGAAGGACGGGTCTTTCAGGGCTTCATAATCTTTTTGGGCAAGGGTCAGGCGGGAATTGGCATTTTGCAATGTCGAGTCAAGTTCAAGCCATAAAATGGCCTTGCGATAGCGGGCCCAGGCATCATCAAGCGCCTGCTTGTAGATCTTGGCTGTGCCAGTGACCACGCCGCTGTTCTTTTCCGCTTCGGTTTGAGCAAGGCTGCGTTCGCTGAGGTTTTTATACGGTTCGAAATCGGCGCGTGCCTTATCCAGCTTCACAAGCATGGCATCCACAGCCTCAGATGGGGTCATTCCCGTGAAATCGGAGGGGACATCGAAATTATCGAGCTTGAACTGCGCATCGCGTACTTCCTGATAAGCAGCCGTTAATTCCGCGAGTGCCTTGGCTTGCGCGGTTTCGAGGGTTTGGGCTTCGCTTGATTTCAGGCGGGCAATGACATCGCCCGCAGCGACTTCATTCCCTTCACTGAACAATACTTCGCTGACAAGTCCGCTTGCGTTCAGGGCCAATTCCGTATAGTGGATTGGTTCCAGTTTTCCTTCGGCGATAATGGTGTTATCGGCGATGACGGTGGGGATGGGGGTGGCCTCTGCTGTGGCGGGGGCTGCGCCGCAGGCCGTTGCAAAAAGGGAGATAACCAGGAGTGCGATCAGATGTGTATGTTTCATTTGTGCTGTCCTTTTTAAATTTAGCTTATCCCGCATGGGATTAATTTTCAAGGGTATCTACGCACTTTTTTGGATTTGGTTGCACTATTTTCCTGATACACAAAGCTGCTCAGCCTTATTTCCCTGTGGCTGATCAACTTTCGTTGAAGACGGTTCTTTGGAACTACGCCCTGCCATCCATGAAAGTGGCTGGGAATATCAATTGGTGATATGAAAATAGAAAAGAACGAAATTTTCCATGCCTTTCGGGTCTCTCATTCCGTGTGCAAAGAACGTGTCCCCAAGGATCGGGGCGAACGGCGCTTTCTCGTTTTTTACCCATCCACCCAAAGTGGTTTGCATGTTTTGGGGAGTGTGCATGGTGGAAATATACAACTGATTGGAAAATGTCATTCGTGTGGTTTTACTGATCAACCCCATACGCTGTGCAAATGCCTTGTCTTTAGCGGAGAGCATATCTGAGGCCAGGCGGCATACCCCGATCAACGCGTCGTTCTCCATTTTGTTGGGAGTGAAAGCCATCATGTAAACTGTTTGAAGTGTAGGCATGGTGTTCTCCTTTTTGCGGATTATAGTTTATTCCACAGCCCAGGCTCGGGTGGAAAACGTATATTACAATAGGCCTATGACCAAGATCAATTTGAAGAAATTAAACACGCATCGCGCTCGGACCTTCAATCTGCCTCCTGCCAAAAGACTCTCGTCGCCAGCCCAGGCATTGACCTTTGTCAACAAGCGCGGCTTCACGTATTTCTGGCCCATCAAAGGCATTGACCTGCCCTCGCTGTGGACAGCCGTTGCGGGTGACCGTCCCGTTGCCGACAAGCACGACGACCCCGGTCACATCACCTGGGGCTGGAAGGACGGCGCGCTCGATAAAAAGATCTGGTATTACGCAAAGATCCTGCGCGGCAAAGCCACAATGATCTCACTTGAAACCGCCCCGTACTTTTACGCCCTCTCTGAAAATTACGGCTCGCCCGAAGAAGATTACCTGATCGCCTACGAAGAAGGACGGCTGAATCAGGCCTCGAAACAAGTCTATGAGGCCCTGCTCGAAAACGGCGCGTTGAACACGCTCGACCTGCGGAAAATGGCGAAGCTCTCCAACGCAAAAGACTCTGAATTCAACAAGGCGCTCGAGCAATTGCAAAGGGATTTCAAGATATTGCCCATTGGTGTGGCGCAGGCAGGCGCCTGGAAATATTCCCACATCTACGAAATTGTCCCGCGTCATTTTCCAGACCTGCCCGAACAGGCACGCAAGATCACCGAATCACAAGCGCGGATGAAACTGCTCGAACTGTATTTCAACCTCGTCGGCGCAGCACAGACGAGGGATATCACCAAATTATTTGGCTGGTCGAATGAAGTTGCCAACCGCACCTTGAATAAATTGATCGATCAAGACCTGCTTTTGGCCGTTACCCACCCAAGCCAAGCAGGGGAGTGGATCGCCCTTCCAACCGTAGTAACGACTTAAGTTATTACTACAAAAAGTCCCGTGAAATTTCACGGGACTTTTTTCTTTATTCGTAAACTGGTGTTGTCGCTGAAGGAAACTTCGGTGATTTCGCCATGCGAATCGCTTGTTCAAAAGCGCGCTTCTCTTTGCGCTGGGCATCGATCTTGCGCTGAACGTGCGGGGCAAAGAACCCCGCGTAGCGTTTTTGAAGCTCAGGCTTCTGCCAGTCATTGCCGCCAACTGTACCGCGGCATGTAACGGCTCCGCACCCACAATTGAATTCATCGTAGGGCATGGTGTCGCTCATGGCATAGTCAAAACAAACTTCCTCGCCGATTTTGATGTCTCGCATTGCAACGAGTCCAATCTGGCCCGAAAGACCTGCATTCGGATTACACGAGTGATTGACATAATCTCCTTCTCCAATGGGGCGCGGCACCAGGAAATGACGATCTTCTACCTGGATGCACAAACTGCGCTCACGGTCAGGAAGGTGGATAAAGGCGTCCCATTCATAAACGACGCCCCCGAAAACGGCTACGAGCTCACCTTTGTTGATGGGCTCAAGGGCATAAATGCCGTTTCCACTGCCATCGGCCTTCGGGCGGCCTTCCAACTTAGAAGACAGATAGGAACTTGGTTGCTTGGACATTCATATAACTTCCTTTCAAGAAGTGGATTAAAGATTAACAGCGCCCTCCCCGGTGGTCGAGCCGGGAAAAACGCCATTGGTGAGGTAATCATACAATAAATTTTCTGCATGTAAAGGTTTTTGTAATACCAATTGCCTTACATTTCATGATGATTTTTTATCAAGAATCCCCTTGTGCGTTATTTAAATCCCCCGCATGGTTGCTTGAGTGCCTAATAAATATTTACCTTTTTTGGATGAATATCCGCTTCACGCTTCGCGCACCTGAAATTGATTCGGCTCAAATTGCATTTCTTCCCCTGAAAATTATTCCACCCAGCGCGGACCCCAATCTGGTTCGGGATGATTGGTAAGCTGCACCTGATTCGAACCATCCACACGCATAATGTATAAGTCGGCTTGATCGTCGTTGCGCAGTGAATTGAACACGATATACAACCCGTCAGGTGAATAGGATGCTCCCGCATTATTCTCGCCATCCGTGAGCTGGACATAATTCCCTGTTGCAATATCAATAGAGTAAATATCCTTGTCGCCGACTGGCCCCGCATAGATCAACAGACTTTTTCCATCGGGAGACCAATCCAGGCTGCCGCCGATCCCGTTCAATCCCTGCGAAACCTGACGATGATTCTTCCCGTCTGCATTCATGATGAATATCTCGTATTCCAATGGAACACCGATCGACATGGCATATGCGATCTGCTCGCCATTAGGCGACCATGTAACAGCAACGATTTCGTCCGCCCCTGCATAAACCAGGTGTGGATTCAATCCATCGGAGTTGACCGACCATATCGCTGGCAGGCCGTCGCCGACCTGGTTTACGAATACGATTTTCTGTCCGTTGGGTGAATAATCAGGCGAAACCACATTGCCGACGTTTTGCGTCAACTGAAAGAGTTGTTTTTCGCCGAACCGCAACAGATACAGGTCAAATGCGCCGTTGCGGTTGGATGAGAACAAGAGAGAACTTCCGTCGGGGGTGAAGGTGGGGTAGTAACTGCTTGCTTCCATGTCTGAAAGCTGGGTATAGCCAGATCCATCGCGGTTGACAATGCATAGCTGGTTGTAATCTCCGCGCGTACAGGTGAAGGCGATCCGTCCGCCGTGCTGGTCGGTGGGTCTTGGGATTGGTGTGAATGTTGGCGGAGGCGTGAAATCCACCGCGAAGGGAGTGAATTGCACAGGAGTAGGAATCACGATCTGCTCAGGACGTACGAACCAGAAAAGAGATATAAATCCGAGAATGAGGATGACCACGAAGGCGGTCATAATGCCCATTCCTGATCTTTGTTTCTTTTGTTGAGCGATCGCGGTGAGGCGGTCTTCGAGCGGAAGTGAGTCTTCGGCGATGATGTTCGGCTTTGGCGGCGGTAGAAAATCCCATCCTTCAAGAACTGCCGAGGTGACAGGAGCAGTTTTCGGGTCAGCGCGAAGCGGCACTTCATCCACAGAAAACTGAGCCGCAAGCGCGAGCGAGGAAAGCAATTCAGTGGTGGTCTTGAGTCGGCTTTCAGGCTTTTTGCGCAGCGCCCACAGGATCATGCGTGAGAAATGATCGGGGATGTCTTTGTTCAATGAAATAGGTGTTGGCGGCGTGAGATCGAGATGCGCTTTTTTGATCTCGGTATTTGTTTTTGGGGCGGGCTTGCCATTGATCCACGCGCCAGTGACAAGTTCGTAAAGGATTACGGCGAGAGAATAAATATCCGAGGCCGGGGTGAGCCGCTGGTCAGTGAATTGTTCGGGGGAAAAATACAGGCGCGGATATTTACCATGTGGATATTCGATGACAGCGTTGGCCTGCTGTGCCGCGCCGATGCCGCTGAGAAAAATTTCGCCGCGCTTGTTGATATGAATGAACTCAGGTACGAGATTTAAGTGCAGATAGTTTTGTTTGTGCAGTGCCTCAAGTGCGGCGCAAATCGCTTTTGTGTAAACGAGCGCCTCAGTTGCGGAGAGAGTTTTTTTTGCAAGGATCTCCACAAGCGATGGGCCGTTGATCCATTCTTCCAGAAGAAAGTTTGTGGTTGGGGTTTGATACAGCCCGAGAAATGGAACAATGTTTGGATGCGAGATGCCACGCAGTCTGGCAGTTTCTGCTTCGAGGTGTTTGAGTTTTTCAGCATTCTCAGAAATCGTTTTTGGCAGGAGAGTCAGAGCCAGTGATTTGTTGCTGCGCGTATCGGTCGCGCGGTAAAGCTCCCCAAGCGGTGTGAGTGTGATGTATTTTTCAATTTGATATTGGTTCAGGAGGGTTTGTCCTGATGACAATGACGGCATGGGCAGATTCTAATTCAAATTGCCCTGTTCTGGACAAGGTATAATATTTTTAAGCAGGTAATTCAGGTTTTAGGAATCAGGATGAATACTACATCTTCCAGTTCTACGCTTCGATGGGTGGATTTGATTCGTGTGATCGGTGCGTTTCTTGTTGTCATGGCACATGTCTCTTACAAGGGCGAAGGCTCTGTGCTGGTATCAACTTATTATTTTGTGCTTTCTCGTGTGGCGGTTCCGCTGTTTTTCATGATGAGTGGATTTTTGCTATTGAAAAAAGAAGAGCCTTACGGCGTTTTCTTTCGAAAACGCGCCGTGAAGGTGGTTGTTCCATTTTTTATCTGGTCGGTGATCTACCTGCTTTGGAAGCGCGAAGGATTTGAATCAGGATTTTCCCTCGACCTCGTAGTGAGCTACATCGTGAAGATCATTCGTGGCCCACGCGAGAATCATCTGTGGTTTTTCTATGCTTTGATCGGGTTGTATCTTTTTACTCCGATTCTGCGTGTGTTCGTGGCACGTGCATCTAGATTGGATTTGTATTATTTCTGTGCCTTGTGGTTTTTGGTCGTGCCCATCTTTTCCCTTTTGCAGGAATTTACGCCTGTGAAGATCGGTTTTGAGTTGTATTTTGTCGCTGGGTATACGGGTTATTTTTTGCTCGGTCACGTGCTGGGACTTTTTGAATATACCCGCATCCAATTGTATGGATTGGCTGCGTTGTTTCTGTTTTTATCCCTTGTGACCACTTATTTGGATTTCCAGTCGAACCTGCTTAAATGGAACACCCAGTACTTTGTCAGTTACCTGGGTGTGAATATCGTGCTGTTGACCGTGATCGCTTTTATTTTGCTTCGCGAAATTCCGATCAGCGACCGTTTGTATGCATTCCTTGCCCCGCTTGGACGTGCCAGCTTTGGAATTTATCTTGTGCACGTGATCGTGCTTGCGATTCTCGAACAAATGCCAGGGGTCAGCGGGTGGTTTTCAGCGGGTTCTTCCGTCTATATGATTCCGCTGCTTGGTTTGCTGGGTTTCATGGTTTCATATGTGATCGTGGCGATCATACAGAAGATACCGGTGCTGCGCTGGAGCATGCCATGATGTTGACTTTACAACGCCCACGATAGCATCAGGCCGAAGATCGCCACCAACAGCCCGACATGCAGGAACAGGTTGCTGGAGGCTAAAAATCCGCCGGGGAAAATGAATTGAATGACCAGATTGATCAGGATCAGTACCAGCCCAACGATGGGGAGTAGCCCCTTTCGATGCGCCAGAAATTCCGACATGCGATCCAAAAATTTAGACATTATTCCTCCTCTGCATCGTGAGTGTCAGCTTCGGTTATTTCCTGCTGGTTTTGTTTTAGATGCCATGGGGCATATTGAGCGAGCAATCGCCCGGGGATGCGTCCCTGCATGACCACACCGCCGCGTTCGTGCTCCACGCGTTCCACCTGACCCAGTTCATGAAACAGCGAGATCAACGCGCCTTGTTGATAGGGGAGACGCACGTTGATCGGGCTGTAGGATTCGTACAATTCCTCCCGAATCAAGTGCAACAGATCCTTGATGCCCGTCCCTTCAAGCGCCGAAATGGATACGGCTTTGGGGAAGGCTTTTAGGATCTCTATGGCGTTCTCCGGACGATTGAGAAGGTCTGCCTTGTTCAAGGCAGTGATCATTGGAATATGACTTGCGTCGATCTCATTCAGGGTTTCCTGCACGGCCTGATATTGATTGAGTGCATTGGGATGTGAAATGTCAACGACATGCAATAGCAGGTCGGCTTCGGCGATCTCTTCGAGTGTGGCGTGGAAAGCGGCGATTAACGAAGTGGGAAGCTTTTGAATGAACCCGACCGTATCTGTCATCAGGGATGGATCGTCGCCGGGGAGCTGCACGCGGCGGGTGGTCGGATCAAGCGTTGCGAATAATTGGTCTGCGACGTAGACTTCCGATTTTGCGATGCGATTGAGTAAGGTGGATTTGCCTGCGTTGGTGTAACCTACCAGTGCAACGGTTGGAATACGTGAGCGTTTGCGCTGGGCACGATACCGCATTCGATGTGCTTCCACTTTTTCGAGTTCGTGCTTGATATGGGTGATGCGTTTGCGGATGGCGCGTTTGTCCACTTCGAGCTGGGTTTCACCGGGGCCGCGCAAACCAACGCCGCCCGTGGAACCTGCCCGTCCGCCGCCGCCGCCTGCCTGTCTTTCAAGATGCGTCCAGGCGCGAGTAAGGCGCGGGAGGTTGTATTCATACTGCGCGAGCTCAACTTGAAGCATGCCTTCACTGGTGTGGGCATGTTGGGCGAAGATATCAAGGATAAGCGCCGTTCGATCCAGCACGCGGATGTTGATGAGTGCCTTTTCCAGTTCACGTTGATGGCGCGGCGAAAGTTCATCATCGAAGATAATCACATCGGCAAGGGTCTCTTCCGCGAGTGCTTTCAGTTCTTCAACTTTGCCGGGGCCAATATAGGTGACAACGTGAGGGCGGTCCAGTCTTTGGGTGAGTTCGCCGACGACGTCTACGCCAGCGGTATCTGCGAGCAGGGCGAGTTCTGCGAGTGAATCGTCCAGTGCGAGCATTTGTTTGTTGCCGCGGATCTCAACGCCGACGAGAAAGGCGCGTTCACGCGGTGGGGTTGTTGGTTGGGGGAGCTTCTTTGCCAATGGTTTCTTTTTCCGATTCTGGTTTACTCTGCTCAACATGGCCGAAAAACTTTGTGATGAGCGGATCCGTTGCTTCTGTGCGCGTAGGCAATAGGACATGAAAGGTGGAACCCTTTAGCTTAACTTCGTCGTATCCTTCGGATTCGACCCAAATCGTGCCGCCGTGCGCTTCAATAATTCCACGTGTAATGGGGAGGCCGAGGCCGGGGCCGCCTCCCTTGAATTTGGTCTTACCGCTTGAGTGCAAGTCGGTGCGGCCAAGTTGACCGAACTTTTCAAAGATCGTCGCCTGATTTTCGGGGGAGATGCCGATGCCTGTATCTGTGATGACAACTTCGAGGAAGCCGGGGAGCATGCGTCCGTCGATGGTGATCGTGCCTTTATCGGGTGTGTATTTGATCGCGTTCGATGCCACATTATACAGCGCCTGATACAACCGTTCCGAGTCGCCGTAGATCATCAAGTCGCTGCCTTCGAATTGATTGACGATCAGATCCTGTTTGCGTTCGGTCGTTGTTTTCTTGAGTTCATTCTTTAGCAGGTTCAACAAGTGGCTGACCCAGACGGGCTGAAAATTGAGCGTGAGCAGGTTATTGTCGATCAATGAAACATCGATCATATCGTCGATGATCTGGCGCAGGCGGTGGATGCCAGTATTGACGCCCTTGAGCAGACCGTCAATGGGGGATTGGCCCGATTGCTCGACCATATCCACCATCATGGTGGTGTAGCCCTCGATGAGGGTGAGCGGCGTTTTGAGTTCGTGTGCGGCAACCGAAATGAAATTGGATTTGTTATGATCGAGCTGCTGCAGTTTTTCCTGTGTCTTGTTAAGCTCGCTGGAGATGTGTGCCACACGCGTTTCCATTTCGTAGCGAACGACCACACTCAGGCTGTGCGTGAAGATCGGGACGACCGCCGCGATCAATTCCAGTGCATCCTTTTTGTTGAGGTTCTCGCGCGCCACTTCGATGGTGAGGGTGGTCATGCGGTTGACTACGAAAGAGACATAGTAATCGCCCTGTTCCAAATTCGTTTCGGTGGGAGATTGTCCCCAATCGTAGAGGACGGGGTCGAGCCAGGCCAGATTACCCGTTACGACCGTGTGTTCGAGGAGTTCGTAAAAGCGTTCAAGCTGTTCGACAAAACCCGCGCGGACACCCTCGCCGCTTGCGAGTTCACGGGAGATGCGCTCCACCCAGTGGGTGCGTATTTTTTGCAGGGATTCCTGTACCGTCATTACCGTAAGTTTACGCCTTGTTTAGACTTTTGACCATATATTTATTTGAGATTGTGGTCTCGATATGTCTCGCGAAGAATACGCGCGACTACTCGACCAGCAGTGTTATTTTGGAGTTTTTCCCACGATCCAAGTCAGCAGGGTGTTGCCGACGACGCCGAGGCTTTCGGCGGAGACTTTATCGGGGGTGTCTTGCGTGGTGTGCCAGTAGGGATAATCGAAGTCGATGATATCGACGGCGGGGATGCCGGCTTCGAGGAAGGGGGTGTGATCGTCGAGCATGGAATATTTTTCTTCGTTGATGAACTTATCGCCGTAGCCAAGCTGGGCGGCGATGGCCCAGATCTCGGTGCGGATGGCGACATCGGAATTTTGCTCGAGGTGGATGTTCAAGTCTGAGTCGCCGATCATATCTACGATGACAACTGCTTCAGGCCGAACGGGAATTTCTTCGGCGAAGGCGCGTGAACCTAAAATCCAATCCCAGCCTTCGATGCGGCCGTTGTCTTCGGTGTCGAAGAATACCAGCCAAACGGGGACGCTGTCTTCGGGGAGGGCACGCGCCAGTTCGAGCAGAACGGCCACACCTGAAGCGCCATCATTTGCACCGGGGACAGGTTTGTTGAGGTTGGTGGGTTGCGGGTCGTGGTCGGCGATCATGCGCGTATCGTAATGTGCGCCGAGGATGATCTGCGGTTCTGAGTCGCTGCGTTTGGCGATGAGGTTGTACACGGGATGCCCCATGCGTTCGGTTTCGTGGACTTCGACGGCCCAACCCGCGGATTCGAGTTCGGCTTGCATCCATGCGCGGATTTTGGCGTGACCGTCTGTGCCAGGAATGCGCGGACCGAAATCAACCTGTGTTTGCACGTCTGCGTAGGCGCGGGAACTGTCGAAGGAAACAGGATCCGTTTCACGGTTAAGAAAGGAGGCGATGTACCAGCCTGCAACCAAGGCCAGAAGAGCGAAGATCGAAGAGAGGTAGATGATGGCGGCGCGTTTGGTCATGTGAGGAATTAGAGATTAGAGATTAGAGATTGGGTGAGTGCGCTGGTGGCACGGTCGGCGTAGCGTTGACCGCGTTCGCGTTTGCCGATGCGCTTTTCGAGTTCGAGCGGGGGGAGGATGCCGAAATTGGCTTTCATGGGTTGGAAGTCTTTGAGGTCGGCGTGGGTGATGTAGTGACAGAGTGCGCCGAGCATGGTTTCGCGCGGGAGGGTGATGGGAGGTTTTCCTTGAAGCAGGTGTGCGGCGTTGAGGCCTGCGAGCAGACCTGTGGCGATGTTGCCCATGTAGCCTTCGACGCCCGTGATCTGGCCCGCGAAGAAAAGATCGTCGCGGGTGATGTGTTGCAGGGTGGGGCGCAGAAGTTTGGGCGAGGCGATGAAGGTGTTGCGGTGCATTTGACCATAGCGTTCGAACTCGGCCTGCTCAAGCCCGGGGATCATGCGCAGGACGCGTCTTTGTTCGGGGAATTTGAGGTTGGTTTGAAAACCAACGAGATTATACAAACTGCCTGCGAGATTATCCTGCCGAAGTTGGACGACGGCGTAGGGACGTTTGTCTGTGCGCGGATCACGCAAGCCGACAGGGCGCATGGGGCCAAAGGCAAGCGAATCTGCTCCGCGCTCGGCGATGATCTCAATGGGCAGACAGCCTTCAAAGAATTGACCCGCTTTCACGCCAGTGCGAATCGCTTCTTCGAATGAATGGAGTTGAATACGTTCGGCGGTTTGAAGCGCGTTGACGAAGGCGTAGTATTCGTCTTTGGTGAAGGGACAGTTAATGTAGTCGCCTTCGTCCTGGTCGCCCTGCCCATAGCGCGAGGCGCGGAAGGCGATCTGCATGTTGATGGAATCCGCGTGGACGATGGGGGCGATGGCGTCGAAAAAGAAGAGATGTTCATCGCCGCTTAGTTTGGCGATGGATTGTGAAAGGCTTTCAGAGGTGAGTGGTCCGCTGGCGATGATGACGGGGGAGTCGGGAATTTCTTTCATCTCTGCGCGGATGACTTCGATATTGGGGTGGCTTTGAATCTTTTCGGTGACGAGATGCGCGAAGGCTTCACGGTCTACCGCGAGGGCCGCGCCTGCGGGGAGGGCGGAGGCTTCGGCGCAATCGAGCAGCATGGAATTCAACTGCCTGAGTTCGTTTTTGAGGACACCCGAGGCGCGGTCGGGCAGGTTCGAGCCCAGCGAGTTGGAACAGACCAGCTCGGCAAGGTCGCCTGTGAGGTGCGCGCCTGTAGGGTTCGCTGGGCGCATCTCATACAAGCGGACTTTGAATCCGTTTTGGGCAACCTGCCAGGCGGCTTCACTGCCAGCCAGTCCGCCGCCGATGATGGTGAGGGATGTCATAGGGAAGGTATTTTACCATTTGACCCCCTCCATCCTGCTTCACGGGACACGTCCCCAAAATTTCATGCTTGTGGAATTTAGGGAGGAAAAGGTCAGGTATACTTGGAAAAATGGAGTTCCATGATGAGGATACGGGATCGATATGGCCTCAGAAAAGGTGAATCATGAGCGAGAAAAAAACAATTATTCGAAATGAAATTGACAGCGAACTCAGGCGGGTGCAAATTCAAAATCATCCGAATTTTTCAGCCTGGTACGCTTCCCTGAAACCGTATGCACGGCAGGTGTTCGATCTGATTTTGGAAGATGAAGTGACCCCTGAATTGATCTCCCTCGCCCAAGACGCTCCAGATGATGAATGGGAGGAATTTCAGTTTTTGCGGGTAATCGGCGGCGGTAATCTAGACCAGTCCGTTATGCCGATCCTCACCAATTTCAGCCTCTTTGATATTCTTTATCATGTCGAGCATTTTAAAGGGTAGAAAGATGAAAATGGAAGGTTTATGTGTGGGTGTTAAACTCAACGCGCTACGGGGGAGGAATTGGATGCGTTGTTACCGTCCGTGCTGGATAGGGCGTTTAAGGGAGAGTTGTGAGTTAATTGGAAGACCATACAAATAAGCAATGCTGAGGAAACTTCCTGACCTCAAGATGCAATATTTAGAGGAGATTTCAAAAAAAAGTAATGCTCTGCAAATAAAGCAACGGTTTCCTTAATGGAACGGCGAAGATGTTCAAAAGTGTAATTTTGTTATACAAGCGAAATGTAAATTGGTACAAACCTTTGATGTGGATTTTAGTGTTTGCCCAAACATCACGCAAAATCAGGGCGCGCTTTGAACATGCTTTGGCATTATCAATATATTTTGCTCATTGTGTCAACTTTTTGGAATTAAGGCTTTGGAAAATAGTTGGAATGAAATCAAAAATTTCTTTGGGATTCAACGATAATGGAAAAATTGTTCCGATATAACTTGGTGTTGAGGATTGGGACTGATAAGATGTTGATTTGCAAAATCCAGTGGGACATTGGATGAGCGGACAGATTGACCAAAAGATAATGGTTGAGTTGAAATACATTGTTGAAATGACACACCATCGAATACCTTGTGTTATAAAAATTTGTTTTTCCAATGATTAGAAAACCAAGATCCTTCAAATTCTGGAAGGGTTTTTGAAACTATAAGCAAGTTAGTCGTTGGCAGTTAATGTATCTTGACATTTTGAGGTGAAAAGAGCAAATTTAATATTCTTAAATTGGATATGGATTCAGGAAGGCAATTGGGAGTTACTTCCAAAGGGAATTAGGAAACGTTAAACGTTGATGCGAAATTGATTTAAGCCGAGAATTAATGAAACTTTATGAAAAACAGTTGATAAAATTTGCAGGAATGATAAATGCGAAGGTCGATGAAGATAAAGAACGCGGGTGCGGGAGTTACAGTCCGCTACGGGGGAGGAATTGTCCGCGTTGTTACCGTCCGTGCTGGATAGGGCGTTTAAGGGAGAGTTGTGATGGAGAGAAACCGTCCACGAATAAGACCACGAATACTCGAATGGCTGGCGTCGCTGCGGGAGCCCCACAAGAGGGTGATATTACAGTCCGCTACGGGGGAGGAGTTGCGCCTGTCCTTTGGGGCGGACGTTGTTGCCATCCCATAACATGTAGGAGAACCAAGATGAACAAGAAACTGCATGTCTTTATTTCGCATTGCGCCGAGGACAGATTGTTTGCCAGCGCGCTTTATCAGGAACTGAAACGGGAAGATTGGCTGGAGCCCTGGTTGGATATGGAAAACTTGGAACCCGGCCAAGATTGGGCATTTGAAATTTTGAAGGCAATTCATTATGCCAATGTCGCGCTGGTTTGTTTTTCGAAAAACGCCCTGCCGTTAACAGGATTTTTCAAGCGCGAGACAAGTCAAATTTTGGATTTGACCCGGGATCGCTCGGAAGAGGAATACGGGATTCTGCTCCTGCGGCTAGACGAGACCCCGATCCCTGCGGAGTTCGCGAAGTATCCCTCTGTGGAAGCGAGCGGAGGCAATGCAGCCGTGGTGGAGGCGCTGAGGAGAAAGAGAGGAAATTAAGGGGCTCTTCCTCCAAACCAGAGATTCTTCACTGTCGCTCAGAATGACAAGTGAACGTTTTGATAATAAACGAAAAAGGATTAAAAAAATGGCAACTAGAATGAGAATCATAGGCGTACCTGTCCAGGATAATCTTAATGTTTGGGCTGTTGATTATGTCTTGTGGTGGCCCGTTGACGACTTTATTGGGAAAACCGGTCAGGAAACTGCCGAGCCTAAATTTCGGGAAAGCGTTGATAGCTCGCTCTATCTCGATTACGTGGGCATTTTCAATAAGGAGGAGTTTATAAATCTGAATGATAGATACAAGGCTGAGTTTCTTGCGAATTCCAACAAAAAGCCCTTGCATAACGAGCAACAAAAACGTATGGGATATGTTGATCAGTATCTTAGGCAACGTCTGGATATCAAGTGGATATTGGTTGAAAAATATGAATGGGAAACCGGCATGAACTGATGGATACAATATTGGGCAAAAAATCAACATACTGCGGGAGCCCTATAAGCAGGCGATATTACAGTCCGTTACGGGGGAGGAGTTGTGCCCGTTCTTTGGGCGGACGTTGCTACCGTGTCTTAGATAAGGCTTTCAAGGGTGAACTATGAATATAAACCATATGAAATATGAAGCATTGCCCTTCCCTATGGAGCGGCAGGTAACAATTCAAGGCGGTCGTCTTGCGTCACGGAAACATACGATCCATGCCTTGATCGAAGTGGATGTGACCAAACCGCGCCGCATGATCCACGAACATAAAACACGTACTGGCGAAACACTATCCTTTACTGCGTTCGTCATCGCCTGTCTCGTCAAAGCCATAGACCAGAACAAGAGGATGCACGCCTACCGTGACTGGCGGAATAGGCTCATCATCTTTGACGAGGTGGATGTGAATACGATGGTTGAGGCCGAAGCAGGTGGAAGAAAAAGAGTCATACCTCATTGGGTTCGCGCGGCAAATAAGCGCACGTTAAGGGATATTCACGATGAGATCCGCATGACCAAGGCAAAACCAGAACAGACTCGTGAATTTGGGGTTAAGTGGCTTGGTCTCCTGCCTGCATTTGTCTGGGACATTTTCTTCTGGTTCATTTTCAAGAATCCGCACTGGTTAAAAAAGAGTTTCGGCACTGTCGGTATGACCTCGGTTGGAATGTTTGGGAGGGGCAGTGGCTGGGCTATTCCATTTGGTCTGCATACGCTTGATGTTGCGCTTGGCGGTATTGCCGAGAAACCTGGCGTAGCGGATGGACGCATTGAGATTCGCGAATACCTGTGTATGACCATCAGCTTCGATCATGACATTGTTGATGGTGCGCCTGCCGCACGGTTTACTCAACGCCTCAAAGAATTAATCGAGAGTGGCTATGGGGTGGAAGAATTTACAATGGGAGAACGCGATGATGGTGAAGGTTAAGCGACAAGCACTCGCTCAGGACGAAGTTGCCGTATAATCAATGTGTCAGTTGTAAGTTTTCTGAAACCTATAACCCAAGGAGAAAAAAATGGCATATTCATTGGACACCAAAGTCGGCGATATTATGAAAGACACTCACGCGTTGGAGATTCTGGAGAAGCACGTACCAGGCATCTCCAAGAATCCCATGATCGGAATGGCCAAAGGATTTACCCTGAAGCAGATCCTAGCCATGCCGCAGGCCAAAGACGCTGGGCTAACCGAGGAGATGGTAGAGAAAGTGCTGGCCGAGATCAACGCTCGGAAGTAATTCACTCCACCTCGTTTTTGAATATTTGAAACACGAACGGCTTTGGAAGCAGAAATGTTTTCGAAGCCGTTTTATTCACCCATACGGCACTACAACCTGCAAAGAATCGTCAATATGACGATAATTTTATAAAGAAAGGGATAACGATGGCTGGCAAATATATTCCGCTTGAAAAATACCTGCGCGGTCTTCCTGAAAGCCAAAGAGAGGTTACACTCCGCTTTGAGCAGATTGAAGGAATCTTGAATAGCAAATTGCCGTTTTCGGCCTATGAATCCCAGAAATGGTGGGAACATGAAAAAGAAGGCAATCATGTCAATGGGCGCTCGTGGACCCACGCTGGCTGGAAGCTTGATTCGGTCGATTTGAATGGGAAGCGGGTGAAATTTGTCCGTGCCAAGTAAGGGAATACCGCAATTGACACAAACAAAAAATCTGGTAATCTTATAAAAGAATTCCGCACCGCCCGCATCCGCCAATGATATTGACATAACAGAAACAAGCATACGGGATTAAAATAAGAATATGAACACACTACAGAAATATCTACTTGTCGTCGAAGACATCCCTGACATTCTCAAGCTGCTGGAAGCGACCCTGGTTTTCAAAGGCTATCGTGTGGTTACAGCTCCGAATGGTCAGGAAGCTCTGGAGATCATTCAAAAGGAACACCCCGCGGTGATCATCACCGATATTTTGATGCCCAAAATGGATGGGTTTAGCCTTGTCCATCGTTTGCGCATCAACCCTGAGACCCGCGATATTCCCGTAGTATTCCTCTCGGCTACCTATGTTGCTCCCGAAGATAAGGCCTTTGCCATTGCGATTGGGGCAACCCGCTTCCTCGAAAAGCCTGTTGCGCTGGAGGAATTCCTGCCTACCGTGGAGGAATTGTTAACCAAGGGCGCACCCGCAGGCCCTGAATTGGTCAATGAATTCGATTTCTACGACGGCTATCGCAAGCGCCTCGAAACAAAGCTGAATCACAAGATCACCCAGATCGCGCGCGATGAGCATTTGGTTAAGACTCTGCCAGAATTAGAGAAGGCTTCCTTCGAGGCCTCCCTGCGCCTTGCCATCGAAGAGCGGAAAGAAATCGAGTTGCTGTTGACCCAGATCCGTCTCCAACTTGAGAAATTGTCGAAGCCAGAATCGTAAGCGGCTGTTAATTCCTGACAGGGCAAAAACGGCGGCAGATACAGTGGGGAGTGTATAATTTGGCATATCGTCATGCAGACTGAAACCAGCCTCGAGTCCCAACTCAAAGATGCCGCGCAACTCTCCGAAGCCGAGTGGGCTGTCCTTGCGGAGCGCGTTGGCGGTGCGTGGCTTTTGCGTGCGGCCTATCACCTGACTCGATCCGCGCAAAACGAATTGATGTCCATCATGACGAGGCCATCCATTGATGCCTGGTTGTGTGGTGCGCTGAGCGGCGGACATTCCCGTTCCAGTTCCGTTCCCGAAGGCAGCGGGCTTTCGGCTAGTCGATTTTTTGCATTTCCCGTTTCAGGTACATCACAGGCCATTGTAGTGGGGGCGGATAAGCAGACGGTCAACGCCCAAAGAGTGTGGAAATTAACTGCATCGCTTTTGTCCGGTCATTCTGCTGTTCCCAATCAACCGTTCTTACCGGACCTGCAATCTGGTCTGGCATCCGATCTGCCGCTCGCCATCGAAAAAGTTTTGAACACCATCGTTCAGACCGTGCCTTGTCAGGGTGCATGGCTGGCGATCCGCCGTGGGGAATCACTCGATATTCAGGCGGAATGGAACGATTCGAAAGCCAAAAACCTCTCCCTGCTCATTGACACAAATCCCATTCTTCGCCGCGTGAATCGCAGCCTGACCGAATTGATCATCCCGCGCGGACATCCCAACTGGGATACCCTTCCTGTCGGTCCGATGAAGCCCAGCACAAAAGTATGGGTTGGTCTGCCGCTGGTCATCGGTCAACGCTTGATCGGTGTGATTGCGCTTTGGCGTCAAAATGAATTCTCACGCAACGAACTCGGCCAGCTCCGTGACCTTGCTTCGCGTGTTTCACCCTCTGTGGAGGTGCTGGTCACCTTCTCAGAAATGGCCGCGCATTTGCGCAGACTGGGCCTTCTCAACGACTTTGTCCTCACCGTCTCATCCGCTCAGAGTTTGGACCAGGTGGCACGACGCATGTTCGGCCTGCTGGCGCGTGCATTCAACACCGAGTTGATCGCCCTCTTTCTGCGTTCCAGTGATGGACGTGTGCTGCGCGATTACCGCATGCTAGAAGGCAAATTGAATGTGCTCAATGTTTCACTGGCGGGGCATTCCATTCAACCTGTACTGAAAGAGGCGCGTGTCCGCCGTGTGATGGATGCCGTCAAAGACGGGCTTGTCCCTGTATTCAAAGGCGCACGTTCAGTACTCATTGTTCCCCTCAAATATCGTGGACAAGCCATCGGCGTCCTCATCATCGAGAACCTGCATGCTGAGGCGTTCAGTCAGTACGACGAACATCTCATGGTTGTGATCACCAGTCACATGGCAGGCTTGATCGAATACACCCGTCTGCGTGAAGAAGCCGAAGGTCGTGCCCGTAGTCTGGGGTTGATCCATGAAGTGGTTCAACAGGTCATCGGTTTGAACGATAAAAAAGAAGTTGCACACATCACTGCTGAACTGGTCGCGCAGTATTTCAAATATGAACTGGCAGCCATTTTGCTGGTGGATGACACGGGTACATTTTCCATTCAAGGCATCGGCGGCACCCAGGCTGCGACTGTCCAAAAGGCACTTGCCGATCATCAGAACAATGAATTCATCATCTCCGATGGTGTCACTGGCTACGTCTCGCGGACCGGTGAAAGCGTCTTAACCAACGATACGAATCAAGAAAAACTGTACAAACCCATCAAAGGCTGGGAGGCGCACTCCGAGATCTGCGTGGCACTGAAAGACGGCGAAAATATTCTGGGCATCATCGATGTGGAGAGCCGTGAACAAAACGCCTTCTCGCATAACGACCTGATCGCGATGGAATCTCTGGCAGGCATTCTCGCCTCGGTCATTTCCAGCGCAAACCAATACCAAAAGTTGCAAGAGACCATCCGTCAGTTACGTGCGATCGAGATCGAGTTGAATTCACGCATGGAGGCGCAGCGTTCCGCAGAAAATCGTCTCATTCAGGCGGCGAAGTTGGCTGCGGTGGGTGAAATGGCGGCAGGCATCGCTCACGAGTTGAATAATCCACTGACCACGGTCACAGGCTTCTCCGAACTTGTTTTGGAGGAACTGCCCGCTGATTCAGCACATCGCGATGACTTGGAAATGGTTCTGCGTGAGGCGCGCCGCGCCAGTGATGTTGTTCATCGTCTGCTCGATTTTTCGCGGCAGGGTGAGCGCATCCGCACCCGCGCCGACTTGAACGAAGTGGTCAACGATGTCATCGCATTGACACGGCATCTCATTCAAACGAATGGCGTCAATCTAACGCTGGATTTGAGCGACAGCCTGCCCTGGGTCTCGATCGATCGCAATCAGATGAAGCAGGTCCTGCTAAACCTGATCCATAACGCCTTGCAAGCCATGCCCAAAGGCGGCGAATTGTTTGTTAACACAGCTTCAGCCGTGCGTGCTGAACGCGATTGGGTTATCATGGCGGTCAAAGACAGCGGCATCGGTATTTTGCCTGCCAATCAAGACCGTATTTTTGAGCCATTCTTCACCACAAAAGGAGACAGCGGCGGCACAGGCCTGGGTCTCTCCGTAACCTATGGCATTGTCACAGATCACGGGGGGAGCATTGATATCTCAAGCGAGCCTGATAAAGGCTCCACATTCACGGTCTGGCTGCCGATCTAAGCATGGAAACTCCATTTGTTTTTGTCGTCGATGATGAGCCCGGCATTGCACTGCTCTGCAAGCGCCTGCTCTCGCGTTCGGGCTACATGGTGGAAACAGAGACCGATCCGCGCAAGGCTATTAACTACCTGAAAGAAAATAAGATCGACCTGCTATTGGTCGATATCCGTATGCCCGAAGTGGATGGCTTCGAGGTCATTCAACATGCCCAGCGGCTTCAGCCCGATGCGGCTGTGCTCATCATGACTGGTCACGGCACGGTTGAAACCGCCATTCGTGCGCTGCGTCAGGGCGTTGATGGTCTTTTACTCAAGCCTTTCGGCAAAGGCAGTGACCTTGTCGATGCGGTCAAGCTGGCCCTCGTCGATTGTCAGCAAAAGCGTGATGCTGCGCGCACACAGGCATTGCGCCCACTTTTTTCCGTCACCGAGTCCCTGCTTTCTGAAACGCGCCGTGAACCATTGCTCGATCTCATCATCAGCGCCATTTGCACTCACCTACGATGTTCCCACGCCGCTTGCTTTCAACAGAATACTGAAACAAAAGAATTCTCTCTGTTGGCATCACGCGGCAGGGAAGTGCCGAAAAAATTCTATGACTTGATTTCCAGCGTGGATGAATCTGCCACGCCTTTGATGATCAATGCCAGTGGACCGGGCCAGACCACCCTGAGATCGATTCTCACCGACCTGCGGCTTGGTGCGGCGATCCTGACGCCGATTCAGCGCCCAAATTTGCGCATGGTGGTGTATGCCGCGCGCAACCTGAACGAACCGCACTTTCGCGAATCTGATCTCGAACTGTTTCAGATCCTCGCCCGTCAAGCCGCCGCTGCGCTGGAAAATGCACGTCTGTACGCTGAGCAATTGGACTACGTCCGCAAGGTGGAGGATTCTCAAAAGGCATTGCTTCAAGCCGAGAAGATGGCTGCTGCAGGGCGCTTAAGCGCATCCATTGCACATGAGGTCAACAACCCATTACAGGCCGTGCAGAATTGTCTGCACCTCGCGGGGCGTGAAGACCTGCCCGCCGAAAAGCGCCAGGAATATTTCAACCTCGCCCGCACCGAGCTTGAACGCCTGACGATCACCGTTCGGCGCATGCTCGATTTTTACCGCCCTGGTGCAACCTCTCTTGAAACGGTCGATCTGGTCGAGATGCTCCAATATATTCTGAACCTGATGTCAAAACAACTTTCAGAAGCCAACGTGAAAGTTGTTGTGGACTTTTTTGGAAAGATATCGCCCATACAGGCAGTGGGCAGTCAGATCCAGCAAGTGTTCATCAATTTGATATTGAATGCCGTGGATGCCATGCCTGAAGGAGGCGTGTTAAAGATCATTGCGCGTCAACTCAAAGGAGGTGTTGAACTCCTGTTTCAGGATCAGGGCAAGGGAATTCCCGAAGAGAAACAGTCGAACATTTTCGAACCCTTTTTCAGCACAAAAGACGGTGGGACAGGTTTAGGATTAACTGTGAGTTACAATATAATCACCGCGCATGGAGGCACACTGGAGTATCTCTCAGAGCGCGTGCCCGGTGCTTGTTTTCGAATATTCTTACCCATAGGAGGAGAACAATGAAGTCCAATATCTTAGTGGTCGATGACGAGCCTGTTGCCCGTCAATCTCTTGCTGATATTCTGAAGCTCGAGGGCCACAACGTAACAGCCGCTCCGAATGGACAGGCCGCAGTGGAATATGTCCGAACCCATCCTATTGACCTGATGATCGTGGATTTGCGCATGCCCGGCATGGATGGCTTGGAAGTGGTGCAAGTGGTGAATCAGATCTCGCCCGAGACAGAAGTGATCCTGCTCACGGCGTATGGTTCGACTGAAACTGCCATCCAGGCTTTGCGATTGCGCATTCACGATTATCTTTTAAAACCTGCTTCTCCCGCTCAGGTGCTGGCGAGTGTGAAGAAAGGGCTGACACGCCGTACTGCGAAATCACGTACAAGCAGTGCTGTCGTGGCGGATGCCGATGAAGCGATGTCAATATTCTCGCTCAAAGATGGCACCACAGTCGATCTTTCCCGCAGACAGATCAAACATAAGAATAAGGTGGAGCATCTTACGCCCGCTGAGGGTAGATTGTTGCGGATTCTGATCGAGAACGAAGGCAAGGTTTTCTCACATCGAGAGTTGGTTTTACTGGTGCAAGGCTATGACACATCGCAGCGTGAAGCTCCGGAGATCTTGCGCCCCTTGGTGAGCCGCCTACGGCACAAACTGGATCAGTTCCCCTCGCTTTCCGAACGCGTGGTGAGCGTGCGCGGCACGGGATATTTATACGAAGGCAACAAATAGCGACCATGAAAAAGACCACCCAAACAGGTGGTCTTTTTTGTTGCCTTGATATTATTTACTCATAAGGCCCAAAGATATCCTTTGGCAGGTCTGGCGAGCGGATCCACGAAAGCCAGCCTGTTTTTTTGCTGTATGCCGGGGCGGGGGTATTTTCATACATGACCAGAGTCAGGCTCAGGCCAAGTCCGATCGCGCCAAGCCATTGGAGCAGAGTCAAGTTTTCGCCGAGCCAGATGTCGCTGAAGATGATTGCAATCAATAATTCGGCGAGTCCCAACAAGGCGGTTTGCATTCCACCGATCTTCTTGACCCCGAGAAAGAGAGCGATTCGGGAGAAAACGGTTGCAAAGGTCAAACCGATCACGGGCAGCCAGGGTACATTCTCCGTTGGCCATGCACGGTCGAATATCAAATAAGCGGGAACGACCACGGCGCTCATGGAAAGAAGTGTGTAAAGCGCAACGGTTGGGGCTGGCACTTCATAAAGCACACGCTGATTGATCGGCAGGTGCATGGCATACAGGATGGCCGCACCGATCATCATTGCCACGCCGACAAGATCAATCTCCTGTTTTGGCGTGCTGGTGAGCAGCATGACGGCAATTGTGGCAAGGCTGATGCGAAATAGTGTAAGGCGGCTCGGGGGTTGGTGATCAAGAATTAACCAGAGCGCGACGAAGAATGGATAAAGCGAATATAGTAATTGACCCACATTGGCATGCAGTCTTTGCAGGGCGAGATAGTAGAGCAGAGAACCGAGGCCGTTGATAATACCCGCAAGCATGCAGCCGAACAGGCCAACGGGAAAAATATATAAATAATGGGGAGTAAACAAACTGATAGCCAGCAGAAGAATGCCGGCTGCAAAACCAGTACGAAGTGCCACGACTGCAAAAGGCGTGAAGCCTAATGTGATCGCCAGTTTTCCAAGGACAGGCGCCAAACCGAGAAATGCTGCTGAACTTAAAGCGGCCAGAACTCCAGCCGTTTGTTTTTTCTGCAAAGGTACCAGCCTATGTCATTTGAGGGAATTACTTTATCAGTGTTTTTACTTCTTCGAGGAATTCATCGTTGAGGAAGTCGCCTTTTTGCATGAGGGATTGAATTTGCCCGCTGAGTCTATTCTTCTCATCCGGGGTTAGCTCTTTTGCGGTTGCAACGATTACTGGAATTGTGGCGGTTTCCTGCTTGGCGCGTAGTGCTTCGATCACGGTGAAGCCATCCATTTCAGGCATCATCAGATCCAGGATGATCAGGTCCGGCAATTCGCGCTGGATTAACTCGAGTCCTTCGCGGCCGTTGCTTGCTTCCAAAATCGTGAAATTACCCTGCGATTGCAGGATGCGGCGAATGAGTCGGCGTGCTTCAGCGGTGTCTTCGACAATTGCGATCTTGGGGAAGCGCTCAGGGGCAACCTGTGTAAGGGCGGAAAGCAGGCCTTCCTGCGGAGTTTCCTTGCTTGTGGGGAGCTTCACGTCCCGTGACCAATTCTCACCGAGGATGATCGGTTCGGCGGGCATGGTATGCCCGGTGCAGTTCACAACGACGGTATCGCTTGGTTTGATTACGCCAGCACGGATCAGTTTGAAAAGACCGGCGAATGCCACCGCGGCGGCGGGTTCGGCGGAGATGCCTTCCATTTTGGCGAGCACATGCATGGCGCGATAAGCATCCTCATCGCTGACGCTTTCAAATGCTCCATTCGTGCTGTTGACATATGCACGCAGGAACTCGTAGGCACGACCGGGATCGCCGGTTGCCAGGGTTTCGATGCGGGTCTTCGGAGACGTAACCGGCTCGGCTTTTTCCAGTCCTTTTTTCCAGCTATCTACCATTGGGGCGCAGCCTTCAGCTTGAATGGGTGCGAATGCGGGGATGCGGTTAACCCATCCCATGTCCTTCATTTCACGGAAACCCTTATACACTCCAAGGGGCCCCATGCCGCCGCTGATGGCTTGCACGTACCAATCCGGTGTGCGCCACGGAGCCGCTCCGTCTGTTCCTTGAATTGCCGTCAACTGTTCGGCGATTTCAAAGGCAATGGTTTTCATGGCTTCAATGGAGGTGATGGTGCGTGCGCCCATATCCTGATACAAATGGCGTTGACGTGCAAACTCGGAGGCAACCTGTTTGCACTGGTCGTATGAACCGGTGATCTTGATCACCTGGCTTCCATATAACGCAATCTCGCGCATTTTTGTGGCGGGCACAAGGCTTGTGACGAATGCCCATAATTTCATTCCAGCGCGGGATGCATATGCTGAATAAGAGATTGCGACATTGCCTGTGGATGCCGCCACCATTTCGGTAATTCCCGCCTCTTTCAACGCGGCGATCGTAACCGACGCCTGACGGTCCTTGAATGAAGATGTCGGACCCTGACGCTCGTCTTTGATGTAGATGTTGGGGCACCCCAGCATCATGCCCAAATTAACCGCACGGATGAGCGGGGTGCCGCCTTCTCCGAGCGATAAGCTGACATTGGGATTGCGTACAGGCAGTAACTCTCGATAACGCCAAAGATCAAAAGGACGCCCTGCCAACTTGACTGGCAGGGATTTTCCTATGAGTTCATAATCGTATTCAGCTTCACGCCACTGACTGTTGCATTTTGGACAGGTGGTAGACGTGGGATAATACGGCGCGTTATGCCCGCAATCAAGACACTTTATGATAAATGACACGGTGATGAAAACTCCTATACGTTTTTCGTCTGGGCCTTCTCCAATGAACGCTGAATGGAGGTTAGCAGCTCCGTTTCACTAAAGGATCCTTTTGTGAGCAGGCGTTGACCAGATTCGTTTAATTGATTCTTTTGTTCTGCTGAAAGGTCCATACCACTCACGACAATTACAGGAATATCGCGAAGTTTCGGGTTTGCCTGCATGTTTTCAAGTATCCTGAAACCGTCCATCTCTTCCATGAACAGATCAAGGATGATCGCATGCGGCGGGTTCCCGGATGAGATGATATCCCATCCCATGCGCCCGCCTTCGGCAAGGGTGGCTTTATATCGGCCGTCATTGGTCAGGATTTTTCCGATCAGGCGTAGATCATCGGGATCATCGTCGATGACAAGTACTTCGCGGATTGAGCCGTCTGAGTTCAGTCGGTCAAGCGCATTAACCAGATCATCCTCAAGGATCGGCTTTACAAGATAATCTGTTGCGCCGAGATTGAAACCTTTCTCCAGTTCCTCAATGATACTACAGACAATGACCGGAATGTGGCGCGTGTCCGGGTCGCCTTTCAATTTGTCCAGAACCTGCCAGCCGTCAATGCCCGGCATCATGATATCCAGTGTGATGGCGAATGGCTTGATCTGTTTTGCGCGTTCCACTGCCAACGATGGGTCGGAAAGCGGAATCACCTGATAGCCTTGAGGCTGCAAATATCTTTCATATAGGCCGATCACCTGTGGATCATCGTCAATTGTGAGGATGGTCTTTTGACCGCCTGCGGTATCGTCGTCTTTTTCCTTGCGATAGAGAGGCAGGGTGAAATGGAATGTGCTTCCTCTGCCGACTTCACTATCGATCCAGATGCGGCCGCCGTGCATGTTGATGATGTGCTGACAGATGGAAAGACCAAGACCCGTTCCGCCTGTCTTACGTGTCGGCGAATCGTCGACTTGGGAGAAGGGTTGAAATAGCTTTGTCTGGTCTTGTTTTGAAATACCAGGGCCGGTGTCGGTTACGCTGACTCTCAACTCGTGGCGTGTGCTGCCCTGGCCGGGCTGGAGGCCAACTTCTACAAGAATATCGCCTTCGTCGGTGAATTTGGCGGCATTGGATAGCAGGTTGATCATAACCTGTCGGATGCGGATTGCATCGGCGCGTACCGTGGGAAGGTTGGGCTCGATCACGCGTTTCATTTGAATCGGTTTGTCCTTGATCAAGCCGCTCATGGTGGAGAGAACACTGGCAGTGATATCGACAATGTTAACTTCGTCAAAGGCCAGTTCCATCTTGCCTGCTTCGATCTTAGACAGGTCAAGGATGTCGTTAATGAGGCCAAGCAGATGCTGGCCTGAGTTATAGATGGCTGTCAGATCCTGTTGTTGCAGTTCCGTCACAGGGCCGTCAATGCCTTTGATGATCACGCGCGAGAAACCGATGATCGAATTGAGAGGCGTGCGCAATTCATGGCTCATATTCGCAAGGAATTGACTCTTGAGGCGATCGATCTCGCGCATTTCCATAACGGCTTGCTGCGAGAGTTCGAAGGAGCGGGCGTTGTCGATGGCTACGGCCACCTGATCAGCGACTGTTTGGAGTACGGAAATTTCGTCGTCGGAAAATGCGCCCGCAGACTTGGATTGAACGTCGATCGCACCGATCACGCGATTACCGATACGCAACGGGATGGCGGCTTCTGCCAAAGTATCGGGCAAAAGCGGATTGTATTTGTGAGACGAGTCGACTCTGACGTCGTTCACGACAACAGCCTTTCCGTCCAGTGTCACTTTGCCTACGATGGATTTTTCATTCACAGGCAGGGAGTGCTTGTTCCTTTTCATCTCTGCACCAGCTGCGCCTGTCGATTCACGCAGCAATGCATTGAACCCTGTCTCTTCCACGATGAAAATACTCGCGTGATAGAAGCTAAATCGTTCATTGATCAGGTTCACGGTTCGGGCGAAGATCGTGTTCAAGTCCAATGTGGATGTGACGATCTTTCCGATCTCAGATGAAGCTGCAAGGTATTCATTGCGGCGGCGGATGGATTCTTCAGCAACTTTTCGCTCTGTGACATCGGAATGCGAACCTGCCATACGGATCGCAACGCCATTCGCGTCGCGCAGGGCTTTTCCGCGGTCTCGGATCCAACGCCACGAACCATCTTTATGTTTGAGCCTGATCTCGACGTCGTACGATTCGGCCTTCCCCGACAGATAGTCATTCAGCGCTGTGATCGCGCGCTCATGGTCATCTGGGTGGATGAGATTTTCCCAATCTTCGAATCCTTTGGTGAGTTCGTGCACTTCATACCCGAGCATGGATTTCCAGCGCGGCGAATAATAAATTTCGTTGTTGGCGATATTCCAATCCCACAGGCCGTCGTTGGCGCCTTCTGCCGCCAGGGCGTATTGTTCCTGACTCTTGCGCAGTTCCTCTTCTGATTTCTTGCGCTCGGTAATGTCACGAGCCACCCAGAAAACGTTGTTTTCATCAAGTTTTGAGAGGCTGGCAAGGAACCAATATGTTTCGTTTTCAACCTGAAGATCATATTCGATCTGACTGGTTTCACCGCTGTCAAGCGTTTTTGTGATGGCTTCCAGAAAACGATCGGCTGTTTCTTTTGGCATAACTTCATGCATCAGATGACCGAGTAATTCCTCGGGCGGTTTGATCAGCCGCGATGGATTTGTAGGAGCGATACGGACATATCGACCATCACGGTCGTATACCAAAACCACATCTTCCATGGATGAGAACAAGGCGCGAAGATCTGCTTCAGATTTGGCGAGGGCTTCCTCGGATTTCTTGCGCTCACTGATGTCTTGATGCACGGCCAGGAAGCCGAGCACCTTTCCATTATCATCAAGAATCGGGCTATTCGTCCCTGCGATCGAGATGATACGGCCGTCCTTGGTCTTGTTGATGATTTCGCCAGAGATCGTGCCACCGTTCAACAGGGTTCCCCAGAAATTTATGTATTGATCATCCGGGATCATCCCGGATTTCAGAATGCGCGGCGTTTTACCAATCGCTTCTTCGTTTTTATATCCGTACACCTTTTCAAAACCTGGATTTGTGTATTGAATGACGCCGTTTGGGTCGGTAATAAACACTGCATTGTCTGTTCTGTCGATACCAAGTTTGAATTTTTGAGTTTCAAGGAACAGGCGCGTATTTTCAATGGCGACCGCAGCTTGTTGGGCGATGGTTATCAAGATGTCGCGTTGATGTACGGTGTAGATGTTTTCTTCGTTAGGGTCCTGCACTACGATTGCGCCGAGCACACGGCTACCAATGGATAGTGGCACACCCATCCAGCTTTTGGCCGAAGTGGGATTTCCGATGATGGTAACGTTAATGCCCAGTTCCCGTGAGCGTTCATTCACCTGATTAGGCAGAAACAGGGTTTGGTTCGTGCGCATGACGTAATCTGTCAGGCCGTTGCCGTTGGCTTTACGTGATGGCACTTCCACTCTTTCACCATCATCAATTACGAGCGGGAAGCTGACTTCCAGTTGTTTTTCGTCGAGCAAGCACAGGAAGAAGGAGCTTGTTCGCATTAATTGGCTTGTGTACTTGAAAACGGAATCGGAGATATTGGTGATACCGGAAAGTGTGGAAAGCTCACCGCTAAGGCCGTTGAGTACGGCGAGTTCTTCATTCCTTTGTTTTGCGTCGTTGAATAACTGGGCGTTTTGAATACCGATGGATATCTGATTGGCTATGTTTTCCAACAGGGCCACATCGTCCTGTTTGTAGGCGAAGTAATCATAGTTTTGGATCGAGAGGCAGCCCATTGTTTTTGCGCCGGACCGAAGCGGCAAAAATAGCATGGTTCCATAATTCTTGTTTTTGTTGCCGAATGATTCTCCGTTAACCGATCTTTGTGCAATGTCTTCCGGTTTGACGGTCTCGAATATTAGTTTGCCAGATGTGATGACTTTTCCAGTGAAGTTATCTGGATTTAATAGCTCGCTGGATTCTTCAAAGGATTTTCCCTCGTCGATGACGATGGGATATGAAATCAGATTCGATGCTTCATCGTAAAGTGCGACGAAGAACGCATCCAGTGGGATGAGTTTGACGATTTGTTCGTAAGCTGTAGTGAGAACGTTCTTGAGCTCGATCTGCTCGGAAATTGCCTGAACGATCTCATTCAAGGTGGCCAGTTCGCTGGCTCTTTTCTGTGTTTCCTGGAAGAGTTGCGCGTTTTCAAGCGCCAGTGATAGTTGATCGGTTACCTGCTTGACCAGTAATTCTTCATCAGGCGACCATTGGCGTTGGTTTGTTTCATCCGTGATACGCAGTGTGGCCCAGTCTTGATAGCCGGTTTGGATGTTGATCGCGTATGTGGATGCGATGTTTTCCTGCTCTTGCGTAATGACGGGTTCCGGGGGAATTAACGCAGACGTGTGAATACGAGCCTGCCTCGGGGAGGGGATCGTATCAATTTTTTTCGAAGCAGGTTTCGGGTCCGGTTTTGATGCGGAGGCGGGAGTTGTCGTCGGAGGTGTTGATTCCTGTCCATCCTTCGAAACCTGTTGCGACCTGGAGGCACTCTCTTCCAGGTTGATGTCTTTGAAGAGCTTATTAAGCCGCTTGTCTATTTTCGGTTTCTTTGGCATATTCAATCAACTCCTGGGCGAGCACGCGATATTGAATGGAACCGCGTGCTCCTGGCCTATAGCGTGAGATAGGCAGACCGGCAATCGGGCTTTCGCGCAATTTTGTATCGGTTTCGATCACTGTGCTAAAGACGCCTTCGCCAAATGTGGAACGAAGCTGGTCGTGAATATTGCGATGTGTGCGGTTGCGTTTATCCAGCATGGTGACGAGGACGCGATAGGCAAGGTTGGGATTCTCTCCTTCGCGGATGCGTCGGATGAGGGTCATCATATTCCGAAGTGCATAGGCGGAGAAGTACTCGGCTTGTGTAGGGATGATGAGAAGGTCTGATGCAATGAGGGCATTTTGTGTTATGGCACCGAGGGCAGGTGGACAATCGAAGAGAATATAGTCGTAATGCAGATTTGGAGCACTGGCGATGGCACGCTGGAGAATGGTGGTGTAGCTTGTGCGCACGGGCAGAAACTGCTCGGCAGTTTCAATGCGCGAGTTGGATGGGATAAGGTCGAGATTTTCAACTTCGGTTTTTCGCAATGCGCTTAGCAAGGGCGCATTGTCCAGCATGACTTCGCTGGATGTGATCTCTGATTCACCCGGCTCAAGGCCGAGCGCGAGTGTGAGGTTGGCCTGTGCGTCGAGGTCAATGAGCAGAACGCGGTTTCCCATATCCACGAGAGCGGCACCAAGGGAGATCGTGGTTGTGGTTTTTGCCACCCCACCTTTTTCATTCGAGATTGCGATTTTTTTAATCATGATTTTCATCCAGTCTATTTATCCGGCGGCGGAGCATTTTTTCTTGGGACAATTTCAACACGGGAAGCTCCCAGTACACGTTGTAATTCCTGAACCGCGGTTTTTATCATTTCCTGTGGATCGTTCGTGCCGCGGATCTTGGTGGTGATATCTGTGACAAGGCGTTCACGTGAAGCGCGTGAGGATGTTTCTTCGAAGAGACGGGCATTGTCCAAGGCCAGACCAAGGCGTTCGGCGACCGCATTTACGATATTGATCTCATCCTTGCTCCAGGTGCGATCTTCCTTGCTCGGGCGGATGTGAACGGTACCGATCACCTGGTCACGCAATTGAATGGGGATCGCCAGCGTATTTTCGCCATCCTGAGTTTTGACGTCAACTTCAGCGGCTTTGTTACCAGTGACCAGTTGGCCGCCTGTAAGGGTTTGATAATACCCGAAAATTTCAGATGCAGATTTGCTTTGCCATGCGCCAGCAAGGTAATCGCGGAAAACAGATTGAGACTCTGCAAGAGCGTTTCTGGTTTCTTCAAGCAGGCGAACGTTGTCGATCGCAATGGCAATTTGGTCGGCCAGGAGACCGAGGATCGATACGTCGGTTTGAGTAAATGCATTTGGAACAGTGCTTTGCACGTCCAATGCTCCAATGATCGCGCCACGAGCATTAAGCGGCAGAGCCATTTCTGAATGGGTTTCTGGAAGGTCAGGATTGTTAAAGAAAGCAGCATCCGCCCCCGTATCCAATGCGATGCGGGGGATGCCTGTGGCGGTCACATTTCCGACGATACCAACCTGACCGACTTCAAGTTTGTGTTGACGCCTCAGCATAACCTGCCCACCCGGGCTGTTGGCTGCGCGAAGGACGGCAAAATTCCTATTTTCGTTTAACAGGAAAATGCCAACATGATAAAAACCGAACCTTTCACTTACGGTCTGCGTGATCAGCGTCAGGAGCTTTTCAAGGTCTTTTTCAGCTGAGATGTAACCTGATATTTCCGCAATGGTTTGCAGTTCGCTTGCACGTTTTTCACTTTGCTTTGTGATTTTTTCCAGATCGGTGGTGCGTTGTTCCAGTTCTCGAGTGCGCTGTTCCACACGCTGTTCAAGACCAGAAACAAGATCACGTATTTGCGAAGACATCTTGTTGACAGTGTTTGCAAGTGTTCCGATCTCGTCTCTTGTATTGACCACGGCTTTTTGTGTGAAATCTCCAGCTGAGATATTTTCAGCGACTCTGGTCAACTGCAGGAGCGGATTAGTAAATATGTTGGAGATGACCACAGCGCTAAACGCAGCCAGGAATGTGATGATCACGCTGATGAGAACGGCGTTGCGAGTTTGGTCAAGTGTAATATTTGAGATCGTGCTAATCGGTTGACCGGTGACCACTATCCAATTCGAGTTTGATATTCTTATTGCGGAAGTTTCTGCTGTTTCATTGTCATTTTCAGCAGATGGGGCCTGAAATGCAGAGATGTTGTCTATATTGCTTAATCGCTCGACGATTTCAGGCTGGGGAATGCTGATCGATTGCAAATCCTCCGGGCTTAATAATCCCTGTGCTTGTAGAGACATCAGCCGTGGATCGTCCGTGTTTAGGTAGGTCTTGTAATCGAGCGTTAAGGAGGTCGAGTGAGCAAGTATGAAAAAATTAGTTTCATCTATCAAATATGTGTATTCATCGATGGCGACAGTTGGTCGTGCTCTTAACATGGCGTCCATAACTGCCTGGAGGATCTTTGCGTTATAGGTGACGACAACCATGCCCAGCATTTCATTGGACTTGGAGGTGATGGGCGATGCAAAATAGATGACCTGATCATTGCGGTCATTTGTCAGGGTCAGGCCAGATGCATAAGGTTTGTTGTTTGCAACAACATATGAGAAGAATGGCTGTGTAGAGAAATTAACGCCAACATTGGCTGGATTTGTGTCCAGTAAATTAATTCCGTTCTGGCTGACGAGGGCATAGGAACGAATATTCGTTGGGCTTTTATCCTTCAGTGCATTTAATGTTTCTGTTGCAACGGCCTCAGCTTGTGAGCCTGTTCTTTCAGCAGGCGGGAGGCTTAAATATTCGATGACTTCCGGAGTGCGTGCGATTTCGCCCGATATCTTGTGCTGCGAGTTTGTGAATTCTTGAAACACATCGCTTGTTGCAAGCGAACTTTCCAATATTTTTTCCTTGATCTGGTCGCTCAGGATATTTCTGGTTGTTGTATAGGATTGCCAGCCAAGGATAATCAACGGTAATGTTGTTAGAAGCAAGAATCCGAAGATTAGCTTGATACGCAGGGGAAAGTCCCTAAATTGTGTGGCGATAACTACAAGATAGACAACACCCAGAATCGCGGCAATGATGTTTGCTGTTTGTGGAGAGGATGAGGTGGGAACTCCGACCGTATACTGATCTATGATAATGGTCGCTGCTGTAACGAGTGAGGAAACCATAATAGCAACCCCGGCCCACCTTCGACTCAGGGTATAGAAGGCTATTCCAGAGACAATAATGATATTGGTAATCCCAGTGGAGACCGCCTGACCTTTTGTGATGAATACACGACTTGCTGCAACCAGGATTAAGATGGAAATGAGCAGCCCAATTCCCAATTCGCTTTTGTTGCGACGGCTTAGCCATGCGCTGATGAGCGCCCCAAGGATGCTTGCAATTAAGCCAGCAAGACTAATGATATCCAATGAGGAAGAACGGCTGAAAACCAAAGCTGCGATCAGGCTTAAAGTAAGCAATCCGGCAGTTATAACGCTGATGCTAAACGCATTGCGTTCCTGCTTTTGCCTGTCTATTGGGTGGTTGTTGACATTATTCTCTTGCATCATGCTGGCCTCTAATGGTCTGCTTGCTGATTATCCTGCTCTTTATTTTTTGCTGACTGTAATTCAATAAAGATATCAGCATTATCCAGTAATTGACTTAATTCTGTTGCAGTTGTGCGGAGAATGTTTTCCATACGGACTGAAGTGCCGATCTTTGAAGAAATATCGGCAATGATGCGCTCTTGTTCCGCGCGGCGGGTTGTTTCCTCGAACAGTCTGGCATTTTCAGCAGATAAGGCCACCCGCTCGGCGACCGCCTTGATCAAGTCGGTTTGATCGGCAGTAAGGTGTTCATGTTTTGGAATTTGAACCGAAAGGTTCCCGATGGTTTCGCCGCGCAGACTAATAGGTACTTTGACCGTTCTTTTCTCGGAGGCATCTTCCTGCGAAAAGCTCGAGTCATCTTCTGCAAGCGGGCTGGAACCAATGATCGAATATCGGAAGCCTCTCAGCTTCTCTTCCTTGGGGAGGCGGCTCCATGTTTCGCGGATATATTGGCGTTGAATTGCGTTGGATTCCGCAAGCATTTTTTCGGTCTGGTCGAACAGGCGGGCATTTTGAATTGCGAGACTGACTTGGTCAGCAAGCGCCGACAGGGCTTCAAAATCGTCGTCTGTAAATGCACCAGCCTCGGTGCTCTGGATGTCCAGGGCGCCGATGATCTTGTCACCTGTTTTGAGCGGGAGTGCCATTTCAGAGTGGGTATCTGGCAGATCAGGGTTGTCGAAGAAATTGGCATCTTCTCCAACGTCCAATGCGATGCGTGGATTACCTGTTTGCGTAACGTACCCCACGATGCCTTGTTCACCGATCTTTAACTGGTGGCTGCGGCGCAACATTCTCCGTCCGCCTTCGCTGTTGGCTGCGCTTAACACCGCCATATGGTTTGCGGGGTCGTTTAGGAAAATACCCACATGATAGAAGTCGAATTGCTCACTGATTACTCTGGAGATTTGGGGGAGCAATTCCTGTAAATTATGTGTGGCACTGATCGCGCGAGCCACTTTTGTAATGGCCTCGAATTGCTTTGCGCGTGTATCAGATTGCTGTTTCTCTTTTTCAAGCTCGGCAGTGCGTTCTGAAACACGAGTTTCAAGGTTTGACACCATTCCTTGCAACTGGCTTGTCATCGAGTTGAACACCTGAGCCAGTGTGCCAATTTCATCGTTTGTCTGGATATTAACGCGGGCTGTTAGCCTGCCTGCTGCCACATCTTGTGCTGCTGTTGCAAGGTTTCCAAGCGGAGAGGTGATCGTATTGCTTAGTAAAGCCATGATGAAAACAGCGGCGATGATTGTCAATAATAGAAGGGATAATGAGGTGTAGGTCGATTCGAAAATCGGCTTTGTGATGGTATCGATTGAGACAAACGTTCCGATGTACCAGCGTGGTGCGTCTTCATTTGGCATTGTCACAGGGGCGTAGATGATGAGGTAACCGTTCGATTCCAGACTCCCGGCGTTTCCACTGGTTAGATTGGTTAGCAAGTCAGGGAAGTCGCTGCCGACGGTCATACTGGTGTTCAGGTCTCTGCCCCAGCGCTTGGAATCTTCCGGGTGAAATAAATAGTATCCATCTATGTCCACAAGAAAAGTATCTGCTCCTGATGCGGATAGTATGCCAAGGAATTTTTCAGCATAAATATTCGTGAGAATGACACCCTTCTTTTGTGTGTTGATCACCAATGGCGCGCCAAACTCAATAACAGGCTCGTGCGGGGTGATGATTTGACCACCTTCTGTCGTTAGACTGATCGGGGACTCGAATAAGCCTCCGGCCGGCAACAGGCTTGTTTGAGTAAAGTAGTTTAAGTCTTTTGCGGGATCAAGTTCCTCGCGTTTCCGTAATTCGAGCTGCGGGACGATCGAGGACACTCCATTCAGGTCGGTTTCTATTCTAATGATTTCGTTGCCGTCATTGTTTAGAAAACGAACTTCCTGGTAAATTCCGCGACTTTCGGTGAATCGGCGGAATTCGCGTTCCATAATAGTTCGCGCCCTGACCACGATGTTAGGATCAGCAATATCGTCGATCGTTTTTACGTAGCTATGGATAACTTCGGCTTCGCCAAGGAAGACTACATCCTGCCTGGCTGCTTCGAGAAAATCGACGATCGCTGCACGTTTTACGATCAGGTCATTTTCAAGGTTTGTAGCGGTTTGAGTGCGTTGAAGCCTGTAACTCTGGATGGCGTTAAAGCCACCGGTGACCAGTAATGAGGTTACAAGCATGGTAACGAAAACAAGGATTAATTTTGTCTGGATGTTGAATGTCTTGAATTGACGCCAGATAAGAACGATAAAGATCGCCGTTTCCAGGACGGCAAGGATGCCAACTGTAATGACCAGTATGCTGGGGATGGGAATGCGAAATGAAAATGGCAGGGAGCCGAGCAGGATGATAAGAGCGCCGCCAAGGGCGCTAACCGGAATCGCCCTGCGCGCGATCTTTGAATCCAAGGTTTGGCTGATGATCAGGGATGAAACCAGCATGCAGAATAGGCCGACGAGGGTTCCTATCCCCTCAAAGAGGATGGGGAGAATGGCAATGGTCAGGATTATCGAACCTGAAACCAGGAAGACGCCGGGGACTATATTTTTTTTCTGGATCTGCCTTAGACCGATGTATGTAAGAAATAGATATAGTATATTGCTGCCATATAGTGCAAATAAATGCCAGCTTTTTAGAGAGATGGCGATATAGAGAACAGTAAAGGAGATCATCGTTCCTGTAACAAGGAACGCGGCTGCAACAGTCAGGGCGATGCGCTGACGCTGCTCCTTATCTGTGTCTTGGAAAATCGGGGTTTCAGAATAAGTGGTAGCCATGATTATTGTTCCACATTCCCATTCTTTTGTTCGAATTCGATCGTTACTTCTGATCCTGGGATTGCATGGCCCAACTCCTCCACTGCAGTTTGTAATACGTTCTTCAAATTGATGGACGCGCCGATCTTGCCGGTGACTTCGCTGATCGTTTGTTCCTTGATAACCTGGCGCTGCGACTCCTGAATGAGGCGCGCGTTCTCGAGCGCAAGTGACAGGCGTTCTGAGATGGCTTCTGCCAGATTAACTTCATTTTTTGACCAAAGACGATTAGTAGTCGGAGCTTTGATGTTCATCGTCCCAATGATCTGTCCGCGAAGTTTGATGGGGACGACGATGGTTGCATCATGTCGATCTTTGTCGGCGTTGAGCACCAGAACCTCTCCACGATTGATTGCCTCGCGGATCTCGTCTGTTTCAATCGGTTTGGATATTTTTTTGCCGCTCATCAAACTCTGATGGTATCCGATGGTTTCTTCTTCGCGGCTGAAGGCTTTCCAGCTCCCCTGCAAGTTTTGACGATATTGTGCCTGTGCCTCGGCCAAAGCATGTTGTGTCTGTGTGAATAGCCGTGCGTTTTCGAGGGCAATCGCAATCTGGTCAGCCAAAATGCTAAGTGTGCTTGCGTCATATTCGGTAAATGCACCTGGTTTTTCGCTTTGTACATCAAGTACGCCCATGATACGGTTGCGGACTTTGAGAGGCAGAGCCATTTCGGAGCGGGTGCTTGGAAGGTCGGGATTGTTGAAGAAAACAGCATCCTGCCCAACGTCAAGAGAGATGCGGGGTGTTCCAAATTTTGCAACATAGCCGACAATGCCGCTTCCACCGACCTCGAGCCTGTGTTCGCGCGCGAGCATTTTTTGTCCACCTTCGCTGCTTGCGGCTTGTAGAACGGCAAATTGATTTGTATCGTTCAGAAGGAAGATTCCTGTGTGATAAAAGCCGAAGCGTTCACTTACGAGTCTGGAGATCAGCGGAAGCAGCTTTTCTAGCGCCTGCTCTCCGGTAATGACCTTCGAGATCTCGCCAATGGCTTGAAGTTCGCCTGCGCGTTTTTCGCTCTGACGCCGCGCGATTTCAAGGTCAGTAGTTCGCTCAACCACGCGAATTTCAAGGTTTTTGAAGGTTTGATTCAATTCATCTGTCATGCGGTTGAACGACGACGCAAGCAGGCCGATCTCATCTTCGGTACTGGCTTCGGCACGTGCGGTACGGTCGCCTACTGCGATTTTCTCAGCTGTTCTTGCAAGCGTGATCAGCGGTGCGGTGAGGACTTGTGAAGCGAGAAAGCCTGCTCCGATGCTTAGAATGATCAAAATAAGAGAAATGAGGATCGTTATTCTGTTTTGTTCTTCGACAGGGGCAAGATAATTGGCCTTGGATTGGCGAACCACTGCAACCCATGGTTGTGTTTGGAGGAAGACGCCTGTGTTGGTGGAAGGACCAAGAGATTGTGAGGTGGCGTCGAAGAATGGCTGTTGCTGCAGATTGTCGATGCCCTCCACTATTGAGTTGTCTGTTTCCGACAATACATTTTCCCTTGTGCCAGCAGGCAGGCGTCCTTCGATTTGCAGGATCGAGAGTTCCGGGTCTGTAAAGTTCTTGTACGACTTGAACAATTCATCACGGTCGCCGGTGTAGGCCACGCGCAGATAGGTGTTTGTGTCGATGAGCGAAAGTGTTGTGCCAGGATTAAGCGGGTCAACAGAACGAATAATCGCTTGGATTATTTTTGCATGATACTCAACCCGTAAAACGCCAATAATATTCCCGCTTTGAGATTTTATAGGCGCAGAAAAGTAAATATTTTCACGGTCATCCTGGAAAAGGATATTGGATACAAAGGGCAGCCCGGTTTGCATGGGGCGGAGAAAATAAATGCGGTCGGCTTCGCTTCGACCTTTGTACTCTTCGAAGGTGTCAAGGAGGTTGAGACCATCTACATCAAGAATGGCGATCGAATGGATGAAGACTGGGTCTTTGCGGGTCAGGGACAGTAGTGCGAGCCGCGCATTTGTTTCCTTCACGCTATCGGCTCGTGCTGGAACGGGTAATCTCAGGTATTCAAGGAATGCCAGTTGTTTCGCGTCTGCGTGCACGCTGTCGATCTGATTTGTTATGAAGTTATCCACGCTGCTTGCTTCGATCTTTGCGATGTTTGTAAGCTGGATTCTGCTTTGATTTTGTAACACCTGGGCAGATGACCGGCTGTAAAAGTATCCCAGAGTGATCAACGGAATGCCTGCGATGAATATGAAGGCTATGATGATCTTAGCCCGCAGTCCGTATGTGTTGAAACGCCTGAGAATGAAGAAAACATATACAGCCGACATGATCACTGCAATGGCGTTCGTGTAACGGGGGTCGGTCGGCAGACTGGAGCCAGGGAAATACAGATCGGTCAGGACGATGATCAGTGAAATAACAAATGCGCTGCCAATTGCGCGCGTTGCCCACAGGGAAGAGAGCGTGGCAGAAGAAATACCCGCCACCAGAACAAGAACCATAACGCCGAGTGAAAGTCCCTGTCCGTGTGCAAAAATAGGCAGGCTTAGACTCGCCAATAAGATGGTTGAAATTAAGACGCCGATCCCCAAAGTGATACGATCGCGGATGATCATAAGAACGCTGCCGTATGCCGCCAGTGCCACCGCTATTGCAGGGATGATGCCCCATAGGCCATCCATTCCATTTTCAGAATAGGCTGCGGGAATAAGATAAGCCAAGACGAGCGTAAGCAAAATGCCAGTGACAAGACTGATCACAAGCGCATTTTGTTTGCGTCTCTTTTCTGATTGCTTAGGCTGGCTGGTCGGGTTGTTCATATATAAAGGCTCTCTTATCGTCTAAGGCAGAAATTCCGGGTCGAGCAATTCAAGCGGATCGATCATTTGGGTGATCGTGCCAATGGAAATGAGGTAATCGGAGGTCGTTTTTGTGATGGAGTAAATCGAGTTTGCATCCTGAAGATCGAAGATGGCTCTATTATCCTCCAATGTGAGGATTTTTAAATTGTCATCAGGTTGCACTTCGTTGACAGTTACACCAAGATATTTGGCGGCGATGGCGCGGGTTTCTTCGGGGTTTTGCAGGCGATACTCCACGGCTTCGAACCAGGCTTTGAGAAATGCGCGGACATCATTAGGTCTTTGGTCCACAACGGCTTTGTGGAATACGATCAGATCCGGGAATAGGTGTAATTGCTCGGAAGGATATATAACCCGGTAACCTTTTGAGAGTGCCTCTGATAAATAAGGCTCCCAAATATAGACCGCCTGTACTTGGTTACTCTCAAGCGCCGCCAGACCGTCTTCAGGATATATGGAAACCATGTTAATGTCCGCGGTATCCATATTGGCGCTTCGTAACATTTCGGTGACCATCAACTCGTATTGCGAGCCGATCTGGGTTCCGACGGTTGCACCCCTAAGGTTTTCCACTGAGGTGATTTCCGGCCTGGCGACCATGGCATCATCACCGCCGTTGTCATGCACAGCAACCACCTTCATTGGCGCGATACGGGTAATGTTAATCGTATCTCCAACAGCAATGAGACCGGCGTCGATCTGTCCTGCTGCAAGGTCTGGGTAGGTATCGGAGAAAATCTCGTAATACACAGGCTCTACTTCCACACCATATTTTTCAAAAAAGCCCTTTTCTTTGGCTACCAATAGCGTATAGTCGCCCCACCAGTTTGTAAATTCCACGCGGAGCGGGGGGAGTGGTGTGGCCGCCTGGGGTGTGGCGCAGGCATACAGAACAACTGTGGCAATCAAAATAAGCAGAGATCGAGTGAAAAATTTTTGTTTCATCTAAGTATTTTGCCTATGCTAGCTGGACATGCCTAATTCCATGGATACCGGCTCGATCTGCACTAAAACATCAGAACCGCCCAGCGCCTTACTGAGTTCCTGGGCTGTAATCTGTAAAATGGCGTCGAAATGCGTGGATGAACTGATCTTGGATGAGATGTCCGCTGTGACACGCTCGATATCTGCGCGGTGTTGGGTGGTGCGCAGAAGGGTTGCTGTTTCAATAGCGAGCGAAAGACGTTCAGATACTGCTTCGGCAATATCCGCATCGTCTTGTGTTAATAAATAATTATTCTTCGAGCGCAGATGCATGATGCCGATCATCTTTCCGCGTAGACGAATTGGGATGGCCAGGGCCGATGACTTGTCTTCCGTAGTGGAAAGGATCGTCTTATCCTGGGCAAGCGCTTCCTGAATGTGCGAGCCTTCCAGAGGTTTATCTAAAGGCTTGAGTGATGAATTTACCAATTGATATCCGAGCCCCATTGATTCGGGCTGCATGACCTTCCAGGACTCAATCACTGTATCGCCGAACCTGCTTTGTGATTCTGCAAAGGCCTTGCGTGCTTCTTCGAGGGTGGTCGTATTATTGATCGCGATCGAGATCTGGTCAGCGAGCGTTGTCAGGGTTTCCACATCGTTTTGACCAAAGGCATTCGCCTCAGTACTTTGAACGTCGAGCGCGCCAATGATCTTTCCGGCGTAGCGAAGCGGCAGGGCGATCTCGGAACGGGTGTTGGGCATATCGGGGTTATCGAAAAAGACAGCGTCTGTTCCCACGTCCAATGCGATGCGGGGCTGGCCGGTTGCTGTTACAAAACCGACAATGCCGGTCTGCCCGACCTGCAGCTTGTGTCCACGATCGAGCATTCTTCTTCCGCCTTCGCTGTTGGCGGCGCGAAGGACTGCATATTCGCCTTCGTCGTCCAGGAGGAAGATGCCGGTGTGATAAAAACCGAATTGTTCGCTGATCACCTGGGCAATTCGTGGAATCAGTAATTCCAGATCCTGAATGGATGAAACAACGCGTACGACCTGCGCAATGGCTTCAAATTGCTTGGCGCGCCGTTCGTTGTTACGGTTTGCAAAATCCAACTCGGCTGTGCGCTGACTAACGCGTTCTTCAAGTTGGGATCTTAATTCATTCAACTCTGCGTTTTCAAGTTTTTGGATCTGCTCGCTTTTTCGCGCCCTGCTGATACTTTCGTTCAGACGGGCAATAAGCAATTGAACGATCCCGGCGCAGCCCATTAAGAGTACGGGAAGAATGATCGCATCGTCAAGGCCTACAGGCACATTGACGATATCACCTCGTAAATTGACCACGCCTACAAAGATCACAGCAACGATGGCAACAGGAGCGGTCAGATAAATAGACCGCTTTCCCAAAAGGATCGCGGAAATCACAAGGACGATGGGCATGCCCACCATGGATGCGTTCTTGAGGCCATTGGTGTTTAGAGAGATGATCGTGACCGCCGCGATCAATGCGAACGGGACAACTGCTTTTGCCATTCCGACTTTTCCGCGAAATAGAAGGACCAGCGAAATGACCTCGAGCACCAGTGTGATGGTCAGCGTGATAAAAGCGGGCGGGTTTCGAGATCCCTCGCCTATGAAACCCGTGACGAGGGGGAGGAGCGCGATATTTACAAGCAATACGAAAACGACAATGTTTCGTACCAGCCTGATGAATGACGGATCGTTATCTTCTTCATCTCTAAAATAAGCGAACATTTTTGAAAGCATATCGTTCTCCTGAGCCTTTACTTTTGCTCTGGTTGTTCAGGGGATATTTGAATGGCGATATCTGTAAATGGAAGTGTGTTTCCCAATTCCTGAATTGAAGTTTGCAGGATGCTCTCGATGTTGACCAAACCACCGATCCTGGCTGTGATCTGCCCAATGGCACGTTCCTTCGCGGCTCGTTTTTGTGCCTCCTGCAGCAGGCGGGCGTTTTCAATGGCGAGGGCAGTACGTTCTGCTGTTGCCTGTGCCATGGCGATCTCATCGTCTGTCCAGGTGCGGTCAGGGTTGGTTGCATTTAGTTTAAGCGTTCCAATTTTTGTGCCGCGCAGGATAAGCGGGACGGTGTAAGTGTTGTTGCTTGGAATGCCCGAGAATTTAATATCCTTCGCGTCGATACCGTCAAACACATACCCATTCGCAGGCTGGTCTGCAAAGAAGCGTCCCCATTGTTGTTCACTCATTTGCATCGAGGCGGCTTCCGCCTGGTTGAGTGCTTCACGGCTCTTCTGATAAGAACGAGCATTTTGAATGGCGATACTTACCTGGTCAGCAAGCGTGGATAAAATGCTGACATCTTCCTGAGAGAAGGCGTTCGTTTCTGTGCTTTGTACATCCAATGCGCCGATGACTTCCATACCGATGAGGAGGGGGAGGGCAATTTCGGAGTGGGTTTCTGGAAGGTCGGGATTGTTGAAGAAAGCCGCATCCATTCCGACGTCAAGAGCGACGCGGGGCTGCCCGGAGTTGGTCACAAAGCCCACGATGCCGGTCCCTCCGACCAGTAGCCGGTGGTTGCGGTTCAGCATCCTTTTTCCGCCTTCGCTGTTTGCGGCAGCAAGGATTGCATATTCCCTGTGAGAATCCAACAGGAAGATGCCTACATGATAGAAACCGAATTGATCGGAGATTGTATCGGCGATTTGTGGAAGGAGTGCTTCCAATGTTTGAGCAGAACTGATGGTACGAGCTACGCGGGCGATGGCTTCGAACTGACCAGCACGGCGTGCGATACTTGCATTTGCGTTTTCGATTTCGCTGGTACGCTCGGTAATCCTTTGCTCAAGACCGAGAAGCGTGTTATTTAGTATCTCTGCCATGCTGTTGAAAGATCGGGCGAGGACGCCGGTTTCATCCTCGGTTTCCACATTGGCACGGGCAGAGAAATCGCCCGAGGCGATCGTTTCCGCTGTTTGTGTTAGGCGGACGAGCGGGCGTGTGATCAACTGTCCGATCCATAGGCTTATGATAATTGCACCGATGAGCAGCAGGATCAAAATGATGGCAACGCCCTGCAATGCTGATTGGATGGTCTGTTCGATCTCGCTCCTTGAAGCGATTAACTCGCCTGTAAATTCGGATTCAGGGGCAACGATACCCAGGCGATAATTTGGCGTTACCACAGGTGAAAAAATGAAAAACGAATTGGAGTTGTTTACTTCGATCGTTGCTACACCAGTTTCACCGTTGATCATCCTTGCGGTTGCTTCCTGAAGATCGAAGGGTCCCTTTGCGAGGACCGATAATTCGCGGGCGGAATTTGAGGATACTTCCTCCGGCGATAATCTGTACATTGAATAGGCTTGCGGTGGCATGGCCAGGATATGACCGGCTTTATCCACAAGAAATGCGTACCCCGTATCTCCAACCTGGACATTGGCGATGGTTCGGGCAATTTGCTCAAGCTGTACATCGAGTCCCATCACTCCCAGAAATGTGTCGTTGGAATATACCGGGATGGAGAGCGTGGTAACGAGTCCGTTGCCTGCCGGGTCCTGATAAGTATCTGTCCAGCGAGGTTCGCGTGATTGATTGTTTTCCGGGGTCGCGATGGTGTAGAAGTCTTCCTTGGTTGCATCAAAGTCGGCAGGCACATTTTGCGCAAGACTAATGTTTGGATAGTAGGTTGTGGTACCTGATTTTCCGATATAGTAGACGGCGACCGCGCCCGGGTGCGTTTTTAGGAAATTCGGCGCGAAGAAATCCAGATAGGCTGTAGTGTTCAGTTCGTTGTAAATGGCTTCATCAACCAAAATTGTTGATGGAATAAAAATTGAAGCAACGTCTGTGGCGGAATTCCCGTACTGTCCACTGGGAAATTGAGAGATACGGGTTTCTGCGTTCCAGTATGGGCTTTCGACAAAAACGGCACTCTGCTGCTCAAGGCTTGCGCGGTAATTCGCCAGCGCAACAAGATCATTCAACATCCCTTCAAAGAATGAATTTGCGAGATCTGCCTGGTCGCGTGCGACCCCGACAAGCTGGTTTTGGATATTCTCTGTGGATGCGGCTTCGTACCTGTCTGTAAGTATGTTGACGATCGTTCCAGTTCGATTTGCAGCAAACCAGGTCAATGCGGTGACAATCGCACTGCCAGTAATCAGGATACTGATGGTGATCTTGATGCGCAGGCTGAAGCGATTAAAGTGGCGGGCAGTGAAGACAGCAAAGAATATTGCAAAGCCAATTACGATAAATACAGTACTTCTTTCCAGATCAGGAACTCGAACTCTTGCTTCGCCAAGGATAAGATAGTCGAGAATGAGGATTGTCGAGCCGGATAACAACCCGACGATTAATCCTGATGCAGCATAGCGGGTAGGCATTGCCAAGCCGGTAATGGATACCGCAAGAATGAACATAGACAAGGCCAACAGAAGTCCAAGGCCTTGAATGAAGAAAGGTATGGCAACAAAGGTGATCGTGAAATTTGTGATCACGATCATCATAGCCAGGCTTGATCTGTTACGCCGAATCAAAAAGAGGGCGGCGACGGCTCCGAAACTGGCAATGAACATGATCGCAGCAACGGTTAATATCTGCCATGAACCGACCTGTAATCCGTAATATGCAAATAACCCAACGCTTGGGATCGCAGCAATAATGAGCATAATGCTGATGCTATAAGCATTACGCACAAGCGTTTTATCCACCGTCTGCGGAATTGACGTGCGGATATTGGGTGAGTTTGTTGGATTGATACCGTTATTCATTTTCGCTTCCAATCTCAACCGATATCTGGGCGCCGCTAATCTGACTGCCCAATTCCCGAACAGCCGTTTTCAAGATCGTTTCGATCTCGGTCCCTGCCCCGATCTTCGAGGATATTTGTCCAATGGTCTGTTCACGCAATGCGCGCCTCTGCGATTCTTCAAGCAATGTTGAGTTTTCCAGCGCCAGAACCACACGTTCCGCGGCTGCACGCACGATGTCTGCTTCGTCTTCTCCCAATTCCAGGTCCGCAGGCATTTTTACATGGATCACGCCAATGGTCTCGTTGCGAAGCGTCAGCGGTACTGCAAGTATGCTCCCACTGGTGCCATCACGATTTTCTGATTGAGTAATGACGGTTTCTCCGCTTTCCAGGGCGGTTCGTATCTCATTGGATGTGATCGGTTTTTCAAGCAGCATGGGTGTTGAGCCTGCAAAACGGTAACCCAGCTTGGTCTCTGAGCGGATGTTTGTCTGCCAAGCCTGCTTGATCACAGTGCCGTAAAGAATCTGGCTTTCCGCCAGAGCTGCTTGTGTCTCTTCGTAAATGCGCGTATTCTGAATGGCGATGGCGGTTTGGTCAGCCAGAATGGATAGAATATTGATGGCGATGTCATCGAATGCATTCAGGCTTTCGCTGTGCATGTCAATAACGCCAATGATGGTGTTCTCGATTCTCATTGGGAGGACAAGTTCCGATTGGGTATCCACGAAGTCCACGACGTCAGAAGAGTAGTTAAAACTTTGCTTGCCATCCTGCGAGACACGTAATGTGCCTGTTCGTGCAACCGAGGGGATAAGACCCGTCTGGCTGATCTTGATCTGAAGTCCGTCAGCCAGCAGCCGCTTTCCAATTTCACTGTTGGCGGCGGTCAGGATGGTGTATTCCTGTGTGTCGTCGTTTAGGAATATGCCCACATGGTAATAATTGAATTTGTTGCTGATTACTTCGGTTATCGCAGGAAGAAGTTTGTTGATATCGCGGAAACTGGCAACCGTGCGTGCAAGTTGCGCAGCGGCTTCAAAGTTTGCAGCACGCCGCTCATTGAATGTATTTGCTTCATTCAATTCCCTTGTTCGTTCCAGAATCCGATTCTCAAGGTTGGCTTGTAAGGATAAGAGTTCCTTGTTGGCGTCAACTTGCATGGCTTCATTTTTTCGAGCCTCCTCTGCGCTTTCATTCAGCCGTATTATGAGGAGCTGTAGTAGCGCCGAAATGGCAATTACCAGAACTCCAGCGATTAAGGCATCAGCGGCGTCGGTCTTTTGGGCCATGTCAGATTTTGTAATACCTGTGATATCTGCAAATGCCACAATTTCCACGCATATGACGGCGATGGGTGTGGTGATGAGAATCGACCTCTTTCTAAGCAGCAACGCGCCAACCACAATGACAGTGGGAAAGCCCAGCATTGAAAGATCGTGCAAGCCGTTGGCGTTGATGGCTGAATAGGTAACGGCGATAAACAGCGCCAGCGGAACGACTAACTTGGCAAGAAGGGGATTTCCGCGCAAAACAAATGCTAATGAGATGATCTCCAAAACAAGAGTTGTTGATAAGGCAATGCTTGATGCCGTATTTTGGGAATTGTCAAATATCAAACCGGTTATCAACAGCAGGATTATCAGGTTTGCGATAATTGTAAAAATGAGGATATTCCTCGTCATTCGTACAAATGACGGGTTTGTATCTTCGGGATCTGAGAACCAGTTGTTTAACATGAAATGGCTGTTCTCCGCTTACCTGTCTTGATCGTTCTTCTTTTGCAATTGAATAATTACTTCAGCGCCAGGCATGACACGTCCAATTTCTGCTGCTGCCGCTTGCAGAATATTGTCGCGGTTGGTGAAGGAACTTACTTTGGATGAAATCTCGCCGATAACACGTTCTTTTTCGGCGATCTTGCGGCTTTCCGCAAGGAGACGTGCATTATCAATGGACAAGGCGGCGCGTTCCATGATCGCATTGATGATATCCATTTCGTCTGGAGACCATTCGCGGTCGCCGTCTGTTTTAATATTCAGGAGCCCCACCACCTCTCCACGCAACTTCATTGGGATGGTCATATGTGTGTTTTGATCGTCCTGGTCGGCTTTCTTTTGGAAAATGTCCCCGGAATGGGTGACTTCCTGAGAACCGGGTAATTCTACAGGCTCAAAAAGGAGATTTGCCTTTACACCTTGTTTGCGAATTCCCGAAAGCTTTTGTGCACGGGTGAATTTTGCCCAACCTGTTTGAATGTTGCGGCGGTATAACAGGTCTGATTCCAAAAGTGCCTTTTGAGTTTCTTCATAAAGGCGGGCGTTGGTTATGGCAACAGAAACCTGGTCTGTCAGCGTTGTGAGGATCTGAATATCATCCTGACTAAATGCGTTCACCTCGACACTTTGGACATCGAGAACGCCGATCAATTGCTGGCGGCTGCTGAAAAGCGGAAGAGCCATTTCGGAGCGTGTCTCCGGGAGGTCGGGATTGTTGAAGAAATTGGCATCCATTCCAACGTCAAAGGCGATACGCGGTTTCCCGTTTTCTGCCACCGTTCCGACAATGCCGATCTGGCCCACACGTAGCTTGTGACCCCGATCAAGCATCTTTTGTCCGCCCTTGCTGTTCGTTGCGGAAAGCACAGCAAATTCGTTATTCGAATCAAGCAGAAAGATACCAACATGATAAAAATCAAACTGCTGGCTGATCACCTGAGTAATTTGCGGAAGCAGATCCTGTAAATTCTGAGTGGATATGATGGCGCGGGTTACCTGTGCGATTGCTTGAAACATGTGCGCGCGATGTTCATTGACGCGATTGGCAATATCAAGCTCGGTTGTACGGGCTTGCACCAGGTTTTCAAGATTGGAACTGAATTCCTGTAATTTCTGGTTGCGTTCAATGACTTCCTTTTCACTGATCTGGGCACGCTCTCCGCTTTCACTCAACAAATTGATAAGTGCCCTTTGGATAAATGCGATCGCGAGAACCACGATGGATATCGCTACAGGCGAAATGGGCAATGTCAATGAGCTGGTCGGAGAGACAATAATTCCACGTATCTCTGCAAACCCAATCCCCATGACAGCAAGAATGATCAGGAAAGTGAATGCAAATGCGCCGCGTTGCCCAAGAGTGAGGCTGGCGAGACTTATCACCACGGCATAAGCCAGAAGATTGATGTCATGAAGGCCATATCCTGGCGGAAAGGCGATAATGTAAGTAATGACAACAAACAACGAACTAGGTAGAATGACTTGTGCCGGTATAAGATTACCGCGTGTCAAAAATACATAACTAACCACTGCGAGCAATAACAATGAGCCAATGGGAATAATATAAGCCCAGCCAAAACCGGCAAATGCAGAAGCAGCCAAAGCCGCTACATCTGCAATGATCGAAATGATCAGAAGGTTTTTTATTAGTTTGGCGCTTGAATTACCTTCGCCAGAATTGGAAAATTGTGCTGCTCTCATGATTTCACCGTTATTGTTCAGGCTTTGCGTCATTATCTGATTGGAATTGCAGGGTAATCTCAGACCCGCCTGCAATCCTTTCCAGCTCTTCAGCCGTGGCTTGTAGAATATTCTCAACGCTCAGCGCGGCACCGATTCGCGATGTAGCTTCGAAGATGGCGCGCTCTTTTGTGGCTCGTCGTTGACTCTCTTCCAGAAGACGCGCATTTTCAAGTGTTAGCGCAGCACGATTTGCCGCGGCCTGTGCAACGGCAATGTCCTCTTCCGTCCAAACGTGGTTTGGATTCTCCTGTTCGAGGCCGATTACGCCGATGACCTGATTAAGCACCATTAATGGGATCATGAGGGTGTTTTTTGCATTCTTGCTGTCGGCGTTCTGCATGTAGGCGATCGGCTTTCCGTTATTCAGTTGTGCCATGATGTCGGCAGGAAGATCCTGTGGAACAGCCTTGATTTGCAGACCATCGTATTCATATGCAGAATATTTTTGCTGATCTACGATCGCGCGCCAGATCTGTTGCGTTTGTGAACGATTTGTACTGGTTAAAGCTGCCAGGTTCTCTTCCACTTGCTGTGCCAATTGCGCATTTTCGATCGCAGCGGCGAGTTGATCTGCAAGGATTTGGAATGTCTGGATGTCGCGTTCATCAAAGGCGGTAGGAATATCAACCTGAATATCCAATGCGCCGATCGTGATATTGTGATTGCGCAACGGAAGCACGATCTCTGAGCGTGTGTTTGGCAAAAATGGATTCTCGAAATGTACGGCATCATGACCCACATCGAGCGCGATATACGCCTGACCTGTTCCGGTCACGTTTCCGACCAGCCCTGTCTGGCCTACTCGTAATTTGTATTTTCTCTCCAATAGCTTTTCAGCGGCGACACTGCTGGCTGCGCGCAAAATGGCATATTCGCCGCGTTCGTCCACAAGGAAAATGCCGACATGGTAGAAATTGAACTTTTCGCGGATCAAGCTTGTGGAAACGTTGAGAAGGGTATCCATATCTCGGATGATGGCGATTTCGCGGGCTACATCTGCGATGGCTTCCATTTCGAGGTTTCTCTTTTGAATGTCGGCGGTGCGTTCAAAGATACGTTCCTCCAGACCTGAAAGGCTGGATTGAAGCTGGTCGGTCATGGAATTGAACGCTGAAGCCAATGAGCCGATTTCATCAGAGGTATTTACTTCCGCGCGGGCATTTAAATCACCTTGTGAGATGGCGTTTGCTGTTTTCGTAAGTGCAATGATCGGATCGGTCAAATTTCTGGCGACCAGAGTTGTAATGATGGAGATCAGGATCAATGCGCCTGTGACCAGCCCCACATTTGCCCGTGTTTGACTCTGGACATCTGCAAGGAACAACGAAGTGGGGCGGCTATAAGCAACGACCCACGGACGAGTTTTCATGGCTGCGATCGCAATGGTGTCGTCGCCGGGAATGTTGGGTGTGATATCGACCCTGAAGAAAGGTTCATTTACGGCATTGTCGAGCGCATCTTCGAACTCAAAGAAATTCGTGGATAATTCTTCGCGAGGCAGGTCTGGAAACCGTCTGGCTTCGATAGCGAGTAAATAGTCAACTTGAGTCAGCGGGGCGACCGATTTTTGGATAAGGCTTGGATTTCGGCTGTCTGCAAGGCGGATGTAGACCTGATCCAAAAGCAACACCAAGGCATTGGCTGAGGTTTTCGAGCTGTCTACAACGATACTTTGCAGAATGCTCGAATCGTATTTCACCCGTAGAATTCCAAGGTAACTGCCGTTCGACCCCAGCACTCGGTTGGCGAATGTTATGGCAGTGACTCCGCTTTCGTCGTAGACGACTTCGGTAATGATCGGTTCGGTGCTGAAACGGACCTGTGGAAAATAGGCCTCGTCGGATTCGTTTTTATCAGCGCGTTGGGGGGCTGAATCTAAAAGGATGTTCCCCTCCACATCCACAAGCGCGTAGGAGATGATATTGACTTCGTCTTTTGTACTCAATTTGTTCAGCAGCCCTTGGGCGCGGAATTGCTCCGGTCTGCCTGTGATGCGCTGTGAGATCGGCAGGGATAAATACTCCGTGAAGACCGATATCTGCGATTCAATTTCGATTGAATTTAACGTAGTTAGGAGGAAGGTATCGAGGCTGTTGGCGGTCTGCTCTGCGCTGGATCTTAGGGAGGTCTTGGCGCTGTTCGTTAATGCTTCCTGAGTTTGAATGGTATCGCGGACGGCTATGATGATCAGCGGCACAAGGGCGATCAGCAACACAAAGAGCACCAGACGCGTTTGAAGCGAAAGGGTGGTGTTTCTTCTTGCTGAAGCGTTTTGTGTTGTTGTGCTCTGACTCATATCAACCTTTGGTTTGATCGGTTTGAAATTAAAGTGGTCTCGTTATTGATTCTCGTCGTTATTGAGCGGGCCCATCTGAATAAAGGAGCGCGATACGCCCAGCACCTGTCCAAGTTCCTGAATGGTGGTTTGCAGGATATGCTTGAAATCTGTGGATGCGCCAATCTGGGTGGTGACTTTCGCGATCGTTTCTTCCTGATCTGCTCGGCGGACGGTTTCTTCGAACAGGCGGGCATTTTCAAGCGCAAGCGCCGCCCGATCTGAAATGGATTGAACCATGGCGACTTCGTCTTCGGTCCAGCGCCTGTTCTTTTCAGTTGCCTGAACGTGAATGATGCCGATCACCTGGTCGCGGAATTTGACTGGGATTGCCAGGGTGGGGGGGATGTTCCTCGAAGGCTGGGCCAGTACAACGGTCTCGCCAGATGCGAGGGCTTGTTCCGTGGCTGGATCATTTAACTGGCGTGCAGTTGCGATCGTCCCATCTGATAGGTAGGAAAATCCAGATTCTGTACCTTGTTTTCTTTGCTGTTTATTCGCTTGGAAAAATTGTTGTGCAGCAAATCCAGAGTCGCCCTGCTCGGCGATAATAATGTTGTTGATGACGATTGCGATTTGATTGGCGAGTGTGCTTAACAGATTTGCATCTTCATCCTTGAATGCGGATTGCTGCGTGCTCTGCACATCCAATACGCCGATCACCTTGGACCCGTATTTGAGCGGCAGGGCGATTTCCGAACGGGTTTTTGGAAGGTCGGGGTTGTTGAAAAAGACGGCATCAGTTCCCGTGTCGAGCGCGATGCGCGGACGAGCTGCTTGTGCAACGTATCCCACGATGCCTGTACCGCCAACTTTTAGCTGATGATGTCGTTCAACCATATGCTGACCGCCTTGACTGTTTGCGGCTCGCAACACGGCAAATTCGCGATTTTTGTCGAGCAGGAAAATTCCAATATGATAAAAGCCGAGTTTTTCACTGATCGACCTTGTGATCAGGTTGAGCAATTCCTTGGGCTTTTGATCCACATTTGCAGAAATTTCCTGTGAGATCTCAGAAATGACCTGAAAGCGGGCGGCTCTTTCCTGTACCTGTTGATTTGCTTTTTCAAGTTCGGCCGTTCGTAAATCGATTCGTTGTTCAAGGCTTTCTTTCACATCTTCGAGTTCACGGTTGATATCGGTTAACTCTTTTAATTTTTCCCTGTCCAGATATGCGCGGAATACCTGAATGCTGTAAAGGATCATGCCGATCGAAAATACGATTCCGCCGGTGCGGCCGATGTTGGCTGAAAGCTGCTCCGATGAATTTGCGATCAGGGAGATATCTGAATAAAAGGGAGCGGTAAAGGTCGCGATCGTTGAAAGAATCACCAGGCCGAGGAACCCTCGTTGTGAAAGTAATGCACTCGAGATCACGAGCGAAATGTGTACAGTCGAAGCAATAGACGCTTCAATGCTGGTAACTTCGCCCTGGTAAATCCTGAAAAAACCGATCGCTGTAAATGCGTAGGAAAATAGGTAAGTTCCCAGTTTGTAGTATTTGGTTCTGCTCAAGGCATAGGATATAAGCGAGATAAGGGTCAGGAAAATAAATACGCCGTAACTGCTTGGTCCATAAAGCAGCACAATGAAAAAGAGCAGGCTTAGCACAAGCGCGAGACTGGATAGTAATTGTGCGCGGCGAAACTCACTCACCTCTTTGATCGAGGAGTCGGGAGTGATCAGTCTTTGTGCCATTTCGCGAATGCGCTCAAAACGGGATGCGTTTTGGCTGTTAAAAGGCGGTCTGGATGTTGTCATGATTATTCTCTCGCCTTTCTGATTTCGCCAGGAGGCTCGTTTCCTTTAATTTGGATCTCGGCCTGTTTTTGCCCATTGAATTGATTCAGCAACTGGAAAGTGACCGACGCATCGCCAAGCGCCTGCCCCAATTCCTGTACGGTTTCACGCAGGATGGCATCTGTATTGGAGATTGCACTGATGCGGGACGAGATATCTGAAACGAGCGCTTCACGAGCACCTGTCTGTTGCGATTCTCGATAGAGACGAGCACTTTCCAAAGCACCGCTGACTTGGTCTGATAATGCGATCGCGAGATTGATCTCTTCCTGCGTCCAGGCTTCGGCGATCTCGGCTTTTTTCAGACGGATCGCACCGATGGTTTGTCCACGCACTTTGACAGGAATGCTGATCGTAAGATTATCATTTCCAATGATGATGTCGCCCGTGTCAAACGCTTTTGCAATACTCGGCTCCACGACCTCGGAATGTGTTCGTGTGGTGGTGGGGGGAGTTGCAATGAAGCCGATACGAGGCTGGTTGCGCAGGATTTTGCTCCAGGCTTCACGGCTTAATTCGCTGTAGGCAGCCCTGGATGCTTCCAATGCTTTTTCGGTTTCATTGAACAGATTCGCATTTTGAATTGCAACGGCGAGTTGTTCTGCAAGGATCTGCAAAGTGGCGCTGTCTTCATCTGAGAAGGCCTGTGGCTCCGTGCTTTGCACATCCAACGCGCCGAGGATTTGTCCGCTGACGATAAGAGGGAGCGCCATTTCTGAGCGTGTTTCGGGCAGGTCTGGATTGTCAAAGTAAACAGCGTCCTTACCCACATCCAAAGCGATGCGGGCTTTTGCGTTTTGGGTGACATAACCGACAATGCCGGTCTCGCCGACTTTGAGCTGATGCCCTCTCTCAAGCATTCGACGTCCGCCTTCGCTGTTCGCCGCACTCAGAACTGCGTATTCCTTATGCTCATCCAGCAGGAAGATGCCAATATGATAATAGCCAAAGTTGTCGTTGATAAGATAGGTCGTTTGCTGCAACAACTCGGACAGGTCACGAAAGGATGTGATGGCTTTACCAACATCTGCCACAGCCTTTAAAAGAATGCTGCGTCTTTCGGTTTCCCGTGTGCGTTCGGCAATACGCTCTTCGAAGTTGGAGAATGTATTCTGCAGGTCGGAAGTGATGTTGTGGAATGCATTCGAAAGATCTTCCAATTCATCACGTGTGTGAATTTGGACCGGCTCTATGTTCCGAGTTATTTTGTCGGAAGAAAAACGGTTTACATAGAAGGTGAGTCGGCGCAGCGGTTCAGTGATCGATAAAGTGTATACAAACAAAAATGCGCCAATGATGACAGCCACGATGGCAGTATAAATTCCAAGCGTGTTTTGCAGCTGCAGTGCAGACTGAAAAAGTTCAGCCTGTGGAAAAGCGAGCCCAAGCGACCAACCGGTTTCCAATCCGATGGGTGAGTAGGCAACGAACATGGAGCGTCCTTGTGGGTCGATTGTTTCCGCGAACCCTGAATTTCCTTTGATCATCGAGGAAACCATACTTGCCCAACCTGAAGATTTCGGCGATTGCGCAGCGGCAATCATGGAGTCCACCATAGTTTGATATTCTCCGCCATTCTCGCCGATCCCAAGGATTACACCTTCGGGACTCAATAAAAAGGCGTAACCGCTCTTTCCAACGGTTATCTGGTTTACGATGTTCTGTGTTTGCGAGAAGGCAATATCGGCTGTTGCCACACCTCTAAACTTGCCTGCATCATCATAGAATGGGGCGCTCCAGGTGACCATCCAAATTTCACCGCCTCCCGCGTCGAAATACGGCGGTGATAAAACAGGAGTATTTTTCTCTTTTGGCAGGGTATACCATTCCCAGCCAAAATAGTTGTACTCCGGGTTCCCAAGTTGGGTGAACTGCAACTCACCGCCAGGTGTGCGGCTGTAATAAGGTGACCAGTAATAGGCATTTGCCTGGAATTCGAACGGTTCATAAGCAATGGTGGAGCCGAATATTTGCTCGTTGTGGCTCAAGGTATTGCGAATGGCTTTTTTAATACTTTCTTCGTCATAGTTTCCAACCTCGGCAGATGCAGCCAGATCCACCGCTGACGTTTTTGTCCAGATCAGATTCGATCGAATCAATTCTGCCTTGGACGCCGTTTGAGCGATCAACTCGTTCTTGAGGGTATCAGTCAAAGCTGTTTTGGCCGCCTGGATGCTCAAGTAGCTGGAGGCGAACAAGGCAAATAACAGCAGGAAAATCACCACCATTGGAAGTTTGATTCGCAGACTCACCCGACGGCCAAATAAGCCTCTCTTTGGAGGCATTGTCAATGATCTGGCTGATGTCTTGGCGCTGCGAGTGAGCATGTAACTTTCCTTTGGATGGCTGTTGTAGTGAACTAGAAGTTATGGTTTTGTTACTTTAATTTAAGTGAACTGGTGTTTTTTCTTGCTGGCAGGACTTCGGTTTGCGGTGCGCCGATGCTGATCTCTGCCTCCTTGAGGTCGAATACTCTACGAAGTTCGGTGGTTGCTGTGCGCACCACCGATTCAACATCCAAAGTTTCGCGAACGCGCGATGAAATGTTTGCAATGACTTGATTGCGCATGGCGTTTTTCTGCGTTTCATCCACAAGGCGGCTGTTTTCAAGAGCAAGGGCAACCTGTGCGGCCACTTTTTCCACAAGAATGCGTTCGCGTTCAGACCATGAAGCCGAAATGCCCTTCCGCTTCAAGACGATGTTTCCGATATTCTGCCCATGCAAAATCATGGGGATGTGCATGCCATCGCCTTTGTCGGCCTTCAGGTTCGAGAAAAGTGGGCGAACCCCGGCGGGGGTGTATTGATAGGCAGGTTTGTGACGACTCGTAAACTTTGACCATGTTTCGCGCGCTTGCAGGGTTGTGTTGGCTTCCAATTCGTAGACGAGGCTTTTTGTTTCATCCAACAGACGAACGTTATCGATGGAAATGGCGATCAGGTCAGCAAGTGTTTGCAGGACTTCAGCATCCTGTGAATCGAAGGCTTTGAGTTGATCGGAGTGAATATCTAGAATACCGATCACCTGACTGCGGACTGTGAGAGGCAGCATAATTCGTGATCGTGTGAGCGGGAAGTTCGGGTCACGAACAAAATTCGTCTCGCCAATGTCAAGGGAGATTTGCGGACGCCTTTGTTCGATAACAAGGTTCGTCATATTCAATCTGTTTGGCTCAATGCGGAAACCCTGCCCGATCAGCTGTTTGCCAGAAACGGACGATGCAGCTTGCAGGAAGGCTGTTTTTTTGCGTTCATCAAGCAGGTACAGACCCGCATGATAATAACCAAATTGATCAGATATCAGCCGGGTTGATTCTTCCATCAACTCGGAAATGTTTTGGATCTCCGCGATCGTTCTGGTGACGCTTGTTGATGAGCGAAGTTGGGAGGCGCGTGCTTCAAGTTCCTCGGTTCGTTCGCGGACCCTGTCTTCCAATCGTTCACGTTCAATTGTGAGTGCGCTGAATGCATTTTGCATCTCTTGAATAACACGTGTAAGCGCTTTCTTGAATTGGTTGATGGCAACGAGCAGAATCGCACTAATAATGGAGAAGTCGATCACATATGTTGCCCAGTCCACAATTGTGGTGACAGGTACGCCAGCGGCCGCAAACTTGTAAATGCCAAGTTGTTGTAAAGTGGCGATCGTAGCAAAGGTCAAAATACTCACAAGGAGCGCGATAAGATCAATACGCTTATCGAACAACAATGATGAAAGAATAATAAATGCGATAAAAAATACGCTTCCGTCGATCCACGGCCCCCATGAGAGAATCGAATTCGTTGCAATTATATAAACCATAAAAAGCAGCGTGGCTGCTCGTACCGAGTACGGAGTCTTTAGAACTGTGATCGAGAGTAGAACAATATACAGAACTGGGAACAACACACGGTCGGTGACTGAAGCGGTGGGAAATGAAACTGCTATTAAGGCTGCACCCAGGACACAGGCAATACGTAAAACGGCAGAAATGAACTGCTCGCGCCACCCAATATAATCAAAGGCGGCTGGATTCGAACTGTCCACGGCAGGTGACTTGAAAAATGGATTGCTGCTATTCATTATTGTCACTCATGGATACTTCAATGTTTACTTCTGCGGCTTCGAGCGCACGACCCAATTCCCTGACAGTGGTTTGGAGAATACTATCAATGGTCGTGGATGCCCAAACCTTTGATGTGATTTCATTTACCAGCCGTTCGCGTGTGGCGATGGACTGACTTTCTTCCACAAGACGTGCGTTTTCGAGAGCCAGGGCCGCCTGAATAGCCACGGATTCGATCAGGTTCTTCTGCTCGGGCGTCCAATCGTTTGCACTTGACATGTTGATCTGGCCGATGATTTGATCGCGCAGGGTAAGCGGAATCTCGATTTCTTGTTTTTCAATCGTTTCACTATCGCCAACTGCATATTCAAGTTTTTGGTCCGCTGCAAGCGATAACCAGGCACCCTTAAGATATTGTTGTTGGGTTGCACTCATTTCGGCGAGACTTTGTTGCGATTCTGTGAAAAGTCGGGAGTTTTCGATCGCGATCGAGATCTGATTCGCCATGTTTTGATATGCATCGGCGTCCTGCTGTAGGAATGCATTCTCTTTTGTAGAGTGCAGTTCCAGGGCGCCAATAACACGGTCGCCAATGGCTAGCGGCAACGCAATCTGTGAGCGTGTGTATGGGAGCAGGGGATTATCAGATCGGACGGAATCCGTTCCCCCGTCAAGAGTGAACCGCACCTGCTTTACGCGGATGGCGGTGCCGACAGCACTTTTCCCATTGATGTTCAAGTGGTGCTTGTTTTCGATCAACACCCTGCCTGCATCTCCGGTGGCTGCTCTTAGCTCGGCCCATTGATTGGTGGCATCGATGATGAATATCGCCGTGTAATAACATTCCAATTCATCGCTGATCAAGAATACTGCATGATTGAGTAATTCATTGGGGTCAAGAATGGCGGTAATGGATCGCCCGACACGATTGACCTTTTGAAGGAGTTGTGTGCGTTCGGTGACGCTATTCTCGAGGTTGTCACGTTCGTGTTTGAGAACGCTTAACGTACTCTGTATCTGTTTCTGCGTTTCGAAAATTGCGGCTTCCAAACGCTGGAATCCCAAAATGATGATCACACCAAACATGGTAATGGCGGCGCCTGCACTGATCCAGTCGCTTGGTTTTGCCGGTGATGCGTTTGGGTTGATTGGAATGAGCTGCCCATTTTGCATGAGCAAGCCGATCACCACAAACGTCAAGATGTCCAAAACGATTGCCGCAATACCGGCTCTGGGGGAAAGCATGAGTGTGGCGAAAACGATCAGACCGAGGAAGAAGAAAAGACTGTCGCCCAAGATGCCATGTGTAAATAGCTCACCCAGTGCCAGTGCGAAAATACTAAGAAGAAAAACGCCCATGCGTATTGAATACGGAAAGCGAATAACGGTAACGATCCCAGTCAATACATAAACCGATACGAACAACACTTTAATGATCGTGTTGCCAGCACCGCTCAGTGCCGGAATTAAGGCAAGCACGCCCAACACCAGCGACCCGATCAGTAGAGGCATCGTAAATTGTTCACGCCAGGTTTTGTACAACTGGCGTGTGGCCTCTTCAGGACTATATTCTGGGTTGGTGGAATTGCTTTCCATCATTGGTTATTTTCCTGTTTCGTGTCATCAGGTTTGATGCGGATTTTTGTGTAATGCGCGCCGGTAAGCCTTGAGAGTTCGCTTGCGGTCGTGTTTAGAATGGATTGAATATCCGTTGATCTGCGTATCTTACTTGTCACTTCATAGATGAGACGTTCACGCTCGGCTTGTACACGGATCTGTTCCAACAATCGGGCATTGGCAATGATGGCTGCAAGGCTTCCGCCTAATGTGCCGAGCATTTCCTCGTCATTTTCAGTATAGGCGTCAGCTTGTTCACTCTCAACATTCAAAACGCCGAGCAATTCATTACGGTAGACAAGTGGAATTGCCAGTTCCGAGCGCGTGTTCGAGCTGACGCGTATATATCGCGGATCGTCGGTGACATCTTTTATGCGCAATGGGCGTTTGTGGGCAGCAGCCCAGCCAGTGATGCCGCTTCCAATGGGTATTTGTACTTTGGCAACATCTTCAGCGTATCCCATGGATGCCTTGACTTCAAGCATGCTTTTCTCTCGATTTGCAAGCAGGATTGTGACACGGTCGCCGCCAAGAGTGACCTGGAGGCCGTTGACCGCGTTTTCGAGTGCTTCTTCAAGGGTTGTTCCGGATGCGGCAGTAGTAGTGATGTGATGCAGTAGACGGTGTTGAGAAAGATGTTCCTGGGTCTCTGCAAATAATTCAGTGTTGACCACGGCAATGGCAACTTGATCTGCAAGAATTTGCAGACTGCGCAATTTATCCTCTGTAAAAGCATATGGATGAACGCTTTGAACATCCAGCACGCCTAGAATTCGCTCACCGACCTTCAAAGGTACGGCTGCTTCCGAGCGTGTATCAGGGAAGAGTGGATTGGCATAATAGGTGGCATCTTTGGTTGTGTCGCCGACGACGAGCATCTCACCGCGGCTGCTTACATAACCGACAATGGATTTTGATCCAATGCCGATCTTATACCCGGAACGCTTCATCTGGGTGCCCGCCTCACCAGTGGCTTCGCGGATCACAGCGAATTCGCCTGGCAGGTCATGCAAAAAGACGGATGCATGGTAAAAGTCAAAGCGTTCGCGGATGAAATTCACAGCTTTGATCAGCAGTTCATCAAGATTGAGGGATCCGCTGATGTCGCGTGCGATTTCCGCTGCAGTTTCCAGTTGGAGCGCCCTGTGCTGGCTTTCATCCAAAAGGTGGACGTTGTGGATCACGCCCGCCACCTGTCCAGCGATGGTATTGAAGAACTTTAAGTCGTCATCATCAAACGCATGTTCCTCTTCCAAATCTTGAATAATCAGCGCGCCAATGGGGTTATTCTGCACAAGCATCGGGGCGCCCATCCAGGAGCGGCCGGGCTTGCCCGAAAACTTCGCGCCCATTTCGATCATTCTTTTTTCCGTATTTTCCACGATCATTAGTGGCTGACGCGTACGGATCAAAATCGATGTGAGGCCTTCTCCGAGGGGGAAGGATTCGATCGAGGTGATTTTTCCATCCTCATATGCAAATGGAATTCTGATGGTATTGTCTTTTTCATTGTAAAGCGCGACGATCATGCTGTAATCGCCGATGACTTGCTGTATTTTAGCGAGCAAATTCATGAAGAAGCTCTGCAAGTCGGAAGATGTCGCAACAACTTCGTTGATGGATACAAGAGCTTCCACCTCTCGCAAATGCTTTTCTGTTTGCTGGATTGCATCCACTTTTTCCATCGTTACTGCCATGAGATCAGCCAGATTGGCGTAAGGCTGCATGGTCGCGTTGGATAGAGATCGTTGAGCCCCGCCCATGGTGATGAAAGCGATCAATTCTCCGCTTTTTCTGAGGGGCAAAAAAGCGGCAGAGTCGAGTTTGAGCATTTGCATAATGCTCACGAGAATGGCGGGTACACCATTCTCTGTGGCTGAAGCGATCACCGGTCCACCAAACAGATAGTTTTCGATTTCGGCTAAACTTGCCTCGTTGTGACTCGGCAGTTTGATGTTCCCTTTAATTCCGTTGGAATGAGAGAATAATTCCAGTTTTTTGGTTATCGTACGGAAAACGCTGACAGAATAGGGCGCATCCTTCAGAATTTTGCTGCCGATCTCAAATATTTCGCTTTCAGTATTCGCTTCTGCGATCAATCTGCTTGAGCGATAAAGATGTGACAACTCTTCAAAATTGACCTGGCTGGTTTCGGTCAGACCGGCTGTTTGAATGGCAGTAGCTGTCTGGCTGGCCAACGTTTGCAGCATGGCAACTGTTTCAGAGTCATCAAATGCTCCAACTTGTGTACTTTGCACATCAAGAACGCCAAGCACCAGATGCCCGATGGAAATTGGCAGGCTTGCTTCAGAGCGGGTTTCAGGTAGTAATTCGTTTTTTAAATGGATCGGGTCTTCAGAAACATCTGACGCGATACGCGGTTGATTATTTGCGCTGACCCAGCCAATGATTGAATCTGAATTTACTTCCAGACGATACTTTCTTTTTATCAACCCGCTGGTTGCTGAGCCAAACCCGGTCTTGAATTCAAGAGTCTTTCCGCTTTGATCCATCAGGAATACACTTGCCTGATAAAAACCGAACTGCTGAACAAGAAGTTCAACGGTCTTATCGAGCACTTCATCAAGACTTGAAAGTGAAGTGACGTTTTGCGCCACTTCCGCCGCAGTACGGATCTGGCGGCTGCGCTCTTCAACAGTTTGCTCAAGGGAACGATATAAGTTTCCCACCTCATCAGCCATTCGGTTGAAGGAATTGGCCAATAGCCCAACTTCATCATCTCCTTTAACTTCCGCGCGCTGACTCCAGTCTCCATCAGCAAAACCGTGGGCGATTTGAGAGAGGGATCGCAGCGGTTTAATGATGCGAACGGTCCAAAAGACAAGCACGAGACCGGTTGCAATCAATGCCCCCATAAACAGCAGGATCGTAAACGGGGCAAGGCTTCCGAGGTTTTGATATGTATGGCTTAAGTCTACTTTTAGGACTGCCCCGGCCTGTATTCTTGGCATCCATTGAATCTGGAACAATTCAGAGGCGTTGTTTGTACTTTCAACTTCGACAACCTCGGGCTGAATCCCTTCTTGCGTTTTTAAATCAAAAAGCGTGGAACTGATCTTGTCTTGTGATTCAATGGCTGACTTAAGAATTGAAAACTTGTTGGAGTCGGGCGAACCTTGTAAATATTGCTGATCTGACAGGACAAGATATGTTGAACTCAAACCGCTTAACGGTTGCATCAAATCTTGAAGGTTTTTCTTCTCGGTAATCCCCACAATGGATCCAAGCGCAGTGCCCTGTTCTGTCTTGTATTTTAGTGCTGTGACAAGAATGAGCTCTTCCTCATATAAAGGTGAAAGCCCATAAAGGGCTATGGAAGGGTGCTTGTCAAATTTTTGATCAAAGATCAATGGGTCGAGTGTTTTTCCCTGCCAGGTTTCATCGGTGGCAATTTTTATTTGCCCCTCCGTGTCCAGAAGCAGGAATTGATCGAATGCAGGCATACTCTCCTGCTGATTCAGGTTATTAAACTCTTGCAGGATGCCTTCCCGAATGGCCAGGAACTCATCACTTTTTGGGTCTGAATGAAGTGCAAGCTCAAGCAGGATCTGAAAATCGCTGCTTTTGAGCAATTTCTCAAACTGGATTTCCTTCTCGCCAACTTCCTGGTCAATAACCCTTAATTGGGAAGTGAGCAAGTTTTGTGATTGGATGCCCGCCTGCTCACGTAACAACGCACGCGTACGAAAATAAGCCGTTCCCGCCATCAAAGCGAGAGGGAGAAAAGTAAAGATTAAGAGCGTTCTTACAAGAGTACCTGCCAGACTGCCCTTATATCTTTTTTGATTTGGGTCCAATACGGGCGTCGTTTGAGTTGCTGTCATTGACGGGTTAACTATACTCCCAAACCGGCTCTCCGCTTAAGATACGACGAATTTGATCAGGAAAACGGTCTGGGTCAAGCGGTTTGCCCAAAAAGCCATCGAACCCCGAATCTTTTGCCTTTGTCATTTGCTCCATGCTGGCTTCTGCTGTCACGGCAATGATCGGCACCGCTTTGAAACGCTCGGATGCGCGGATCTTCTTCAACGCCCCGTAGCCGTCCTCATAGGGCAGGCGGATATCCATAAGAATAAGGTCAAGGCGTGGCAATGTGTCGGCGTATTCCACTACTTCGTAACCGGATGTCTTCCACTCGCAATGGATTCCCAAATACCCCAACATGCGCGCGATCAGCACAAAGTTGGAAACATTGTCCTCGACAACCAGGACAGCCGCATCCTTTGGGATATTCGGTTTGCGAATTGGCTGTGTATCTGATATGGCAGGAATTTGGTCAGACATTAGGACTCCTTGTTATATAGCGTTCGATCTGCTGGGAAAGCGTATCAATATCAATGGGCTTTTGGATATATCCATCACATCCCGCTTCCAGTGATTTTTCGCGATCGCCGCGCATCACATTTGCAGTAACTGCCACGATGGGGATTTTTGTAAATTTTTGAACTGCTTTGATTTTTGCGGTTAGGGTGTAGCCATCCATGTCCGGCATGTTGATATCCATCAGGACAAGGTCAATATTGCCATTTTCCAGATTTTCCAGCGCCTGGCCTGCATTAACGGCTTCGATAACAACATAATCCTCAGATTCAAGAACTCTGCGAATCAAACTTCTGTTGTCGGGATTATCTTCCACATAAAGTATAGTACCTTTTTTTGTTTCCGGTAACATACGGCTGCCTCCAACCTGAATTTTACTGTAAGTCATGCCTACCTACATAACAGCAACCTTACAGATGGAATAAAAAATCGAGGCAGGCAAATCCTCGATTTGGTTAGAGCGGGTGATGGGACTCGAACCCACGATATCTTGCTTGGGAAGCAAGCGTTCTACCACTGAACTACACCCGCTTGGTTGAATGAATTGGATTATAAGCGACATGGAAAAGGCATGTCAAGCAGAGGAAAATCTGCGCTTCATTGCTGACCTGTTTACTGGTTCCGTTTAAGGAGCAGGTTTGCCAGTTCACGCATGGATTTGCCTGCCTCACCTTTTGGATCGGCTTTGTTTAGGAATTCGAGGGCTTTTTGGGTCTCTTTTTCGGCAACTTCCTTTGCGTAGCTTTTTCCACCTTCCTCTTCGAGTTGGGCGGCGACTTCTTTAACCTCATTGGGGGCGATGGGTCCCTGCATCCAGCGTTTGGCGAAATTACCCTGCTTGCCTAGACCATATAGAATGGGGAGGGAATTTTTTCCTTCCACCAAGTCACCTGCCGCAGATTTGCCCGTAACGGCTTCGTCACCCCATATTCCGAGAATATCATCCTGTACCTGAAACGCCAGCCCGAGATGGTGACCAAACAAGCGATAGGCTTCCTGCTTGGATTCGTCGGCGCCGCCGAGCAGCGCGCCGATATGGGTGCAGGCTGAGAGCAGGGCGGAGGTTTTCCCGCTGACCATGGGCCAGTAGTCATCGATGCCGAGATCGCTGTGTTCTTCGTAGGACATATCCAAAAATTGACCACGTGTCAGGTCGAGGCAGATGTCATTCAATATTTTTGCGGCTTTGACCACAATCTCCGCTGGATAATATTCGATCAGATCAACGACGGCTTGGTTGGCGATGACGAACAGGGCATCGCCAGCATTGATCGCCATTGGCGCACCCCATTTGACCCAAACCGTATTCCTACCGCGCCTTTTATCTGAATTGTCTTGAATATCATCATGTACCAAAGAGAAGTTGTGAACCAGTTCAACCGCGGCGGCTGCGGATTTTGCGCGTAGCCAGTAAGATGTGTACGTGTCTGAGGTTGTTGTTTCTACTTCATTTTCATTACATGAAGCAGTGGATAATAAAACAAGTAAGGGACGTATGCGTTTGCCTGTGGCTTCCGGGCCGGCACCGTCACCTGTCCAACCCATATGGTAGGTGAGCATCTCGTGGAAGGGTTGGGTGCGGGGCTGATCGAGGCGGGCGACCTGGCGTTGTAATTCCTCTTCAACAGCCTTGAGCATGGTTTTCTGAATATTTGTCATGATGATTTCCGTTTTGCAGGATTGAGCGTGCGTCGCACGACTTTACCAGATTTTCAAATCCCTTTCCAGTTGTTCTGGTGACTGGAAGTGAATGGTATGGAAACCCATTTTGCGGGCGACTTCGATATTTGGAAGCGAGTCATCAACGAACAAGCACTCACTGGCTTTTCGGCCAATCCTATCCAATGTGAGTTGGAAGATGGCAGGGTCTGGCTTGATGAGCTTGTGCTCGCCTGAGATGATCATGTCATCGAAGAGGTCGAGGAAATCATAGCGTTTTTGCATGAGCGGGAATTTTTCGGCGGAGAAATTGCTGAGTAGATAAATCGGCCAGCCTTCGCGCTTCAACCTGCGGACAATTTCCACTGTGCCATGATAGACGTCGGTGATGCTGTCTTCCCAATATGTGTCATAAGCTTGGATGAGGTCAGCGTAATGCGGGTATTGCTCTGAAAGAAGTGCGATGCCCTCCTTGAATGGACGGCCTGCGTCTTGATGCGCATTCCATTCGTGGAAGCGAATTTCCTGGAGGAAAGAGTCAACAGCTTGCGGGTCGGGGAAGAAGCGATCGTATACGGCGTGAGCATCCCACTTAACGAAGACATTGCCAAAGTCAAAGATGATGGTTGTGATGGCGGAATCCATTTATTGTATTAATCTCCAGACTTCAAAACCTGCGAACCCAGTGGAGCCGAGTTTTGCGCGGGGTTTTGCCGTCCATTGTGCGAACATGCCGAGCGTTGGGTCTGACGGGTCGTACAACATGACTTCGTCGATGATGAAGCCCTGCTCGGTATTGTAATTGGTGACGGAGTACACGCGCCCTTGTGAGTCGACGCGATTGACGACGAGCATGTGTTCGAAATTGCCTTCCGTGCCCGAGTAGATATAAACAAAATCCCCTGGCAGGAGCGGGTTGGCGCGCCAATCGAACTGATTGATCTTTACTTTATATCTTGTGTTTGTGTAGAGTTCTTTTGGGAACGCGGTTTTGATGGTGATCTGGTCTTTGCCAAGATCGGGATTGATGAGGAAGAAGTCGTGTGCTTCAAGCGTGCTTTCGCTCAGGATGCCTGCTTTTTGCAGGATGGCGATGGCGAGCGGCCCACAGGTGTTGCTTGGGTCTGAAAAGCGGACGTGATTGATAAGCACCGACATTTGTTTGCTTTGTTCATAGGTCGGGGCAATAAAGAACAGGGACGCTTCATATAATTTGATCTGTTGTTCGAGCGTGAGCGGACCCGCGGGGACGATCTCTCCCGTGCCGATCATGACCTGTGCGGTGGAGAGTGTGGCGGTCGCCGATGGAAGCGGTGTGGAGGTTGGCAAAGAGGTCGGCGTCGACGTAAATGTCGGCGCGGACGTGCCTGCTTCGGTGGCCGTAGGGCGGGCTGTGTTCGTGCCCGTTGGAAGTGCGGTGGCGGGAATCAGCGTACTCTTTATCCCCGCGATAAGACTTCCGCTGGGGGCGGCAGGCTGCGGGACGAATAGAAAACCGATAAAAAAAAGACTTGCGATCAGCGCGCCGATGCCAAGCCCAAAACTTAGATATCTAATGTCAGATGGTCGCATGGCATGTATTTTATCGCTTGTCTCATGAATAAGTAAACCTTGTAATCGAGGGTGGGAGATGGTACTTGGAAGATAGGTGTTCTATTTTGGGGGAAACATTTCAACGATGGTGAAATCGACCCAGAACAGTGACTGTGTGTTGGGAATGTTATCAATGAGCGCCTGACCGATCTCTTTCGAGGGATCCTGCAAATCCTTCCACCAGGGCTTATCGGCGAGATACCCATATTGAAAGCCAACAGGCGCAGGCGCGAAGGTTTTGCCCCATTCTGTGAATTCACCCACCATTTGGTCAAAAGATTCAAATCCCTGGCTGTCGTTGATGAACACGATCCCATCGCGGACAGTGGGCGGCATCCAGGCGGAATCCCAGTGTTTGAGGAACAGACGATAATTCGAGTTGTGTTTTCGGATCGCGCTCACCCAATCCTGCGCAACTACGTCTGTGATCGGTTCTCCCTGCGGGCCTTTTGTTGACTGATACCATTCCACATCCACGCCGAAACCGACGACGCTGGGATGATGGCTGTACTGGTTTAGCACGATGTCGATCAATTCGTCCATGCTGGCGTTGCCTGCCTCCACTTGAAGCCAGACATCGTAACCCTGTTCGTCGAAGGCGGTGAGCAATTCTTCGTTCATGTCCACGTATCCGCAGGTGATGTTGGGGTCAGCGGTTTCGCAGTTGAAGTTGAGATAGGTTCCTTCTCCAGAAATCACACCGACGATCCAGATCACGGCGGGCCTTGCGCCTTCGAATTTCGCGGCGATCTGCTTGCCGACATCGGGCCAATACTCGTTGCCTGGGTTGAAGGTCGGCCCATAGGGTGAATAGCGATAGCCCGCCTCCAGTTTGGCGGGAGTTTGTGCGGGCGCCGATGTGCAGCTTGTGAGGAGCAGAATGATGAGCGCTGTGTAAAGAATTTTCATTGCTATGACCCAGTTCCTGTGTAGCTATTTACGCCTTTTGTCCACACCCAATAGGTGAGGGCAAACAAGCCAATGCCGATGACGGGGGAGAAGTAAGTGAGGTGCGAAACCTCCTCGGGGCGTAAAAATATCTGCGATGGATAGAAGGCGATGAAACCGATCGGCAGGACGTATGTGAAGGTGAAACGAAAAGCGCCGTCGAAGATGGACATGGGGTAGGGGGCAAACTCACGCAATCTCCATGCCAGCCCGAGCACGGGGTATGAGTCCAGCACCCAGAAGGCGGCACAGGCAGCCAGCACCACAATGGAAATTTGCACGAGCGCGGCGCTGAACAAGGTAATGAACAACAGACCCACGCGGCCAAACGTCCATGCAACGTGAAGTTGACTGGCGGTGTAGATCAACAAGGCGGTCCCCACAAAAAGCTGGGTCAAGCCCTTCAGGTCGAACATTTCGGAGGTGTAGTAGAACATCATGTTCAACGGGCGGAAGTAGTACTTCAGGAAATTTCCCTGCTGCAGGTTGAAGCGTAACTGCCAGAAATGATCGAAGATGATCTGCATGGGTGAGATGGCGATCATGTAAAAGGCGTAGATGAAAGCCATTTCCATCAGCGACCAGCCCGCGAGGTCGGGCACAGTATCGAAGATGACCCAAAACACCCCCAGTGTGATGAGGCTCGAAAAGAACATTCCGATCGAACTGATGATAAAGTCCACGCGATATTGCAGGCGCGCCTTGATGTATTGCGCCTCGATAATGAAGTACAGTCGAATGTATTCGCCGATGCTGCGCATGACTAGCCTCCCGCGATCCGCAAGACTTTGACCGCCTGCTCGAAGAAGAGACGGGTCAGGGCGTACAGGACGACTGCCCAGACAACCTGAACAATCAGCATGCTGACGAATATCTGCGGATCCTGATCGGGCTTGGTCAGCATCATCAGCGGGGTGTGATAAATGGTTTGAAAAGGCAGCAGCAGCAAAATGCTTTGCAGTTTTGCGGGGAAGAACTGCAAGGGAATCAATGCGCCTGAAAGCGCAAGGATGATGATCTCCTTGGTGGTGCTCAGGCCCCAGACCGATTCAGTGTAGAACGCGAGGATGCCGATGAAATAGTCGAAGCAGAAACTGATGACGAATGCGAGGAGCAGGCTGAGGGGAAAGAGAAGCGTTCCCATTCCCAGAGGAATGGCCACTTTGAAGACCAATGTAATGATGAGAAGCGTCGGAATGGTGATGACCATCAAACTCATCAGCGTTTGACCGAGGCTGGTAAAGAGGATGTAGGTCTGATAATCCAGCGGCTTGGTCATGTAAGTGGAGATGATGCCTTCGCGGATCTCGTATGAGACTTCCCAATCTACATAGGTTTTGAGCAGGATGAAAACAGCGGAACCGATGGCGACATACAAAAATGTTTCGTTGAAGGTCATGCTGCGCAACGTATCTGAATTTTTGTAGATGCTGTGCCACAGATAATAGGCTACACCGAGATAGATGAAATTGCCGATCAGCGAAAGCAGCGGACCGAAGCGATAGACCAGCCCAACCATGAAAGAGCCGCGAGTGAATGCCAGATACTTTCTCATGCCAACGCTCCATCGTAAATGCGCTGAACGACATCCTCCATGGCGATCTCCACGATGCGGACATCCAGAATGGAGAAGTTGGTCATCACACAGTTCAATACTTCCGACAGCGGCGTCAGGGCCTGGTCGATGGTGATATCCGTCCAGAATTCTTCGGTTTGCGCAACGGTGATCTTGTTGGTCGCGCCGAATTGTTCGGCAAGTTTGTTCTTGAGCGCATCGAGCGTGCCTTCGTCGAAATCGTTGACCTGAACCTTCAATGTGCGATATGCGCCGAACAAGGCATTGACCTTCTTCGTATCGCCATCGTACAGTTTTTTGCCTTTGTCGATGATGATGACGCGGTGCGACAGGGCTTCGACATCGCCGAGGTCGTGCGTGGTCAGGATGATGGTCGTTTTGCGGGCCGTGTTCAATTCCTTGATGATGGTGCGGATCTTGGCCTTGATGGAAATATCCAGCCCGATGGTGGGTTCATCCAAAAAGACGATCTGCGGGTTGTGCAGGAATGAGGCGGTGATATCGCACAACATGCGCTGACCGAGCGAGAGCGTGCGCACCTGCTGTGAGTACAGTGCTTTCAGCCCGACCAGTTCATTGAACATGCCCATGTGCTCATCGAAGGTCTTTTGTGAGACCTTGTAAATCTCTTTCAGGATCTTGAACGACTCGATGACGGGCAGGTCCCACCATAATTGTGTGCGTTGACCAAAGACCACGCCCATGATCTGTGCCTGACGGATGCGATTCTCGAACGGCACATGGTCGTTGATGCGGATCTCGCCGCCCGAAGGCTTGAGGATGCCCGTCATCATTTTGATGGTGGTGGATTTGCCCGCGCCATTCGGCCCGATATACCCGACGATCTCGCCCGCTTCGATATCGAACGAGATGCCGTCCACAGCTTTGACGGTGCGATAATCTCCCGAGAACAGGTCGCGAAATGCGCCGCCCAGTCCTTCGCGGCGGTTGAGCACTTTAAAGTGCTTGGCAAGATTGTTGACGTGAATAAGGCTCATGTTTTTTTCCAATGAATGGGGTAGGGCGTTGATTGTAGAATAAACGTTCTACAGCGTCAAGGTGTGTTTTCCCCTTTTATGTCGACTTTCTCAAAGTCGGTTCAAAATTCCTTGAATATCTGGATGAAGTGCGTATCGCTCAAGCCGTTGATGGTGAAGATCAAACGCGCATCGCCTGCCCTGTGAGATTCTTCGATCTTCCAGCGCCATTCGCACAGCCCATTTGAGTCGGCGGTTGCTTCCATTTGCAAAGACTCGCCTGATGGGGGGACATAGATCAATCTACAAACCGTTCCCGGGGCTGCCTCCGCCGAGACGGTGAGGTAATTTTTCAACAACGCTTTTTGTGGGATATGGACGGTGAAATCACCGTAAGGGGAGACCGTTAAAGTAGCATTTGGCAGAGACTCGAGGTGCCTCCTGCCATCGCTTGACCGAGCTGCGAGAAGCAGGAGGATGGATAATGGGAAAACAAACAGGACGAGACGGAAATACCATTTTATATTCTTCATGATGGACAAGTATATTCCGTCTCGTGAATTGATATGGAAATGTTTAAAGTTTTTGCTGATGCCATTCTGTGCCCGGCCCCGCGGGGAAATTGCGCTCAAACACGAACGGACCCAGCCGCTATTAGTCGAGCGGCGCTTTGGCGCCCGCCGAAAGCGGCGTTACTGCGAGGGGTGCTCAGGTCGCTCCATGTGATGGTGCGTTCATTGAAGGCGATATCTGCGGTAATGCTGCCACAAAGCTCGATGGTGCAGGTGCAGGTCAGAAGGACGCTTCTTGCGTATATTTTCCTGCCCAGCATTTCGTTGCGGAATTACCCAGCCGGCTGTAAACGCCGAGACATAATGTTTCCTTATTTCGAACACGAACTGATCCCAGACTTGATGATATCGATGGGAACCCAACTTTTCTGTCGCCAACGGGAAATTGATGGTATCCATTTCAATCTCCTATTTTCGCGCAAGGGTGCATCAAAGAAACCCGTGCTGCCGTCTTTTAGAGGTTGGTGTTGCGCTAAGTGGATGAATGAAGGAGATTTATGTCATCATGAAGGTGATGGTTGCCATAATGCGCTAGTTGATTCTTCGATCCTGCAGGTGCGCCCCCCCGCCCCCCCCCCCCCCCCCCCCCCCCCCCATGCCCATACAGTGGATTGAACATAAGGGAGCAAAAATCCTCCTCATCGATGTCTCCAACCTGGAGAATGACCACGTCACATTAAACGCGCATTTGGAAACACTGATCGCCCTACTAAAGACAGAACCCAAAGACTCGGTTTTAGCGGTTGCGGGTTTGCGCCACACAAAACCCAACACAAAAGCGCGGGGGGGGGGGGGGGAATTGGTCTTTGGCGGCTCCATTCTTTCGATCGCGCTGGTCATCGAATCAATCAGGGGGTCGTTCTCGATTCATTTAATGATGATTATCAAGTTTGTCCCCAAACGCTTTGAAGACCTGGACGCCCCCAAGCGTGGTTGGTCAATGACATCCGCACCCGTTGATGGCATCCATTGCATAGCTCCATCTTGTTGTGCAACTTGGGAGTTTAAACTTATGCAAAGAACAAACGCCTCTACACATTTATTTCCATAGCACAGATGGCCATCTTTGAACTTATATTTATCGAGCATGTTTCGCCCCGCCGGCGGGGGGGAATTCCTCGCACAACTATTGGAGGGGAGATGGAAATTTATGTCATGTTGATTACCTGTTCTTATTATACAGGAATTTTATTTGTTTACTTCGTTTTCATCGCCAGCAAGGATATTGCTGTCCTTGGATATCACCGGCTTGATTTGTAGATATTTTGAGTCGTCTTTCGCCAGCGGACTGTTGCTCTCGGTTTCACTAACTACGCCACTGAGCAACTACTTGTTGACCTTGACGGCCGCTTCCATCCTTCACGGGAAGTATTTCCATTCGCCATCTCGCTCAAGCTTGAAGCAGATAATCATAATCATTGGATCTGCGTTTGGCGCTTCTGGATTGGTACCAGTTTTTCTGGGATCCAACCCCTTGATCGAATTATGAATCTCATCCAACTGATACCGTATCGCGGACAGGGCGTCACGGCGCGTGTGTTCAACTCCATCAATGGCGATGGTGATCTTGCGGTCTTCAATATCTGCCTTGACCAGCGCTTTGTTCTCGCCAATTTTGAGCACCACACCTGTGCGCCAGACGAAGCCATCATCAATCTTCTGGTTCATGCGGACAATGAAGCGGGTGATGACGCTGGAGGGCAAAACGGGATAGGCATACTCAAAGGCAGGGACGCCGTTGAATTTCAGTTCGGCGGGTTCGTCTTTGGGGAGCAGGTCAGGGACGAGGAAGGTTTTATCAGCTTCAATGTCGTAGCACAGTTCGAACTTTTTCATCATGTCCACGATGAAGAGCCGTTTGCCGCGCGGATATTCGGGCAGGTTGAGAATCTCATCGAGCATGGAGACGGTGAGCACGCCTTTGTTTTGGAACAGGGTATGCGAGTTGAGAATTTTGTACACGCCATTCGTGACCCACTGCGGATTGAGAATGCCGAGCGCTTCGAGGCGCGGATCATCCTGAAAGTGCAGGACAACGCCGAGGTCGTGCAGGAAGCCGATCAGCGTGCGTTGACTGGTCTCGTCGCTGACTTCGTTTTCGGCGCACAGTTCGAGATATTTATCGTGGGTGATGAAATTGGATTGGCGCCCTAGTTCTTCCAGTTTGGTTTTGATAGTGAACCAGGTTTCAGGCAGTAGATCGCGGACATGCGGCAGGTTGTTGACCTGCTCGGCGATGGCGGCTTTGAGTTCTTCAATGCCTGCGCCTGTGGCAGCGGAGGTTTCGAGGATACCGACGATGTTGGGATATTTCTTTTGCAAGCCTGTGCGGTCAATATCGAGCGGGTGCTGGTCAATTTTGTTGCCGACGATCAGGACAGGCGACTCGCCGCCGAAGGATTGGATGATCTTGAGCCAGTATTCAACACGGTTTTCTTCCTGAGTTAGACGGGAATCAAGCACCAAAAGGTAAAGACTGCGTTTGGTGAGGAAGAACTGGTGGGTGGCGTGCATGATTTCCTGCCCGCCGAAATCCCAGATGTTGAATTTGATTTCAGTTTTTTGATTTCCCTTTTTGGATTTGCCTTTGGTTTTCGATTCTCTGTCTCCCACTGGTTGATGGATATTCCATCTGTTTTGGTTTGGTTCTGATTAAACGTACTATGCAGGATGCGCTGGAGAATGGATGTCTTTCCGACGGCGCCTTGGCCAACTATTAGAAGTTTGAGCTCACTAAGCGGTTTTCGTAATCCCCAAAATGCCGATAGAATTTTGGAAGGATCACTGATAGATTCGAGAATTTCAGGTGGAACGGCAAGATCATTCTTAGTTAACACCAATTCTTGGATTGTTGAAGCTAACTGTCTCAATGTGAATGGTAAAGTAGACAGCTTATTATTGCTTGCGTTAAGAATCCATAAATTGCTCAAATGACCAATTTCATCAGGAAGGGATGGTTGTTGATTTATTGAAATATCGAGGTTTTGTAGGGTTTGATAATTTCCCAATTTCGCTAGGTATATTCGTAAGTTGGTTGTCTGAAACGTCCAGTACGATCAAATTTCTTAAATTCCCAATTTCCTTTGGAATATCTGCAAGCTGATTGTTGTAAATATGTAATTCTTCCAGGTTAATTAATTCCCCTATTTCTGTTGGTAAAGTGATTAATTTGTTGTTATGTAAAGAAAGTTCTGTTAACCAAGTCAACTGCCTAATCTCTTTTGGCAGGGCTGTTAAATTCAGATCACTAAGATTCAGTTTTTTATTTTTTGTGTGAACGGCTTCTTAATTTGCTCTAATGCAATTTTTGCAGAAGTTTTCTTGGTCATAATCTTTCTCGCTCTCTTTGCGATATGTCAATCAACTTTCTAACCTCCAAACCACTTCCAATCGCCTTGCAATCATCGTGACCTCAATTTGTCTCTTTGTAGTTTTGACCTCACCGTTTCGACAGGCTCTTAATACTCTCCCGCAAACTTCTCATGGACCCAGAGGAACTCCTGGCGTTTGTTCATCACGCGGACGGACCACCGAAGCCAGGGTCTTTGGCTTTGAGCAGGGCGTGGAGTTCGCGCAGGGTGGAGCCATCAGAGCGGAGGGCGACGCCATGTTCGAGTTGGGTGGAATCCGCTGCGCCGAGGAAGTCGCCGATCTTGGCGGTTTCGCCGAGGGTGGCGTCAATGATGGATTTGCCGAAGTCGAGTTGTTCTTCGATGAGTTTGTAGGCGGCTTCATCGAGGGCGAGTTTGACGGCGGAGGAGGCGACGGGGAGTACCATGCCCAGCGTGCCCGTCAGGAGTTTCAAATAGGGACTGGCTTTCTTGAACCATTCACGCTCCAGTTCGAGGTCGTAGACGCCTTTCTTCATGTCGCCATTGTTCAAAACGGGGAGCGGCAGGCGCGAATGTTCGCACCATAAGACGAGGCGGAACTTTTCACGAATCCAAGTTTTGGGATTGAAGGCGCTGCGGTCAACGGGGAAGAAACTGAACAGGCGCGGACCTTCTTTGGCTTCGTCGGTGAGGATTTGCAGCAGGTCGGTGTAGGTCTTCTCCACTTGGGAGAGAATGCGGCGCGTGGAGCGTCAAGATCGCCAAATTGACCAATCGTGTTCTCGCTCCCAGATTGTTTTGGGCAGCACTACCAGAATTAGGAATTTGTAAACGTTGCTGGCGTACATTTTCGATTTGAGCCTTGACTTCGGCAAACTCGGAAAAGATTAGCGCGGTGACGTCTGGTTGTGCGGCTGTTGCGTTGTGAAGCAGCGCGTCAATATTTTGCCATTTATTACAAACGGGACACGGATATCTTGACTCACCTTCGCGTTTGCTTTCCATCAAATTGCTCACGTTATAAAGACCTGTGCCAGGCATGTTCCTTCCACAAGGATCAACACACGGAACCATCACGTCACAGCGCAAGCCTTCCCAAAAACTTTCGACGAGGAATTTCACTTCGCGGGTCAACATGCCGAGCAGACCTTCGGGATATGGCGAGCGGACGGTAATGCGGACGTCGTTGCCCACGTGTTCAAGAAACGCGCGGCTTTTGTATTCATCCTCCAGCACCAGCCCGCGCTGCCAGTGGACGCTGGCGTTGTAATCGGCGCGACCGAGGGAATATTTATGCAGGCGGACGATCAACTGGTAGAACAATCCTTCCGCGCTGGCAGATTGACCGTTGCTCGCGTCCACGATGTGACAGATCTGCGTTTGCTCGACGTCACCCGTCGTATCGCCAGACGCGGGAGAGGATTTCCACGCGTCGGAAATATTCTGCGGGCGGATATCGGGGACGAGTTGACCGATGAGGCTGATCGGGTCAGAGTCGCTTCGGGATGTAAGATCAGCCACACGGTAGGAAAGATCGAAGCGTTCCATCAGGCGGAGAAAAATCGGGTGGAGAGTCGCTGGGTAACGCGAATCCGCCGCGCGGTTTTTATCATCCCATAATTGAGCGAGGCGCGAGAATTTGACCAAGCCATGCGCGGCGCGCGTCGCTTCATCGTCGAGGACGTAACTCATGGCGGTGGCGAGCCAGTCGGGACGGAGGATGACGATGTCGCGCAGGGTCGGGTCGTTTTCGTAATGCGTGAGATGACCGAGACGGTGCGAGATAGTGATGAAGAGCCGCGCGATTTCATCATCCATGTTGTGGGCGCGGCAGATGTCGAGGACTTCACGCAAAGGCAGATACGGCGCGCCCTTGTCTTGCAGGGCTTGACGGACATCGGCAAAACTCTTCGGCACGGAGCGACCGACTTCGGGCAGACTCGCGGCGACCTGGGCAATGGCGCGTTTGAGTTCATCAATGCCTTTGCGATTTCCCTGCTCATCGGGTTTGCTTTCGACGAAGAAAAAGTCCACGACGGTTTCTTTGCCGAACAAGTCCCACAGTTCCTGACGGTCAATATCGGGCTGACGCTGCTGCGGTCCGCCATGCGTGGCGACGACTATGAATTTCGCGGTTTGCTCGCGGCGCCTGACAATTTGAATCCATTCCTTGACCTGCCCCGCCTGCGAACCTTCGCGCGGTTTCCACACGACGAGATAGACAGCGGGCGAGCTAAAGAATAATTGGTGCGTGGGGCGGTAGACGCGCTGTCCGCCGAAGTCCCAGGCGTTGAGGGTGATGGAGGTTTGGGTGTCGGTAGTGACGTTGAAGGATTGGATTTCTATGCCGTGGGTGGAGTCGTGGGTTTGGAAGGGTTTGTCGAGTAATGCGTCCATCAAACAGGTCTTGCCCACTTCACCCTCGCCAACGAGGATGAGTTTCGCTTCATTGAGAATGATTTCGCCCTTGGTTTGGGCACGCAGGTAGGCTTTGACACCATCAAGACCTTGTTTATTGGCTTCGGTGAGTTCGGGGGTGAGGGGGTTGAAATCAATGTTTAAATGCGTCAAGTGCTCAACCTGAGCAATTAATAATGGAATATCATTTTAAACTATTAAACGCGAGATGCAATGACTGTAACTGATTGAGTTTTATTAGTGAATCAGGCGGTGTAGTTATTAGGTTCCAAGCAAGGTCAAGGGATTGCAATTTCGTAAGCCTGTCCCACATCTCCGATAATTCTGTTATCTGATTTCCAGAGAGATTCAATGATTTTAACTCTGTGAGATTCCATAACCATTCTGGTAACCTTAATAGTTTGTTATAGGAAAGGTTTAGATATTGTAATTGCTTGAGTTGTCCTAGCGAATCTTCCATTTCGGTTAGTTTGTTGTAGGCAAGGTTTAACGATTGCAATTTTTCTAAGCGCCCAAAATTTCCTGGAAGGTGTCTTAGATCATTAACCCAGTGTTTGTCACTACCCAAATCAAGAGATTTGAGTTCTACAAGTTC
>JADKEA010000011.1 GCA_016718275.1 Candidatus Villigracilis affinis
TGGAATTATGGAATCGCCTCCTTTTATTCCAGAAATCCGCGATGGGAAAATGTATGGCCGCGGCGTGAGCGATGACAAGAGTCACCTCACCTCGCGTCTCTTTGCGCTTGATGCCATTCTCGATGAAGACGGCGAACTGCCATGTAATGTCAAATTCATTGTGGAAGGCGAAGAGGAAACCAGCAGTGTTCACTTGCATGATTTCGTCCGCGAAAATATGGATCTGCTCAAGGCCGATGCCTGCATTTGGGAATTCGGCGGCGTGGATCACCGCGAAGTACCCATGCAGTATCTCGGCTTGCGCGGCATTTGCTATGTTGAACTTTCGGTCGAGTCACTCGGCACGGATGTCCATTCGGGGTTGGGTGGCAGTATCTTCCCCAACGCGGCGTGGAGACTCGTTTGGGCACTGAACAGCCTCAAAGGTAAGGATGAACGGATTCTCATCCCCGGCTTTTATGATGGCATCATTCCGCCCACCGAACGCGAACTCGAATTGATGAAAAAACTTCCCGATGTTGCCGATGAATACAAGAATCGTTTCGGCGTGAAGGAATTCATCAAAGGCATCAAAGGCGGCAACGAACTGAAGATCGAAGAAGTGTTCACCCCCACCTGCACCATTTGCGGACTCAACAGCGGGTATCAGGGCCCGGGCTCGAAAACCGTTCAGCCTGCGCGCGCTTCTGCCAAAGTGGATTTCCGACTCGTGCCCGAGCAAATGCCCGAAGAGATCGTTAAGAAATTACGCGCCCATCTTGACGCGCAGGGTTTCACTGATGTGAAAATCGACTTCCTTGGCGGTGAGCCTGCCGCACGTACCAACCCCGACGATCCTTTCATCAAATTGATCGTGGATACTGCCGCCGATATTTACGACGCGCCCATGGAACTTGTCCCCACGGTTGGCGGATCTGGCCCCAACTACCCGTTCGTCCATGACCTGAACCTGCCCGTTGCGACGATGGGCCTTGGTCACCCCGACACACGCGCCCACGCGCCGAATGAAAATATCCGCCTCGATCTGTATCTAAAACATGCCAAGCACATGGCGCGTTGTGAAAGAATTCGCAAAATAAACATCAAATTTTGCAATGCAATTGACATGAAATGAAATCAACAATAAAATGGTTTCATTCAGACAACGATAGTCGGAATAAATATCATTTTTTTTCGAGGAGAGACAATGAGCAAAAAGATTTTCACCGTATTGCTGCTGGCCGTTTTCATGCTGGCTCAGTTCAGCATTGCATCCGCCGCCACCGTGGCTGGCGATGCTTCCATCACCAATATCCCTGATTTCGCCAACGCCACTGACGTGGATGTGGACTGGTCGGTGACTGGCATGGCGGGCACCAAGTACATTTTAATCTGGAGCCGCATCCAGGCGGATCCCCCGGTCGCTCTCTACCCCGGTTGTATGGACATCGCCACCATCAATGGCTCCAGCGATGCGAGCGGCACCTTCCCCTATGACATGACCCTCATTGGTCCCGGTAACGGCGATGTGGTGGAATTCATCGTCACCGTGGATAGCACTGCCTGTGCTGGCCTGCCTGACGTCCCCGTTGACACCGATGCCCCCATGGGTGAAACCACTGTCGACTCTTTAGCGCCGCAGTATTTCACCGCCAACCCGCCCAGCACTACAGGCCTGGCAAAGTCTCTTGACCCTGTGGCCTGCAATACCTTCGAGTATTGGGCCATGGCCACTGATCACTACATGTTCCCGTCCACGGTTGGTTATTCTGGTATTGGCTCCTGGAATCTTCAGGTTACCGGCACCTTTGCTCCGCCTGCTCCTGTTGGCCCGGGAGAAGACCTGCTTTCCTGGATGTTCACTTTCCCCTCCACCGCCAGCGGCGTATGGACGGTAACTCAGCAAGTGGAAGACCAGGCTGGAAATCAACTCGGTTTTCCGGTCTATTTCCGCAATGCCCTTGCCATCACACCCGCAGAATTGGAAGATTGCGAAACCTTCTCAGATGTGAACGGCCACGAACACGAAGTATATATCCGCTATCTTGCCACCCTTGGCTTGGTCAGCGGTTTCGATGATGGCACCTTCGGCCCCGATACTACCCTCACCCGCGCTGAAGCCGCCACCCTTTTCGAAATTTCAAACGGCTATGATGCCACCCTGCTTCCCACCTCTGCCCCTGCTGGCTGTGACTTTACCGATGTCGCCGCCTCCGATTGGTTTGCTGGCTGGGTCTGGCAGGCCTGTTCTGATGGATCTATGAGCGGCATCGGCGATGGCAGATCTGACCCGAACAACCTACTCACCCGTGGTCAGATCGTCACCATTTTCAAAATGTTGCCGATGTGATCCGGGCCAACCCCAGGGTAATCGGTGGATATGGACACAAGAAACATTCTGGGTATTGCTTACCCGACCGTCCCCGTCGCACCGCCGCATGGATGGACGTTGCCATAGGCGCGTATTATGCCGAACCCGTTCAACTGGCCTATGGCTGGGGCGTTGCCGATGGCACCTCCGACACCACCTTCTCGCCTGACCAACCGGCCACCCGCGGCGAGTACATCAAGATGCTCTACCGTGCTTTGAGCATAGTGCAATAAAATCTCCAATCAAGTTGACGGGCGAATCCAAATTGGGTTGCCCGTTTTTGTTTTAATCACGGAACCAGTTTCCGAAAAAACTGAACGGAAATGTCACAGGTGGTACACTGAATTCAATGCCATCCTCGGCAAAGTGACCTTTTTCACTCCAATTTAGTGACTTTCTTTTCGTCAATTCCTCGTATAATGTGTTTGTAATAAATTTCACAACATAGTTTTTTTCAATACCCTGGAGGCAAAAATGTTTGTCGGCGAAAGAATGTCGTCCCCTGTAATTTCAGTAACCCCCGAAACCCCGATCCATGATGCGTTGGTAATGTTCAAGAAGGAACATATCCGCCGCGCACCGGTCATCAAAGATGGAAAATTAGTAGGTATCGTTTCTCAAGGTGATTTACTCAATGCGTCACCCTCTCCGGTAAGCAGCTTAAGCGTTTGGGAAATGAACTACTTGATCAGCAAAGTAACGGTCAAGCAGGTAATGACAAAAAAAGTGAAGAGCATTGATGTAAACACCCCGATCGAAGAAGCGGCCCGCATCATGGCTGATTTGAAAATTGGCGGCATGCCCGTTATGCGCTCCGGCACGATCGCAGGAATGATCACCGAGACAGACTTATTCAAAATCCTTCTTGAGTTGATGGGGGCACGTGAAAAGGCGATCCGCGTCAGTGCATTGGTTGAGGATAAACCAGGTCAGCTTGCCAAAGTAACAAAGGCCATTGCCGACGCAGGTGGAAACTTCGTTTCATTTGGAATATTCTCCGGACCAGACACAAGCTCGAAGATGCTCACATTCAAAGTGGCTGGCATGAAAAAGGAAACTGTCAAGACAGCACTCGAAAAAGTAGTAAAGAAATTCTGGGATGTTCGCCAAAGCTAAATCCCTCCAACCTGACTTGAAAACGTAACTCGCCCGCGAATAAAAATTTCGCGGGCGAGTTACGTTTGAGGAAAATCTATCGCTACGAACCTGACGATCTTCGAACTGGTTTACCAGGCCTTTTTGGATCGACCTAGGAGGTTTGTCCTTTGAATCTTTGTCTCGGGCCCAGCTTTTCTTCGGGGTAGATCGTCCGGTGAATTTTGCAGGAACAGGCCGCGGGTCTCTTTTTTCGCCTTTCAAATCGGAGATCTCGTCAGCGGTCAAATATCGCCACTGGCGCGGTTTGAGCGAACCTAGTTTCAATGTCCCGATCCTCAAGCGGATGATCTTCACCACCGGCAATCCCAGCAGTTTACCCACTTCGCGGATCTGACGTTTTTGCCTTCGCCCATCACCACGCGGATCCACGCGCCTTTGCCGGAAGTGGACAGAAAATTCACTTCTGCGGGTGCGGTCTTGTCGCCATCTTCAAGCACAACACCGCGCTGCCATGCAGAAAGTTGTTTTTCATCCGGGCGACGTGCCACGAGAACACGATATTCTTTTTCATGGCCATACCGTGGATGGGTTAGTTTATTTGTCAACTCGCCGTCATTGGTCATCAGGATCAGGCCTTCTGAATCAAAATCCAAACGGCCTACAGGATACAAGTGACCTTCCAACGGAATCAAACCGCGGACAGTCTCGCGGTCATCCTGGCCTTCTGCAGCAGAAAGCACATTTCGAGGTTTATATAGAGCAATATAGGTATACGTCAATGATTCGGCTTTGGGTAAAGCCTTGCCATCCAGAGTGACCTTATCAACAGACAAATCAGCTTTTTGGCCAAGAGTGGCCACCTGCCCATTCACCCGCACACGCCCAGCAATAATAAACTCTTCACAACGGCGGCGAGATCCATATCCGGCCTGAGCAAGCAGTTTTTGTAATCGTTCTTCCATAGGGACAGCATTATAACGGATTTCAGTGAGAGGCAGGACAATTTTGGGGCAATCGCATTTAGGGCCTTTATACTCAGCGTCGGCGATTTGCAAGTTGGCGAAAAGCCTGCTGGCATTATCTACGTTGCAGCGGGATTTTATCTCGTCGGCGGACTTCTCATCCTACTCCGCAATCGCGGACTGTTACTCTTCGGCGCTTTTATCAACGCAATGGTTATTTTGTTCTTCTTCAACATGTACCAGAACCGTCCCGCCGTGATGCTCTCTCCAGGCGGATTGATCTCGAAGATCGCGCAGGTCTTGCTTGAAGTTACGCTGATCTATGTCCTTGCAGTGAATTGGAAAAAGGAATCAAATTGAATGAAATCCAACAACATCGTCATTCGCTTGGCAGCCATCATCACTCCTCTCGCATTGTTTGCCGCAGGAGTATTCTGGCAGGGGAAGGGTAAGGCGTATCCATTTGAAACTCTGCGCGGCGAAACGATCATGATCCGCGGTCGCGGATTGTATCGTTATGATACGGTCAACTCCTCCTCACAAGAGATCGGCACTGACATCGTTACCATGATCATCGGTCAGGTCGGTTCAGGTGTTCCTGTAGATGTTGTTGTTTCGATGATCTTCTTCACCATCAGCATGTCGCGCATCATTCTTGGAATCATCACACTGAAAAATTTTCGGGGCTGACAATGAAAATCCTTCGAGTTAATTCCGTTGAAATCCTATTCTGGCTTCGAGAGGTTGTTTGAAAAAGAGTAGTTCCACTATCCAATTGGACAGTGAAAACTCCCCTATCGACGGGGAAGTTTTTGTTTCGGCATGGGCAAGATGAAAGCAATCGAAAAGTTGGAGGTGCCAAGAATTCCAGAGCGTGGCATGAGATTACCTTATTCAATTGTAAAAAGGGGGCCTGCGGACGTGTCGCCAATCAAGGAATACCGAAACCATGATTCGGTCTCCACGATTTCCATAATTCCTGACCCACTTCTCCATAATTCCTCCATAGTGGATTGATATTCTTTTTAAAATCCCTTGAAGGAGAAATCAGCCCATGAACGTCTCCAGTTCTTCCCATAAGACGACTGCCAGAATCGCTGGGTTTACATTTCTTTTCTACATCGCAGCCGGTATCACCAGCATGCAACTCGCCAGCGAATCTCCGACGGTGGATTTATTGCTGCTGTTGCAATCTTTTCCGCCCTTGTGCTTGGAGTGACCTTATATGCGTTAACGCGTGAACAGGGTCCGATCCTTGCATTATTGGCGCTGACCTGTCGGATTGCGGAAGCCATCCAATACGGGGAGAGCGCCATCTATTTTTCTGTAGCAAGCCTTATCTTTTCATGGCTCCTCCTGCGCGGGCGGTTAATCCCAACCTGGCTGGGACAATTAGGCGTGGTCGCATCAGCCCTGCTCGTTGTGATCCTGCCTGCTCAACTAGCTGGATTATTTGGCGGCACAATGTCCTGGGCATCTTCAATGACCTGGATGGTGTGGCTGCCCATGTTGTTTTTTGAGGTGATATTTGCATTTTGGCTGATGATCAAGGGTATTGCCCAGTCAGCACCTCAGAACAGCCTCCCATCTGTTTAAATCTGGAACAGACGAGAAATCGCAGGATGTTCCTGTAAAAATGGAGATAAAATGAAAACACAAATCAGTGAAATATCGCCCCAAGTTTATGCGCGAGTTGTTGGGATCCTGTATCTGTTCACCATCAGTGCCGGGATCATTGCCCAGATGGGGATTAGCAATGGGATCGTTGTGGTGGACGATGCCGCCACTACAGCCAGCAATATCCTTGCCAATCGAAACCTGTTTCAATTGGGCTTTACGATCTATCTTCTTGAAATGGCCTCCCAGATCGCGCAAACTGTCATTTTCTATATGCTGCTCAAACCGGCAGGCAGGAGTGTTTCCCTGCTGGCATTATTCTTTGGGCTGGTTGGATGTATCATCAAGACAGTCAGTCGTCTCTTTTATATCGCGCCTTTGCTTGTATTGGGAGAGGCTCACTATTTGGATGTATTTACCCTTGACCAGCTGCAGGCATTGGCGCTGCTACTGCTCAGGGTAAATGACCTGGCCGCTGGAATGGCGCTGGCATTTTTTGGATTTTCTACGCTCTTGAATGGCTTTTTGATCTTCCGGGTCCACTTTCCTGCCGCGTATTCTTGGGATATTATCGATCCTGGGTGGCTTTGGCTGGCTGACCTTTTTGTATCCGCCGCTTGGAAACCAGCTATTGCCTTATATCCTAGTCATCGCCCTCATTGGTAGCATCTCCCAAATCCTTTGGCTTTTGATCAAAGGGGTGCGAGTGGAACAGTGGAAAAGACTTGCAGGTGAATCAACCTGACAGGATGTAACCGAATAATCAGCGACTGAAATCCGTTACACTATCAGAGGAATCAGATAACATCCCAGATGATGATTCTGGGATTAACCTTTTCATTTTTCGGCTTATGCTTTTTGCGGTGGTCGGTTATTTTGAAGGTGCGGTTGGAACCTGGCTGTCCGCCCGCTTGAAATCGTGGTAGAGGAGTAGATCTCATGGAAATTCAACATTTGGAATTTTTGAAACACCTGATTCAGATCAATCGTCAGGTCTATCTTGACCATAATGCAACAACACCGGTCAGCCCTCAGGTCAGAAAAAAGATGGATCAGGCTCTGAAAAAACATTATGGCAATCCATCGTCCTTTTATGGCATTGCCAGACGATCCGCCGGGGTAATGGAACAAGCCCGGAAACATGTCTCACAAGCCATTCATGCCGATCCATCCGAGGTCATTTTTACCGGTTGTGCATCCGAGTCCAACAACGCTGTGCTTAAATCGCTCACAGATCGCTTTTATCCTGCAAAGAAGAAGATCATCTCGACACCGATTGAGCATCCCTCCATATTGAATACATTGGCGTACCTGGAAACACGGGGAGTGATCGTCGAATTTTGTCCGGTCGATGAGCATGGACGTGTGTTGCTGGCCGAACTGGAGAAACAGATCGATGCGGATACTTTTCTGGTCTGTTGCATCCTGGCAAACAATGAGACAGGCGTCATTCAGGATATTGAAGCGGTTACGAAGATCGCCAGGAAACATGGCGCCTTGGTGCTGACAGACTGTGTGCAGGCGCTGGGAAAGATTCCAATCGATGTGCATGCCTGGAATGTCGATTACGCCTCCTTCTCGGCTCACAAACTGTATGGACCCAAAGGAATTGGCGCTTTGTATGTCAAACATGGCAGCCCATTTACGCCATTGCTACATGGTGGTCATCAGGAAAACGGACTGCGGGCTGGGACTGAAAGCCTCCATAATATTGTCGGGTTTGGTACAGCTTGTCAGGAGGTGGACAAACTCCTGACGCACGCCGGGCAGATTCGGGTATTGAAACAACAATTAATTCAACGGCTCAGGAAGATCAAACCGGATTGCGTGATCAATTCGCCAGAAACAGAGACAGACTGCCTGCCAAACACGCTCAGCATCACTTTTCCCGGCGTGGAGAATTCCGGGTTGATGGGCATGCTGGATTATCGCGGGATTGCCGTCTCTGCCGGTTCCGCGTGCAGCACAGGGGAGGATACGCCCTCTCATGTTTTGAAAGCGATGGGGTTGTCCGACCAGGCTGCGCGGGAAACCATACGGATCAGCCTTGGGCATGACACCTCCGCCCGTGATATTCAATATATGGCGAAGGTCATTCAGGAATACATTGAAGGTCGAAGCCCAACGGTCAATATGATCACCGCCGCTCAATTGAATGAAAACATCCTGTTTAGCGAAAACACTTTTGTTCTGGACGTGCGTCCATCTGGGGATCGGAAAAACTTCAAGGGTTTACCAAACGCTCATGAGGTCGACCCATTGTTTGTCGAAAAGTACTTGAAGCAATTCCCTCGCGACAGGCAAATCCTGGTGTATTGTCCGGGAGGCGGGCTTTCGTTTATGATCTCTTATTATTTGAAAGCCAGGGGCTTTAAAAACGTTATCAATCTACGAGGCGGGCTAGATGCATGGAGAAAGCGACACGGCGATCTGTATGATAAATATGCGGGACAGAATGTCACTGTACTGCAACCGGATGAAATCCAGGATGTCCGCATAGGTTAGGAGACCCGCTTTTACTTCTATAATAAATTTGCCATCATTGCTTTCAGTTTTTCCAAACTGAAGGGTTTTGTCAGGTATTCAGTTGCGCCAGCTTCGAGGCAGGGTTCGAGGTCACCGGGCATGGCAAGGGCGGTGAGGGCGATGATCGGGACAGAGACGAATTCGGGCATGGTACGCAGTCGTTTGATCGCTTCGAGTCCATTTATACCGGGCATTTGAATATCCATCAGAATCAAATCGGGTCTTTGTTCGCATGCCTGTTCGATGGCTTCAAGCCCATCCCTGACTTCGATGACTTGAAAGCTGTCAGCCTTTGTTAGGAATTTGGTCTTATCCTTCTTTTTGCTCAGCCTCGCTTCCGCTTTGCAGCACAGTTCAGCTTTGGAAGAGTTACTTTTTGTCATGCGTGGTTTCTTTTTTTTGCGCGCAGAGAAAGAGAATCGGTTTCCGCTACTGATCCCTGGCTTTGCGGTCGGTGATGTCGATCACTGTGGCATAGCATAAGCCATCCTGCCCTCCCGAAGAGTCAACGATGGCTTCGATTTGCAGCCAAAGCGGATCAGATCCGTCTTTCTGGATCGCGACTTCGCAGATTTCTTTCTTGCTGCTTGTAAATACCCTATCAAGAAAAGCGCTGAAAGGCATGCGCGACTCAGGGGAAATAAACACAGCAAAGCGTCGTTGGATCAGTTCACTAAGCCCCACGCCCATGAGTTTCACAGCCGTTAAATTAGCACGGCGGATCGTACCATCACGCGTCAGTGTGAAGTAACCTAACGAAGCAAAGGCATACAATTCAGCATAGATACTTAGCGTCGATTCCAACTCCGCTTTCGCTTGTAACAGTTCCTCGTTTTGCATTTCCAATTCGATCTGATGCACTTCCAATTCATGGATCAGGCGCTGAGTATCCGCGTTCGCGTCCGTTACAGAAGATTTCTTGAGCATGCTCAGTTTCGCTTCAGCTTGTTGGCGGAGGTCTGTTTTTTTCATGGCATTTCCTTTAGTGAACAGTGACTGACCACTGATAACTGATTACTGCATTTCACTTCTCACTGCTCTTCCTCAATTTGGCTTCCAACTTTTTAGATTCTGTAATATCAGTAAACGTGATCACCACACCGTCGATCATATTCTCCAGCGTGCGGTAGGGCAGGATGCGCGTGCCGAACCAATCTCCGCTTGGGAGCGAGATCTGCCGATCCACTTTGACCAGCGTGCGCAGTACTTCGCGCGCATCCTCTGTCAGTTGCGGATAGAGCAGCGCCGAGGCAATATCGGTGATCGGTCTGCCCACATCGGCGGGAATCAATTGCGTGATCTTGCTGGTCTGCGCGGTGAAGCGCCGCACACGCAAATTATTATCCAAAAATAAAGTGGCGATGTCGGTGCTGTCGAGCAGGTTCTTCATATCGCTGTTGACGTGCGAGAGTTCATCCAATTTGGCTTGCAATTCATTGTTGACCGTTTGCAATTCCTCATTCATGGATTGCATCTCTTCCTTGGAAGTGGTCAATTCTTCATTGGTGGATTGCAGTTCTTCGTTCGTGGATTGCAATTCCTCATTGGCAGATTGCAATTCCTCCTGTGAAGTCTGCATCTCTTCACGCACATTTTGAACTTCCATGCGGAAGTAATCAAGTTGTTGTTTTAATTCCGCTGTATTCTTCGCTGTGGCTCCGCGTCCGTGCGCTGGCTTAACGCTCAATTTACTAATGGGCGGCGCGGCAACATCTTTGAAAACGATCATTACCATGCCGCGCAATTCGCCCGCATCTTGAATCGGCTGAATGGTCACATTGATCCTTTGCGTTCCGCCGTTGGTGCCGACCACAACATCCTTGAGCGTCACCGTCTCTTTTTTGCGCAGCGCTTTTTGGAAAGCGCCGCTTAGTTCGTAGCGCAGCCCTTCACGCGCCATCACAAAAATATTCCAATTGGCTTTGCCCGCCGCCGCTTCGATATATTTTCCCGTGCGCCCGCTGATGTAGAGAATATCGCCATTCTCGTTGGTCATCACTGCGGCGGGAGAATAGGTTTGCAGGAGCAGGCTGTCTGCCAGCGACTGAATATTCACACTCGGCTTTATCAACTTGGCAGATGCGCTCGGACGCGCCTTTGAAAATGCTGTCGGGAACTCAACTGCCTGGGCGGGCTGACCAGCTTCCAGCCGTCGATAGAGGCGCATTTTTCCATCCACTGGCGCGAATAGATCGTCGAATCCGCCGATGGTTTCAGAAGTGCCCAGGAATAAAATCCCATCGGGTTTCAGGCTGTAATGAAAGAGCGGCAAAAGTTTTTTCTGCAATTCAGGCGTGAGGTAGATCAACAAATTGCGGCAGGTCAAAAGATCGAGCTTGGTAAAAGGCGGATCCATGATGATGTTCTGCGGCGCAAAGATGACCATTTCGCGGATGGATTTTGAGACGCGATACCCGCGCTCTTCCTTAACGAAGAAGCGGCGCAAGCGTTCTGCTGAAACATCGGCGCTGATGTTTTGCGGGTATACGCCCGCGCGGGCGCGCTCGATGGCGTGCAGGTCGAGGTCGGTGGCGAAGATCTGCAATTTAAAGTTTTTGGCGGCGTGGTGCGGTTTGAGAGAATCCAGCGCTTCTTCAAAGAGCATTGCCAGCGAATAGGCTTCTTCGCCCGTGGAACAAGCGGGAACCCAGGCACGCAGGGCCTGGTCTGGCGTGCGTTTCGCCAGCAGTTTCGGCAGGGCATCGGTTTTCAAGGATTCCCATGCGGCAGGGTCGCGGAAAAAATTCGTGACACCGATCAACAGCTCATTGAACAGCAATTCCACTTCCTGCGGATTCTCGCGCAGGAGGCGCACATACGCGGCGATATTATCCATGTGGTGCAAACCAATGCGCCGCTCGATACGCCGATGGATGGTGGTTTTTTTATAGAGCGAAAAATCATGTCCAGTTTGTGCACGCAGAATCAGGATCACTTTTTCGATGGAACTTTTCGCCTGGTCTTCATCCAACAGATGCTTCCCTGGCGCGGAGCCTGTCGAAGGGTTGGGTTTCGTGAACAGCGGCGCATGGTGAACATAGGCGTTGATGTTGGCGGGCAATTCCTCCACCGCCGAGATCACATCCGCCAGCCCTGCGTCAACTGCGCTGCGCGGCATCCCGTCAAATTTTGCCGAGTCAGGTGACTGCACAAAAACACTGCCGCCCTTTTCTTTAATGGCGCGCAGTCCCAGCGTGCCGTCTGTGCCCATGCCCGAAAGGATCACGCCGATGCTGTGTTCCTGCTGGTCTTCTGCCAATGCGCGAAAGAAAAAATCGATTGGCAGGCGCAGTCCACGCGGCGCGAGCGGAGCAAATAGATTCAAGACTCCGTGCAGGATGGACAGATCCTTATTCGGTGGGATGACGTAGACACAGTTCGCCTCCACCCGCATCCGATCCTTGATCTGAAAAACTTTCATGGGGGTGCCACGCTGGAGCAGCTCCACCATGATGCCTTTGTGCGTTGGGTCAAGGTGTTGAACGATGACGAACGCCATACCGCTGTTTTCTGGCACGTTAGCGAGGAACAATTCCAGCGCCTCCAGTCCGCCCGCCGAAGCGCCAATGCCGACGATGGGGAAAGATGAATCAACAGTGGTTATAAGCTTTGGGATCTTGGCTTTGGCTGGAGTTTTCTTTGCTTGAGTCATAGTCCAAATTCCTTTGGATAAAAATTCCGTTGAAAGCAGAACTACGATTCTGATTTCAACGAATATATTTTGCCTACATAAACAGTATAGCACTTATATCTTTGCGGAGAAGTGTGACCATCACAGGGCAATCGCATTTGGATTTTTTATTCGCCAATCTGCGCGAATTTTCTCGGGGTTTCCTCGTCTAAAAATATCAGCGAATATTAGCGAAATTCCCATCAAAAGAACCGGCAGATGAGGAAGTAGCCAATGCAGGTATTGAACAAACTTCGCCAGTCCAACACCCTGTATTGCCCTGCACACCAGCGTGATACCCAACGAACCTTTTATTGTTATCAGCTTTTAACTGTACCGGTTAAGGTTATTTCAGTTCCGGATACTTTTACATTTTAATAACGTAAGCGGGAAACAGAATCTTGGACAGCATCTGTTTGGGATTTCCAGGTCACTTGCAAAGTTAATGCACAATGGTCGGTCAAAAAACGTTGATGAGGCCTAGGCATTGCCCGATCCTCCAGGCGTAGAATATCTGGTTGTACCTGGATCGTGCTTTTTTCAGGGTAACGGATGAGCAAATAATCCAGCGCGGTCTTCCAAGTTTCAGGCATCAGTGGAAAAGGAATATAGGTTGGACGGGGGTCATCGGCTAATACGTCAACCAGCCCCGCTTGGGCCAGGAGCTCTGCATACAAAAAAGCATGGCGCGGAAAATTAAAATCGCCACACAAAATCACCAATGCGTTTGGCGCTTCGGCCCGCACCAAACCGGCCAGGTACTGCACTTGTTTGGTTTGTATGCGCACCATGAAGTTCGCGTTTGACCAGTTTCCCAGGTAATTGGCTTGAAGATGTGTGTTCATTATCACTATGGGTTGCTTATTTACCTCGAATTCGGTTCTCAGCACGCCTTTTTCCAAAGCCCAATCGGCAAAACCGATACTGAACGGCCAGCCGCGGTCTGGATAAGCCACAAAGCTTTGATTCTCAGCAGAAACCTTTGCCAGAGTTAACAGGCCACCCTTCGGCACCAAATGCCTGGAGCCGAAGGCGAAAAACGGGTATTGGTCCTTCATCTCGCGCCATATCAAAGGGATATATGTGTTTTGCTGAATCTCCTGAAAGCACAACACATCAACGGGCCGCTGCAACAGTATGCGCATCAACCGCTTTAAGCGGGATGTTCCCAGATAAAATGGTAAGCCAAAGGTGTTTATAGACAGCAATGAAAATGTCTTAGGGTTTGCCTCAGGTTTCATGAAACCAACCCTGGCTGTGCCGGTCTATCTGGCGCAGTCCAATTCGAGCGAATTGCTTCCCTACAAAAACGGGGAAGCCAGACGCAAGAGCCCATCCAGCAATCGACGCCAGAGAGGGGCATTTTGATAGTCTGCCAGGGAAAAGCAGTCACATTTTTGTATATCTTTCTGGAAGTCCTCTGCCAGTTTCCTGGCCTTTTCCTCATCATAGATCACCGCCATTATTTCGTAATTTAAATAAAAACTGCGAATGTCAAAATTAGCCGTGCCGATCGCACATACTTGCGAATCGATATTTATCGTTTTACAGTGGAAATATCCTTCCCGGTACAGGTAGATTTTGGCGCCCGCCCGGGCAACATCCGCATAATAGGTATAGGCGGCGCGATGCGGGATCTCCAGATCCGTCCCATGCATCGAGCACATGATTTCTACTTCGACTCCCGACAGGGCGGCAGTTTTAATCGCTTCCAGCAAGTTTTCATCGGGGATGAAGAAGGGCGACTGAATCTGCACTTTAGTAGTTGCGTTCACTATCATCGAAAAATACAACTGCCTAATAGCCCCCCAATGTGAATCCGGTCCCCCTTGTATAATATGAATCGGCGTAAACGGCAGACTATTTGGTTTAACCTTCGAAAAGTTGATCTGATCAGCCAGATTTTCATTCGTGGCATTAAACCAGGTCGTCGCAAGAGAGGCCTGAAGTGCCAACACGGCTTCTCCCACGAATCTCAGGTGCGTATCTCTCCAAAACTCCAGCCGGTTATTCCCCGGCACCTGCTCTTTATCTAGATTCATCCCCCCCACATAGCCTATCTCGCCATCAATCACAGCGATTTTACGGTGGCATCGATAGTTGAGAGTATGAAAAGTAGAAAAGTGTTTGAATACTCTGTATGGAAAAAACTGCACCCCGGCATCTCTTAATTCCTGGAGATAACGTTTGCTAACAGTTAATCCAGAGTCATCAACCAGAGCGCGAACTTTGACACCTGCCTTGGCACGCTCGATCAATGCATTTTTAAGTTCAATGGTGAAGGGGTCTTCGTTCCAGATGTAATATAAAAGGTGGATTGAAGAGTGTGCACTGCGAATATCTTCAAGTAAGCGCGTATATTTCTCCTTCACGTCCTGCAAAATTTCCAGCCGGTTATAACCGGTTAGCACAGATGGCGAATTGTGAGTTAGCAGGTATACCAATTTGCTACGATAAGAATTGGGTTTCTCACGTTTTAACTTTTCTGCATATTCGTATTGATTATCCATCAGCGGCTGGATGATCAACCCATGGGGTGTGGACAAACCGCCAATGTGCGCGAGCTTTGTCTCATCTCTAAACGCCTTATACCCGCGGCCAAAAAAGATATAGATAAGCAAACCGATCACAGGAAAACCAAGCATCAAAAACAGCCAGGCAAAGGCGGATTGAGGTGTACGATTGTCCAACAAGATAGTCGTTACCACGGTCACTACATACAACCCCAAAACTAACCCGAGAATTTGTAACAGCGTAAAAGTGATTGCAGAAAGAACCATCGTCATCTCGATTGAACAATATATATAGGTCATTTGTACGCCCAACAACCTTTACCCACAGCGATTAAACTAGGGCATAAATAGATTGGAACAGTCTTTCAAGTTTGCATCGCGGAATACCCCAAGTTGTTCGTTGTCTGCCTTATTGAACACGAAAGACCAGAGTTCCTCGAGTTCGAGAACATCCTCAGGTTTGGCAGGGGCCAGTGTCGCTTCAAGAGCAGGTTACTCTTGTTAATTTCAAATTTCCTACACGTGATTGGTCCAGACTAAAATACAAGTATGAATCCATCATACAACGGACTCTCCCCAACCGCATCCATCGGCTGGGGGAGGGTTCGTCTCCGCCACTTGGGGGAGGTTTCAAGTACCGTATCGCATCGATTCCTTATAAGCAATTGGCATGGAAATATTTTTCATTTACAGCATCTGACTAAAGGCTAGAGAAACTACATATCCATCCACCAGGATTAAAAAAACCGCAAGAGTGATCATGATCCCATTGACAACCTGGGTAACCAATGGTTTTTCTGAAGGTCTCTTGAGCAAGCCTATACAACCTGCTCCAAGAGGCAATAGAGACAGGACGCCTAAAAAAAGAAAATTCACTGGATAATTGCGGGATGTCAATAACGGAAAGAATAAGAAGAATAATGTTGCAAAGAGAAATGACGCCGCTATTAAAGAAAAGCCAAAACTCCGTCCCTTTTGAGCCACCCATGTCATCTTTCTGCCCAATCGATCTGATTCCATATCTGGTAATTCGACAATAAGAATAAAAGCCAGGCCATACAGCATCAAGGGTATGAAAAAAAGAAAACCATCCTGATTGATCCGTCCACTTGTAACCAGATATCCAAATCCCGGGATTAGTAGTCCGATGGAAAAGATCATCGACAATTCTCCCAGACCTCGATAAACAAGTTTTAAGGGTGGCGCAGTGTAAAACCAACCTAAGAGATTGCCCAATATCGCGAAACCCAGGAACCAGATCGGAAACGAATAGATAATTTGAAAAGCAATTCCCAGTACCAGAGAGATCAAGATCAAGGTTATGGCAATCCACAGAGCGGGTCTTCTCAATCTAGGATGATTCACCAGAATACCGCTGCCTCCGCTGAAGGGAGTCGGTTTATCGTACTTGTCCACTTCCACATCAAAGTAGTCATTGCTGTAGGAAATGGAAAGGTGGGCTGGCATAAGCACCAGGTAGCCAAAGAGTATCCTCGACAGAGAAAAAGGCGCTCCCAATAAAATTGCCCACGAAGCCCCAAAGACAAAAAGGGCAAGTCCGGAAATTAAGAATTGCGGTCGAGCAATCTGTATGAGTTTAATCATTTGAGATTCTCTTTCATGATCACCAGACATCGAAATCGGCAATTGCGAGACATATCCCAGCGTTCAGTCAGAGTTTTATTCCGTTGTTTTATCGTCGAAGTGTTCGTTGTCCTTTTTCGCTTCGGCGTGGGTATGATGGATAACACATAGGCTGACAGGAACCGACTTTTTACGTAGCATCCGTCAAACGATTGAACCTCGACTGATGTTTCGCTTGTAGTGTGCCAGACCATTTATGACCAGTATCTGACGGATGCCGAATTACCCGCCGAGTGTTTGATCCTGATTTTTAAACCAGGCGAGCGCTTGCTCAAAATGTTGTGGCTCAAAATCTGGCCAATATTCATCTCTGACATAAAAATCCGCATAAACCGATTGCACCGGGAGAAAACCGCTCAAACGGCGTGCGCCTCCCCAGCGCACAATCAAATCCAGACGTGAAACTTCAGCTGAATGCAGGCCGCCGTTTTTAAGACCAGCCAGATCCCATTCCCAACCATAGTTGACAAGTAGATTCACTTTCATCCCAACGCCCTGGCGCTGCCGGAATTCTTTCAACGCAATGGGGAATTGCATCGAAGTTTCATCGCCGACAATCAGCAAGGCCGCCCCACGGCGTACAATCTCGAAGGCGAATGCAACGGTTGCCTCGATAAAGGCCTGTTTCTGGACAGAAGGCCGCTTGGTGTTATCTTGGGTGAAGCAAAAGATGGAAACTTCCTTGATCCCGTATTCTTTACATTTCTCGTACAATAGGAATCCAGGGTCGATGCCGTGAGCATATCCAGATTCTTTGGACAGACCATGATCTACAGCCCAGCGGCGATTTCCATCGGGAATGAAACCAACGTGATTTGGGATTTTGTTATTCGCCATGGTAACTCCTTTAGCTAGTTGACGACTTAAGTTCAGTCGTTATTTAGATTGCTTCAAAGAAGAGACATTTTTAACGCCCAAGATTTACATTCAAGCGTATTGGCTTTCCATTTTTTTTCTTAGGAGTATCCAGTCCACCAGGAAGAGTACGATTCCGATGGCCGCAATTCCCAGAAATATCAGTGGAGGCAGTGAAGTGCCGCGCAACATAATATCTTGCAGCATGCGAATGCCGTACGTGGCAGGTAATGACCACGCAATGTATGTGATGGGTTCCTTCATCATGCGCAAGTCCAGAAAAAATCCGCTAAAGAAAATGCTCGCCAGCAATAAAAGCATCGAATATTGAACAGCCTGGGTATCGGTTTCTGAGATCAAAGAGATCAGGAAACCCACCCCCAGGGATGCAAAAAGCAGGACAACCACTGCCAGGACATAATCCTGCAAGCGGCCCAAAATGGGGACCTTTAGTAGCCAGACGGCAAGAGCAGTAATAACACCTGCAAGTACACTCCCAAAGAACAGATAACTAAGATATTTCCCCACTAAAGTTTCAAAAGCTGTGATGGGAGATACTCTGAATAACTCCATGATCCCGGAGCGCGTTTCCCGAACGATGGATAGGGATGCAAAAGTTATGGATACATGTTGCAGAAGCAGGACGATCACTGCCGGAGCAAAGAACCCGGTCACGCTCAATAGGACATTAAATAATCCGGAGACCTTTTCAGAGAACGGACTGACCACGACACCAGAGGCCAATGAACGAAATGTGGTTAGTTTTTCGTGCAGATCAGTCAGATCTTTCTCAAGATCTGCAACTTGCGTTGCAGTCGTTACATCCCCCGGCGGAATAGCCTTTCGGATCGCCTGTGTCTTTATGATCGCGGCTTCCAAATTTTCTTGCAGGGACTTAGAGTCTCCCTGTTCCTGATCCACCATGGATTGTAAAAATTGACGATTGATCTCATCTACATATATTCTTGCCACAGATTGAATATATCCAATCTGGAATGGGTCGATCTCATTATGATAAACAAGAAACTCCGCCTGCTGGTTGTTTTGGATGGTCTTGAGCGGGGCATCCGGTATGACGATTACCATGTCAGTTTGGTTATTGGCAAGTTTTTCCAGTGCCAGCACTTTATCGGTCTCTATATCATAATTAACTAGTGACGAACTAAAGGACCTGGTAAATGTATTGATCTGTTCCTTGATGGAATTTGGGTCTGTGACGACAAACGTAGTTCTCAAAGTTCGGCCCTGGTCAGGATATGCCAACCCGAACAGGAACATAATTAAAAATGGTCCCAACACGAGAGTCAAAATAAGTTTGGGCTGGCGAAAAATTTCTATCAGTTCCTTGCCCATGAATGAAGAAAGTCGGATAAGGAATTTGAAAAATCTAATCATGCGCAACCTCTGTTTCAATTAATCTGATAAACACATCATCAAAAGAAGGAGATTTTTGCTCCATCATCGCCACAGTCAACTTTTGTGCCTGAGACCATTCCAACAAGGTTGCAACTGCTGTACTAGCATCATCAACAATGACTTCAATCTCCTGGTCACTGACAATTTTTACTTTTCCGCGCACGATGGGCAGGCTTTCCAATTGCTGTCTGTGTTCAAACCTGAGTTCTTCATTGGTCCTGATCCCAATCACATCCCCCCCATAGGCTTTTCTGCGCAACCCATCCGGAGTTTCGATCATCAGGAGTCTGCCGTCGTACATCACCCCAACCAGGTCACAAAATGCAGCTTCACCCACATATTGTGTTGTAATAAACAGAGTGTGACCCTCTGCCTGTAGTCCCTTAAAATAATCCCAGAACTTGCGGCGCAGGAGCGGGTCAATCCCGGCGGTAGGCTCATCCAGAAAAAGTAGTTCCGGATTATGCACCAATGTGGCAGCCAGGCTGAGGCGCCTCTTCATACCCCCAGAGAGATCCCTCGCCAATTTATATTTATCTCCTCTCAACTCTACAAAATCGAGCAGCTTATTTAAACGCCCCCGCCGAAAAAGTCCGACGCCATAAAGTGAAGCTGCAAAATTTAAGTTTTCCCAAACAGTTAGATCCGGGTATAGAACAAATTGTTGGATCAAATACCCTATTTTTTCACGGTCTGATTTCAAAAAATCAGTCGGGGGTTTGCCCAACACACTCAATGTGCCGGAAGTCGGTTTATAAAACCCTGTTAATAAGCGGACGGTCGTTGTTTTTCCACATCCACTTGGACCAACAAAGCCAAAGATGGTACCGCGAGGTACTTGCATACTTAGAGATTGCACGGCAACACCAGCACCAAAAGTTTTGGTTAAGTCCTGTGTTTCAATAATATTATCTAACACCTTATTATTTTTCCTGTTTATAAAAACCAAGTTGTTTATGGCTTTTGCGTCGCCAGCGGATTCTGAACGGGCTGGCCAGCATTGCCGCCCTGATAATAGGGGAAGGTCACCGGCAGCTCAAAACCGAAATAGGCTGAAACGCGCGCCACGATCTCGCCTGTGATCTGTGCTCGTCGGGTGTTGTAGGCTTTGACGGCATCATTCCAATCCGTGCCAGCAAGTTGAATGGTGTTCATCGCCTCATCAACCGTATCACCCAGCGCAAGGGTAACCTGAGCATCCGGTACAGGAGGGGGAGCCTGAGTAATAGCGTTGACATAAAGCGAGAAACCCTGACCAATGTCACTGGGGAGTGCCCCATTGCCTTGCAATTCACTTAAATTCAACTGGGTCGGATCCAATGGTTGACCGTTTTCATCGCGGTAATTATTCAACATGCTGGTCAGTGCATCTGCCTGGGAACGGAAGTTACCGGTCCATACCTCACCGCTGTCGCTGACCGCATCGTAATAATCTTTGGTGATCTGCGTTTTGGCTTGGATCTTGGCATACTGTGTATCTGTCACCAGTTGAAAATTGGATGCTGCAGCCTGCACGCCCTGCACCAACGCAACCAACTCGTTGTATTCCGTCGTGCCCGATTTCACAACCCCACAGCCGGTTAGTCCGACGAATACGGCAACCGCCACAAAAATGGAAATGATCTGTTTGAAATAGTGTTTCATATCAAAAACTCCTTATCGTTTAATTGCCGCGCCCGGAGCGGCTACTACCGCTGCCGCCACGCGACCGTGGACTGCTCCTGCCCCCGCCTAGCGGGAACCCTGATCCGCGTGAACCATATGGGTTGAAGTTGATACCACTACGGGCCAACTTAGGGAGCAACCAAATCAGAAATAGTAGAAAGAGGACTCCAATGCACAACAATCCGCAGATGGACAAAATGCCGAGCGGGCCGGAAGGCAGTGTTGGCAGGTAGGTTATCTCCTGGGCCGGAGTGGGGGATGTCAGCGGCGAGTAGTTACTACGGGCTACTGTGTCGAATTCCTGTATCAGGGTCAACAGTGCCAGGTCGAGGCTCTTTGTAGATTGGTAAGTATCTTCGGCGATACGGTTTAAGGATGTCAATTCAGAAGCGGTCAAAGCAGGTAAACCCAAGCCCACACCGTAATGCACATCAATGCTGTTAGGTTCAACAACAATCAAAAATACAAAGCCGTTATCCTTACGTTCACCATCCGGCAGCCCAAGTCGCATGTAACGAAGAAAATGAACGGCGCAGTTGACGCGATTGCCAACCTGTTCCTCTGATTGGATGAGAATCATCGTCTGCGCAATGGAATCACTATTCAGCCGGTCGAGAATCACGTCCACCTCGGTCACAGCATTCTCCGAGACATGACTCTGCCAATCTACCGTCCAATGCATCTGCTGTAGATCGTAAGTGAATCCGTAATCTGGGGCGGAACCTTGACCGCATAAATCCGCGGCAAGAATTATGCCAGCCTTCGCAGGAGTTAAATATGCTGAAAGGCTAAATGTAAATGCGATAACCCCAACGATCAATATCATATATCGTTGGGCTTGGCTGCGATTAATCACGGACACCTCAATTCGAGAATGCATTTCTTTTGTGCGAAGAGGCAGCTTCAGACTGCCTCCTGTTTTCAAAGAAGTGCGGACCTAAATGATCCCCAACAGATTCAGAATGATGAGGATGACGGCAAGAACAACCAGAGTGTGGATCCACCCGCCTGTTTTCGGGAAACTCGGGCTTATGTTCGAACCTAAAAAGCCGAGCAACCACAGGATGATTAGAATTACGATGATGGTGTACAACATGATATTTCTCCTTGTTTGAGTAATTTGTTCTAAACTCATCATGTAACAAACACTTCCCGGCCACATCCATCAGACAGGGAGTATTTGTCTCCGCCACTTGGGGGAGATTTAGAGTACCAGAGGAAGCAAAGTAGTTTTTGTAATTCGCTAATTTCTCCAACCACCCTGTTGCGTGAATAACATCGCATCGATTCCTGGAAACCTTGTATAGGAAACAAAAAAGAACCGATTTTTCAGGTCGGTTCTTTTTTGTTTTGACGATCCCGATGCAGGGAAAATTAAGTTGCTTAGGGAATACTTCTTATCAAATCAATCCTAATTCACATCCACGCAAAGCAGCTTGTGTTCGGTCTCTTGCACCGATTTTCTGCAAAACATTGGCGACATAGTTTTTCACTGTGCCTTCGGTGAAGCTGAGATTATTTCCGATCTCGCGGTTACTCATACCCTCTGCGAGCAATCGTAAAACATCGAGTTCGCGTTAATGGGTCTGGCAAACCATCATTGATCGGGCATGCAAACGGAGTCAGCCGCGCAAATTCAGCGACCGCCTTACATGCCACAGATGGATCAATATGCATTTGTCTGCATTCCGTATTTTCTCGAAATTTATATCATCCCTTCAACAACACGCTGTGTTCATTATCCGGTTCCGCGGGCGCGGCCAGTGGGGGCAATTCAAGAATGGAACTCAGGCCGAAGTGCTGTAAAAATTCAGGGGTCGTCGAGTACAGAATCGGCCGTCCGGGGCCGTCTGTGCGGCCAGCTTCCTGAACGAGGCCCTTACTCAATAAACTCTTCATCATGCCATCGCTGTTCACACCACGGACAGCGTCCACCTGCGGACGGGTGCATGGCTGTTGATATGCGATGATCGCCAGGGTTTCCAGCGCGGCGCGGCTGAGATGTGTCGTCGCTTCAAGACCGAGAAAAAGTTCAATAAGTTCGGCCAGTTCGGGAGCTGTTGTCAATTGTACACGTCCGCCATTTCGCTGCAAACGCAGGCCACGATTAAGAAGGGCTTCGTCCAATTCCTTGAGTCCGCGCTCCACCACCGAGGCGGTCACATCCAGAGCGGCGGCAAGCTGTGCCACGGGTACCGGCTCGGCCGAAACGAACAACATCGCTTCGATCTTCGCCGAAAGTGATTGCTCGGGAGTTGAAACGGTGGTCGAAGTAGTTTGAGAGTCGCTCATGCTATAATTGCTCCGCTAAATAATTTAGAATCAAAAATCAAAACCATGAAAACAAAAATATCCCATTTAACTGTCTTTTTTACCGCGTTAATGCTCGCCTCGCTGGCCTGCAACGTCTTTATCGGCGGGCCGGATTACCCAACCCAAACCGTGCCCATATCACCAGATGAAGTGCAGAACATGTACACGCAGATCGAGCAGTCCTTTGCGGCTGGCGCGGAAACGGGCACTGTCACACTACAGATCACCGAAAACCAGCTTACATCCCTGATTGCGCTCAAATTGCAGGAGCAGACCGATCCGCCGTTTACCGACCCGCAGGTTTTGCTTCGTAACGGCCAATTTCAAATGTACGGCAAGATCATCAGCGGCTCATTCAGTGCGAATATGCTCATTACAGCCAATGTCGGCATTGATGAAGTCACAGGCATGCCAAAGATCGAAGTTTCATCCGTCGATCTTGGCCCCATTCCCGCACCCGAAGGGCTTAACACTGCCATCAACGCGATGATCGCCGAAGCATTCACCGGATCGTTGGGACCCGCAGCCACAGGCTTTCGCCTGGAAGCGATCACCATCGCAGATGGTGTGATGACCATGACTGGCCGTATCAAATAGCGGCTGGATTATACCCGACATGCTTCGCATCCCGCTCCGCCCGTACCTGATCCTGTTTCTATTAACATTCATCCTGCTGACAGGTTCCTGCCGTTCTCCGCAGGTCGGCGAACAGATCAATGTCACGATCAACGCAGATGGAGCGGCGACAGAAATCAGCGTGACCGCAGGCAGCACCGTGGCGCAGGCATTGCAAAGCGCAGGCATCGTCCCCGCCAAACTCGACCGTTCCGAACCGCCTTTTTACACCGTGCTATCCAATGGCGATAGCATCACCCTGACGCGTGTCGAAGAAGTCTTTGAAACCGAACAGGTGGTCGTTCCATTCGAACGGCAGATCGTACGCAACGAAACCCTTCCCGAAGGGGAAACCCGATTGGTTCAGGCGGGAGTCAACGGCCAATTGGAAGTGACCTATCGCCGCATTCTTGAAGATACGGTGGAGATCAGCAAGACCTCCGTAAAAACCGTTGTGTTAACGGAAGCCCTGCCAGAGATCGTCATGGTCGGCGCACAATCTTCCTTCACACCCTTGAATATCCCCGGTACATTGGTATATCTCGCGGGCGGTAACGCATGGATCATGGAAGGCTCCACTGCCAACCGCCGCATCATCGTCAGCACTGGCGATCTTGATGGGCGCATTTTCAAGTTATCACCGAATGGCGAATACCTGATCTTCACTAGAAAATCGAAAAAGCCAGCCAGCCAGGAGATCAATACCCTGTGGGCGGTCCGCACGAAGAATATTGAACCGAAACCCATCTGGCTGCAGGCCTATAATGTGGTGCATTTTGCCGAGTGGATTCCCGGCACAAACTCAGTGGCCTACTCCACCGTGGAGCCGCGCAGCACTGCGCCCGGCTGGCAGGCGAACAATGACCTTTATCGCGTCAGCCTCACGGGCGGAAGTCCGCGCAAGATGTTGGAAGCCAATAGCGGCGGTGTATATGGCTGGTGGGGCATGTCATTTGCATATTCAGAAGATGGCAGGCTCGCCTATGCACGTCCCGATGGAATTGGATTGGTCGATCAGGATGGCGGCTACCTGAAACCGATGCTGGACATCACTCCGCTCAACACCCACAGCGATTGGGCATGGATTCCCCCGATCACCTGGGGCTCTGATGGAAAGACTTTATATTACGTCACGCATGCACCCGCGCCCGCACCCATCGTCGGGGAAGAGTCTCCTTTTTTTGACCTCGCAGCTACATCGTTCGAAAATAGAGCGACCGTGTCCATTGTCGATGCGGCGGGTATGTTTTCTTATCCAGCTGTATCCCCGGCAAGATGGGATGGCAGGCAGAAGGATTTTCAGGTGGCCTATCTGCAATCCATTTTCATCGAGCAAAGCGAAACCAGCCGCTATCGCCTGATGGTGATGGACCGTGATGGGTCGAACAGCAAGGCTTTGTTCCCGCCTGCGGACACGAATGGGATCGAACCGCAGACTCCATCATGGTCGCCAGAGCCGCTCGAAGGCCAGACGGGGAATTTTATCGCTGTGACCTATCAAGGCAATCTCTGGCTCATCGATAGCGGAAGCGGCAAAGCATATCAAGTCACCGGCGATGGACTGATCATCGGGATAGACTGGAAATAAACCTAAATTAAAGGATAAACTAATGCGAATTTTGATCACAGGCGCAGCCGGGTTTCTCGGCTCCCACTTATGCGACCATCTTTTGAAGGATGGTCACGAAGTCATTGGCATGGATAATTTTGTCACAGGCAGCCCGGATAACATTGCCCATCTTGCAGACAATGATAATTTTTCATTCTATAGACGCGACGTTTCTGAATACATCTTTGTGCCCGGTAAAGTGGATGCGATCCTGCATTTTGCTTCGCCCGCCAGCCCCAATCCCCAATCGAAATCTGGTTACTTCAACCTGCCCATTCAAACCATGAAAGCAGGCGCACTTGGAACTCATAACTGCCTTGGCCTCGCCCGCGCACAGAATGCCAGATTCCTGCTGGCATCTACCAGTGAAATTTACGGCGACCCTGAAGTGCATCCGCAAGTGGAGACCTATACAGGCAATGTCGACCCGATCGGAACCCGCGCTGTTTACGATGAAGCCAAGCGTTTTGCCGAATCATTGACCATGGCCTATCATCGCTCTCACAACGTCAACACCAGCATCGTGCGTATCTTCAATACCTACGGTCCGCGCCTTGACCTTGAAGACGGCCGCGCCCTGCCAAACATGATCAAGCAGGCCCTGCTTGGCCAGCCTCTCACAGTTTATGGTGATGGATCTCAGACCCGCTCGTTCTGCTATGTGGACGATCTCATCGACGGCATCGTGAAATTGCTATATTCCGAAGAACATTTCCCGGTCAATATGGGCAATCCACATGAAAGAACCATCCTGCAATTTGCAGAGACCATTAATAAGGTCACAGGAAATACAGCAGGCATCACCTACGTGGATGCACGCAGCGCGCGCGATCCGCAACGCCGACGGCCCGATATTACCCGCGCCCAAACCATTTTGAATTGGGAGCCCAAGGTCAGCCTTGAGGAGGGCCTGCTCCGCTCCATTCCATACTTCAAACAAAAACTGGGGCTTGCATGATCTTGTCCGACTCGAGAGAACGCAAGCGCTTTATGAAATTCGCGATGGTAGGCGCGATCGGCGCGATCATCGACTTCGGCGTGATGAACCTGCTCTCCCATTTCACGAACATGTCCCTCGTCTATGCAGGGACGATATCCTTTATTTGCGCAGTCATCAGCAATTTCACCTGGAATCGTTTTTGGACTTATCCAGAATCGCGCTCGCGCCCGCTCATCAATCAACTTGCGATGTTCTTTCTTGTAAATGCCGCCGGGGTAGCGATTCGCATTCCGACCCTTCATTATCTTGAACCGCCCCTGCTTCATTTTTTTGAAGGTGTCTTTCACACCTCATATGCCACGGCAGAATTCTACGCAAAAAACATCACCCTGGCCTCTGCTGTGGGCATCGTTATGATCTGGAATTTCTTCGTAAACCGTTACTGGACGTATAATGACATTGATCATTCCAGCGAGGTTTAATCATGGATACGCATGCTCCTCTTATCCCGATCTATACCAGCAAGGGTGATGCAGAAGCCTTTCTGCTCTACCCGTATCTATTCAACCGCAACGGAGATTGGATCGGTTTCGTCAATCAAAAACGCGAAGTATACTCCGTGCTCGGATACTTCGTTGGCACGTTGACCAACGATCCCCGCATCATCGGCAAGCGGGCCACCTCCACGCTCAAGCCCCGTCAGCAGCCGCCTCCGAAACCAGAAAAAGTCTACCCACCTGCCACAATTCCATTGGCGCGGATGATGCCCGATCTGGGTCCTTCATCTGTTGACATTCTGCTCGATGCCCCCGAACGCCTGCATACATTGGACGCTGGCGAACAACGCCAGGACTTGGATTGATTTTACCCATGACAGAGACTCTCACCCCAAAAAGCGCCCGCCACTCACGGGTGACCCTCTCGCAATTGATGCACCCTGAACACGCCAACCTGCTTGGCAATGTGCATGGCGGCTGGATCATGAAATTGGTGGACGAAGCAGGTGCATTAGCTTGCATGCGCCACGCGCAAAAGAAGGTCGTCACCGTAGCAGTGGATTCGATGGTTTTCCGCGAACCGATCAAGATCGGTGACCTCATCATCCTCAATGCAGAGGTCACCTACACAGGCCGTACTTCCATGGAAGCCGAAGTACAGGTGGTTGCAGAAAACCCCGTCACAGGCGAACGCACACATACCAACACAGCTTATCTCGTTTACGTCGCATTGGATGACGACGGGCATCCCACATCCGTTCCGCCTTTGGCGATCGAAACCGAAGAAGAAAAACAGCGCATGGAACAGGCTCAAAAGCGACAGGCTCACCGCATATCGCAGAAATAAATTCATCTTGAATTCAATTGTGCAAAAAATCCGCCAATACCCCATTCTCATTCTGCTGATCATCAACATTGCGGTTGGCGTGTTCACGTTTCGCAGTTACGGCTTATCCTGGGATGAGCCGCTCTTTTATGATTACGCCAGTGCACTCGGTTATGCTTATTCTCCAAAGGAATGGTTTAGCGGGAATTTCGACCTTGAGAATGCCTTTGGCTCCAGCGGCTCTGACCATGCCAACCGTGGACCTGCCTACATTCTGCTCGCACAGCCCGTCGTGTCCCTGCTTGAATCGTTCAACATAGACAATGCCTCCGCATGGCATCTCGTCAACTTCCTCACCTTTCAACTCGGCGTCTATCTTTTTTACCGCCTTTCAAAACGCTGGATGAATGAAACCGCCGCACTGGCGGCCACCGCCTTATTTGCTTGGCAGCCACTTCTATGGGGACATGCCTTCATCAACCCAAAAGACCCGCCTTTTCTCGTTTTCTTTCTCGGAGCCTTTTGTTTTGGCTTCGAGATGGTGGATGTGTTTTGCACTGAACAGAGCGCAAAACACAAGGTTTGGATATCAACAATTCTAGCCGCCTTCTTTCTCGGCATTGCTACATCCATCCGCGTATTGGGGCCGCTGGCGGGATTACTTGTTGGGATGTATGCCTTTGTTCAACTCAGACAAAACGGAATCCCAGCACTGGCGAAACAACTTGCAATGTACGCGACCCTCGCCATTTTGACCGCCTTCCTCACCTGGCCCTACCTGTGGATAAATCCGATCCAGAAATTCATCGAAGCCTTCGGATTTATGTCCGATAACCCTACCCAATTGCAGGTGCTGTTCAACGGTCAGCTTTACCGCGCCGACGAATTGCCTCGCCGCTACCTGCCAACCCTGCTCATCCTCACTCTCACCGAACCCACCTGGATTCTCTTTGCTATGGGTTTGCTGGCTGCATTTTGGAATCAATTCAAAAAAGCCACACGCAACACAACTCTTCTTTCTTCTTTCGTCTTACTTTTCCTCTGGTTCCTCATCCCCTTTCTTTACGTCCTCCTCCGCAAACCGCCCATGTACGACGGCTATCGTCATTTTCTGTTCATGCTTCCGCCAGTTTTTATTTTTTCAGGTTTCGCCTTCGAGAAATTATTCGAGATCATCAAAACCCGTCAAATCGCCATAGTGCTTGTCCTCGTTCTTCTTGCGCCTGCAATTTATGGGGCAACGCAACTTCACCCTTATCAATATGCGTATTACAATTTGTTCACTGGCGGCACGAGTGGTGCATTCCGCACCTATGAAACGGATTACTGGCTCACATGTTACAAAGACGCTGTAGAGCAATTTGACGAACAGAATGCAAAGCTCTTTGTCAAACGCGAACCAGCCATGGCCGCGTATTACGCCAGTGAAAACCTCAGCATTCATGATTATCGCGCCGAGTTTGGCGAAATCCAATCAGGTGATTTTGTCCTCGTTAACACGCGCGCGAACGAAGATATCAAAACTTTCAAAGAGGCGCCTGTCGTCCTCCAAATCCATCGCGGCAACGCGATATTCTGCGAGATAAAAAAAATCCCATGACCACACACCGTGAACGTATTCAAGCAAGCATTGACGGCAAAAAAACAGACCGCACTCCCATTGCCCTCTGGCGGCACTTCCCTGTGGATGACCAGAACCCCGAAACCCTCGCGGCCTCCACTCTGCATTTTCAACAGACCTACGATTTCGATATCGTAAAGGTCACCCCCGCTTCCTCCTTTGCCGTAAAAGATTGGGGCGTGGAAGATAAATGGATGGGCGACGCGGAAGGGTCGAGGCAATACACGAAACGCGTCATTCACAAACCAGAGGATTGGGAAAAGCTCTCCGTGCTGGACCCAAGTTCGCCGCATCTTGCGGGACAACTGGCCTGTCTCCGTTTAATTCGAGAGAATCTTGGCTCAGACACTCCCCTCATCCAAACCATCTTCAATCCGCTTTCGCAGGCAAAGAACCTGGCCAGCAATGACACCTTGATCGCACACATCCGACAGTATCCCGACGCGGTCAAAAAGGGATTGGAGACCATCGCGAAGACCACGGCAAAATTCATCGAAGCTGCCAATGATATCGGCATAGATGGAATCTTCTACGCGGTACAGCACGCCCAGGCCAATCTGCTTTCCGTTGATGAATATACAAACTTCGGTTTGCCGTATGATCAACAGGCATTGATCCCCACCAAAGACCTGTGGTGTAACATGCTCCATTTGCACGGCAGGGATGTCTACTTCTCACTATTGCGCCTGCTCAATTTTCAGATCGTTAACTGGCATGACCGCGAAACGCACCCGTCACTGGCGGAGGCGCACAGTCTCTTCAAGGGAGTGTTGTGCGGCGGCTTGAGACAGGATACTCTCGTTCTCGAGGATCAGGCCAAGGTTAAGGAAGAAGCGGCAGATGCCATCCAGCAGACGAAGAGTCACCGCTTCATCCTTGGCACGGGGTGCGTTGTCCCCATCACCGCATCGCATGGAAATTTAATTACGGCAAGAGAGAGCGTCGAATGAGCCTGCGTGTGATCGCCGGGACAGCGCGCGGACGAAAACTAAAATCGGTGCCAGGCGATACCACGCGTCCGGTGATGGACCGCGTGAAAGAGGCACTGTTCAACATCCTCGCCGACGATGTGATCGATTCAAATTGGTGGGATCTGTTCGGCGGCACAGGCGCGATCGGCATCGAAGCCTTGAGTCGCGGCGCATCGTTCGTACGGTTCTCGGATTTGAACCGCGCGCCGATTGAAACCATCAAGGAAAATGTGGAGCATTGCGGATTCACTGATCAGGCAGAAGTGCGCCGGGGAGATGCGTTCGCAATGCTTTCAGCAAAGGCTGATAAAAGTTTTGAATACATTTATATCGCGCCGCCGCAATACAAGGAAATGTGGGTGGAAGCCTTGAAACTGGTGGACAAAAACATGGAGTGGTTGACCGACGATGGAACGGTGATCGTGCAGATCGACCCAACCGAATATCAGCAAATTGAATTATCTAATCTGGTAGAGACCGAGCAAAGAAAGTACGGGAGCACGTTGCTGATCTTTTATGACCGTTGATTGGCTGGCTCGAAGCAGTCGATTGTTTTTCTTGAAGAAGGAAATGGAGTGCCTCATGGAAAATACAACAACAGGTTTTTCTATCCTATTTTGTGTTGTTGGGTCATTCTTTCTTATAATGATGCTGGGGCTTTCTGCCAGTGTTCGCGTTGTGCGCGAGGAGAAGCGCCTGTCTGTTTATCGCCTGGGGCGGTATATCGGTGACAAAGGCCCGGGCCTTGTGTTGGTTATTCCGATCATTGACCGTACGGTGATGAAAGAGCTGGGAAGCCTGGAAAGAACACCAAGCACAAGGTTAGTGGGCTTAGTGGGCGAAACACGCACAAGCGTTTATACAGGTGGGAAGGTTTTTCTGGCAAGCGAAGAGTGGGATGCAATCAGCCAGACTCCAATTTCACCCGGTCAACGCGTGCGGGTGGTTAGAATGATCCTTGAGGTGGAGAAGGAATAGGTGACGGGTTTATTTCCACGGGGAAGCAATGATGGCGGTATTGGCATCTGCCGCGTGGCCAAGGAAGGGCAAACCCCAGGCCTCTGAGATGGTTTTTAATATGGAATAGTGGGTGTAGGGCGTGTTATCTTGAAAACTTTGCCTGACTTGCGGGGAGATCAAAATCGTGGCAACGCGCCCGCCTGCAAGCTCAGGGAGGCCGCAACAGGAATGAGTTCCCTGTCCTTCATCCCAGGTGAGGATGATCAGATAGGGTTCTTTTGTTGCTTCGAGGGCTACGTAAAGTTTTTGCACTTGCTCTTTTAGCCAGCCATCGGCAAGTTCCAATTCGCAATCATGTGAGGAATAACAAATATCGGGGGTGATGAAAACGAAATTGGGCAATGCGTTTGCCGCAATGTCTTCGTCCAGTTGTGTGAGTGGGACGACACTGCGATTACAGCGTTCTGGATTCAACCGAATCGAATCAAAATACATGAAGGGGTTGTGTTTTTGAACGTATCGCAGAGTGCTGCCTGAAAAGCAGGGCTCGGGCATGTCGTCCTGATAGGTCTTCCAGGTACGTCCGCTTTCTTCGATAAGGTCAGGGAGGCTGAGAAAATTGATATAACAATCTTCGCAATTATTGGTGATGCCGAAAGTGTCGCCGCTGATGAGGGAAATATAATTTGGCAGGCTGGGATGGGCAACGGCGTAATGTTCTGTCAGCAGGGTGTATGAACTGGCTAATAGATTAAAGTAGATCATCTTGTTATTGCCGATCACCGTACCGAATTCCTTGTTTTCGAAAATGATGACGACGATATGCTTGAAATTCGGGACGAGGCGTGGAGGGGTGGGAGTTGGCTGAGGCGTGGAGGTGGGAGCGGGCGTCTCTGTGTAGTAAGGCGAAGGGGTGAATGTAGGGAGAGGCTCCATCGGCGCTGATCCTGCCAGGGCGGGCTGGCAGGCCACGGCGAGGATGGATGCGATGATCGTCATCCACAAAAAGCGGGCGGGGTTTTTCGTTCTGGCATCCATTCGGTGGATTATAGAGCAAAATGCTTATCGAAAATGTAATAATTCGGACATGTGTTTACGATTATTTCTTTGCTAAAATTCGAACGTAGTCCAAATGGGTGAAGGTTACAGTTTCTTCGCATGATAAAATCAGGCCATCATTTGTGAAATTGCTTTCGATACCCCATAGAGCAGAAACATGACCAATACACGCACTCCAGCCAAAATCATTCCACGCGCATTTCCTGGCATCAAACCTGAAGAGGTGCAGGAAATCATCACCAACAGCCGCATCCAATCCTACCCGCCTGAAACGATCGTTTGCAGGGAGAATGAGATCGAAAATACCTTTTACATGATCCTCGAAGGAGATTTCGAGGTCTCGAAGGTGATCAACAATACGGAAATACGTATTCTAAAATCCCTCACGGCTGGCGATTTTTTTGGCGAAATGGCGTTGATCCACAATGCGCCGCGCGCCGCCACCGTGAAAACCAAGACCAATGTGATCGTGCTTGAACTCAACAAAGAGGGATTTGACCGCGTTCTAAAGCACAGCCCAAGCGTTGCCATGGCCATGGTCAGTGAGATCAGCAACCGCCTGCGCCAGAACGATCAACTCGCAATTGACGACTTGCGTCTACGTGCTTCCGAGTTGGCAGATGCCTACCAAAAACTTGCCGAACAGGAATTGATGCGGCGTGAGTTCCTCTCCAATATTGCACATGAATTACGAACCCCATTGATGGTTGCCAGCGGTTATTTACAAGCCATGAAAAAGGGAATGCTTGGAAGCGACCAGCTCAATACAGCCGTCGACACGATCGCACGCAACGTGGACCAGATCACTACACTGGCGAATGACCTGCTCTTTTTACAGGAAATCGAACTGGTGCTGCCTGAGTTCCAGTCGGTGAATCTTGTTGAAGTGACCACCGAGGTGATCAAGCGGTATGAAAGCAAGGCACAAGCGCGAAATGTTTCCATCAAAATGAAGGGCGAACGCGGTATTTCCAATGTCCGCGGGGATGCGCAATCGATCTCACGTGCGGTGACCGCCCTGATCGATAATGCCATTAAATTCAGTGCGCCACGGGGTGAAGTGGAAGTCCGATTTATAGAACAACGGGAACGTGTGCTGGTTTCTGTGGAAGACCGTGGAATCGGTATTTCCCCCGAGATCCGACCGCGCATCTTCGACCGCTTCTTCCATCTCGAAAAAAGCGGCGACGAACTCTACAGCGGACTTGGCATCGGCCTCTCCATCACACGTCAAGTCATTCTTCAACATAATGGAATGCTCGATGTGGAAAGCCAGCCAGGCAAGGGAAGCAAATTCACCATCTCCCTGTTGAAGTGGCAATAAAAAGATGAACATTACAGGCATTTGCATGGACGCGATGCCTGACATACAAATTTCGGAGCATGCATGCATCACACTCACAAGGGCGCAATTGTTTTTCTTATCTCGATCCTCCTGATGATCTCTGCCTGCACAGGGAATGACCCGCAGGCTCCGCAATCTACTTTACCCAATCTCACCACTACGGGTCCGTTATGCGATAATTTGCTTTTCCCCGCGAAACAAGGTGCCACATGGACGTATGCCAGCACGGGCGGCCCAGGCGGCTCTTTCACGTATACAGATACGATCTCCTCTGCACGCGCAGATGGATTCACGATCACCTCCCAATTTGCCGATCTTGTGCGCACACAGGAATGGTCCTGCCAGCCTGACGGACTCAAAGCCCTCCAGCTTGGCGGCGGCACAGCCGCAGGAATCTCCACACTTGGGATGACAGCCGCTTTCACCACGGTTGAGATCACCGGGGTCAGCCTGCCAAAGGAAATCACTACAGGGATGTTATGGAATTACAGTTTGAAAATGCAGGGAACCATGGCCATGCCCGGCGACCAGCAAGCACAATCCAGCGGGGTGTATTCAGTGACCATGCAGGAGATGGGACGGGAAACCATCACTGTTCCAGCGGGCACATTTGAAGCTGTCAAGATCCAATCCAACTCCACCATCGACATCAGCACAAGTTTCGAAGGCATTGAAGTGCCCGTCAAATTTAACGGCACCACCATTAGCTGGTATGTACCGGGCATTGGTTTTGTCAAATCTGTTGAAAACGGTGATTTCGGTGGCACCGCATTTGCCGCTACCACTGAATTACAAAGCTACAGTATCCCCTAAGTTCTTGAAGTACTTTATTCCCCAAACACAACGTTTAATTTATCGTTCTCATCATAATAAGATCGTGCTGAAAAAGGTGGATCGCCGCGCTTCATGCCGTGGATTCGACCGAGTAGGATGGGCAGATCTTCCACCACGGGAAGATGAAGAACCGCTTCGAACCCGACCCATTCAATTGCTCCTTCCTCACTGGCTTTGATCTCACCTTGTATATGATCCCCGCAAAACACAAACAGACAGACTCCCGTCTCCCCCGCATCCACAATAACGGTACCGCACAGCCACAGGTCGGCGCTTAAACCAGTTTCTTCAAGCAACTCGCGCTGAGCGGAGGATAGTACGTCCTCTCCACGCTCCACGTGACCACCCAGGCCGTTGTATTTACCCGCCCACAATCTTTTTGTGGGTGCGCCTTTAATTAACAAATACTCATCCCCGCGACGGAGGAAAACCGCCGTGCGGGGGATGAGCATATATCTATCTTTTGTCACGCCTTGGTCTGATTTGGGCACAGCAATACTCAAAGCGCAGAAGGATTAATCCGAAAGATCGCTTACATCTTCCGCGGCAACATCTTCCTTCACGTAATTGGCCAGAACTGGGGCAACCTTCGCTGACGGAATGAACTTATCCACCTGCTGTTTTGTATCCTTCATGCCAAGCAGATTGAAGAGCTTGTCGAATTGTGCTTCCCAAGCCGCGCCGAGTTTGGCCTTGGCTTCCTCGGGCAACGCATACGACTTCGCCTTGAAAGGACCAATCGCATTCTTGCGGGTCTTGTAATAGAACTGCTCATCGGTCATACCGGGCTTGCGATCGGTAGCCGAGTTGACATCCAACCAGGCGTACATTTCCTTTTTGAGGTCGGCGGGAATGTTATCGAAGAACATCGTCGCGAAGTTGGTGGCGAGATGGACTTCAATGGCTTCATTCTGAACGAATTTATTGAAGTTCTCTTCAGCCACAGTTGATGCACCATGTTGAACGGTTCCGCCCATGCCATAATCTTTGCGGGCAACGCGGCTGAGATCACGCAGAACATCGAAGGCAATAGTCACTGCGGCAATGGAGCCGTCAGCGAGCACGGTGCCGCCGTGCGAGGTACCAGTCAGCACGCTGATCTTGCTCAGACCGGGTTTGCCCGGGGCAAGTTTTTTCATTTCCGAATTGTAGCCATCCATGTAAGCGCGGAGTTCGGGTTCAGTGGAATTGTTCGTACCCACTTCGCCAATTTCGCCGCCGATGGAGATGGTCACACCCTTGGGTTCGTTCTCGCGAATGAACGCAGAGAGCTGTGCCGAAAGCTCGCAATTCAATTTCTGTTGCTCGGGGACGGTCGGCAGGCTGATATCCACCAATGTAGAGGTATCCACATCGATGTTGAAGAAACCTGCAGCCATCGCCTCGATCGAAAGGTCACGCACAGCTTTTAACTCACCCTGTGCATCGGCTGTATATTTCTTCGCCGAAACCTGGAAGTGGTCACCCTGAATAAATACGGGGCCTACGAAACCCTCGGCAACCGCCGCCGCGAGGATATTCGTCGCGTATTCGGACGGACGCTGGGCGGTGTAGCTCATCTCGGAGCGTGCAAGTTCAAAAATGAACGCGCCAGCGTTGATCTTGTTCGCCGCGCGGAACATTGCGCGTGCAGCATGATAGGATAAGGCCCGCAGGTTGAAGGCGGGGGTTGTGAAGGTCATCGGCGCGTCGCCGCGTCCACGGGCCAGATACAACTCGTGGATGGAAGCGGGGTAGATGCCCAATTCCAAGGCGGCAGCACGGATGAGGTAACGGGACCAGCCCACAGTTGAGTCTGACCCGAGGGCTGAACGTTCCACCAATTTGCCGATATTTTTCCTGAATTTCGCTGCATCGACTACTTTTACAGTCGCCCCGTCCACTGACAAGCTGTTTTCAACCAGCTCCAACAATTCTTTGACATGCTCTGACATATTCAACTCCTGAAAAAAATGATAACTTGATTATAACTGGAAATAAACGATATAATAAGAAAAGTTCATGAGACGATTCAGAAATACGTACGTATACTATGGCAGGAGGCTCACATGAGTGATTTCTTTGAAAAAGTAAGTAGTCAGATCGACCCGTTCAAAAAACTGCTTTCGTACATTCCCGGCTTCAACGGCTATGTCGAAAGACAGAACCGCCGCGATGCGGACAAGGAACTGCGCGATGTGGTGGCACGCCGCTTTGAGGAATATTGGAGCCGCGCATCGAACCTGCAGGTGGATCTTGTCAACAGCGGCATGCTCCAGTATGTGGACGATATGGAAAAAGCCGCGCTTGCAATGCGCACCTTTATCGACAAGATCTCCAAAGCTGCGCGCGGCTACTCAGGGATGTTCGACGCCGTAAAGATCAACGAAAAGGAACTCGAAGCGATCTACCAATTCGACGTGGCCTTCTTCACCCTTGGCGAACAGATCAGCAGCGCACTGGATAACGTGGAGGCAAGTCTCAACGACGAAAGCGCCCTGCCAGCCGCCATCCGCAACCTGAATTCACTTTCACGTCTGGCCGTGGAAACTTTTGACCGCCGCTCCGAAGTTGTAACTGGAAGCGGGAAATAACTTATGGTAGGGACACGGCGACGCCGTGTCCCTACGACATTAACTATGTGGCACGCATACACCAACGCAATATCCATTGACGATGTTCTGAAGGTCCTAGGGGAAAAGAAGGAACGCGCCCGTATCGTGGCTGGAGGCACAGACCTCATCCTCGAACTCGAACGCGGTGTCCGCAAGGGAATCGACACACTGATCGACGTAACCCGAATCCCAGGAATCGACCAAATCACGATCGATGAAGACAATGTGATCCACCTCGGGCCGCTTGTCACACATAACGATTGTGTTGCATCCAAACTGATCCGTAAACATGCCTATCCACTGGCGCGCGCCGCATGGGAGGTTGGCGCGCCGCAGATCCGCAACCGTGGGACCGTGGCTGGCAACCTCATCACCGCCTCCCCAGCCAACGACACCATCACCCCATTAATGGCACTCGGCGCAAGCGTAACCCTGCTCTCCACACGCGGCAGCCGCACCATACCTCTCAAAGGGTTTTATATCGGCGTCCGCAAAACAGTGATGGAAGCCGATGAAATGCTGGTGGATATCTCCTTCCCAGCAATGAAGAAAACACAGCGCGGGACGTTCATCAAACTGGCATTGCGCCGCGTGCAAGCCATCTCACTCGTGAATGCCGCGATCATCCTCGACCGGAAAGCGGATACCGTCAAATCGGCAGTCATCACCCTCGGGGCAGTGACTCCCATCATCATCCACGCCGAAGAAGCGGAAAAATTCCTCGCAGGAAAAAAGCTCACCGAAAAGAACATCGCACAGGCTGCGGAACTTGCCATACAGGCCGCACATCCCATCGACGATGTGCGCGGCTCAGCTGCCTATCGCCGCGAGATGGTCAAGATCATCACCGCACGCGGGCTTCGCGCCATCCGCGATGAAACCGAACAGACCGGCATGCCGAAAAAACCGATCCTTCTGGTCGGCGGCGAAACCGCCAGCCATTCCATGCAGAGCGCGAGCGAATTCCCTGCCGCCCCCATTGAAACAACAGTAAATGGAAAGAAATACTCGTTCAAAAGCGGACATGATAAGACCCTGCTCCGCCTGCTTCGTGAGGATGGCATGCTGACCGGCACGAAGGAAGGCTGTGCTGAAGGGGAATGCGGCGCATGCACCATCTTTCTGGACGGAAAGGCCGTCATGGCCTGCCTCGTCCCCGCCCCGCGCGCGCATGGCGCAGAGATCATCACTGTGGAAGGACTCGCCAAAGACGAAGGCACCCTGCACCCGATCCAGGAAACCTTCATTGAAAATGGCGCTGTCCAATGCGGATATTGCACGCCCGGCTTCCTGATGTCTGGCGCAAAGTTGCTGGAGGAAAAACCAAACCCAACACGCAACGAGATCGAACAAGCCATCACAGGCAATCTCTGTCGCTGCACAGGCTATTACAAGATCGTAAAAGCCATCGAAGATGCGGGCAAACTTTAAGAGTAGGAGTAATTGCAATGGGCAAATATAACAGCAACACAACCTTGAAACCATCCAGCATTCAATCCAAATCCATGCATGAGATATGGCGCGGCATTGGCTGTTTAATGTTCTTAATCATTCCCGCGATCTCCATCGCGGCTGGGTATGAAACCGTACGATATGGATTGGAAAATAAATGGCCCATCCCGTATGAATTGCTTGGCACCGTATACCTGCCCGATATCTTCTACTCCACCTCGGGGCTTTCCACCATTTTCAGCCCCATCAGCAAAGTCCCGAACATTTTCGCCATCGCAGTTGCCAGCCTGATCTACATGATGCTCATTGGCGGTGTGATCTCGGTCATTTATGCCACCACCTACCGAATGATCGGCCCATCCCGCTACGGCCCAACCGATGCTCCACCCTCCGGGATCAAAGTAAAAAAATACAAGCGCTAGGAAACACATGAACAATCAATCAGTCGGAAAGTCACTGCCAAGAATAGATGCACACGACAAGGTGATCGGTAAGGCCCTTTACTCCGGCGACCTTGTAAAAGACGGCATGCTGCACATGAAGATCCTCTTCGCCGAACGTCCGCATGCACGCGTAATCAGCGTCCGCACCGAAAAGGCCGAGGTGGCGCCGGGCGTCGTGGCTGTGTACACCTCAAAAGATGTGCCAGTCAACGAATACGGATTACAGATTCCAGACCAGCCCGTGCTTTGCGGGCCATCCAAGAAAGCTTATGCAGATATCGTCCGCTTCGTGGGCGATCAAATTGCAGTCGTGGTAGCCAGGACCGAGGTCGAGGCGGATGCGGCGGTCAAGTTGATCCAGGTCGACTATGAGGACCTTCCGATTCTCACCGACCCGAAAGCTGCCCTGCGTCCCGATGCGCCGATCCTGCACCCAGACCGGGGCGATACGAACGTCTGCGTCCATTACAAGATCCGCAAAGGAAACATGGACGAAGCCTTCGCAAAAGCGGACGTAATCGTCGAAGGTCAGTACGAAACGCCCGTACAGGAACATGCCTACCTGCAACCCGAAGCCGGGCTGGCTTACATGGACGATGAAGGCCATATCACCATTGAAGCAGGCGGCCAGTGGACTCACGCCGACCGTGAAACCATCGCCCATTCGTTAGGCCTACCCGATGAAATGGTGCGCGTCATCTACCCTGCCATCGGCGGCGCATTCGGCGGACGTGAAGACATGTCTGTGCAGATCGTACTGGCCCTGGCTGCGTGGAAGTTACAGCGGCCTGTCAAGATCGTCTGGTCGCGGCGCGAATCCATGATCGGGCACGGCAAACGCCATGCCGCTTCCATCAAATCAAAATGGGGCGCCACCAAAGATGGCAAGCTCATCGCCGCAGAATGCGAATTGATCGGCGATGGCGGCGCATATATGTACACCTCCAACAAGGTGCTTGGCAATGCCGCCATTACCTCCACAGGACCATATTTCATTCCCAACGTAAAAGTGGATGTGTACGGCGTGTACACGAATAATGTACCTGGCGCAGCCTTCCGCGGATTTGGCGCACCACAAGCGCTGTTCATGGCCGAATCAAATATGAATAAACTGGCTGAAATGCTCGGCATGGACCCCGTAGAGTTCCGCTTGAAGAATGCCCTGCGCGATGGAGATGCCATGGGAGTCGGCACACCCGCCCCGGGGCCGGTCAGCATCGTGCAATGCATCGAAGCGGCGCGCGATAAATTCGGCTGGAAGAAATCGAAAGCAAAAAAGGCTGTTGGCAAAAAATCATCCGCGCTGGTGCGTGGAAGAGGATTTGCCGCTGGCTTCAAGAATGTCGGTTTTTCTTTTGGCTATCAGGAAAACTGCTGGGCCAAAGTTGAAATTCACGGCAACGGAAAAATGGAACACGCCATCGTTCATCACGCGGGCGCAGACGTGGGACAGGGCATGCATACGGTCATGGTTCAAATGGCCGCGCATGTGCTGGAATTACCCATGGACAAGGTTGAAATCCGCACATCCGATTCGGCCACGCAGGGGAATCCGGGCTCAGCCTCCGCATCCCGTCTGACGTTTATGGCAGGGAATTCGGTCAAGGGTGCGGCCGAAGCCGCCCTCGCAAAATGGAATAACGAAGAACGCCCCGCCATTGCAGAGTTCAAATATCTTGCGCCGCGCACCACTCCATTCAACAAAGAGACGGGCTACTCTTCTCCGAATTTCTCCTACGCCTACGTAGCCCAGGCCGCTGAAGTGGAAGTGGATACCGAGACCGGTCATGTGCGCGTCCTGCGCCTGACCTCGGCTGACGATGTCGGCAAGGCGATCAACCCCGATCTTGTAGTGGGGCAGATCGAAGGCGCGGTCGTGCAGGCTCATGGATACGCGCTGATGGAAGATTACAAAACCAAAGATGGCCGCGTACTGACCGACCAATTAAGCACCTATCTCATCCCAACCATTCTGGATATTCCCGAAAAAGTGGATTCAGTGCTGGTGGAAGTCCCCGACCCCAACGGTCCGTGGGGCGCGCGCGGGTTGGGCGAACTGCCTTTCCTGCCTGTCGCACCTGCCATCGCAGCCGCCATTCACGATGCCACCGGCGTCTGGATCAGCGAATTCCCGTTCACTCCCGAGCGCGTCCTGCGCGCACTTGGAAAAATATAATTGTATTCCGCAGGGACATAGCGGCGCTGTGTCCCTGCAAATATTATGTCCTTCCCTTATTTCGACGAAAACAGAGATTTGGATGAATCAACCCGCAAAGAAGCGGGCGGTTCATTCATTAAGCTGAAAGATGGTACGACCCATTATGAATTGAGCGGCCCCGAAAACGGAAAACCCATCGTACTCGTACACGGATTCTCCGTCCCATATTTCATCTTCGACCCCACATTCGATTTTCTGACAAAAGCAGGCTTTCGCGTATTGCGCTACGATCTGATCGGGCGCGGATATTCTGACAGGCCAAAAACCGCTTACAAGATCGACCTGTTCGTACGCCAGCTCAGGGATTTGCTCGAGGCACTGAACTTGCCGCAGGTGAATCTGCTCGGGCTTTCGATGGGCGGTCCGATCACAGCCTCATTCATCGACCAGAATCCGCAAGTTGTGGACAAATTCATATTAATCGACCCTGCGGGGGCAAAACGGGTTACACTCTCCCTGCTTCTTGAAGCGGTGAAACTGCCCATTTTTGGCGAGCTGGCCCTCGGTCTGTTTGGAAGCGGGAGCATGGTCAAAGGCATCGCATCTGATATGTTCGATCCAGAACTGGTGGAGCATTTTCAGGCGCAATACAAAATCCAGATGCAATACAAGGGTTTCAAATACGCGATCCTCTCCACCATGCGGAATCGGATGCTCGAATCTTTCGCCGAAACCTATGCGCGCGTTGGAAAATTGAAAAAGCCGACCCTGCTGATCTGGGGCAAAAATGATACAACCGTGCCGTTCAAGAACAGCGCGGAGATCCTCAAAGCCATCCCGCATGCCGAGTTTCATCCCATTGAAAATTGCGGGCACATTCCGCATTATGAAAAACCAGAAATCGTAAATAAAGTTCTACTGGAGTTTTTGTCAAAATGAACAAACAGGATATTCAACTGCTTTACAAGTACAACAGTTGGGCGAACGCCCGCATCTTAAATTCCGCTTCCAAGGTGACCAGCGAACAATACCTCGCATCCGCTTCCTACCCACATGGCGGATTGAGAAACACGCTGGTCCATGTGCTTTTCGCGGAATGGATCTGGCGGTTACGCTGGCAGGGTGAATCGCCCGCATTTCGCATGAAGCCAGAAGACTTCCCGACCTTTGCCTCGCTTAAGAAGCGCTGGCGTGAAGAGGAGAAGATTTTGGATGCATTCGTGGAAAGCTTGACGGATAAAAAGCTAAAGTCAACATTTCAATACAAGACCACGCATGGCAACTCGATGGAAAACGTTCTCTGGGAGGTGATGGCGCATGTTGTCAATCACGGTACCCAGCATAGAAGCGAAGCCGCTGCCATGTTGACAGAGATGGGCCGCTCGCCCGGTGACATCGACCTCATCGTCTTTTTGCGTGAGCAGAAACAAAACCACATTTGATCTTCAATCATGGATGCAATAAAGAATTTCCTTTTACGCAACCGTTATAAAATCGCGATCTTTTCCTTGATGGCTGCCGCTTCAGCCATTTGTATTTTGCTTGTGGCGGCGCGCATTGCCTACAGCGACACGATTCGATACACCAATCTGGTTTGGAATCTCTTTCTGGCATGGATCCCGTTCGTGCTGGCATATCTCGCCTACACGCTTTCATGGAAAAAGCGACTGCTGTATCTCGTCATTCCCATCACTGCATTTTTGTGGCTGATCTTCTTCCCAAATGCGCCGTACATTCTCACAGACCTGCAGCACCTCGCGAAAGAATCCACCAGTGCGCCGCTTTGGTACGATGTCATTGTCATGGTCTGGTTCTCGTGGACGGGATTGCTGCTCGGCCTCGTTTCGCTTTATCTGATGCACGACATCATCCAGCGCACGTTTGGCCGCATGGCTGGCTGGGCATTTGTGTTCATCGTTTCAGGCTTGAGCAGTTTCGGCGTGTACCTGGGCCGCTTCGTCCGCTTTAATTCATGGGACCTGCTCAATGACCCGAAGGAAATTGTCGTCACCATTCTCGGCCTCGCGATCGACCCATCCATGCGATTGATCGCATTCACGATCCTTTTCGCGGTTTTCTATTTATTCGTCTATCTCACGCTGTATTCGTTTGCGCATCTCGTGCGCGAGCACCCGCTTCCAAATCCTGCGAGTAATTGAAAGCATTTGAAAGTTGGCGTTTTTATAATCGGCCTCAAACCCTGGAGGCTAAGATCATGAAAAAACTTTACGAACACGTTCAACCTGTCAAATTCCGTTTAACCGTATTTGCATTGTTGTGCGGAGCCACGCTGCTTTCCCTGTTGCTTTTCCGCGTACGCACTCTATTAAGCGATTCACTTGATTACGTGTTTTTGGTTGGGAACATTTTCCTCGCGTGGATCCCGCTTGGGCTGGCGCATACCGCCACTGCCTTTGCGTGGAAACGCAGGTACATCATGTGGAGCGTCCCGATTTCGACAGCACTCTGGCTGTTGTTCTTCCCCAATGCACCTTATATTCTGACAGATCTACAACACCTCGGACATCCCAAACCCGGCATTCCCGTCTGGTTTGATGTGCTGCTGATCATCTGGTTCGCTTGGACAGGGCTTCTGCTTGGCATGGTCTCGCTGTTTCTGATGCAGGATATTGTCCGCCGTGAATTCGGTGGCATCGTTGGCTGGGTCTTTGTATTTGCCGTGGGATTCCTTGGCAGCCTTGGCATTTACATCGGCAGGTTCCTGCGCTGGAATTCATGGGATATGTTTTTCAATCCGCTCGGGCGTTTGACCGAACTCCTTTATTACGCCGCCCACCCCAGCATGCAGTCCATTATTTTCATCGGCGTGTTCTCGACCTTCTTTATTTTCTTTTATGTCACCATCTACGCGTTTGGTCTTTTACTTCACGAACAGGCGCCAAAAACTTCACAGGAAACACCATGACGAATCTCATTGTCTTACGCGGCGGCGGCGATCTTGCCAGCGGAGTCGCCCTGCGCTTACATCGCACAGGTTTTCAAATTGTCATCCTTGAGTTGGAAAAACCGCTGGCGGTGCGCCGTACGGTTTCATTTTCTGAAGCGGTGTACGAGGGAGAGTACACTGTCGAAGGGGTGACGGCGCGTCTCGTTTCGCCAGACCAGTTTCAAGTCACGTTGGAAGCGAATGAAATTCCTGTATTGATCGATCCGAATGCAAACATTCTTCGCAATCAATTTCTCACGAATCCGCGCTCCACATTTGTGATCGATGCGCGACTCTTGAAGACCCCGCCAGATCCTTTGGATGTGAACGTCCCGCTTCATATCGGACTTGGGCCTGGATTCAGCGCAGGTGAGAATTGCCACGCTGTGATAGAAACCCGCCGCAGTCATACCCTCGGCAGAGTCTACTGGAGCGGAGCCACCCAACCCGATAGCGGTCAGCCCGATGGCGATCCGCGCCGCGTGCTGCGCGCACCAGCCGCAGGGATATTGGTGGCACACGCCGCCATTGGCGACACGCTTAAGGAAGGCCAGCTCGTTGCCGAGATCGGTGACCAAAAAATTACCAGCCCATTCGACGGAGTCTTGCGGGGCATCATCCGCCCGGGCATCGAAGTACCCGAAGGCATGAAGATCGGCGACATCGACCCGCGCAGTGATGTCAGCACGTGTTGGCTGGTTTCAGACAAGGCGCTCTCCGTAGGCGGCGGTGTGTTGGAAGCTGTGTTGATCAAGTTGAACGAGTTAGACGTAGAACAGTTTTAGGAAACGATTTGAAACAAAAGCGCGGAGGTGCAAAGAAAAACTTTGCACCTCCGCGCTTTTTCGTAAGTTCTGACGGTTGTCAATCAATGCGCGGCAGGGCGGGAAGTCTCTTTCGAAGAAAGGATCGGCTCAACGGTTGGGGCAAGCTCCCAGGCACGCAGCCCTTTGCGGAAGAAGAACATGAGTCCCGCGCCTGTAAACAGGCAAAGCGAGTTGATCAAAATGGCATTTTGCGTACCGAGATGTTCCGCGCTGTAACCGATGGCAATGGATGCCAGCGGCTGGAGGCCAAAGGTGATCATCGTAAACAAACTGATAATGCGCGCGCGCATATTAGGAGGAGACATGAGCTGCAGCACGCCCAGACCTGTCGTCAGTACGAGCGGCGCGCCGAGGCTGATGCAAAAGATGACCGCCATCGACAACGGCAGCCATGTGGAATTGGATAGCAAAAAGAAGAAGGTTCCCATCCAGGCTGCTGCGCCGCTGACGATAAGTCCAATACGTTTGGCGGCTTGTGAGAGTGGAAGCAGAACCAGTGTGGAGATCAACGCGCCTGCGCCTGATGAAGCGAACAGCAATCCATAAGTCTGCGAATCGCCGTTCAAGACATGGTCAGCCACAGAGGGGAGAATGTTGAAGACGGAGAGCCCAAAGAAGGTCACGAGAGTGGCGAAGACCATCAAATCCACCATGCGCGGCTGCGCGCGAATGAATTCCACCGTCTCACGGAATTGTCCACGTGCACTTCCCCGAGAATGACTCGCCTGCTGAGAACGCACCATGAAAATGCTGATCAGCACCACAAGGAAACTCGCGCCGTTGATCCAGAATGCGGGAGCGGTTCCAACGACTTTCAGCAAAACACCAGCAATGGCAGGACCCAGCATGCGTGCAACCTGCAAGCCCATGATGTTAAGTGTAATGGCCTGACGCACCTGCCCCATGCCAGAGAGATCGCCGATGAAAGCCTGTTGAGCGGGGAAATCCAGTGCATTGACGATACCGAGGATGAAAGAAAACAGGTAGATATGCCAGATCTGCACCAGGTTTGTCTGGACGAGAAATGCGAGGGAAAATGCCAGGATCATGGCAATGGCCTGCGTGGCAAGCAGGATAAAGCGTCGATTGAAGCGGTCGGCAATTCCTCCCGCCCACGGAGCGAGCAAAAAGAGCGGTAGCGTGTTCAACATCACGACGATACCGAGGGAGCTTTCAGACTGGGTCAGTTCCCACACCACCCAACTCTGCGCCGTGGACTGCATCCACGTGCCAAGCAGGGAAACGGCCTGTCCGCCGAGGTAAATGCGTAAATTGCGATTTTTGAGCGGCGAAAAGCTTTTGGTGTAGGTTTGTAAAAGAGAGGGACGTTCGGTATAGTCGGTCAATTCAGGGAATCCTTCAATTCAAAGATTTGTTTTGGACGAATGGCAGGGTGGGATTCTTACAATGAAAGTAAGGACAAAGGCTTATTGTATAATCGAAATCATAAACAGTCATTCAAAGTATGCCAGTTCAACTTTATTAAAACCAGTCCAAATCAAGGAGTAAGCCATGTCTGAGATCAAATACGAAATCGTCAAAAAAGTCGGAAGCTTGTCCTCATCTGCTTCTGGATGGGCGAAGGAACTCAACCTCATCAGTTGGAACGACCGCGAACCAAAATATGACCTGCGAGATTGGTCTGCCGATCACGAAAAAATGGGCAAAGGCGTAACCTTGTCCAAAGAAGAGTTGATCGCGCTAAGAGAATTGTTGAACAGTATGGATCTTTAGAAAAACCGTGAAGGAACTGGAAAGAGCATCATGCCGCCAAAATATAAAAAACAGCGATCCCACACTCCCGCCTGGCTGGATACGCTCATCGTCTGGTTTGAACTGATCGGACTGATCGGTGTCATTCTTTCGGGGATCTATACACTGTTCACCTGGATTTCCAGCTAGAAAAAAAGACGGATAAAAACAACGGCCGCCTGTTTGGCGGCCGTTGTACATCACTTTTTCTGGAGCATTTCCCGGTCAAACACAGATGGATTGGTGTACAGTCCTTCGCGCAGATAAGATCGAGCAATATCGATATCTCTCAAGATTTGATTGATATCTTCATATTCGAAGTCGCATAACAAAACGCCGAGATTGGTGCGCAGATTCATGCCATAGTCATTGGTTTCGAGAAATTTCCGCATACTATCTCGTACACGCCCCGCGATACGGAGCGGCACTTCAGGGCTGGGAATCTCTTCGATGAGGGTCAGAAAAAACTCATTGTCCAGTGACCAGGCCATGGTGTCGGTTGGGCGAAGCGTGGCCTTAAAATGATCCGCCAGTTTGCGGAAGAAACTATTCACTTCCTCGGGCGGCATCTTCAATTTCAATTCATTGATCTTGGACACATCCGCGAATAGAACGCCAAATTGACGGAACTCGGCCTGCTTGATCCTCTCCAGCGCAAAAGTCAGGCGGATCTTGAAAAATGGGAAGGTGTACAACCCCGTCACCTTGTCGTGCACCGATTCGCTCAAACCGCCCTGCGTAGCCTGCAAACGCTGAACAAGGCTGCTCAACTGGTGAATGTCTACAGGTTTGAGCAGGAGCAGGTCTGGCTCCACAGGCAGGCTATCGGCGTAAGGCGCGTAGGCTGTAATGACCACTACGGGCACATTTTTTAACCTGTCATCGGCACGCATGCGCGACAAAATTTCGATGCCAGACATACCCGGCAATTGCAGATCCAACAAAACGATGTTCGGCTGGAATCCCTCGAGGCGGCTCATTGCCTCTTTGCCGTTCAACATGATCTCGGTCTGATAACCCGCAACATCAAGCACATGCCGAAACAGGGCCACAATATCCCGATCATCTTCCACGATAAGCGCGGTTGGTTTGCTCAAAGCCCACTACCTTTCCAGTCAAAAAAAGAAAAAAAGCGCAACGATTAAAACCAATTATACAATCTCAGACAAGAAAAAAGCGATAATAAATTTTATTGCAATACTTCTGCTTTACAATAGCACATATGGACCTCGCACAAGCCCTGCGCTTTAATCACGTTCCCGCATCATATCACACCGTAAGCCTGGTCGGTGCGGGGGGGAAAACCACCGCCCTGTTTCAGCTCGGAGAGGAACTCGTTCGTCGCGGCGCGCAATCAGTCATTCTCACAAACACCACCCACCTCGGAGCCTGGCAGGTGTCACTTGCAGAACAGCATATCATTGCAACTGACCTGAATGCGCTCAAGGAAATTCCGCCTCACGGGGTTATCCTTGTTACTGGAGATTTTGATAACGACAGAGCGACTCCCGTTGACAAAATTATTTTGAATTGGCTACGCGAATATTGCGAGGGAAAAAATATTCCCCTGCTCATCGAGGCCGACGGGTCACGCCAAAAATCCTTGAAGGCCCCCGCCGCACATGAGCCGCCCATTCCCGAATTCACAGATACGGTGATTGTCGTTGCTGGGCTTGGCACACTTGGAAAGCCGCTCACCGATGAACACGTCCATCGCGCAGAAATATTTTCACAACTTGGCGGCTTGCCGTTAAACCAAATCATCACTCCCGATACACTTGGCCGTGTCCTCGCTCACCCGCAAGGCGGGCTGAAAAATATCCCACCCCATGCGCGGCGCGTTGTTTTGCTCAATCAAGCCGACACGCCCGAATTGCAATCCATCGGCGGGAACATGGCACGCGCGCTGCTCGATCAATTTGATGCGGTTATCGTCGGTGCTCTACAAAAAAACAGTTTGCAAACTTTTGAACATACCGCAGGAATCATCCTCGCCGCTGGCAAATCGACTCGCTTTGGGTCACCGAAACAATTATTGGATTGGAAGGGCAAGCCATTCGTGCGACAGGTTGCCGAAACCGCGCTTCAATCTGGACTGTGGCCTGTTGTGGTCGTCACAGGCGCATTCGCCGCTGACGTTGAATCTGCCCTAAACGGACTCCCCGTAAATATCGTCCACAACGCAGAGTTTGCACAAGGACAGAGCACATCCATCCGCGCAGGGATCAATTCATTTCCCCCATCGCCTCGTTGGGGAGAACGGGCAGGAGTCGGCGCCGCCATTTTCCTCCTCGCTGACCAGCCGCAAATCCCAGCGGATGTAATTCGCGCATTAGTGGAGTCACACACCCAGGGGATGTACCCCATTATTGCGCCGCTGGTACTGGAAGAACGACGCGCCAACCCGGTGCTGTTCGACCGAGTCACGTTCCCCGACCTGCTCAAGATCACGGGCGATGTCGGCGGACGGGCGATTTTCTCGAATTACAAAGTAGAATACATGCCATGGCATGATGACAGATTGTTGCTCGATGTGGATAAACCTGAAGACTATCAAAGATTGGTTGAAGATGAGACTTTATAAAAGAGGTATTAAATGATCAGTGCCATTGTGCTCGCTGCAGGCACATCGAAACGCATGGGCGAACCGAAGATGCTTATGCCGTGGGGCAAAAGCACGGTGCTGCAAACGGTGATCTCCACGCTGCAGGCATCAAGCGTAAACGATATTATCGTTGTCACAGGCGGGGCAAGGCAACAGGTGGAAACGCTGATTGGGAAAACAGTCCAAACCATTTTCAACGCGGAATATGAAAAGAGCGAAATGCTAAGCTCGATCCAGCTGGGTTTGTCGGTGAAAATGCATGAGGCGAGCGCAGCGCTCATTTGTCTCGGCGACCAGCCCCAAATCAAGGAAAGAACCGTGCGCAGCGTCTGCGAAGCATTCCTCAAGAACAAGGCACAGATCGTGGTGCCGAGCTACGAAATGCAGCGCGGACATCCCTGGCTGGTGGCTCGTCCACTTTGGGATGAATTGCTGGAGATGAAACCGCCGCATACACCGCGCGAGTTTTTGAAAAAGCATGCGCGCAAGATCCAATATGTAATCGTGGATACGCCAAGCATTATCGAAGATATCGACACTCCCGAGGACTACTTGAAACACAAACCGTGACGTGCTATTGTGAATATGCAAAGGAGGCTGGCATGTCTGACCTGACCTTGATCGCCGAAGATATTCTCAATACCATGCACGCCCTGGAAGATGCACACATCGCCGCACAGGAACTGCGCGAAAAAACGGATCATGTCGCATTCGATGCGTTTCGCGCCAAAATGCTTGAATTACACGAACGCCTCAGTCAGCTCAAAATGGTGCTGGATAATGAAGAAGCCTTCGCCGTGGACGAATTGGCCGACTTCTTCAGCAAAGCCTACACCAATCACCGCGCCGATTACCGACGCACCCCGCGCATGAATGGGTAAGTTGTAAGGGGATACGGCGCATTTATATTCACTTATCAATCAAATCACAATTGACAATCTGTCTTACAAAAGATACACTCGCCTCCATTCCATATCGGGAGCGAACCGTGAAGTATTACATCATTGTCAATCCAATTTCGGGGCGGGGCCTCGGCGAAAGATCCATACAACAAATCGAATCCAGCCTGCGTGAAAACGGGCTGGATTTTAAGCTGGTACGCACCGAGCGTATCTGGCATGCCGCAGACCTGGCTGAAGGTGCGGCACGCGATGGCTACGATGTGATCGTGTGTGCCAGCGGCGACGGCACCATCAACGAGTCCATCAATGGCATCATGAAAGCCCGCAAGGACGGCCACACCAAAAGCGCATTCACGGCGCTCAGCATCGGCACAGGCAACGATTTCTCAGGCGGCACGGGCATCCCCACAAATCTCAACGACAGCCTGAAATCACTTATCGCAAATAAACGTAAAAAGATCGATATCGGTTTTGTCAAAGGCGGCGATTATCCCGAAGGCCGCTATTTTGGCAACGGCATCGGCGTCGGTTTTGATGCAGCCGTTGGCAACGAAGCCATCAAGGTCCGCTGGACACGCGGCCTGCCCGCCTATCTCATCGGCGTGGTCAAAACCGTTTTCCTTTATTACAATCCCGCGCAGGTCGAGATCGTTCTTGACAATCAGGAAACCATCAAACAAGTTTCGCTGATGATCTCCGTGATGAACGGTCGGCGCATGGGCGGCGGTTTTCAAATGGCCCCCGAAAGCCAGCCCGACGACGGCTTCTTCGATCTGTGCATCGCGGAGACTGCCTCCAAGGGGCGCATTCTCATGCTCATTCCCCATTTCATCCGCGGGACTCAAATGACCCAACCCGAAGTAAAAATGCGACGCGCTAAAAAGGTCTCGATCAAATCGCTGGATACGACTTTCCCTGCGCACGCCGACGGGGAATTCATCTGCCTCAGCGGTTCAGAGTTGACCCTTGAACTGCTCCCGCGTGAATTGGAAATTATCTGCGCCTAAGCCGTTATGAATTTCTCACTACACCTCATCACTTTCATTCTGCGCGTTTACTTCCGCCTCACCCTGCGCCTGGATGCCCGCGGCATGGAGAAGGTCCCTGCGCAAGGGCCGTTGATCATCATCTCCAATCACACAGGGCAGATCGAAGTGCCTGTCCTCGCCACGTTGTTACAGCCGCGCAAGATCACGGGCTGGGCAAAAGCTGAAGCCTTCGAAAATCCGTTTTTGCGCTGGGTCTTCGGGGCCTGGGGAATTATCCCCGTCCATCGCGGTGAAGCGGATATCAAATCGCTCAAACTGGCCTTGCGTTCCATCGAAAAGGGATTGATCTTCGGCATCGCGCCCGAAGGGACACGTAATTACACGGGCAAATTAAAACGCGCCCTGCCTGGCGCGGTGACTCTTGCCCTGCACTCTGGCGCGACTATCATCCCGATCGCACATTGGGGCGGAGAGGTGTATCTCAAGAATTTGAAGAAATTCAAACGCTCCGATTTTCATCTGCGCGTGGGCGAACCCTTCACAATTGACACAAAGGGTGTCAAGGTCAGCGCTGAATTGCGCCAACAGATCGTGGATGAGATGATGGTGCAGCTTGCGCTTTTGCTGCCCGAGGAGTATCGCGGCGAATATACGGAATTGTGCAAGATAGAGACGCAATTTATCAAAAAACAAAACGCGGACTGAAAAGTCCGCGTTTTGTTTTCTAAAGCTTCATTTGGTAGGCGTTCGTTTCGCGCTTTTTGAATCCCACCCGTAAATACAATCGATTTGCCGCTTCGCGCAATGGATTTGAAGTGAGCGAGATATTGCTCGCGCCTTTTTCTTTGGCGATCTCGATGGCGCGGAGCATCAGCGCTTCGCCGATGCCCTGTCCACGGGCGGAGTTATCGACGATGACATCTTCGATGATGGAGCGGATACCTGTCGGTACTCGGTAAACGGTCAACGTGAGGGCGCCGATGATCTCGTTTTTTTCGTTACGAGCCACCATCAGCGTGGAAGATGAATCTCGGACGAGAGCAGCCAGATCGTTAAGAGAAGGAGGCGGATTGTTATTCGTCAACTGCGGGACGAGGCGTTGAAATGCTTCGTAGAGTTCGTCATCCGCCTTCGTTACGACATCAACTCGCATGGGTTTTATTTTTGGGTATCACGCTCAAGACGAGATAGTAACCAACATAAGCAAACGAAGCCCAGACGATCCAGGAGGGCGTATTGGGGTAAAGCAACAGACCCCAAATGCCGATGGCACCGTAGAGATAGGTGAGGCCGAGCGTGAGGTTTCGCAGGTAGCTGTTGCGGCTTGGATAAATATATTTTATGGGGATAAACACAAGGATATTAAACAGAACCAAAAAACCAAAATTCAACCAGGTCGGCAAATTCATCAACAGCATGTAAAGCGCCATGACATTCCAATAGGATGGAAAACCCTTGAAATGATGGTCGTCGGTCTTGGCGTCGGTTTGCGTGAATTGATAGGCCGAAGTGATGAGAATGGAAAACGCGCCGATCATCTGCAAGCCGTAAGGCAGTACACCCGCTTCCATGAGAAAAAGCGCAGGCACAACCACGTAATTCAGATAATCGAGAATGTTATCGAGCAGGGCGCCGTCGACGCCGTTGGCATATTTTTTCACATCCGCCCAGCGCGCCAGCATACCGTCGAATCCATCCACCAGCATGGCAACGATCATGTAAATGATCATCGCGCGCCAATCGTGCTCAAAGATGGCAAGCATGGCGAGGAAGCCCCAGATCGCGCCGGTGGCGGTGAAGAGATGCACTCCCCATGCGGCGATGACGCGAAGCGGGTTGGGTTTGTTTTCTGAAATTGCGGAGGTTGTCATGGATTCTGTCCTTGGTTGAGGTGAAAGGTGCTGGAATTATACTCATGTCTGGGGGAAGTTGAAGGTTGCAGGTTTGGGATGGACTTGAGATTGAAGTTTTATAAAATCCCTCGGAAGTCTCACAACCTCCGAGGGATTTGCTATTCTCTATTCCCCATTCACAGCTTACTTGCTCTTCACCAACCCAACCTTCACCTTTTCGCCGTCGAATTCATCTTCGACAACGGATGCGTTGGCGGGCGGATTCGCAAAGGACAGTTTGACTGTCAGCGTTTCGGCTTTGATGTAACCCTCGTGCGCTTCAATCGCGGACCTGAGGCCTGCTGTGGCTTCGACGAACAGTTCCACGCGATCAGCAACGTCCAAATCGGCGGTCTTGCGCAGATCCTGCACGCGGCGGACAAATTCACGCGCCTGGCCTTCGGCCACGAGTTCTGGAGTCAGGTCGGTGACGAGCGCGGCCACGTAGGCACCATCTTCTGCAACGGCAAAACCTTCCTTTGCCATTGCTTTCACTTCCACTTCATCAGAAAGGATGCTGTACTCCTCACCATCCAAAGTGACCTTCAATGGACTGCCTGAATGCATCGTCTTTGCGACTTCTTCCGCATTCATGGCAAGGATCGCCTTCTGAAGCGCGGGATATTTATTCCCGTATTTCTGTCCAAGCTGCTTGGGCAGCGGCTTGACCGTGTGGGTCAACGCTTCGGTGGAAGCATCCAGCAAGCGGACTTGCTTCACATTCAACTCATCCGCGATGACATCCATGTTGCTCATCAACGCCTTGCGTTCGGCAGGATTCCCCACCGAGAATGCGGCTTCCGCCAAAGGCTGACGCACTTTGCGATTCGCCTTCTGTCTTGCGGAGTGTCCGAGCGACACCAGCCGCATGATCAGGCCCATGTCACGGTTGAGCGATTCGTCGATGAATTCATCCATCACCTTCGGCCATTCAGCCAAATGCACAGATTCAGGAGCGGTCTCATCCACCGAGCGGACGAGGTTCTGATACAACTCTTCCGCGATGAAAGGCATGGCGGGCGCGATCAATTTGGCAATCGTCACCAACGCAGTGTACAGCGTGGAGTACGCGGCCTGTTTATCTGAATCCGAGTCGTTCTTCCAGAAGCGGCGGCGCGAGCGGCGCACATACCAGGTGGACAGGGTCTCGACGAATTTTTCCACAGGGCGGGTGGCGTTGGTGACATCATAAGTTTCGTAGGCATTCGTCACATCACGAACCAGAACATTCAGTTCGGAGAGCAGCCAGCGGTCAAGATCATTCGTCGGGGCTGTGACAGTCAACGCTTGGGGTTTATCAAGGTTGGCGTATGTGATGAAGAACGAGTAGACATTCCACAGCGTAAGTGTAAAGCTACGGATCACATCGCCAACCAAATCGGAAGAGAAGCGGCGTTCCTGTCCGGGCGGCGTGGCGGTATAGAGATACCAGCGCAGCGCATCCGCACCGTGAACGTTCAACACATCCCAAGGTTGAACGATATTGCCAAGCGACTTGGACATCTTGCGTCCCTCGCCATCCTGAATGTGACCCAGACAGATCACGTTCTTGAATGAAACGTCATCATTGAGCAGGGTGCTGATGGCGTGCAGCGAATAGAACCAACCCCGAGTCTGGTCCACGGCCTCGCAGATGTAATCCGCGGGGAATTGCTGCTTGAATTTATCCTGATTCTCGAACGGGTAATGCCACTGGGCATACGGCATGGAACCAGAGTCGAACCACACATCGATCAGGTCCTTGACGCGGGTCATCTTGCCGCCGCAATCCACACACTTCCAATGGACATTGTCCACGTGCGGGCGGTGCAAATCCAACTCGGTCAAATCCTTGCCAACTTTTTCTGAAAGTTCTGCAACCGAACCGACACATTCACGATGCTTGCAGCTGGAATTTTCACATTCCCATACGGGAAGCGGTGTGCCCCAATAGCGCTCGCGGCTCAACGACCAGTCGATGTTGTTTTCAAGCCAGTTCCCGAAGCGGCCCGTTTTGATGTGGTCAGGTACCCAATTGATCGTATTGTTCAGGTCAACGAGTCGGTCTTTCTTTGAGCTGGTGCGAACATACCAGGACTCGCGCGCATAATACAACAGCGGAGTCTTACAGCGCCAACAGAAAGGATAGGTATGTGTGATCGTTCCAGCGCGGAACAAAAGCCCGCGCGCGTCGAGATCTTTGATGATCAGCGGGTCAGCATCCTTGACGAAGATTCCACGCCACGGGGTGATCTCAGGGATGAACGTGCCGTCAGGCTGAACGGTCAACATGATCGGCAAGTCGTGTTTCTTGCCTGATTCCATATCCTCCTGTCCATAGGCAGGAGCGGTATGAACCAAGCCAGAACCATCTTCCGTGGTGACATAATCAGCAAGAATCACATAATAGGCGGGTTTATCCGTGGGGATAAAAGTGAAAAGAGGCTTGTATTTCACATCCTTCAATTTTTTACCTTTGAAGGTGTCCACCACTTTCACTTCTTCATCCTTGAAGACTCTCTCGACTAAATTTTTGGCGAGGATGAGTTTTTCTTTAGTGCCTTCGTTGTCGCGTTCGACCGTCACGTAATCCACATCAGGATGAGCGGCGACAGCCACATTGGAAGGCAGGGTCCACGGAGTCGTGGTCCATACCAGCAATGATGTATCTGGCTTGTCTACCAGCGGGAAGCGCACAAAAACTGACGGGTCGACTGCATCGTCGTAACCGAGGGCAACTTCATGGTCAGAAAGAGGCGTGCCGCAACGCGGGCAATACGGGACGATCTTGTAGCCCTTGAACAGCAAGTCCTTTTCCCAGAAATTTTTCAGGATCCACCAAACCGACTCGATATATTCGTTGGTGTAGGTCACATAGGCGTCTTCGAGATCCACCCAGAAGGCAATGCGGTCGGTAAGCTTCTCCCAATCCTGGATATAGGTAAATACCGAGTTTTTACAAAGCTCGTTGAATTTATCCACGCCGTATTCTTCGATCTGATGTTTGCTGTTGAAGCCAAGCTGCTTCTCCACTTCGATCTCAACGGGCAGACCGTGCGTATCCCAGCCGCCGCGGCGCGAGACATGATATCCGCGCATGGTTTTATAGCGTGGAAACATATCCTTGAAAGCGCGTGCCAACACATGATGCACACCGGGCTTTCCATTGGCAGTTGGCGGCCCCTCATAAAAAACGTATTCCGGACCACCCTTGCGCTGCTCCACAGTTTTCTTGAACACATTCTGCTTCTTCCACAGCTTGAGGATGGTCTCTTCCATCAACGGCACATTCAGTTTTGGGTTTACAGTTTTAAACATAATCATCTCCTGACCGGCCATTGGCCGCATTCTCTTAAACAAAAACTCCCGTCCACATTGGGACGAGAGAATCTCGCGGTACCACCCAAGTTCCTGCTCATCAAGAGCAGGCGCTCATTCAACGCCAGCAAGGGATCACTGAGGTTGTTCCCGTATAACGGCGGTTTCCGTCTCCCTTACTCCCAGTAAAGATATGGATAAAAACATCCGACTCTTTTCCTGTTTTCAGTTTGATGCTCCAAGAGGATCTTCGATCTACCCTGTTGACCTGCCTCACACCAACCGCAAGCTCGCTGACAACATATCCGGCAAATCTACCTGTTCTTTTCAACGCATTTGATTTTTTAGATTATACACAGGACATATCCAATCGGCAAGGTCTCAACTTCTTTCAAAGATATCCACGTATCTTCTTATTGACGATTTGATGTCAGACAGGTATAATCTTTTTTCGGCATTATTTCAAACAGCAGGAGTATAACTATGACAACACCCGACAGCGCACCAGCCGTAGCGCTTGAACCAAAAACGAAACTTAGCGGCAAAATTTTGAAGACAACTCTCGCGGGGGCACTTGTGGACATTGGGCAAAGCCTTCCCGGTGTGATCCACATCTCACAACTTCAACAGGAAGCAGTCAACAAAGTGGAAGATGTTGTGAAGGAAGGACAAACCGTTGAGGTTTGGGTTCGCCGAGTAAAGAAAGATCGCATTGAACTGACCATGATCGAACCGCTTGGCTTCGAATGGAAAGAGATCGTGCCTGATATGACTGTCAAAGGCAAGGTCGTGCGTATTGAAACCTATGGTGCGTTCGTTGACTTTGGTGCAGAACGCCCCGGCCTCATTCATGTGAGCGAATTGACCCACGGTTATGTAAAGACCGCTGGCGAAGTCGTCAAAGAAGGCGATGAAGTTGAAGCGAAGGTCTTGGATGTTGATCGCCGCAAGCGACAGATTCGCCTGAGCATGAAGGCTCTTCTGCCTGAGGTCGTCGAGGAAGAAAAACCCGAACGCGAAGACCGCAAACGCAGCAGCAGCGGCGACAAGCGCAAGGGCAAAGGCAAGAAGCAGGAAGAAAATTTCCAGATGGAAGTCGAAGTGCCGACCGAACCCCAGTTCACCGCGATGCAGATCGCATGGCAGGAAGCCCTCGAACGTTCCAAGGGCCGCGGCAAGGTTCGCGCAAAATCCTACAAGTCTGCTTCAGATGAGCAGGAAGAACTGTTCAACCGCACTCTCGAAAAACGCGTTGCATCCAACGGATAATACAAAAGAGCGAGTTTATCACTCGCTCTTTTGATTCCGGGGCTTATTTATTATTCACAGGAATAACTCAAAATTTCAGGCGACAAGGCTTTGGCGAGGAGTTGCTCACCTGTCGGATATAAATGGACGGGAAAATCTGAAAATTCATCCTGCGGAATAGCCTGCCACATATCCACATAGAGGTATTGATTTTCCGACATCCAACCGCTCATGAATTCCCTGTAATTGTCATACGCCCAGCGCGGATAAAGTTTGTTATAGCGGATCTCACTGTTGGGGCCGCTCGCGATATAAATCGGCTCGTTCACGATCACGACTTGTGCGTCCCCCATCATCCTGTGCCCGGCATGGATCACATCGAGCATGAAATCTTGTTGGAGGCGCGGCCAGTCTTCGGGGGTTCTGTAATGGCGATACTCGATGCTATTTTCCAAATTGTCCTTCCATGGCAGCCAGGTTTGGAGGTGGTGATCAATCCCTGTGGCCGCCCACAAAAACCCGTACATTTGCAAAGTAATATCCGCTTTCAGTTTTTTGCGCTCGCCAACGATCGTCTTCTCAAAAAAAGTTTGAATGGTTAATTCGCTCGTATAGTCTCTGAGTTGATACTCAGCCTGCAGCCTTTTCGCATCTGTAATCAGTTCGCCTTCAAAGAAATCAACCACATCCTTATCTGAGCCGGTCAAGCCGCGCATAGTGAACAACCACAGGACCATATCCGGGTCATATTCCGTTGACTTTTCAAGAACAAGCAGATCTTTAAAGATGAAAGACCAGGGATAACCAAGGTTGTAAAAGCGCATCCGCCTGCCGTCACAGGAAGTCAAATTAAGGTCATTCAACCGAGCAGATAAGGTGTCAGAGGAATTTGCCGCATAACCCCAAATGGACGAATCACCCACTAAAATCACGCGATATTCATCCGCCTGTTTTTCTCCATTTGAAATAACGTGGGATGCAAACGCCGCATCAAGGTCTTGAAAAAGGGAGATGTTATAGCCTTTGTCCACATTTTCAGCCCGTTCATATGGAAAACGGGCACGTCCGGGCAACAACCAGTTATAAACCGATAAGGTCCCCATCGACGGGTTGTACATTGCGAACAAAACATTCGCAATAACATAAAGAACAAGAGCTTTCACAACTACCCGCAATGGATCTATTTTCATAAACCAACTCCAAACAATTCAGCCAGCACATGCCAGGCGAGCAACGGGGATGACAGCGTAAAGAACAGCCAGCCAAGCGAAACAAAATTAAAAGTGAGAAAAATGCCAATCGCGTTTAGCACCAATTGTCTGCGCGGAGGAAGCGGGAATTCCATCCTGCTTTGAATCCATTCGCTCCAGCGATTCTGAATGAAGAGGCCTGCGCCGTGCCATAATCCCCAAAAGAAAAATCCCCAAGTGACCCCATGCCACAGACCAATCACGATCATCGTGGAAAACTGGGCGGTAAAAATGATCAGCGGCACGGGAAGTCTTCTCATTCTCAACGCACGCGTGAGTGGATTGAAAAGATATGCACGAAACCACTGCGTCAACGTGATGTGCCATGAATTCCAAAATTGGGTCAGGTTGGGCTTGAAATAGGGCGAAGCGAAATTTTCAGGAAGGCGAATCCCCATAATCCGCGCAAGGCCAATCGCGATATCTATGTATCCACTAAAGTCAAAATAGATACGCAAAGAATAAGCGTAGATCAAAAACCATATCCACGCAGGCGACCGCACCTGACCGACCAGCACATCATTCAAGGGGATCAAAGCCAGTGCATCAGCGAGGATGAATTTTTTGAACAAACCGACGAAGAGCCGCGTCCCTGCCTGCATCCAATCCTGCTCGGCTAAAGCGACGGGGTTTCTCAGTTCAAGCATAAACCGCTCCACCCTGTCGATTGGGCCAGCTGCAAAGGCTGGAAAAAAGATCACATAATTCACATACTCGGCCAGGGTCAATGCAGGCAAACGCTCCGATTGACGGTCGCGAAGGGTGTGCATTAAACGAAACGCGACATAGGAAAACCCAAGCCAGGAAATCGCATACCCCGATTCATTTGGCTGCGCACCACGCTGGGAAACGATAAAGTTAAGAAATGAATTTATAAAAAAAGGTGTTTTCAAAAAAACAAACAGCAAAATCAAACCCCATAAAGTCATTCCAAATAAAATCAACTTGCGCGGCAGCCTGCCCAAAAAAAACAGGAAACCTGAAAATAAAATAATTGCCAGCGCAACAACCCAAAGACGCGGTGTGGTGGTCATGTAAATTTGATCGAGTCCGATAAATTGGTTTAGGTCAACAATCAGCATCACCCCCACAATCACCAGCACGGCAGCCCAATTTTTTTGCCAACCACGAACCTCGGGCGTGGAAACCAGCCACCAGCACAAAATGGTCAAGGCAAGGGTGGCTGTCGGCATCCAATAAGCAAAGCTGACAATCTGCTGGGTCGGCTGAAGCAAGTAGATGAAGAATACACTCGTACCCAACAGGGCAAGTTCGCGTCCCCTTCCCAGCCGACCGATTCCAAGCGCGGCAAAAGCAAGTACGCCGACATCAAATACCGACATTTAAAATCCCTGATAGATCCACGTGGGGGTTGCGTCGGCGGAAAACACAGTCAACCCGATCAGGATAAGACACAAAAGGAGTGCCAGCAAATTCTCACGGGAGAATATCATTTGCAACAACTTCCGCATCATCACATTATTCCTTTGAAGATAAGCTCTTTAAATACGCTTCCATGAACCCGTTCAAATCGCCATCCAAAACGGACTGAGAATTGCCTGTCTCATGGTCGGTGCGATGATCTTTCACCATTTGATATGGATGCAGCACATACGAGCGGATCTGGCTTCCCCACTCTGCCTTGGTATATTCGCCGCGTAAAATGGCGCGCTCTTCATCTTTCTCGGCTGTCTTTAATTCCAATAAACGGGCGCGCAAAATTTTCATGGCGAATTCACGATTCTGCGATTGCGAGCGTTCATTTTGGCAGGTCACAACGATTCCCGTCGGAAGGTGTGTCAGACGCACGGCGGTCGCGTTCTTTTGCACGTTTTGCCCGCCTGCGCCAGAAGAGCGGAAGACGTCAATTTTCACATCACCTGCATTGATCTCTACATCCGCCTCTTCCATGGAGACTTGCGGCAAGACCTCGATCAGCGCAAACGAGGTGTGTCTGCGATGCGCAGCATCAAAAGGGGAAAGACGCACCAAACGATGCACCCCTTTCTCAGAGCGCAAATAGCCGAAAGCATAACTTCCGCTCACGGCGATGGTGATGCTTTTGATGCCTGCTTCTTCACCGGGGGTGAAATCCAAAATTTCAGTGCGAAGCCCCTGGCTTTCGGCCCAACGCAAATACATGCGCTGGAGCATCCCAGCCCAATCCTGCGAATCGGTTCCGCCTGCGCCTGCATGGATGGCGAGAATCGCATCATCGCGGTCGTATGGACCCGAGAACATGGTGGCAAAAGATTGCTTATCAAGGTCGGATTCGAGCTTCGTGATCTCGGTCTCCAAATCAACGCGCAAAGAATCATCGCCAAGGTTGGCAAGATCGGTCAGATCATGGAGGTGTTGTTTTAACGAATTCCAAAATCCCACTTCTTCGCGCAGGCTTGAAACGGTTTTCATCACCTTTTGCGCGTTCGTCGAATCATTCCAGAACTCGGAATGTTCTATGTCTTTTTCAAGTTGTGCAAGTTGAATTTCTTTGCCAGCCAGGTCAAAGACGCACCATGAGTTGTTGAGTCAGGTCATTCGCTGCCTGCAAGCGATTCAATAAATCCTGCATAATATCTCCTAGGAGTTTGACAAAATCCCATCCACAAAGGCATCGGGATCAAAGGGTTGTAAATCTTCGGGCTTTTCGCCCAAGCCAGCAAACAGAATCGGAAGTCCAAGCTCACGCTGAATGGCAAAAGCCATGCCACCACGCGCTGATGAATCCAATTTGGATAAGATGACGCCCGAAACCTGCACGGCTTCTTTAAATGAACGCGCCTGCTGCAAAGCGTTCTGCCCTGTGGTCGCATCCAGCACGAGCCACACTTGATGCGGCGCACCCGGCAAAGCCTTGCCCACCACGCGATTGACCTTCTTCAATTCTTCCATCAAGTTAAAGCGTGTGTGCAAGCGCCCTGCTGTGTCGATCAGGACAATATCCACACCCCGGGCGACTCCCGCCTGAACAGCATTGAACGCCACTGCGCCAGGATCGGACTCAAAAGCACCTGCGATCACTTCGACCTTTAGCCTGTCACCCCAAACCTGAAGCTGGTCCATCGCTGCAGCACGGAATGTATCAGCGGCCCCCAACAGGAGCTTTTTCTCTTCCGCATTAAAACGTGATGCGAGTTTTGCAATGGTCGTGGTTTTCCCTGAACCATTGACGCCCACAACCAAAATAACAGACGGCTTATTATCAAACACGAGAGCGGGCGGCGTGGAAAGGCGTGCGCGCAGTTCCTGTCGAAGGGCTGCCGAAAGCTCGTTCGCGCGAACCAGGCCATCGGTCCGTGTGATGCGCTTGAGTGAATCCAAAACTGAGGAAGTTGTCTCCAACCCCAAGTCGGCTTGAAGTAAAAGCGCTTCCAAATCGTCCCAGGTTTCGTTCGTGATCTCAGATGTTCCAAGAATGGATGCAAGTTGACCGAAGGCAGCCTTGCTTGTTCGAGTCAGAGATTCTTTCCAACGTGAAAAAAGATTAGCCATGAGCGGCGATTATACACCAGGGACTAAATTATATATCAGGGATTTTATGTTATACTTTTTTGTCCCTATGCGACAATTGTATTGTATGTTGACCGACATTTTTACATGCAAACAATAGACGAAAGATTGAAAGGAATCAATAAAACAATGTCTTCAGAACCCATTCATGTCACAGATGAAGCCTTCGAAAAAGTTGTAATGCAATCATCCCTGCCCGTGATCGTGGATTTTTGGGCGCCATGGTGCAACCCATGCAAAATGATCGCCCCGACCCTCGAGAAGCTGGCGCAGGAACAGGAAGGCAAACTGATCGTGGCAAAGATCAACACGGATGAACACCCGCAATGGATGCAGAAGTTTGGCATTCAGGGCATCCCGACCCTGTTGTTCATTTCAGGCGGCAAAGTGGTGCATCGTCAGGTTGGCGCATTACCAGAACGCATGTTACGTGATGTTGTAAACCAGTTTATGGAAGTGATCAGCAATAATTAGCTGGGGGCAGATCAAGGAAACGGGCCATGAAAAAATATTTTTTTCTATTCACCGTGCTTAGCCTTACTTTAAGCGCGTGTATGCCTGCCCTGCCTGCAATCTTTCAGCCAGAGGCAGCCAACAGCCCCATTCCAACATCCGTCTCTGACGCAGATCTTCAAGCAACTGCCGCCGTCATTTCACAGCAGACCCTGGAAGCCCTGCCCTCTCCTACGCTCGCACCCAGCCATACGCCTGTGGTTTCGACAAACACAAGTACTCCCACGCAGCCAACGCCCACAGAAACAGTGAATCCCATCCTGTTGACATTGACCGCCACCCTGGGAACAGGCACGGTGACCGCAGGAACGACCATTCCAGGAACACCGGGGACGCCTGGAACGTCAACAAGTACGCCAAACCCCGCATTCAGCGCCACACCGACTGAAACGCTCCACCCGCAGCTGTATGGTACAATGCCGCCCAGCCTGCCTTCCGGGTACATCAACCTCATCAATGAATCAAGAGCCGAGGTATATGTTTCCCTGCAATGCACCACCAAGGATGGCTTTGTGACGATCATCGAATATCCAGTTGGCCGAAGGGTTGCAACCGATGCCCCAGCCGGTGAATATATTTATGTAGTGTGGGTCGGTGGAAACAAGATCACAGGAGAGTTTGGTTTGGGCGCATCACAGACCCTGACCATGACCATCTTCAAGGATCGAGTCGCAATAAAATCGAAGTTGTAACAAGTTGTATTCAAACAAACAATAAAATGGAGAAAAAATGTTGAAAAGAATTTTACCCATCCTGCTCGCGCTTTCCGTGTTGTTAACGGCCTGTGGTGCGCAAGGAACCCCCACCATGGCACCCGCTGACGTGGAAGGCACAGCCGTGTCCTCCGCATGGACGATGGTCGCCGCGACCCAGATGGCTATTCCCACCGCCACAGCTCTTCCCCCCACAGAAACTCCCGCCCCCACCCCCCTGCCGACATTCACTCCTCCGCCCTTGTTGGATTTGCCGACTGCTACCTTGTTCAACCTGCCCACCCCTACAACGGTCTCAGCAGCGGATGACTGCAATCATCCTTTGAATGTTGGTGAAGCCGGTGAAACAAACCGCATGCGCGTGGAAAATGCCAGCGGCGGTACGATTGCATGGTTATCGTTGAATCTTTCCAAGAACGCGTTTGGTCAATGCGGCGCTTTATCCTGGAGCAACATTGGTAATGGCGGAAAATTTATCGTCGACCTTCCCAAGGGTATCTGGTGGGCATATGCTGGAATTACCTTCAAGAATGGTTCCAGCAGCAATGCCTCCGGGTCTTTTGAAATCCGCCCTGGCGATGAAGACCTTCTGAGAATCATTGTTGGAAAAGAAGTCATCAACGTCCATCCGTAATATAAAATGTGGATTGAATTCCGCATTCAAAAATAAACAAAAAAGAAGCCGCGAAATTCGCGGCTTCTTTTTTGTTTTTACTCCTGTTCGCGGGTGATTTTTGCGCCGAGCATGCGGAGTTTTTCATCCACTTTTTCGTAGCCGCGCTCGATCTGGCTGATATTTCGAATCTTGGATGTTCCCTTTGCGGCTAGAGCGGCAAGTAACAATGCCATCCCTGCGCGGATATCGGGGCTTTCGAGTTTCTCTCCATAAAGCCGTGTGGGGCCTTGAATCAAAACACGATATGGGTCGCAAAGGATGATGCGCGCGCCCATCCCCACCAGCTTATCTGTAAAATACATGCGGCCTGAAAACATCCAATCATGGAACAGCACCGAGCCCGAGGCTTGAGTCGCCACGGTGATGGCGATGCTCATCAAGTCAGTTGGGAAGGCAGGCCAAACATTCGTTTTGATCTCGGGGACAGCCCCATCCAAATCTGACGCAATCACCAAGTTTTGTTCGGAGGGCACAAACAGGTCATTACCCTCCACCTTCCAATGAACGCCCAATCTATGGAAGACCTGGCCGACCATTTCAAGGTGCTGAACCCCCGCATTGCGGATGCGAATCTCGCCACGGGTGACAACTGCCGCGCCGACGTAACTGACCACTTCCAACAAGTCGGGGCCGATGGTAAATTCCCCGCCTTTTAGTTGAGAAACACCCGTAATGTGCAGGGTGTTCGAGCCAATGCCCTCGATCTTTGCGCCGAGGATGTTCAAGAACTGACAAACTTCCTGAACATGCGGCTCCGAAGCTGCGTTGCGGATCAGGGTTTGACCTTTGGCAAGCACGGCCGCCATGATCGCATTTTCCGTTGCGGTTACGCTCGCTTCATCCAAAAGAATGTCAGCGCCGTGCAGGTGCTCCGCTTCGAATTCGAAGACGCGGTCATAGGTCACTTTTGTCCCCAGCGCGCGCAACGCGAGGATATGTGTATCCAAACGACGACGCCCAATCACGTCCCCGCCGGGAGGCGGCAAACGAAGGGTGCCGGCACGCGCAACCACAGGCCCGGCGATGAGAATCGATGCGCGGATTCGACGACACAGGTCCGGGTCCAGATGAGATGCGACCAGTTCCTTCGTCGTGATCTGCCATGTATTCGTGTCCAGATCCTCCACTTGGGAACCGAGACTCTCGATCAACTTCCGCATAACCTGCACGTCTCTGATCTGCGGTACATTGCGCAAAATGACAGGTTCGGATGTGAGCAGGCACGCGGCCAAAAGAGGCAGTGCTGCATTTTTATTCCCCGATGGGGTTACTTCACCTCGGAGCGGATGCCCCCCTTCAATTACGAATTCTTCCATTTGTTATGGTCTCCTCAGAATGCCTTCAGAATTGAAAGGTAGTATAAAACATTTCAAGAAAACATTACAGTTCGCTTACACCGATTAGGGCTTTGGACGATGAATGTAATTGGAATTATAATCATCTGAAATGTCATTTACTGTGATAGTATCCATACTGTTCGGATGGCTTGCCGGATTGCTCATAAACTATCTCGCCGATGTCCTGCCGCTTACGCGCCGTTTCAGTCAACCAGCATGCCCGCACTGCAACGTCTCATTTGCCTGGCAGGATTATCTTTTATTCAAACCCTGCACAAATGGCCATCCCCGCAGCGCCCGCCCCTGGGTTGTGCAACTTGTGATCGTAGTCATCAGCATCTACTCCTGGCTGAATCCGCCGTCCAAAATTGGCTATGCACTCGGCATGATCTTACTGGTCTACTTCGGCATCGTCTTCGTGATCGATCTGGAGCACCGCCTTATCCTTCACCCCACCAGCATTTTCGGCGCGGTATTTGGGCTAATCATCGGTACGATCGCTCACGGAATCGGTCCCACCCTGTGGGGTGGACTCGGCGGCTTTGTGATTATGATCGCGCTTTATTATTTCGGTGTGCTCTTTGCCCGCATACGAACCCGACGCCTTATTGCCGCCGGACAGGAGCCCGATGATGAGGAAGCGCTCGGTGCAGGTGATGTCATCCTAATCACCATCCTCGGATTTATCCTTGGCTGGCCGCTGATCTGGTTCGGTTTTCTTTTGGGTGTTTTGCTCGGCGGCTTCTTCAGTTTATTGATCATTGCCTGGCTGGTGATCGGCAGGCAATACAAACAAAATGCCATGATGATGTTCATTCCATACGGTCCCTACTTCGTTGCCAGTGCATTCCTGGTCGTATTTTTTCCAAAATTCCTTGCGATGATCGTGCCCGGATGATCCTCAGGTAGGAATATAGGTTGATGGCTTGCACCCACTAAAAAGAGTAGTATATGTATGTGATCGAATCGCGAAGGACGATGGTTTCGCAAAGCTAAAAAAGAAAATCCCTGGCCCCAAACCAAGTTTGATGAAAAAAGCTGGCAAAATGAAACGATTTATCTTCTCAAAAAATAAAAAGACACGCGCGCAGGCAATGGTCGAGTTCATGCTCGCCTTGCCGATTTTGCTCATCATTCTTTACGGTCTCATCGAGGTTGGACGGCTGGCATTCATCTTTTCATCCACTGCAAACGCTTCCCGCCAGGCCGCACGCTATGGAGCTGCTTCCGGCGAGATCAACGATGTTGCCTTTTATCAGGATTGTGACGGCATCCGCGATGTTGCCTACGAGTCTGCATTTATCATTGAGTTTGAAAACATTAACATCACTTATGACCGCGGCGTGGATGAAGACGGAAATCAGATTCCCATTTCAGGTGTAGAACCCAATCCAGATGAAGACACCTGCCCCATCGACCCCGGCGTCATCCGCAACGGTGACAGGATCATCGTGCAGGTCTCGGCGATTTACGAGCCGATCATTACCGCAGGCCCCATTGAACCTATCGAGATTGTTTCCTCCAGCGCGCGTTCATTCCTGATCTCTGTTCCCATCGTTGGGTCGGCGTTGCCCACCGGATTCTCTCCAGAAACCAGTACACCATCCCAGGTGCCTACAAGCGCCTTCACAACCTTCACACCAACCTTCGCGGTCTCCCCCACCTACACATTCATCCCGCCCTCGGTGCTGACGAACACACCAGACCCCAACATCACCCCTACCAATACAGTTCCGCCTACACTGACCTTCACACCATCACGAACACCACTGCCGACTTCCACAGCAAGCGTTACCCCCACTGCGATCAGTTGTAACGGCCTGACCGGTGTATCCCACGGTCCGCTCGAATTCAAAGACAACATCATGACGATGACCATCGACAACCAAACTGGTCACACGCTCATCACAGCCAGTATCTACCTTGAATGGAATCATGACTCAGGTCATGGCGAAGGCAGCGATCTCAGCTTGCAGCTTAGGCGCGTTGAACTTGCGAACCAACCATGGAACGGCGAAATTTATGCGCCATCCGCCTACATCCCAGCTTTTTACCCAACCATTCCACCCGGCGAATCGACCGTCCGATTCATATTCCATCAAGACTACCTCCAGACCGACGGCACCGAAAGAATCATCGTGAATATCGGCACGCCCGGATGTATCAACTACCCCGTGGATTCGAGCCGCTAAGGATTCACACGGAATGAAAGCAAAAGTAGTCACACGCCGTGAGCGCGGCCAAAGCCTGGTAGAACTTGCCATCAGCCTGCCCGTCATTCTTCTTTTATTGTTGGGCACGCTGGATTTTGGCATGGCTATCTTTTCCTATTCCATGCTGAGAGACGCAGCACAGGAAGGCGCCTTCTACGGATCCTTCAACCCGGCCAGCAAGGAAGCTATCGAAAACCGCGCCCGTTACATTTCACCGCGCGGCGAAGACGAGATCTTTTCATCTCCTGTCGACCTCACAAATCCCGACCTGGTCCAGGTGGATGTGGATGCGCTCGGGCAGGCCTGTCAGGGCATCACAGATGGAACCATCAACAGCATGCGCGTCACTGTGACATACAACTACCCGATCATGATGCCCATTATTGGACCGTTATTCGGTTCAACCATCCCGCTAACTGGTACAGCCACGAATATCATTCTCCAACCCGCATGCCCATGAATCGTAAATTAGCATTCAACTTTAAAAATAGCGAACGCGGACAGGCGATCATTGTGATCGTCTTCGCGATCATCGGCATCGTCGGCATATCCTCCCTCGCCATTGACGGGAGCAACGCCCTCGTCGACCGCCGAAGATCAGAGACCGCCGCATCCGCCGCCGCGCTGGCTGGTGCCCTGGCCCGCATCGAAGGCAGGGATTGGCGCGCCTCGGCGCTCGCTGCCGCAAAAATGAACGGATACAACAACGACGGCGAAAACAGCACCGTCGAATTGAATACGCCTCCGGTCAACGGCCCCTATACCGGGGATGCAGAATATATCGAAGTTATCGTCACCTCACACATGCGGACCTATTTCGGATCCATCATCGGCATTCCTGTGATTACAAGTGTGGGCTATGCGGTTTCGCAGACCAAGCCCGCCGAATACGGTCAGATGTTTGACGGCTTCGCGCTGGTAAGCCTCGCGCCGCACAGCGACTGCACAAAAAAACGATCCTTCTGGCTCCACAATGAACCCACCATCGTCCTCGAAGGCGGCGGGATTTTCGTCAACTCGGATAACGATGAATGCGCGTTTTTACAGGAAGGCAGCGGCAGTATCCGCGTGCAGGATGAAAGCCCGATCACAGTTGTCGGCGGGGCAAGCGTACAAAAAGCACAACTCATCAGCCCGGCGATCGTCCAGCCGGGAGCAATTCCGATTTCCTACCCGCCAGCCTTTCAGATGCCAAAGGTAGGCTGCGGTTCCAAGATCGCCACCGTGGATTTACTGGCCGGCACGATGACTTCCGGCAACTACGAAGAACCCGGTGACTTTCCCCCGGAAGGTGTGCATGACCTTGAAAGCGGCATCTACTGCATCACCGGTGACGTGGTCATCGGTGGAGGATCCCGCCTCACGGGTAATGGGGTCACGTTTATCGTCGAGCAGGGTGAAGTGCGGATCAGCGCCGAAGCCGAGGTGCAACTATCCGCCCCAAAGAATGGAAATTCCGCTGGTTTGTTGATCTACATGCCGCTCGACAATCACAGCCGCATCGCCCTGAACGGCAATACGGAAACCTCCTTTACCGGCACGATCCTGGCTCCCTCCGCCGACATCCGCCTGAATGGACCAGACTCCAAGCACGGATTTCACAGCCAGATCATCGGCTATTACATTGAAGTGGACGGGCAAAGCAAAATCGTGCTCAAGTATCAGGATGAAGATAACTACGACGCCTACAAGATGCCCGAGGTGATCCTGGTTCAATAGATTTTGAGCCTCAAAAGGCTTCCCAGCTTGTCCATTGGCGGATATACAGGAGCAGCTGGCTCATCGAAGCCAAGGTTTTTCTTACAAATCTGTTAGCGTTGCAGCATACTTGCACGATGACAGGTGCCTTTCGAATGGGATATAATGTATCTGGTAAAAGCGCACAAAACTGTGCAACTCATTCCCCCAGCATCACAGCCAAAGACAATACACCCTCCCGTACTTATGTCGGATATATCTTTTGATGGAAAATAACTAAAATAATCTATTATCGAGATTAATCATGAAAAAGGTATTTACAAAACTATTTTTGCATAAGGACGCGCAGCCTCGCAAGACCAAATCCCCTGGTCAAAGCTTGGTGGAGTTTGCAGTTGCCCTGCCGTTATTGATCTTCATCATTGGGGCGATGATGGAGTTCGGTTTCATTTTGAATTTTTACCTTTCCCTGCTGGATGCCACCCGTGGAGCCGCACGCTACGCAAGCCTTGCCAACCCGCTCAACGCGGACGGCACAGACGATATGAATTACTACATCACAACCGCCGAACTGGTACGAACTGAACTGGATCCACCGAACACCACCGAAGGGCGCAGACTGATTCTCGACCCTGCAACCGATGGGGTCATCGTCACTGTCTATTGCGTGATAGGTGGTACTGTTGCCACACGCTATCCTGATACAGGTTCATATAATACAAACCCAAGTGTAATTGCATCTGCTTTTACAACAGCAGATATTGAGAATACCTACATTGACGGCGCTCCCGATGCCGGTCTTGTACTTGTAGAAGTCTATTATGGGTATCGTCCGGTGCTCGGATTATTCTACAATGGCAAGATCACGCTGCGCGCCCATTCCATCATGCCTGCCAATGCAGCCGACCCCCTGCCAGGCACGGGTTGTCAGTGAGGAAGAGAGATCCTATGATCAAAAAACTTCTTAAAAAATCAGAACGCGGTCAGGCGATCATCCTGATCGCCTTTGCGTTTGTTGGGCTGATCGCCATGGTCGGTTTAATGACCGATGGCGGCATCCTGCTAATCGAATACGCCCGCTTGAAACGCGGTATTGATGCGGCTTCTGTCGCCGCCGCCCAGCAATTTCGCAAGGACTTTAACGGTGCAGATCTCGTAGCCGCTGCTGATAATTTCCTTAAGCTCAATCAATCCGATGTGGTGGATGTTGTCATTTCCATGTGCGATCCAACGGGAGCATACGGCGGATCTCCAGCAGCCCATGACGCATCATTGTGTCCAGATCCGGGACAGCCAGCTAGAAAACTGGTGCGTGTTACCGCCACCCGTAATGTAGAGTTTGGGTTTATGCGTGTTTTAGGTATTAACGGTTCCACCATTCAGGCAACGTCTGTTGGTGAAGCCGCCTCCATTGATCTGGTGTTGATTATGGATACTTCACTCTCCATGTCATATGGAACCAGTGATGGCAACCCAACTACTGGCGATCTGGGAGACAACCCAGCGCCTGCAATCTAACGACACATGCCAGCCGCTCTAAAACATCAAAGATGTTGCTCGCAATTCGTTTGATGAATTTCTGTTCTTCCCCTATGACCAGGTGGCAATCGTCACCATGACCTCAGCAAACCCCAGGCGGATCTCGCGATCCTGTTTTGTTCCGTTTGAAGATGATCCAGCCGTGGTTGACGCCATATTGGCAGGCATAAAGGTTTACGAGCCCCCAATATGCGTTCGTGATCCTTCATCCCTAAGCAAATGGATTTCACCACCAAAGGTATTTGTCTTGAATACAATGATGACCCTGGAAATGGGACATTGGCACAAACAGCCCTATCTTAGGCGGTGGAGCATGACCAAACGAGGCAACCACAATGATATCCAAGGGACCCAACCACCATTGGCTCCAGTAATATTGGCGGAGCTCTTTATTACGCCAACAATGCCTTCATTCAATCTGCCCGTCAGGATGCCTTCTGGGTCGTCATCATGCTTGCAGGTGGTCCCGGCAAATGCCACCAGCACAGATGACATTGTTAATTACCCTGATGGCTTTTGCCCACAACAACTTGGAAAGCAACTAATACGCCAACATGCCGCGATAATGACCTTGCTCTTCCATGGGTTACCCCTCTCATCACCCGCCACAGCCGTGGGAATCAGAACGCCATCCACCCATATCCCTGACGCCTACGACGCAGATGACTACGCCCGTGATGCCGCAGATGATCTTGCCAATCCTGAAACAGGCAATGGCATTACCATATTTACGATTGGCTTGGGTACCGCACGGCCAGAGCAAATTCAAGCATGCAAGGTTCCTACCTACCCAGACGGCAGCCTACTTCAGGCGGACTACACCTGCGTCCCCACCGGGGAAAACCTGCTTGCCTACATTGCGAAGAAGCAGGCGATGTTTACGACCCAATTACCGGGTTACTCACCCGCACCGCCAATCACGGCCAATATTACTTTGCAGAAGATCCGAGTCTCGATCTCGGACCGATCTTCCTCGCCATCGCTGGCAATATCTTTACAAGAATCAGTCAATAACAAGTGCAAAACAGGCAGTATAATTCCGCAGACAAGGGTAGCACTATGAACATTCGCTCAAAAATCAAATCAAAGCCAGCGCCAGGCCGAAAACGAGCACAAGGTATGCTCGAATTCGCGCTTGTCCTGCCTATTCTATTGCTGGTACTGGTCGGTACCCTGGAATTTGGGCGCCTGTTCTATGCCTGGCTCATCATCGAAAACTCCACACGCTTCGGCGTGCGTTATGCCGTTACGGGTCAATTCGACGAAACCTACTGCGTGGGTGGTGAGGCGGATGGAGATGGCAGCCTTTGCGACGGTACAAGCGAATTGGACGAGATCGAACTTGCCCGTATCCCCTCCATTGAAGATGAGACCCGCCGTATCATCATTGGTCTGCATTACGGCATATCCCAGGAAGATTACGATACCCGTGAGACTGAGAGTGGAGGCAACCCTGCCCCGCCTGATTATGAGATCCTCACCCAGGCAGATAACGACTACCTCAATGTAACCGTTTGTTCCACCGCAGGCTCGGCCCGTATCTGGCAGCCGCCGCTGATGGCGCAGCCTGTATATGCAAGCTGTACCCTCAACGGAGTTTCCGACGAGTTTGCGGGCGTGCCCGGTCAATATGTGGTGGTTGCCGCGGATTACAATTTTGCCTTCATCGTTTTGCCGATATTCAAAATTGAGCCTTCCATGATCCACCTGGCATCCTATCGTCAAGGTGTTGTGGAACAGTTCTATGCGACACGCGCGATCAACACACCGATCATTCTGGCCGGTCCACCGACGAATACACCGCTCCCCACCGACACACCGACCAACACAGCCACGTTCACCATTACCCCTTCGCCGACCATTACCCCGTCGCCGACCCTCACGCCGACCTTTACACTAACAAACACAAGCACACCGACAAAGACGTTCACGCCTTCGCGCACACCGACAAAGACACTGACACCCACCAAAACCCTCACCCCCACCATGACGAGGACGCCCACCGCCACGCCTACGCCTTCCTGCGCCAGTATCTATATTGACCGCACAAGGTTCAACGGTGACAGCTTCGAAGCGCGCGTTCGCAACAACAACGTTGCCACAGCTTATGTGACCGAAACCGAGTTAACCTGGAACCCATCCCCTCTTACAGGCGGCAGGTATTTTGACTTTGCCAGATGGAACGGAAGCACATACTATAACCCGGCAAATACAGCAAACACCAACTCGCCGATCATTACCAGCTCAACGCCGCCCGCCTTGAGTGTCGCAGGTGGAGACAATGAGACCTGGGATGGCGATTTCAGCGACAGCAACTTCCAGGGTTTATACACCATCACCATGACCCTTACCTTCCCTGGCTGGGGTGACTGTCTCCTATCTGGCTCAGTGGCCATTTACACACCCACTCCGTCCAACACACCGACGATCACACCAAGCCCGACGATCACGCGTACCCCCACACTTACCCCGGCTCCGTCACCGGTTCCGACCAGAACGTCGACTCTGCCGCCGACCATCACACTCACGCCTTCGCGGACACCTTCGCCGACCATTACGCGTACACCAACCAATACACAACCGGCGACTAATACATCCACAGTAACGAGTACGCCGACCATCACGCGCACACCCACGGCAACGGCCACACGCACGGCTACACCCACGCGTACAGCCACGCCAACGAACACGGCTACACCGACCAAGACGAACACACCGCCGCCGACCGTGACCCCGTCACGTACACCGACCAAGACGCCGTCACCCACAGAGACATACTGCGCAGACTGTTAGCGAAGTAGAAAAAGATAAAAATATCGCCGACCAAAAAATGGTCGGCGATATTTTTACGGTATAATCCCGCAAACCTATTGAAAGGAGGTACACAGACAAAACACAACGGGAAAGACAGCGCATGGACTTTGGTTTTTGGAATGCAGACTTAGGTCCGCGATCCATCTGGATAAACCAAAGTTGACGAGGACGAGGGTTCTCCATTGCGAAATGGAGCTAACTACCTTCTCACCCTCTCCTTTTAGGAGAGGGCAGGGTGAGGTTGGAAAATCGAACGATCAGCGGAAGCCCTCCGGGTACGCCATACCCGTCACATCTTTCCCTCCAAGGATAACTTTGCTAATAACACCCCGTGAGTGATCACCGGGTCAAAAGGCAAGGGATTGGCAAAAACAAAAGAGAATAGAGAGTAGTAAATAGAGGCGAACAGCCAGTCTGTGCCCGTATCTATTCGCGCAATCTCTACTCTCCAATCATCTAATTCATAAAATTCGGAGGAACCCCTACCATGTGTGGAATCGTCGGATATGTCGGACCGCGTGACGCGGTATCGATCATTCTCAATGGCCTGAAAAGGCTTGAATACCGCGGCTATGATTCGGCTGGAGTCGCTGTCATTAACAGCAACCAGATCGAAGTCAGAAGAGACGCGGGTAAATTATCGCAATTAATAGACCTGGTCGCCAAATCCCCGCTGACGGGTGCGCCGGGCATCGGTCACACGCGCTGGGCAACGCATGGCGCACCATCGGCCCGTAATGCACATCCGCATGTGGGCAATTCGGGCAAGGTCGTGGTGGTGCATAACGGCATTGTCGAAAACTTTCTCGAACTCAAGGATGAACTCATGAGCGAGGGTGTGAATTTCCTTTCAGACACGGATACAGAAACCATCGTGCATCTGGCGGAACATTATCAGGCAGCCAACACGGAAGGAAGTTTTGTGGAAGCCGCGCGCCGCACCTTTCAAAAGATCGAAGGTGCGAATGTAGTGGTGCTCATGTCTGCCGATGAGCCTGACAAGATCGTCACCGCCCGCATCGGCAATGCAGGCGGCGTGGTGATCGGCCTCGGTGAAAATGAGAACTTCATCGCGTCGGATATCCCCGCCATTCTGGAACACACCCGCAAGGTCATCTTCCTTGAATCGCGGCAGATGGCAATCATCACCCGCGAAGGCGTCCGTATCGAAACACTCGAAGGTGTGGAAGTCAAACCTGAAATTCACACCATCGCATGGGATGCCGTGGCTGCCGAAAAAGGCGAATACCGCCACTTCATGCAAAAGGAAATCCACGAGCAGGTACGTGCGCTGACCGATACCCTCGCAGGCCGCGTGGACTTCAAAGAAGGCCGCATCCGCCTGCCTGAGCTGAACCTCACCCCCGAACTTGCAAAACGCATCCAGCGCATTTACATCACCGCCTGCGGCACCGCCGCGTATGCGGGCATGGTCGGGAAATATCTAATTGAGAAGATTGCGCGCATCCCCGTGGAAGTGGTCATCGGCTCGGAATTCCGTTACAGCGACCCCATCGTGGATGAAAACACAGTTGTCCTCGCCATCTCGCAATCGGGCGAAACCGCCGACACACTCGCCGCCATGGAAGAAGGACGACGCAAAGGCGGCATCATCTGGAGCATCGTGAATGCGGTCGGATCACAGGCCATGCGCGTCTCAAATGGGACCATCGCGATGCAGACCGGACCTGAAATCGGGGTGGCCTCGACCAAGGCATTTACAGCGCCGTTGGTGGACCAGTACATGCTGGCGATCCTGCTGGCAGATATGCGCGGCGTGATCGACGAAAAAACCCGCAAGGCGCTCGTCGCCGACTTGCGCCTCGTCCCCGACCTTGCAGGCCGTGTGCTCGATACTGAACCAGAAGTTGAAAAAGTGGCGCATGCTTTGAAAGATATCAAGGGCTGTCTCTATCTGGGACGCGGCATCAACATGCCCATTGCCTACGAAGGCGCGCTCAAACTCAAGGAAATTTCCTACATCCACGCTGAAGGCTACCCCGCAGGCGAAATGAAACACGGACCCATCGCCCTCATTGACGAGGAAATGCCCGTGTTGTGCATCGCCCCCAAGGATCCCTGGCACGAGAAGATGATCTCGCAGATCCAGCAGGCCAAGGCCCGCGGCGGCATGGTCATCGCTGTAGCCACCGAAGGCGATGAACTCGTTCCCAGCATGGCCGACCATGTATTGTGGATCCCCGAAGCGCCGTGGATGCTCTCCCCAATCATCACCGTCCTGCCGCTGCAATTGCTGGCCTATCACATCGCCACCATCCGCGGTTTGGATGTGGATCAACCCCGCAACCTCGCCAAGAGCGTGACGGTGGAATAAAAATTTAGTCGTCACTGCGAGAAACGGAAAAGCACCGTCCTCGCAGTGACGACCAAGAGGAAAACATGCGCCCCGATTGGGATTCCTATTTCATGAAGATCGCCTATGCGGTCTCCGAACGCAGCACCTGTGACCGCGCTTTTGTGGGCTGTGTGCTTGTTTTGGAAAAAAGAATTCTCACCACTGGCTTCAACGGCTCCCCTGCCGGGCAGGAACATTGCGACGAAGTCGGTCATCTGATGGTCGATGGACACTGCGTCCGCACCATTCATGCCGAAACGAACGCCATCATTCAGGCCGCACTACACGGCGTTTCGACCAAAGGCGCAACCTGTTATGTCACGCATTTGCCGTGCATCAACTGCACCAAGGTGCTCATCAACGCAGGCATTTCACGCATCGTATACAGCACATCTTATCGCACTGACGAAAATGCGATGAACTTCCTTAACGCCGCAAACATCGAAGTGGAACAAAAGGAATTTCGAGCCTGACCCCTCTGTCCCGCTTTTTAGGAAGAAGATTTAAAAAACTTCTGTGTCGGTCTTCCAGACGGCCAACTCAACATCACCCGTTTCCCCCAGTAACACAGGCAGCATGGATTTCATGGATTCGACATCGCCCGACGTGAAAAAGCGGACGGATGCCCGTCGCTGTGACAGACTCTTCGTCCCCGCCGCTTCAAGCAGACGTTTGGCCTGCCTCGCCACCGATGGGGCTGGATCGATCACTCGAACATTTTCTCCCACCACCCGCTCGATCAGCGGGATTACAAACGGATAGTGTGTGCATCCCAGCACCACGGTATCGATATTCTTCTCAAGCATAGGGTAAAGCGCGTCCTCCAGAATGGCGCGCGTATTTGCAGAATCCAACTCCCCTTTTCAATTTGACCAACCAGCCCCGGGCAGGTATGTTGAAATAATTCAACACCCGCACCAAACCGTTCCACCACCGAAGCGTACAGCGCGCCCTGAAAGGTTGCCGGGGTGGCAAGCACGCCCACCCTGCCCGTCCTGGTCGTCTCGGCCGCGGGTTTAACTGCTGGTTCCATCCCCACAAAAGAGACATCGGGGAATCGTCCGCGCAGATATGCCAGTGCGGCAGCGGAGGCCGTATTACAGGCAACGACGATCAATTTTGAGCCGCGATCCAGCAAGAACTGAGTAATCCCCTCGGAGAAATTTTGAATTTGCTCCATCGAGCGCGGACCGTACGGCACGTGACCTTGATCGCCAAAATATAGAACGGTTTCCTCAGGCATTTGCTCACGAATGGAACGCAGGACGGAAAGTCCGCCAACGCCAGAATCAAATACACCAATAGGGTTATCAGATATGCTCATGGAATAATGATACTATGGGAAACAAAATCCGTGATTCTCTATCAGTTGTTTTTTCTGCGAACATAGAGCAGTTTCTCGACTTTTGCGATGACCTGTCCCTGTTCGTCCACGACATCTACAAAAAATGTCGGCTCCGTTTTCCCACTAAGATCCGCAGCCGAACGGATCTCATCGACTCGTTGTTGCGGAACGTGAAAAACGGCTTTTACTTTTCCCCGTCCTGGCTTCACAAATCGGATACTCGCCGCCTTATCCCAGACAATATAATCGGAACCCAGAAGTCTCATCAGGATCAACATGAACCACGGATCACACATGGCGTACAATGAGCCGCCAAAATGCACCCCGACGATATTTCGATTGAGCGCCGTTAATCTCATTTCGATCTGCATCGTCCGCTCGTCAATTTTGCGGGCACGTATCCCCGCCCCCAAAAGCGGAGGATAAAAATTGATCAAACCCTCACGAAGACGAAACCAAAACGAATACATTTTTGCCTAAGTCAAAACCCTATCTTCCAGAAGCATCCACAAAAGACTTGAACAGCCTTTGCATGGCAGGCTGGTCTGTCAGCCATTCGGGGTGCCACTGGACTGCCACAGCATAAGGATGATCGGGGATTTCCACGACTTCCACCAAACCATCTGGAGCATGGCCTGCTACACGCAAGCTGGGCGCAATATCCTTCAAACCCTGATGATGCAGGCTGTTCACGTTCAGAAGGGTTTCGCCAAAGATTTCGGCAGAACGAGTGCTCTCATCCACGTTCACAGGATGGACGATGACACGCCGCAAGTCACCGGGATAATCATGGTCCAGCGCACCTTTCAGCTGGTCGTGGATGTGCGTGTACAGCGTGCCGCCCAAAGCCACATTCATCACCTGCGCGCCGCGGCAGATGCCCAACAACGGTTTGCCATCGTTCACGGCGGCGCGCATTAAAGTGATTTCGGTAGTATCCCGCATTTTGTCCACCTCACCAATTCTCGGGTGGTCGGATCCGTTGAAATATTCCAGTGAAACATCCCCACCGCCGGTGAAGAGAATCCCCGCTAGCAGGGAATACAAACTGGTGAAGTCTTCCTCCGCAAGCATTGAAGGAATCAGAACGGGCATCCCTCCCGCCTGCACAATGGCGTTGATGTAGGAATGCTGGAGCGCAGTAAGCGGATGTCCATCGGCATCCCTGCCGTTACGGGTGGTGATACCGATCAATGGTTTGGGCATGGTCTACTCCTTGAAAACAAAAAGACCCTAAAGGCCTTGAAGACCTTTAGGGTCCAAGAACCCTGGTGGTGAAGGTTGAATACTAGTCGAACTTTTGCTTGAGGCGTGCGCTCTTGCCAGTGCGTTCGCGCATGAAGTACAACTGTGCGCGGCGGACTTTGCCATGGCGTTCGACAACGACCTTGTCGATGCGCGGGGAGCGAAGCAGGAATGTGCGCTCAACGCCGATGCCGTTGGTGGCCATGCGGCGAACGGTGACGGAAGCGTCGTTGCCGCTCTTGCGAAGGCGGATCACGATGCCCTTGAACTCCTGAATACGTTCGCGGTCGCCTTCCTTGATCTTGACATGAACGCTGACGGTATCACCTGGATTCATTTGCGGGATTTTTTCGTTTGGTTTGGCCTCAACGGCCTTGATAAAGTCTGTCATTTTACGTTCTTCCTTACGTTTGATTGTTAGTGTCTTGAAATGCGAATGCCGAGTATAGCACGCATTTTCTGAACCTACAAGCCTATTTTCAATTGTATTTCCGCACTGCCAGCACCGCGTTATGACCGCCGAAGCCAAAGGCATTGCTGATCGCCAGTGAGATATTCGCCTCACGCGCCTTGTTGGGGATGTAATCCAGGTCGCATTCGGGGTCTACGGTCTCGTAGTGGATCGTAGGAGGCAGAATGCCGTCACGGACCGCCTGCACGCAGATAATCGCCTCCAGCGCGCCTGTTGCGCCCATCATGTGCCCGGTCATGGATTTGGTGGATGAGATCGGCACCTTGTACGCCAATTCGCCGAAAGCGGCTTTGATGGCGCGGGTCTCTGCCTGGTCATTCAATAACGTACCTGTGCCGTGAGCATTGATATAGCCAACATCCTGAATATTCGCCTTCGCAGAAGACAAAGCCATCACCATCGCGGCCGCACCGCCTTCACCATGCTCATGCGGCGCGGTGACGTGGTAGGCATCGGCAGTGGCGCCGTAGCCAGCCAGCTCAGCCAGAATGGTCGCGCCGCGTGCCCTGGCATCCGCTTCACGTTCGAGGACCAACACTCCTGCCCCTTCACCCATCACCAAACCGTCACGATTTTTATCGAACGGCTGGGGCGTCATGGAATATTCATCATTGCGGCGAGACATGGCACCCACGCGGTCAAACGCAGCCACGCCCGTGGATGTGATCGTCGCTTCCGAAGCACCAGCCAACGCGGCATCGATCATGCCGGTATGCAGCATCATCAATGCTGTGCCGATTCCATCCGCACCTGATGCACAAGCCGATGCCACAGAGAAACACGGCCCTTTAATTCCAAACTCGATCGCAGCCATACCCGCACCACCGTTTGCCATCAACATCGGAATCAGGAATGGGCTGACACGTTTGGGGCCTTCCTTGTAATTGGTCAGCGTGGCTTCCTGTAGGGAATGCAAACCGCCGATCGCCGAAGAAATAATAATGCCGATACGTCCCGCATTTTTCTCCGTCACCTGCAAACCCGATTGAGAAATGGCCTCCTTCGCCGCCGTGATCGCGAATTGCTCAAAGCGGTCGCGTCGGCGCGCCTCCTTGGCGTCCATATGATCTTCAGGTTTGAATCCTTTCACCTCTGCAGCAATATGCACTTGCAAAGGGCTTGAATCAAACAGGGTGATCGGCCCAACACCGGAGACCCCTGCCACCATATTGCTCCAGGTTTCTTGCACATTCAAACCAAGTGGATTGACAGTCCCCATGCCTGTAATCACGATACGTTCACTCATTCTTCCTCCAGATAAGTTGACATCATAAAATTCCAGTTGACTGGCTTCATATAAAACCCCAAAATCTCATATCCGTCACGCGGATGTGGAACCGCTTCCCACCCCGCTCAAGCCTGATTCTGCTTCAAAGACATTTTCTACCCGAGGCTTTTCCTCGCACGCCATTCGCGCTGAAGCATCCCGTAGACGTACTCGCTTGCATAATCATCCCCCATGGGATAACTCTCCACGAAATGTGCCTCACGGCGAAAGCCGACCTTCTCCAACGTACGCCAGGAACCTGCATTTTCCGTGTCACAATCTGCTGAAATCCGATGCAAACCGAGTTCATCGAAGAGAAATCCAAGCACGGCAGTGATGGCTTCCGTGGCGTATCCCTTACGCCAGTGAATGGGAGCAAGGGTGAATCCGATGACAGCCTGACGGGCATCTTCCCGCTTAATGCGGATACCGATATCACCGACCATTTCACCAGTCTCCCTGAGTTCGAGCGCCAATTGCATCCAGTGCCCCACGTGCGGAAGTTCAACATCCCGCATTTCATCGACCAATTGCACCGCCAACTCCCGCGGATATGGGATCTTCCAACCCTGATATTTGGCTACCTCGGGGATGTTGCGATATACAAGAAAGGACTCAATATCTGAGTCCTTGAAATTTCGAATGATCAATCTCGGTGAATTCAAAAGCATATTACTCTCCAGGTTTTGGAATGTAATCCCCTTCCACCCATTCCTCCCCGCTTGGGCCGACTTCCTTCTTCCAAACAGGGACGATCTCCTTCAGGCGGTCAATTCCGTAACGTGCCGCATCGAACACGCCCGTATCACGGTGAGCGGCTGTGCAGGCGATCAACACGGTCGGTGTCTTTGGGTACAACTTGCCAATACGCTGAACGATGGCAACGCCTTCAACAACAGGCCACTTCTCGCGGATCTCATCTGCCACCTGTTTCATTTTGGCTTCCGCCATGGGGATATATGACTCATACTCCAGATATTCGGTTTCATGCGCATCGCCGCGTGTGGTCACACCGCGGACCATGCCCGTAAAGATCGCCGCAGCGCCTGTACTAGTGAGCGTGATCTTCGCAAGCAGATCGTTCAAGTCAATTTCAGATTCGGTGATGGAATAGAAGGTTGGAAGGTTGGAAGGTTGCATATTGAAAGTTTATCCACCGGAGACAGGGGGAAACATGCCGATCTCGGCATTCGGCGGGACAACCGCTTCGTCAAAGGCATATTCCCGATTGATGGTGATCAACACAGACTGCATGGATTGCTTCAAGTTCGGATAATCCGCAGACAGCTTATCTTTAAGACCCTGAATAGTCAGATCAGTAGGAATATCCATTTCAAGGGATTTCACTCCTGCGCGATCGCGAATGGTGGCGAAAAATAATAATTTTATGTGATTCATTTTATATCCAGACGTTATTGGGTGCGGTGAGTTGGTCTTTCACATCACCAGTATTAACTGTACCCGCAGGTTCAATGAGCAAAATATGACACTCGTCTTCGGCAACAGGCTTATGCTCCACGCCTTTGGGCACGACGAACATCTCGCCTTCATTTAGAGAAACCTTGCCATCGCGAAAGAAAATATCCAAATGCCCTTTGACGACAATGAACACCTCATCGGTTTCAGGGTGGTCATGCCAGACAAATTCTCCCTGCACCTTTGCCAGCTTGAGATGATAATCATTCAACTGGGCAACGATCTTCGGTGACCAGTGCTCGGAAAATTTGGAAAGTTTTTCCTGCAAGTTGACGGAGGTATATTCCATAATTATTCGTTCACCACGTCACCGCTTTGACCGCCATGCTTCTCCACGAGGCGGATATTTTGAATGCGCATGGTCTTTTCGGCGGCTTTTGCCATATCGTACACCGTCAACGCGGCGACAGATACAGCGGTGAGTGCTTCCATTTCCACGCCCGTTTTGCCTGTGGTCTTGGCAGTGGCAGTGATGACCACACCCGGCAGGGATTCGTCGAGGGCGAGGTCTACATCCACTTTCGAAAGGAAGAGCGGATGACATAACGGGATCAGTTCCGAGGTCCGTTTTGATGCGCTGATTCCTGCGATCTGGGCCACGGTCAGCACATCCCCTTTTTTGACCTGCCCACTGCGGATCAGTTCAAACGTCTCTTTTTTCATGTGGATCTCGCCGCGGGCGATGGCGATGCGTTCCGTATCGGGCTTTGCACCCACATCCACCATGTGTGCGCGGCCTTGTTCATCGAGATGGGTCAACTTGGACATGGGCAGGATTATACACTGGTATAATTTGCGCGCCATGGAAAACCTGTTAGGACATCAAATCAGCGGATATAAGGTGCAAACCCCTGTTTACGAGGGGCCGCTGGATCTTTTGCTCAGCCTGATCGAACGCGCCGAATTAAATATCACCGCCATTTCGCTTGCTTCGGTAACGGATCAGTATTTATCGTACCTGCACGGGCTGGAACAAATGAAGCCCGATGAAATTTCATCGTTCCTTGTGATCGCCGCAAAGCTGGTGCAGATCAAATCTGAGGCGCTTCTGCCGCGCCCGATCGAACGCGAACCCTGGCGAAGAAGATCCCGGCGTGGAGCTGGTGGAATTATTGATCTTGTACAAACGCTACAAGGAAATCGCGGGCTGGCTTTCTGAGCGACAGGAAAATAATTTACGCACACATTTGCGCGTTGCCCCGCCGCCCAAGGTGGAAGCGAAGCTCGATCTTTCGAATCTAACCCTTGAAGGGTTACTCGCCGCCGCCGAATCTGCTTTTACCAAAGGACGCAAGAAGGAAGCATTGGGTACGGTCATCACCGCGCCGCGTGTGACCATCCGCGAAAAAATCGACTTCATCACGAAGACCATGAAAAATATCCAGCGCATGTCGTTCAGCGGATTGATCACAGACAAGGCCACCCGCGTGGAAATTGTGGTGACATTCCTTGCCCTGCTGGAGTTGGTCAAGCGTTTTCGCGTAACAGCGAAACAAGATGTGCTGTTCGGCGACATCGAATTCGAACGCAGTGAAGATTGGAAAGATGACGAGGAGATCGAGATCGAGTTTGAGTAAGGGGAAGAACAGTGATCGGTTAAGAAGTAATCAGTAACGGGCGAGGCAGTTTGCCTCGCCCGTTTTTTTCTCAATCGAATATCGCCTTAAATTTCCTCCGCCGCCGCAATACCTGATAGGTAAGCGCCATGTACAGTGGCAGGATATTCGCGTGAAGTGGCTTCCCCGGCAAAATACAACACATCATCCACAGGTTCGAACAAAGCGTCATAATCCTCCCCGCTGGCAAACGGCGGGATGTGCGAATACGAGCCGAATGCAAGCGGGTCCCTGCCCCAGCGCGTAATAAGGTAACCATCAGGCTCGGGGATCGATTCACCATAGATCACGCGCAAGGTTTTCATCGCACCTGCGATGATCGCATCATCCGAAAGCTCTTCAATGGCATAACCTTTCGCACCCCCATGAAACGCCATCAACACAGGTTCGTTGATATACGGCACGAAATTCAGCCAGTCACACCACTCCCCCGTTTCCTCGCCCAGGTAGGAAATCCCCTCGAATTCCTCATCCCAAAACACTTCGGAAAATTTCAAATAGACTTTATTGAGCACACCCATATCGAGGCGATCAATTGCAGATTGCTTGGATTCAGGAAGCGGCGGATCAAACTTCACTGCGGCCTGTTTCAACACCCCAAGCGGAAACGTGACGATAGCCTTTTCCCCGCTAAATGTACCCGACGAAGTCTCCACATCCACACCATCTGCGCCATAGGAAATGTGCGTTACTTTCACGCCGAGACGAATATCCAACCCTTTGGCGAGGCCATCGGTGATCTGGTTGTATCCCTGTGGAAAAACAACATCATCGCCGCCGAATTCTTCATCTTGATCCCATTCCCACAGGGAGAGATTATCGGGGTCAGCACCCAATTCCAAGGCGAATTGTCCTTGAATATAGAAATCCAATCTATGCAGCTCTTCAGTAGACAGATCCATCTGCGAGATAACTTCGTCAAATGCCTGTTGAAGCGGCATATCGGTATCGGTGTCATCCTGCATTTGCGCCACTTCACCATAAATGGATTCGAACAGGTCTTCGACTTCCTTGTAATCATCTTCTGAAAGTTCGCGGCCGTCGAAGTCGTATAGAATGCCGTTATCATAATCCGTCACGACGGTTTCAACGCCAAATTGTTTTGCCAATGCGGTGATCGGATTTCCCTTCACGCCATGGATCCAGGATGCGCCGAGGTCGAGCGGCAAGCCAAGGGAAGTATCTGTCCACATGCGGCCACCGATGCGATTACGGGCTTCGAGAAGGATGACGCTGACACCTTTGTCCGCCAATGTGCGGGCGGCGGCAAGCCCTGAGATTCCTGCGCCGAGAACAAGCACTTCCGCCTCACGCGAAGCGGAATCCACTTGAGGCTGGGGAATATCGGTTGGAAGAGAATCAGGCTCGGGCGCGGTGGGAGGCGCGGTTTGTATCGCCCCACAAGATAAGGCAATCGCAGTCGCTGTTCCGATGGATGCGATTTTCAGGAAGTCACGTCGGTTGAATTTCTTTTTCATGGTATCTCCCAATCAGTTTGTGGCCGCTCGACCACCGATAATGGATAAAAAGCGTGATCATTGCGCCAAGGTTATCAAATACAAGCACATCTGTCACCGCCGCATGTCTGCCAGCTACAAACGATTGGTGAAACTCATCAGTGGCCGAATATAGAAGGGCGAGCAGCCATGCCAGTTTGTAATTTCGCTTCGGAAGCGCGTGCAAATAAGAAAGCCCAAGCAAGCCATACCCAACGGCGTGAGCGCTTTTTTTGATGAAATAATCCCACCCGCCATAGTTGGGAAGCTCGTGGCTCGCACGAGAAGAAAATGCAAAGATGGAAAGCATCATCGCGAGAGCGGGAAGCCATCGCGGTACAATTGCAGACAGTTTTTTCATGTTGAGGCGACCTTGATCAAAAGAGATGAAATCATTCTGAGGAATGGCGGCGAGTGGCTGCATTTTTCAGAACCACATCGCGTGATAAGCACGGACAAAATTTGGAATGTAGGCGAGACTTTACTGGAGATTGAAAGACTTGTCAACGAAAATCAATGGCATGCGGCTGGGTTTGTCAGCTATGAAGCCGCGCCTGCATTTGACAATGCCCTGCACGTCGTTGAAACGGATGGATTTCCACTGCTGTGGTTTGGGTTGTACGATCTGCCCAGAACCGTGCAATTGCCCGCCCCTGCAAAAGATTTTACCGAGCTAAAGTGGAATCCGACCACCGAACGGGGTGTGTACAATGCAGCCATTGAAAAAGTAAAGGATCACATCGCATCAGGAAAGACTTACCAAGTCAATTACACCATGCGCCTGCAAGCAGACTTTTCCGAAGATGCATGGGATTTCTTTTTGTTCATGGCACAAACGCAAAATAAATATGCGGCTTATATTGACACAGGCAGGCACGTCATTTGCTCGGCATCACCCGAGTTATTTTTCGACCTCGACGGCGAAACGCTGACAGGCCGCCCCATGAAAGGGACGGTCAAACGCGGGCGCACGACTCAGGAAGATGAGGAACTGGCAGATTGGCTGCACCATTCGATCAAGAACCGCGCCGAAAACGTAATGATCGTGGACATGATCCGCAATGACTTCGGGCGAATCGCCGAAATCGGAAGTGTGCACGTGCCCGAATTATTCACGGTGGAGAAATATCCCACACTCCTGCAAATGACATCCACCGTCAAAGCGAAGACGAAAGCATCGCTGGCCGAATTGTTCGCTGCGCTTTTTCCCTGCGCATCCATCACGGGCGCGCCGAAGGTCAGCACCATGAATATTATTTCGGAGCTTGAAACCACACCGCGCAAGATCTACACGGGCAGCATCGGGCACATCGCACCCAATCGCAAGGCGCGGTTCAATGTTGCCATCCGCACGGCGTTGATCGACAGGGAGCAAAACAAGGCAGAATATGGCGTGGGCGGCGGCATCGTCTGGGATTCGACGAGCGCCGATGAATACAGCGAAGCCCTGCTGAAAGCCCAAGTACTGACCCAGCGCCCGCAAAGTTTTTCACTGCTCGAAACCCTGCTGTGGACGCCAGAAGAGGGTTACTTCCTGCTCGAAAAGCACCTCGCGCGCGTAGCTGATTCGGCGGAGTATTTTGGCTTTGAATTTTCAACAAATAAACTGGAAACACATCTTGCCCAAATCGCCAGCGGATTTACATCCCCACAGAGAATCCGAGTTTTGGTAAACCGCTCGGGCGAAATCAGCGTGGAAGCGAAGGATTACCATCCGCAGATAAGAGCGTTCAAAGCCCAGCTTGCGAAAAAACCGATGGACTCTCACAACATCTTCCTTTTTCATAAAACGACAAAAAGAGAAATGTATCCCTCCCCCGTTCTCGACGATATCCTTCTCTACAACGAAAAAGACGAACTGACCGAATTCACCATCGGCAATCTCGTCGTTGAAATGGATGGTCAACTGTTCACGCCGCCGATCTCCTGCGGCCTTCTGGCAGGCACATTTCGCGCTCACCTACTTGAAACAGGAAAAATCAGCGAGCGGATCATTCTCAAAAGCGAACTGCCTGAATGCACGAAAGTATTTCTCGTCAATTCTGTACGGGGATGGGTGGGTGTGGAGATGGAATGATAACGAATCCAAATCTTGTTGCCGCGAATTAATTTTTTACAGGAAACAAAAAGAGTCGACATCTTTTTCCAGATGCCGACTCTTTTCAATATCAATTACTGCTGATACGCAACCGTCACCGAAACGGAGCCATCTCCAACGGGAGCGCCACCAATGACAACGGTCTTTCCATTACCTTCGAAGAACATGGCGATCATGCCGCCGAAGGTCGTGGTCATTGAAGTGTCTTCGGTGTAACCTTGCTTGCCCAGTTCATCGCGATAGAACTTCATCACATCGTCAGCGCTCATATTGGTCTGATAAGTGACTGATTGAGGCGTGCTGATCACATTAAACGCATCGCCAGTTACAGGGAAGGGCGATTCGCCGCCAACAGTAATATCGCCGCCATCCTGTTCCACAGGCGGGATCGTGGGCGCTTCGAAGTCGTCATCACTATCCTGAGGGACACCAGGCATCTCGGGAGTATCAAAACCATTATCACCGCCACCCATGATCGTCTGGCAGGCCAGTGAAGCCAAAACAAGAGCCACTATTGCAAGCAAAACACTATATTTTTTCATTTTCTTCTCCTTGAGCTAAGTTTCAGTCATTATACATAGCCCACAGGGAATGTTAATCCCCTTAAAGTATAATTAAACTCATTATGAATAAACTTGCGCAATCCACCTCGCCATATTTGCTCCAACATGCCAATAATCCCGTTGACTGGTACCCATGGGGGAGCGAAGCCATTGAAAAGGCAAAGGCTGAAGACAAGCCGATCTTCCTTAGTATCGGATATGCGGCATGCCACTGGTGTCACGTCCTTGCTCATGAGTCTTTTGAAAACCCAGAGACCGCCGCGTTCATGAACGAGAACTTCATCAACATCAAGGTGGATCGCGAGGAGCGCCCCGACCTCGATGGCATTTACATGCAGGCCGTCGTCGCCATGACGGGCTCAGGCGGGTGGCCCATGTCTGTTTTTCTTTCACATGACCTCAAGCCATTTTATGCAGGCACCTACTTTCCACCTGTACGCCGCTTCAACCTGCCCGCATTCATGGATATCCTTTCAGGGCTTTCAAACGCCTGGAAAAATGACCGCACAGAAATAGAAAAAGTCGGCGAACAAGTCAACGGATATTTACAGAATCAAAATCAAAACAAGTTGAATGATCCGCTTTCGCGCGAACACCTCGACGCCATCGCCAAATCTTTGGAAGGCGCATATTACTGGGGTTATGGTGGCTGGGGAGATGCCCCAAAGTTTCCACAGCCGATGGCGCTTGAATTTTTACTTCACCATTCCATCACCAACAAAACAGACGAACATCTCAAGCTCGTCAATCACTGCCTGCACATTATGGCACGCGGCGGCATGTACGATGTGGTCGGCGGCGGCTTCTCGCGCTACAGCACAGATAATTTCTGGCGCGTGCCGCACTTCGAGAAAATGCTTTACGACAACGCCCTGCTCGCCCGCGCCTACCTGCACGCATGGCAAGTCACTAAAGATCCATTTTTCCAACGCATTGTTGAAGAAACGCTTGAATTTGTCAGCCGCGAACTCACCCACGAACAGGGCGGCTTTTATTCCTCGCTTGATGCTGACTCGGAAGGTGTGGAAGGCAAATTCTATGTTTGGACTCTCGATGAGATTCGCGCAACACTAAAAGAAGAATCGGAGTTCTTTGAAGCGGCATACGGAATCACCCTCGAAGGGAATTGGGAAGAGAAGACAGTCCTGCAACGTTCCATGGATGACGCCTCCCTTGCCGCCCGCTTCAAACTTAACCTTGAAGCTGTTCCTATTAAACTGGCAGAATCTCACTCGAGGCTTTTATCGGTCCGCGCCTTGCGCATTCGCCCCGGCACCGATGACAAAGTCCTCACCGCGTGGAATGGGCTTATGCTGGCAGCCTTCGCCGAATCAGCCCGAGTCCTCGCAGAATCCTCCTCACATTCCAGCAACTATCTTGATCTGGCTACGCGCAGCGCAGAGTTTTTATTATCGAACCTTCGCCCCGATGGGAAGCTACATCGCTCCTGGCGCGATGGTCGCATTACGGATGAAGTCTTCCTCGAAGATTATGCCGCGTTAATCCTCGGTCTGCTCGAACTTTATCAAACCGATTTCAACAACAAATGGTTTTCATCTGCCCAAATATTGACAGATGAAATGATCGAAAAATTCAGGGACCCCGAAGGCGGTTTCTTCGACACGCCTCATACTGGCGAAACTTTGTTATTCCGCCCAAAGGATACGTTCGACAATGCCACGCCATCGGGGAATGCATTGGCATGTGAAGCGCTGTTGAAAATGGCCGCTTACACCGACAACGGAAAGTATCGCGACCTTGCAGAACAATCCCTGCGCCTCATCAGCGAAGCTGTTTTGCGGCATCCGCTTGGGTTTGCGCGCTGGCTGTCCGCGATGGAGAATGCCTTGGGAAACATGAAGCAGATTGCAGTGTTGGGCGAAGCGGGTGAGGAAAACTTCGAGCGTATGATCAAAGCGATTCGAGCAGAATACAGACCGGGCGTAGTGGTGGCCGCTTCCGCCTATCCCCCATCAAAAAATGCACCAGCCCTGTTGGAACAGCGCACGCTCATCAATGGGGAGGCTACCGCCTATGTATGCGAAGGCTTTGTTTGTAAACAGCCAACCACTGATGTTGAAATACTCATTGCGCAGATCAACGCATGACAAAAAAACTGGGAGGCATTTTTTTTGCTGCATTGACAGCATTTCTAGTCTACCGCTTCACGGTCCGATACTATTTCGGCGAAGTACAAGAGAACGCAATAGATTTCCCGTCATATTACCATGCGGCAAAATTAACATTTGAGCAAAACAAATCGCCATACATAAAAGCAAATTGGAACATTGCAGAAGAAGCATATAAAAACGAGACAGGCGAAGATATCCTATATCCATTTTTATACCCGCCGCCAAGCCTGCTATTCTTCAGGCTTTTTACCCTGCTTGAGTATGAACCCGCAAAGCGATTCATGCTGGGATTAAATCATTGGCTCACACTGGTATTTATCCCCCTATTCTTTTTCGGTATTCTCAAATTACGCCCGCATAACCTGCTTCCCATCGTTGGGACTCTTTATCTTTACAACTTTTTTCCCCTCATCCTGACGTTATACACAGGCCAGATCAATCTGTTGATTCTATTGTTAATCCTACTTACATGGCTGGGGATCCATGAAAAATGGAAGCCGTTTGTGGTCGCCCTGCCTTTGGCGTTGAGCATCGTGTTGAAACTCTATCCTGTTTTGTTCTTCGTTATTTTTTTCATACGCAGGGAATATAAAGTAATTTTATACACACTGTTCCTTCTGATCGTCATATCAGCAGTTTCAACGCCATTTCTGCCGCACAACATCTGGCTGGATTGGATCGAAAATGTCGCTTCAAAAGGATATCTTCAAGATCTTCCAGGGGTTGCCGCAGGCAAGCCAGCAAACCAAAGCGTAAATGCCCTACTTGTTCGTACCATGTATGGATTGAACGTTCGATTCGATCCATTATTTACCCTACCCGACTGGATTGTCCGCATCTCGCCATATATTATTTGCGGCCTGATTGGTTCGATCTCCCTGGCAGCGACCTGGTTGTCTCGCGATCATAAAAACAACGCGAACATGCAGTTTGGTATCTGGTTAACCGCTATGTTCCTGATCGCGCCATTCTCATGGGACCATCATCTTGTCTTGATCCTGCCTGCGATTTTTATCGCCATCTACGAGGCTTGGAATCGCAAGCTGTATATTGCACTCCCTGTATTACTCGGAACATCATTTTTTCTTGCACTTAACTTTAATTTCAATAATCCATCGTTTCGAGAAGGCTGGCGCACATTATTAATCTCTGCGAAACTGTATGCAGTCGCAATCGTTTGGCTCTTCTTTGTTCTAGCTTCACTCATGGGATTAAAGGGGTTAAAATCAGAACATCAATCAAAAAAGTGGATGATATTTCATGGAAATCTTCGTTGAAAATTTAATTAAAATTCTTCTGGCTGTAGTCGTTGGCGGAGTGATCGGGGCAGAACGCGAATATCAGGATAAAGCCGCTGGCTTTCGCACGATCATTCTGATCACGCTTGGCTCGGCATTGTTCACGATTTTCTCTATGACTATGGATCCCGGTTTCACCCGCTCGCGCGTTGCGGCAAACATCGTGACGGGCATCGGCTTCCTTGGCGCAGGTGCCATTGTGCGAGAAGGCGGAAAGATAGGCGGGCTGACCACAGCCGCCACCATCTGGCTCTCTGCCGCGCTGGGCATGGGAATTGGCGCAGGTGACCTCTATCTTTCCCTCACAGCAACCGTGGTAACCCTGTTGGTTTTGCTGGTTTTTCCACGCATTGGTGAACGCATTGACCACATCCGTGAGGCGCGCTCTTATAGGATGGTAATCAGTACTACTAATCTCAAGAAAATGGAAAAGGTGGAAAAAGCTTTAGATGACTGCTCTTTGAAGGTCCTTGAACACCATCAGGCAAAATCAGAAAGCGAGATCATCAGCACATGGAAGACAGTTGGCTCGCCTGCCAACCAGGAAAAATTCACGCAACTGATGTTGAAGGATAAGGATATCAAGGAGATGGATTACTAAACCCATCATTTCCCCATCTACATAAAACAAACAGAAGGCTCTCTTACGAGAGCCTTCTGTTTTTACTTGGGTTCTTCTTTTGTTTCAGGCGTATCGGCCTGTTCTTCTTTTGTGCCCAATCCATCACGGAAAGACTTGATACTGCGTCCAAGCTCTCCAGCAACCTTGCCAATACGGCCCGGGCCAAACAGGAGAACGATGATAACCAGGATGATGATCCACTCTGCGCCACGCGGTAGTCCTAACATAAAACACTCCTTTTGTGATTTTCAACCTTATCGTACCACAGTTGAATGAAAAAATAATTAGAGTGATCTGCGAGAGAAAAAGCCTTCGATGTAGCGAATGGCGCGGCGAACGAACGAGCGCAGGCGTGCAAAAAGGCGATATTGTTCGGGGTGAATCTGTTTCTTCGCGGGGATGGGACCCGTCCACTCCACAACCATGGCGCCCCAGGTCAACCCGCCGCCGAAGCCGACGAAAACGACCTTGTCTCCACTTTTGAGGCGTCCATTTTGAATGGCTTCCACGGTCGCGATCGGAATGGATGCGGTGGAAGTATTGCCATATCGATCCACGTTGATCACGAATTTTTCCAATGGCATCTTCAGGTATTTGGCCGCAGTTTCGATAATGCGGTAATTGGCTTGATGAGGGATGATGCAATGAATGTCATCGGTGGTCATCTTCACCTGTTCGAGCGCCTCCAGGACGGCACGTCCCATCACACGCGTGGCAAAGCGGAATACTTCCTTTCCGTCCATGTGAACAAAATGCTTTCCTTCATGGATGGTTAACTCGGAGGCAGGGAAATGCGAGCCGCCGCCCGGCAGGGTCAACGTATCGGCACCTGAACCGTCAGAATGCATCACGGCAGACATAATTCCACCGGGAATGTCACTGGCTTGTAAAACAAACGCGCCCGCACCATCGCCGAACAAAATGCAGGTACCGCGATCCTTCCAATTGACAAAGCGCGAAAGTACCTCAGTTCCAACAACCAGCGCATTCTTGATGGATCCGCTGCGGATGGCTTGTGCGGCCATGTTGACCGCGAAAATAAAGCCCGTGCAGGCGGCTTGCAAGTCAAACGCTCCGGCTTTGGTGGCACCGATCTGGTCTTGAATAATACAAGCGGTTGCGGGGAAAATGTATTCAGGTGAAGAGGACGTGCAAATGATCAAATCCAATTCTGTGGGAGCAAGGTTTGCCACCTGCAAAGCCTTGACCGCCGCCTCCACACCCAACGTGGACGGGAACTCATTCTCGCGGGCAATGCGGCGCTCACGGATGCCGGTACGGTCACGGATCCATTGATCGTTGGTATCCACCAGTTTAGAAATATCATCATTTGTAAGCACCGGTTCCGGAACATACATGCCCCAACCTGTAACATGCGCGAATGGCATTCTTTCTCCTTTACTTAATGAAGCGGCTTAGAACGAGAGTGGCATTATGTCCGCCAAATCCAAACGAATTGGACATGACGTGATTGGGCTCCGCCTTGCGGGGTTGATTGGGAACATAATCAAGATCGCATACAGGGTCGGGCGTTTCATAGTTCATCGTGGGAGGCAGGATGTTATCCATGATCGTCAATGCACAGAAGACTGCCTCAACCGCACCGGAAGCACCCAACAAATGGCCGGTCATGGACTTGGTGGATGAGACGGGAATCTTATATGCCAGTTCCCCAAACACGGTTTTGATCGCACTGGTCTCAGATTTATCATTCAAATATGTAGATGTACCATGAGCGTTGATATAGCTGATATCTTCAAGCTTGAGTCCTGCATCTGCCAGCGCAATGCTCATGGAGCCAACCGCACCCGCGCCATCCTCAGAAGGAGCAGAGATGTGATGGGCATCATCGGTCGTGCCGTAGCCGCTAAATTCACATAAAATGTTCGCGCCGCGCGCCTGGGCATATTCGAGGGATTCCAGAATAAGCACACCCGCGCCCTCCCCCATCATGAAACCATCGCGGTCCTTATCGAAGGGACGTGAAGCTCGCAGCGGCTCATCATTTCGCGTGGACAGGGCGGTCATGGAATTCATGCCCGCCATGGCAATGGCGTTAATAGCCGCTTCTGAAGCGCCCGCGATCATCACATCGGCAGAGCCGCGGCGGATCATTTCAGCAGCTTCACCCAGAGCGTTTGTGCCAGAAGCACAGGCAGTAGCCAAAGACATGTTCGGTCCGCGCACGCCGAGGCGGATGGCAATGTTTCCCGCCGCGCCATCTGAGATCATCATTGGGATGAGGAATGGGCTGACTCGGTCAGGTCCGCGTTCACGCATGACATCATATTGTTCAAGCAGGGAACTGATACCCCCAATGCCCGTACCGATCAAAATGCCGATACGGTCACGGTTCGATTCATCGATCTTGAGGCTGGCATGTTCCACCGCCTCCAAAGTTGCGGCTGTGGCAAATTGTGTAAAGCGATCCATCTTGCGCGCATCGCGCGTGCCGAATAGCGCAACCGGGTCGAATCCTTTTACTTCTGCTGCGAATTTTGTCTTATGCGCACTCGCATCAAAGGTTGTGATGGGGGCAGCACCGGATTTTCCAGCGAGCAATGCCTGCCATGTATCCTTTGAATTATTTCCCACAGGGCTGACGCAACCCAGCCCCGTTACAACGACGCGTTTTCTCATTCGTATTCTCCTTGATTACAAGCAGTAATTTTAAAATATTTAATCGAAGACGAGGACAAGTTCCACACTCGTCCTCGTCTTCATATAACACTATACGGAGGTGGAAGACACGCCGAAAAATTAGAGTTTCTTCAGCGTATTCCACACCTGCTGAAGGTGCATTCGGTCATGGTCGGCCATAAAACCGATCACTTCCAGGAAATCCGTTGGTCCAAAGATGGCGTGACGGGCCTTGCGCTCCCATGTTTCGGCGGGGATCTGGGAAAGCAAATTCAAGGTTTCGCGCCGCGCATCATTAAATTCCTTCACTGCAAGCGGGCCATTTTCATGCAAATAATCCCTCTGGCTTGCCCATACACTTGTATCCGGACGGGGAATAAACGGTTCATTTTGTTCGGAAAACAACTTGATCTGCATATGGTGGATTTCGCGCTCGGTATCGAGCATATGACAGACGATCTCGATCATCGCCCAATCTTCTGCCGAGGGTTCACGCGCCCAAGTGGTTTCATCCAATCCGTGCAACAAACCATTCATGGCGGCGGGAGTAGCGGATAAAACCCCCAGGATCGAATCCATTGTTTTGAAGGATGGAATTAGGGCGGAGAGATCGGTGGATTCTAGCCAACGGCGCAGATCAGACAAATTACCGCGCACCCCCGCTTCAGGTCCAGACGTGGAAGCGGGTTCGTTTTCCACGTGAAATGCAGCCAGCCCAAGCATCTTCGAAGGTTTGATGTCGCGTTCGATGTCGTTGCCAACCATCAACACAGGACCATCCGGCCAGCCCATAAGCCCGAGGACTTCGGCATAATAGGCAGGGTGCGTTTTCGTAAAGTGGAAATTCTCGAAGGAGGAAACGATCTCGAACTGCTCAGGTTCAAAACCCGCCCAGCGCAGACGAGAATATGTAGCCTCGCGTGGAAAAAGCGGATCGGTAGCCACGGCAATCCGATATCCCTTTGAAAACGCCCACTCCACAAATTCCCGTGCCTCGGGCCTCTGTGTGGTCAGGCTTCCCAGTGAAGGAAAAATATTATCGTAGAAATTTTCAAGGGGAGCCCGTAGCACGTCAGGGGCAAGATTCATGCGTGGATAGAATTCCGCGTCGAATACCTGCACGAGCGTGCGGGAAAAATCATCACTCGTGTTCATGGCATTGGTGCCCGCCATCAGGGCGCGCAACATGATATCGGGTGCAACGTATGTGCCTAGTTCCTTCGCCAAAGCTTGAAAATACGCTGGGATAAAGGCTTCCATATTGGTGTTGAGCAATGTGTCGTCGAGATCGATCAGAAGTGTTAGCGTCATAGTATTATTGGACTCCCCCGCGGAGTCAGGAATCATTCTTTTATTTCGAATTTGAACGGCAAATCGTGGCACTTGCCGCAGCCGATCTGCGGCTCGGAAACAGCCTGGTTTACCTTTTCACAAAACGCGCTCACCTGCACCCGCCGTTGAAAAATGGCGGTAATGGGACGTTCCACAGTGACCTTCAATTGCATGTGCTGACAGGAATTTGCGCGGGCAATATCCGGCACGGGGCATGTTTTACACAGGTCACGCGTCCAAGCCTGACCGTGGACCTGGAGCAAACGGCACTCCTCGTCATTGCGGCCACGGAAATAATTGCCATAGAAATGTGGGCATTCACGCCCTGCGGGTGTTTTCATTTTTGGGATAATTGATAAAAAACGGAGCGCAGGCTTCAGTCTGTGCCGTGCTTGGGACCAAATCCGCGCTCCTGTATTTGTGATGGGGTTTAAAGAAGAGGATCAGGCTGAGAGCCTGACCGGCAGCTACACGCGGGTGACGTATTCGCCTGTGCGTGTGTCCACACGAATGACATCGCCGACAACCACGAAGTTGGGGCACTGCACCGTCACACCAGTTTCGGTGATGACTTTCTTGGTGACGCCGGTGGCGGTGTCGCCGCGGATGGCCATTTCAGCTTCGACGACCTTCAAGTCAACCGAAGTGGGCAATTCCACGTCGATGGCTTCGCCTTTGTAGAAGGTCAGTTTCACTTCCATGCCTTCGGTGAGGAACTGAGCACTATCACCAAGGGATTCTTTCTTGATGCCGGGCTGTTCAAATGTGACGTTATCCATAAAGTAGTAGAGATCGCCGTCGTTATACAGGTAGGAAACATTGGCGAAATCGAGGGATACATCCTGAACCGACTGGCCGGAGCTGAATGTGCGCTCAATGTTGGCGCCGGTCAGCAAATTGCGGGCCTTTACTTTAATATTGGCATTGCCGCGACCGGTCTTATTGTGGCTGTAGTCCAATACCTTTAGGAGATTGCCGTCCAATTCAAATGTGACGCCCTTGCGAAGTTCATTTACATCTATCATGCTTGCACTTTCCTTGATTAATTGAATTTGATTTTTTTACGTGAGCGGGCAGATTATACCAATGAGTTGCAAATCGTGGCTAGGCTGGGGTAAACCACGCGAATTGGAAAGCGCAAAATCAGTGTGAGGATTCGGAGGTTGGATCGTCGCTGAGGAGTTGTACGGCATGCGGAAGAACAAGCAGGACGGCTTGCAGGTTTTCCATGGCCCCCTTTGGGCTGCCGGGTAGGTTGATGATGAGAGTTCGTCCGCGAATGCCTGCGACGGAGCGGGAGAGCATGGCGTGGGCTGTCTTTTTCAGGCTATCGGAGCGCATGGCTTCAGCAAGGCCAGGCGCTTCACGCTGGATGACTGCACGGGTGGCTTCAGGGGTCACATCGCGTTGGGCAAAACCAGTGCCGCCTGTGGTAAGGATGATATCAAACTGTCCACTGTCGGCCCAGGAGATCAGCGCGGCGCGGATGGCAGATTCATCGTCGGGGAGAATCGCTTGATTGGTGACCGACCAGCCCTGAGCGCGGACAAGATCCGCAAGGGCGGGTCCAGAAGCATCCTCGCGCTCGCCTCGCGCTGAACGGTCAGAGAGGGTCATAATCCCAAATCGAATCGCCATGATCTTTACCACTAAAAGGCTAAACCGCCTGAATCACTTGCTTGAGAATCATGATGAGATCGTCGGGCATGTAGGGTTTCATCAAGAAACCGTTTGCGCCGCGACGGACACACTCATCCCTGACATCGGAACCGGAAGACATAACCACACGTGTGGCGGCGGTCTCTGCTGAACTTCGAATGTTGGACAAAATATCCAACCCACTCTGGCCGGAAAGATGCACGTCCAACAAAACGACATCGGGTTTTTCATTGAGAACCGCCAGTGGAACATCGGCATCGGCTTGCAGGGCCAGTGCATCAAATCCCTCCATTTTGAGCAGGGTCTTCAACAACGAGACCATGGTAATGTCATCTTCGGCGATTAATACTTTTACTTTTGCCATTTTTCTTTACTTTCGTTGGTTTGGATTTTTTTGTGGTTGTCTTGCTGGCTTTCTTTTTTACCGGCCCCGCCTTTTCCAATGCGGCATTGAGCACGTCTTCCACAGATTCGGCAAAAATAAATTTCATGGATTGCCTGATCTCATCAGGGACATCTTCAATATCCGATTCGTTGCGCTTCGGCAGGATCACGGTGGTCAGTCCATTGCGATGGGCCGCCAATACTTTTTCCTTGACGCCGCCGATGGCTAAAACCTGACCTCGCAATGTGATCTCTCCGGTCATGCCTACCTGTGGCTTGACCTTGCGGCCAGAGATCAACGACACCAGAGATGTGGCCATCGCCACACCTGCAGAGGGTCCATCCTTGGGTTGGGCGCCCGCAGGAATGTGCATGTGCAGATCGAATTTGTTGAAAAATTCCTCGGGCACATTCAAGGATTCGGCACGCGAACGGACGTATGACAACGCCGCGCGCGCAGATTCCTGCATGACATTTCCGATTGAGCCAGTGACTTGAAAACCGCGCCCACCGGGCATGGCAGTCGTTTCGATAAACAAAATATCACCGCCAAAGGCTGTCCATGCCAGGCCAGGGACCACACCAGGAATGGATGTGCGCTTGTTGAGTTCCTCTGTGCCATGGAAAATCGGATGGTCGAGGTATTCCTCCACCAATTCGGGCGTGATCTCGAATTTTTCACCTTTGTGTTCGGCGATCTTCGTGCCGACCTTGCGGCAGACTGCACCAATCTTGCGCTCCAAGTTACGCACTCCCGCTTCACGCGTATATTGGCGGACAATCATTTTCAAAGCGTCGTCGTTAAACGAAATCTCATCCTGATGCAGGCTATTCTCCCGAATCTGACGCGGAATGAGGTAGCCGCGCGCAATGGCCATTTTCTCGTTTTCGGTATAGCCTGAAAGGAAGATCATCTCCATGCGGTCGCGCAATGGACCGGGGATGGTCTCAAGCGTATTCGCGGTGGTGATGAAAAAAACCTGCGAAAGATCGAAGGAAACTTCAAGATAGTTATCACGGAACTCACCGTTTTGCTCAGGGTCCAAAACTTCAAGCAAAGCCGAAGCGGGATCACCGTGAAAGTCATAGGTAAGCTTGTCCACTTCATCAAGCATAAAAACGGGATTCTTGGAATCCACACGGCGCAGGGATTGCAAAATGCGTCCCGGCATTGCGCCGATATAGGTGCGGCGATGTCCGCGGATCTCGGCTTCATCACGCACACCGCCAAGCGATGCGCGGATGAATTTGCGTTCCATTGCGCGGGCGATGGATTGCCCAAGCGATGTTTTGCCTACGCCAGGAGGGCCGACAAAACACAAAATGACGCCTTCACGTTCACGGCGAATAAAATCATCAGAGGGGGCTTTTTCCTCATCCTTGCGGTCAAGGCGCAATTTGCGGATGGCAAGGAATTCGAGGATGCGGTCTTTTACATCTTCAAGGCCGAAATGATCCTTGTTAAGGATCTCTCGTGCATGTCCGATCTCGAGGTTATCCTGTGTAGATTTCGACCACGGAAGCGACACGAGCCAATCCAAATACGTGCGGATGACACCATACTCAGCCGCAGCTGTCGGAAGACGCGACAGGCGGTCCAACTCCTGTTTGGCCTGTTTATGGGCCTCCTCGGGCATTTTCGCCTCTTCGATCTTTTTGCGAAAATCCTCCGTCTCAACAGATTGTTCATCCCTGTCACCCAGCTCACGCTGGATGGCTTTCATCTGCTCGCGCAAGAAGTATTCACGTTGAACTTTTTCGATCTCACCGCGCGCTTCGTTTTGGATCTTCTGCCCGATTTGCAAAACTTCCGCTTCGCGGACAAGCAAACCGATCAGCTTCTTCAATTTTTCATAAACAGAATCCAACTCGAGAATTTCCTGTGCATCCTGCAAATTGATGCGCTGGAAGTTCGCGATCGTATAAACGGTTTGCAAAGGGTCTTCCAGTGAGGTGATGGAGCCCACCAATTCATCGGGGAACGATGGGATCATTTGTGTGATCTGCTGGAACTGGTCGCGTGCGTTACGGGCCAACGCACTGGTCTCGAGATTCGTTTCCACGGTTTCGGGAATCAGGCTGATCCGCGCTCTCAAATAAGGTTCGTCCCCTACAAACTCTTCGATACGGAACCGTTCCATGCCCTGAACCAGCAGGCGGATGGTCCCGTCTGGGGCGCGCAACAACCGATGCACAGTGGCAATAGTGCCGACCTGATACAGTTCATTCGGGCCAGGGGTCTCCAACTCAGGGTTGAGTGCAGCAACGAGGCCGACCAATTTATCGCCGCCAACGACATCATCCACTAATTTTACGGAGCGCGGCTGTCCGACTGTCAGCGGGACGGCGGTGTTGGGGTATACGACCACTCCGCGCAACGGCAGGATTGGAAGTGTATCGGGGAATTTCTGTCCCTCGTTTTTCTCACCATTTTCCGGTGCTTGTGAAGCGCCATCATCCTTTTGAAAACGGGCAAGAGCCGACGACATGAACATTTTCATCAGTTCCTCGTCGGTCTCGCCCATCGATTGTAAAAACTCATTGATTCCGGTTTGCCACCGTTCTGCAGGCATATGTTTATTCAACCTTGATCTGTTTTGGTGTTGCTTTCGGGAGGGTAACGGTTAGGAATCCGTCTTTGTATTCCGCAATTGCATGATCGATGTCCACCGGCCCAGGCAGACCCAGGGCTGTTGCAAATTTGCCGAAACGGATTTCCATTTGGTGATACGCGCGCCGTTCGGGGGCATCGGGGCGCACCCCTGCAATCAGCAGGGTGGTGTTCTCTATCGAGACTTCAAAATCATCTTCATTCATTCCCGCTATTTCAACGCGGACGACGTAAGCATTTTCAGTTTCGTATTCATCAGTGGGAGGACTCCATACATTTGAGCGGACCTGCCAGCTCACTGCATGAAGGATTTCACGGCGCGTCTCCAACAACGCTGCGCTTGATTTACGTACGATCGCAGGCATGGATATTCTCCTTCACAATATGCGCTTTTCGGAAGAATTTGGCGCCTCCGGCGGGTTTCGAACCCACAACCTACTGCTTAGAAGGCAGTTGCTCTATCCATTGAGCTACGGAGGCATTATTTAAAACTACTCGCCTGATTCCGCAATCGGTATGCTGATCTCAAATGGTCTCAAGCCGCGATACACACGCGGACCGGCGATCGTCTTCAATATTGTATCTGCCGGGCGGCCAAGTTTCTTGCCGAGTTCTTCAGCAGACATGGGAGTGTTCCCATTCACGAGAAAAATACGAAATACTGCCTCCACCATTGCGGTATGCGCGTCGGAGAATTCGGGCAGTAATGCACAATGACTCATCAGGGCATGTTGTATACCATCCACCTGCTTTACTTCTGCAGTTTGTGGGTCGATCCAGTCGATCATTCCACCTTCGTCCATTTCGGCAAAGGCTTCCTGATGTTCGGCACACAACAAGGAACGCAGAAATACATGCCAGTCCCGTTCGCTCTTCTTCCACCATTCAAAATCAATATGAAATGGGGTCTTGGCTGTCGGTTTTAATAAACTCATTAGGCCTCCTCATCCAGGCGGAAGTGCAGATCGCCTACATGTTTGAAGGCAGGGTTGGTTTCCAATAAAGCAAAAAGCGGCGCAGGTGGAACGCGGCGCACAAGATTTATCGCCGCATATAATTCCTGGGCGTGTACATGTCCCTGCGGGTTCGATTTGGTTAATTCACGCATGACCGAAAGCACGAGGTCATTAAACGATTGCTTCTTTTCCCAAACAGGGTCAAGTGACTTGAAATCAGGCACATGGATCACCATGCGGTCATTGAATTCAGCAGTGATCGGTTGTTTCAACATGGCAAAAACGAAGCCACCATCCTTGCCAACCAATACAGTGCGGACCCAATCTTTTGAAGACCGCTGGCTCTTTACTTCCACAATCACTTCGCCGGGCTTTTCACCGCGCTTCAACTGCACGATCGAACCCGGGATTAATTGATGAGCCTTATACCATTCGCGCAAACCGTACACATATCCATACTCGAGCACAACCCAGGCAGGAATGCGTTGTTTGGTCTTGCCATCTACGAGAGTAAACCGTACACGCGGTGATTCATATGCCGTGGGAAACAATCTGCGAGCCCGCGCGGACATTGGTAAAGTGCCAGCTCGCAAATGGGGGTAGATCAAAGTGATCGTAATGGATGAAATGTCGCCGTGGGCATCATCTTTATCGGGCGGGGTCAATTCATCATCTAATTGATCTTCAAGATTTCTGATCTCAGCACTGAGAACACTGCGATCATGTTCAATCTCTGAATAGCGTAACGGAGCCGGCACTTCACGTACAAAATCAGGTTCAAGGCGGTATAAGCACCACAATACTTGTCCGGCAGGGCCAACCTCATCAAAACGTTCGTCGCTCTGCAAGGCATAGTTCAGGGAAAATTCAGCCAGTTTGGGGTTTACGCTGGCGGGCAATTCAATATCTTTCATCAGTGCTTCGGTGGTAAGAGGTTCGCCGCCTGCCATATCCAGTACGGCTTCAGCGAGATTCAATTGTCCCTGATTGATATCAATCAAAAGAGAGCGTGGGAACCAGCTCCCGGCAATTTTCACAAGGCCGTGATCTGAATTGAAAGAAGCTTCAAGTTTCTTTTCGATCTGATCACTAAAATCACGTAAAATGGACTCGGCGCTTAATTCGTTTTTTTCTGGCTCGGCAATCGGTGCATCGTTCAAATAGTGCATTTCAAGGTTTGCGGCGAACAGACGCTCCGTGCGGTCTTCCATGGCAATCGTAAGCACATCGAAACCGCTCGACGAAGGATTCACTCCTTCGCGCAATGCAGTCACTGTGCCGCGTTTCCAATCCAACGCAGGAAAAACAATATCTTCACCAACTTGATATTTTTCTTTGGGCAGATAACTCCTGCCCGCAGCTTTATGCTTTCCCTCTGCCGCTGCACGCTCAGCCTTGATACGTGCATCTACAAACTCGAAGGAGAGATCCCGCGTTGTTAGCGGCGTCTCACGTTCAAAAAGATAATTATGCAGATTTTCAACATCTTGTGGAGTAATCTGAATGGATAACCAATATTCGGTGGGGAGTGAAAATGCGCCTGCCATACTCAGCCTTGAAATGAATTTACGCTTTACGCGTGACAGGCAGATTATACCTTACCTTGCAGATACTATCTATATTTTTATAAAAATACAGAATGCCGTAAGAAACCACATAATTTCCACATCAAATCAACCTGAAAGCTAGTTAAAGTTAGCCGCATTAAAAAGTGAAAGGAATTAATAAATGAATAAGACATTAATTTTCAGCCTGATTTTACTCACGGTCATAGCCACAGCCTGTGGAGTACAAGCGGCTCAGCCTTCACCCCTGCCTGCCACAGCAACTGAGGCAGTGATCGTCCCTGCGGCAACAAACACATCCGTCCCCGTCCCCACAGAGGCGCAAGTCTCTCAGACAGAAAGCCCCACTCAACCAGCGGCCCCCACAGTCAGTTTTGCAAACGACATCCTGCCGATATTTAATAATAGCTGCAACAAATGTCATGGTGTTGAACAGGTTAAGGAAGGCCTCGACATGAGAACATACGAAACCCTCATGGCAGGCTCATTCAACGGCAGTGTCGTCACCCCCGGCAGTGCCAACGACAGTTTCCTGGTCGAACAGATCATCAATGGTGAAATGCCCAAGCGCGGACAAAAACTATTGCCCGCACAAATCCAACTCATCATAGATTGGATCAATGCAGGCGCACTGAACAACTAGACCCGCCCCACACATCAAAAAAACAAAAACGACTTGCTCAAAAAGAATCAAGTCGTTTTTGTTTCACCAGTCATTTGACTTGCACATTTGTAACCTTCCTCACTTGACTTTTCACCCCGCCCGTCGTAAAATCCTATTAATCTGATTAATCAGATTACAACTATGGTTTTACGCGAACGTATCTCCCCTGAACTCTCTGAATTTCTGCGCTATTTGGCTTCACATGAAGAAGCTGAAGGCAGTCTGCCCTCGTTAAACGACCTAAGCCGTGAACTTGGTATCAGCCTGGCAGGGTTGCGTGAGCAACTTGAGGTGGCACGCGCACTTGGTTTGGTCGAAGTCCGCCCTCGTACTGGAACGAGACGACTGGCATACTCATTTGCACCCGCTGTGATGAAAAGCCTCGCGTACGCATTGACCCTCGACCAAAGCAACTTCGAAAAATATTCGGAACTGCGAAACCACATCGAAACCGCCTACTGGGATGAAGCAGTTGCCCTGCTAACCGAAGAAGACAAACTTGAATTAAAGAACATTGTTGCACGCGCGCTGGAAAAACTGCATGGAAAGCAGGTACAGGTTCCGCACGAGGAGCATCGCAAATTACATTTGCTCATTTACAGCCGTCTCAACAATCCCTTTGTCACTGGTTTGCTGGAAGCCTATTGGAATGCGTACGAAGCCGTCGGTCTAAACATGTATGCAGGCGGAATCGACTATCTCGAAGAAGTTTGGGGCTATCACAAGACCATGGTTCAAAGTATTTGCAATGGAAATTACGCGGCGGGGCGCAAAGCGCTGATCACACACATCGACCTGCTCGCCCATCGTCCGATATAAACTAAGGAGTCACATGAATAAGATCATCAACGATTTTTCCATAACAGTTGGCACAGTGAACGGTTCCGGCAGTTCCACAGCCAACAACACCATCCTGCGCTCCATCTTCAAGATGGGAATTCCAGTCTCCGGCAAGAACCTCTTCCCTTCCAACATTCAAGGTCTGCCAACCTGGTATACCATTCGCGCCAATAAGGATGGATTTATCGCACACCACGAACAACGTGACATCGTCATTGCGATGAACCCCAACTCGTTCGTACGTGACCTGGCGTCTGTTGCTCCCGGCGGGGCATTTTTCTACGCTGACGAAATCAAGCAGCCCATCACCCGCACCGACATTGCCATTTATCCCATGCCGGTGAAAGCCATCGTGAAGAACGATCCAAACGTACCCACCGATTTCCGCGATCTCGTGGGAAATATGGTTTACGTCGGCATTCTTGCGCAAATGATCAATCTTGACATGGATAAGATCCTCGCCGCGCTGACCTTCCACTTCAAAGGCAAGCAGAAACCCATCGACATGAACTACGGCGCAGTCAAAGCTGGCGCAGAATGGGCAAAGGGCAATCTCGAAAAGAAGGATCCTTATTATGTCGAGGCGATGAATAAGACCGAAGGCATGATCATGGCGGATGGAAATACCGCCGCCGCGCTCGGTTCCATTTTTGGCGGCGTGCAATTTGCGGCTTGGTATCCCATCACCCCTGCAACCTCTCTCGCAGAATCGCTGAACGACTACCTGCCCCAACTTCGCAAGCGTGAAGACGGCAAGCACACCTATGCCGTTGTTCAGGCGGAAGATGAACTCGCCGCACTGGGCATGACCGTCGGTGCAGGCTGGGCAGGGTTACGCTCCATGACTTCCACTTCCGGGCCTGGCCTCTCCCTAATGACCGAGTTTGCAGGTCTCGCCTACTATGCAGAAACCCCCGTCGTCATCTGGGATGTGCAGCGCATCGGACCAAGCACCGGTCTACCAACACGCACTTCACAGGGCGACCTGACCTTTACCCATTTCATCGGCCACGGCGACTCACACTCTGTGATTCTGCTGCCTGGCGATGTATTCGAATGCTTTGAATTCGGCTGGCGCGCATTTGACGTTGCCGAACGCATTCAGACCCCTGTGTTCGTTCTAAGCGATCTGGATATGGGCATGAATCAATGGATGAGCAAACCCTTTGAATATCCCGAAACGCCAATGGATCGCGGCAAGGTCTTGTTCGAAAAAGATATCGAGGAACTCAAAGGCAATTGGGGACGCTACCTCGACAAGGACGGAGATGGAATCGGTTATCGCACCTTCCCCGGCAACAAGCATCCCTTAAGCTCCTACTTCACCCGCGGCACAGGTCACGACGAGTATGCCAAATACACTGAAGAAGCAGACATGTATTTGAAGAACATGGACCGCCTGAAGAGGAAGCATGAAACCGCCAAACAATACGTCCCCGCTCCTGTGCTTCGCTCCATGAAGGGTGCGACGGTTGGCATCATTGCGTTCGGTTCGACCGAAGCGGCTGTTATCGAAGCCCAGTATCAACTGGACAAAGATCATGGCATCAAGACTGATTTCCTACGTATACGCGCTTTGCCCTTCACAAAGGAAGTGGATGCGTTCCTCGCGAAATATGACCAGATCTTTATTGTGGAAATGAACCGTGATGGACAGATGAATCAGATCCTGTTGACCGAATATCCGCAGTTTGCACACAAGTTCAAGTCTGTAGCATTTGGTGATGGCATGCCTGCTTCTGCCAAATGGGTCCGCGAGGGTATCCTTGCGAAATACACGAAGACTGGAACGCCGAAGAAAGCCGCAGTGGCGAAAACTGCGTCGAAGGCAAAAGCAGTTTCAGGGTCCAAAAAAGCAGCGGCCAAAAAGCCAGCAGTGAAGAAGCCTGTTGCCAAATCCAAGTCATCCGTGAAGTCAAAGCGGAAGTAATAACTTTATCAAGGAGCATATAAAATGACAGAAGCTCTCCCCATGGCCGGCACACCTGCAACAAATGTCAACCTCGCTGGCTTATCCAAAAATGAATATCGCGGCAACCCGAGCACCCTGTGCCAGGGCTGCGGACATAACTCGATCTCCAACCAAATCGTGACCGCGCTGTATGAAATGAACATCGTTCCCGAAGACGTGGTGAAATTCAGCGGTATTGGTTGTTCTTCGAAGTCACCGACTTACTTCCTGAACCGTTCCTTCGGTTTCAACAGCCTGCACGGACGCATGCCGTCCATTGCAACGGGCGCATTGTTTGGCGACCAGCAATTGAAGGGCATCGGCGTTTCTGGCGATGGCGACTCTGCCAGCATTGGCATGGGTCAATTCAAACACGTGATGCGCCGCAACGTGAACATGCTCTACATTGTCGAAAACAACGGCGTGTACGGCCTCACCAAGGGCCAATTCTCCGCAACCGCTGAAAAAGGCCTGAGCCTGAAGAAGCAGGGCGAAAATCCCTACATGCCTGTGGATATCTGCATGGAAGCCCTTGTTTCCAATGCGACCTTCGTTGCCCGCTCCTTTGCTGGCAATCCCAAGCAGGTGAAGGAATTGCTCAAGGCGGCTCTCGCCCATGACGGTATCGCCGTGTTAGATATCATCAGCCCATGCGTGACCTTCAATAATCAGGAAAACGCCTACCACTCCTATGCATGGGGCAAGGATCACGAAGAACCCCTGCATGAGATCTCCTACATCGCCCCGCGCAATGAGATCATCCTTGAGCGTGAACTGGAAGATGGCGAAGTACGTGAAGTAGCCATGCACGATGGTTCGACCGTGATCTTGAAGAATCTCGAAAAGGGATACAACCCCACTGACCGCTTCGAAGCCCTGCGTGTGATGGAAGAAGCAGGTCGCAACAACTGGTTGATCACCGGCCTTTTGTATGTGGATACCACCAAGCCAAATCTCACTTCAATGTACAACCTTGTGGATACACCACTCAATCGCCTTACCGAAGCCGAGTTGAGACCCGATCGCTCGATGATCGACAAGGTCAATGCGTTGATGTTCTAAAACACTTACCCAGATCCCACCCTGCCCTCCCCCAAATCCAAAGAGCGGATTTGGGGGAGGGTTTATAAAATGAGAAAATATGACCGCAGAAACAACTAACGAAAAACTTGATTTCAAGCGCATCCTGCCTGTATTGGTGATCGTGCTGGTTGACCTGATGGGACTCTCCATCATTATTCCCCTGCTGCCGTTGTATGCAGCACGTTTTGGGTCATCGCCGTTGGTGATCGGAATCTTGCAAGCCACCTACCCGATGATGCAGTTTTTAGGAGCACCCATTCTCGGGCGTCTCTCAGACCGCTTCGGACGGAAGCCCATTCTGGTCGTGAGTCAGATCGGCACTTTAATCGGCTTCATCATGTTGGGGTTTGCAAATTCTCTCCTGCTGTTATTCATCTCCCGCATTATTGATGGCCTCTCTGGCGCGAACATTTCCACGGCGCAGGCCGCCATTGCCGACAGCACCACTGAGAAAACACGCACGCAGGGGCTGGGACTCGTCGGCGCGGCATTTGGCATCGGCTTCGTGCTTGGCCCCATCCTCGCGTTTATCGTATTGGCCGCCAGCGGACAAAACTATCAAGCAGTCGCTTTCACCGCCGCATTCTTCTCGTTGACCTCAATCCTGCTGACCGTATTTTGGTTCAAAGAAACATACACAGAAGTTGAAAATCCAGAAGCTTCCCGCAAACGCCGCCCGTTTTCGTTCGGTGCATTACGTGAAGCACTCAGCCGCCCTGCCATCGGCTTCCTGCTCATTCTGATGTTCTTTTATCAGATCGCGTTCGGTGGGTATGAACAACTTTTTTCATTATTCACACTCACCCGCCTCGGCATGGACGCGCGAGACACCTCAGGCTTGTTCGTGCTGGCGGGTTTGTTCATCATCGTAGTACAAGGCGGTCTCATCGGTAGATGGTCAAAACAAAAAGGCGACCGCTGGCTGGTATTGATGGGAATCGGCACACTTGCCATCGGCTTGATCGGCACCGCCCTCACACCCGCCGTACCGATTCCCTGGTACGAGAAAGCCAAAGTGCTTGAAAGCATGGCAGGCCAGGGTGAGTTCCGCGTTTCGATTCAAAGCATCAACATCCAACTACCTGATGAATCCGCAAAAGGCTGGCTTGGAATCGCCTGGCTGCTTCTCGCAAGTTTCCCAGCCGCATTAGGAGGCGGCGTTTTGCAGCCTGCTGTCAACAGCCTTATTACGAAAGCCTCAGATAAAAGCGAAGTTGGTGGAATGCTCGGCGCATCCTCCGCAGCATATAGCGCGGCCAACGCCATCGCACCACTTTTTTATGGAGCGCTGTTCCAATGGTTCGGCGGACCCGTCCCATTCTTTGCGGGCGGCCTCATCCTCGCCATCATGTGGCTGTTCGCGCCCAGGGTAGTAAAGGCCTAATCATCGTAGGGACACGGCGCCGCGGTGTCCCTACGATATAATTCGGGGAAATGAAAAATCTAGACTCGGAAATCTCACTGGAATACATTCGCGCATCCGGCCCCGGTGGGCAGAACGTGAACAAGGTCGCGACGGCGGTCCAATTGCGCTTTGACATCACCAACTCCCCTCTCTCGCTTCTGACGTAAAAGGGAGGCTGATTCGGCTTTCTGGGAGTCGAGTCACCGCTGACGGAGTGCTCATCATCGAAGCGAAGAAATATCGCACGCAGGAACAAAACCGCGAAGACGCGATCCAGCGGTTTTACGAGTTGGTGACAAAAGCAAGCGAAAGACCGAAGGTACGCCACAAAACAAAGCCGACGAAGGCATCGAAAGAAGAAAGGCTGAAAGAAAAAAAGAGTCGGGGAACTATCAAAAAGATTCGACGAGACAAAGCCTACGACTGAGCCGCCATGTCGCCATCCATTGCCCATGTCACCTACCTTGTGCGCGATTACGATGAAGCCATTGCATTCTTCACCGAAAAGTTGAATTTCACCCTGCTCGAGGATACACTTCTCAGCGATAAAAAACGCTGGGTGCTGGTTGCTCCGCAAGGCGGAAACGGTTCTGCGCTGCTTTTGGCCAAAGCGGACTCTCCTGAACAATCCCAGCACATCGGCAATCAAACAGGCGGCAGGGTCGCTTTCTTCCTCCACACCGATGATTTCCAGCGCGACCATCAATACATGCTATCGAAAGGCGTGCAATTCGCCGAAGCCCCACGCCACGAGCCTTATGGAATCGTAGCGGTATTCGTTGACCTTTACGGAAACAAGTGGGACTTGCTTGAGTTAAAAACAAGAAGTTTGTAGCATAATTTATTGGAAAACAAAGCGTATTTTCTTCCTCCGCTGCTAAATCAAATCACATTTCATAAAAAGGGAACTATGGAAAATCAGCTAAAACAATACAGCGCATGGGACATTGACGAGTTAATTCACAATCTGGATTCCGAAAAATCAACGATTCGATGTAACGCTGCCCGCTCTCTCGGTGAATTAAAACACCCAAAAGCAGTTGATGCGTTAATTCGGAAAATCAACCATATGGACAAAAACACAAAAAACGCAGTCATCGAAGCACTGGGCAACTTAGGTGACAAACGGGCTGTAGAACCATTGGCAAAAGCATTAAAAGGTGAAAATTTTGAAACACTCGAATTGATCAAGACGGCCCTTTCCAAGCTAGATTCAGCAGATGTAGCATCTAAAGAATTGATGAAGAGAAATCTAACCAGAGGGGCGTCGACATTGAGCAGGCCGGGGGTATTAAAAATGATCATCGGTGGTGGAATAACCACATTGGGAATCATTGCCTCATTATTGAGTTTCATCTCCAGCGGCGAGCCAAAACTGTCTTTATGGAATGGCTTGATCGGTCTGGGATTGCCAATATTCATACGCGGCTGGCTTGAGTTTTACAGTAATTAACCAAGTCCGTCTCTACTCATAAAGAGATAACTGTGAACTTTTCCTTCATCCAAATCACAGACCACCATCTGACCACCACCGAAAGCGAATTTCTGCGAGGCTTCTCAACCAGGCACGCTCTACGCACTGTCTTGCGGCACATTGCTCAAAATGCGGCGGATCACGTTGATTTTATTTTCTCCACCGGAGACCTCGTGGATGTCCCAACTGAAGCCTCCTATCAAGCTTCCCTTGATCTGCTCGGCGCGCGAAACGATTTATCTGAAATTCCAGGCCCCATCCACATCTCAGTGGAGGGACTGCAAAATTTCCCCATGTTCGTACTCCCAGGCAATCATGATGACCGTACGCATTTCTACAAGTACCTGTTTCCCAAAAGCCCATCAGCACCGATCATGAACACAGTTTTTGTTCACAAAGGCATCCAATTTATCTGCCTCGATTGGGGGCCGCACACGAAAGCGACAGCCCATTCTGAAATGCTGGAATTCCTCACCCACTCATTAAAAACGGACTTGCCGTCCATTATTATGATGCATCACCAGTTGGTAAAACTGGGAAGCAAATGGCTGGACGATTTCATTGCAGATGATGTGTCTCGTTTCTGGGAGGTCATTGCTGGGAAACCCGTGCTCGGTATCTTTTGCGGGCATGTCCATGCTACGTATGAAAGTGTCGTGAACGGAATTCCCGTTTTTGGTCTGCGCTCCACGGCTCCCCAATTCGTTTTGCAGGACGAGCCACTGGCCTGTCTTTTGCCGCCTCATTATCGGTTAGTCACGATTCAAAACGGCACGCTGTCAACTCGAATTTTCGAAGTGCCTCTATAAATCAAACACTCTTCAAGGAGAAATTCATATGGCTGACACTGGAAAGGATTTCATCAAAGCCGCGAAGAAAGCGGACCTCGATACCCTTAAAGCATTGCTCAAAGCTGACAAGTCCCTACTCAACGCAAGGGATACCGACGGGTCAACCGCGCTGCATTGCGCGACCTGGAAGGGCCATCGTGAGGTCGTCGCGTTTCTGCTCAAGGCTGGGGCGGATATCTATGCACAAAACACCAACGACCATTGGGGCACAACGCCGCTCCACGCCGCTGCACACGCAAACCAGACGGCACTTGTTCAAATGCTCATCGAAGCAGGCGCGGATGTGAACGCGAAAGACATGAACGGAAAAACTCCCTTGTATCACACCACATTTCACAAGGCAACAGCAGCGGCAAAAGTCCTCACACAACACGGGGCAAAGTAATTTATAGCGCAAAGAACATGATAACCACCATCGAAGAACTCTCTCTAAATGCCTGGGCCTCGCTTCAAACTGTCCTTTATGACGGCTGGGTACTCCGCTTTGCCAATGGATACACCAAGCGGGCAAATTCAGTCAACCCGATCCATCCTTCGAGTCTGGATATTGAAGAGAAGATCCGCTTTTGTGAAAATCATTATCTAGACAGAAACTTGCCCGTGGTTTTTAAGCTCACTCCTACAGTCTATCCGAGCGATTTGGACGAAAAGCTGGCGGCAAATGGATATCGAAAAGAGTCGTCCACCAGCGTGCAGATCATGGACTTAATCGCTGCAGGAATACAAGTTGATGATCAATTAGATCTTCGGGAAAGTCTGCCTGACGAATGGTTAGATGCCGTTTGTCGAATGAGTTCGGCTGCCGAAAAAAATCAGGGGACGCTTCGGGCGATCCTCAGCAACATCGTGCCGCGTCATTGTTTCGTATCGCTGCGATATGGGAGTGAAATCGTCGCCTGCGGGATGGGAGTCCTTCAGTCCGAATATGTCGGGCTGTTCGATATCGTCACAGACCCCGCCTTTCGCGGACGCGGTTACGCCCGTCAAGTAGTGAATGGCATTTTGGCATGGGGCAAACAAAATAAGGCACAGCGGGCTTATCTACAAGTCGAGATCGGCAATACGCCAGCCCAGCATCTATATACCAAGCTTGGGTTTACGGAAAACTATCAGTATTGGTATCGGGTCAAGCCGTAGACACCTACACCTGTCAAAATAGGGAAATGTCAAATAATGAGAGCTTGGTCATTGTGTTTTTTTGGGGGAAGATATTCCAAATGATGGGTGTAATGTATAATACCGGCCTCTCGACAAATTCCCAATTTCATCATCCCAGTCAAATATCCTTCCGCAGATTCGCCGTTAAATGAAAAATCAGATCAACCAGCCGTTGAAGCAAAACAAGAGGGGTAAGCACAAAATTCGCTGGACTGCCATCATCACCACTTTCATCGCCGCGGTCTTTTATATTCTGCTGTTTATTCTCCTGTATCCAAATTACGGAATGGGCGTATCTGCATTAATTACTCTGTCCGTGGTTGCCGCTTCATGGTTATGGGGAGTGAAAAATAAGAAGGAAAGTAAATACCTCGAGGACAACTTCCTGACAACGATAAAAGCGATCCCGCATGGCATGCTGATCGTGAACACCGATGGATATATCACCCTCGCCAATGAACAGGCAGAACATGTTTTTGGTTACGAATCGGGGACGCTATTGGGAATTGAGATCGAACAACTCGTACCGACACACCAGCGGCATCATCACGTCTCACACAGAAACACGTATCATAATCATCCACAATCCAGACAAATGATAGGGCGCGAGTTAATGGCCCAGCGCAGGGACGGCAGCCGCTTTCCCGCTCAAGTGGGACTTATAAAAAGAGCGCTTAGCGCCGATAATTATTTCGTCATACTGAAAAACAAAACAACCGGGCTGTTTGAAGAGGTGTACTCTGCTGACAAATTCGATCTACCCCTGCCTCCCCAGGTTGAAATGAAGAGGAGCGCGAGTTCCTATGTATACCGAACAGGTCAATCGCTATTGTTAACCGAGGAACGCTTCGACCAACTGGTTACACAGGGTGAAATGGAGTTGATCGGAAACAATTCCCTTTCATGGTTGGGGGTTCCTCTAAAAATTGGCGGGGAACCGATCGGCGTGATGGTTGTACAAGACTACGAGAATGAAGGCTGTTATTCGGAGCGTGACGAAGAATTCCTCGCTTCGACCGCCGGGCAGGTGGCTCTGGCAATTGAGCGAAAACGCGCGGAAGAAGAACTACGTGCCAGCCAGAAGCATTTTTATGAGTTGTTCGAAAATGTGCCGGTAGGGATTTGGGAGGAGGATTTCTCCGCCATTCGTGAATTCCTCTACGGGCTGTTTGAATCCGGGATCACCGATCTTTCCACCTACTTCGACGACCACCCGGAAGCGGTCACGGAATGTGTAAATCGAATCAAGGTGGTAAATGTCAACCAGGCTGCACTCCAGTTTTATCAAGCTGAAGACAAGTCGCAGTTGATCGATAAGACAACATCCCCGATCCGTATCGACAGTCAGAGTTTCAGGGTTTTCCGCGAACAATTTATCGAACTGGCACACGGGCACACATCCTACGAAACAGAATTCGACACGCTCAATATGCGCGGTGAAATGCGCACAGTTGCTTTACGTTTAAGTTTTGCCTACGGTTCCGAACAGACCTGGAAACGGGTGTTTGTTGCCTTTACCGATCTAACCGAACGCAAACATGCCGAACAAGCCATGCGAGATGCCGAATTCCGATACCAGCAGATCGTTGAGCGCATACCAGCCGTGGTATACAGCGCCGGACTCGGCCCGGATATGCACTGGAAATTCGTCAGCCCGCAGATCCAAGACTTGTTGGGCTACACAGCAGAAGAATGGCTGGCTGACCCGCAAATCTGGCAAGACTGTCTTCATCCTAGCGACCGTCAACTCGTTACAGAAGTGGAAATGCAATCCAAGGCCACAGGAGAACCGGTCAAGCTCGAATATCGAATGTTCACGCGCGATGGACGCATGATCTGGGTCCGCGACGAAGCCACCGTTGCACGCGATGAAAACGGGAATTCCTTCCTCTCTTTGGGATTCATCTTCGATATCACTGAACGAAAGCTGGCCGAAGAACAAGCCAGTCGACGCGCTGACGAATTCGCCATGCTTTATGACACAGCACATCACCTTGCCCAAAGCCAGGGAGATCTAAAATCTGTTTTGCAGGTGATCGGAAATCGTGCCGCATCTCTGCTTGGTTCGAGCGCCGCAGGCTTTTACCTGTACGATGCCGCCCATGGATACCTTAATCTTGCGGTCCGCGTTGGCAATATGTTTCCCCCGGGCATCGTCCGTTTAAAAATCGGGCAGGGCGCGAGTGGAAGGGCCGCCCAAAAACGCACATCCATTATCGTGGATGATTACGCCACCTGGGAACATCGCTCAGACATTTTCGACGGTCTCGATATCAACGCCGTACTTTGTGTGCCAATGCTTTACAGCAGGGAAATGATCGGCGTGCTGACCATTGGTGAAACAGGTAGCTCCAACCGCAAATATACGGAAGCCGAAGCCCGCTTATTGGAATTGTTTGCCAGCCAGGCCGCCGCCGCCATTTACAACGCAAGGCTGCTGGAAAACACATTCAACAGGTTGAATGAACTTGAAACCATAGCCCGAGTCTCGGGCAGATTGCGCGCCGCAAATTCTCTCAACGAAATGCTTCCCGGCCTGCTGGACGAAACCCTGAATGCGCTCAACACAGACACAGGCAGCATCTTCCTCTACGATCCAGAAATCGACGCGCTACGCTCGCGCCTCCAACGCGGCTGGTTCGGGGTTGCTGAACAACAGGCACAAGTCCCCGCTGACAGCATTGCGGCATACGTCTACTCCAGCGGTGAGGTCTATCATTCAAAGGATGCCGCACAAAACCAAGGCGAGATTCCCGATGGCTGGGATGCCGTCTGCGTACCCATTCGGACATCCCAGGAGGTGGTTGGCGTTCTTTTTATTTCCGTGCAGAAGCCGCGCGAATTAACTGCCGATGAAGTACGCCTGCTGACAACACTGGCTGAGATCGCCGGAAATGCGATCCACCGCACCCGCCTGCACGAACAGACCAAACGTAACCTGATCCATATTTCCATGCTCCGCCAGATCGACCAGACGATCGCCTCAAACTTTGATCTGTCTGTTTCACTCAACCTGTTAATCAACAACGCAATGGCACAGCTAAAAGCGGGCGCAGTTTGCATCCTGCGCCTGAATCCATCTACGCAAATGCTTGAATATTTAAACGGCCAGGGATTCCTCAATGAAGAAATCATCAAACGCGCGCGATTGCGTCTGGGCGAAAAATATGCAGGGCTGGCAGCTCTGGAGAGAAGACAGATCAGCATCAGTGATTTATCGAGCGTAAATCAGTCATTTGCGAATTCTGAATTTGCCCGCTCTGAAAATATCCGCGCCTATCACGCCAACCCACTGATCGCCAAAGGCGAGGTGAAAGGCGTTCTCGAAGTCTTCCATCACACACCTTTCCATCCAGACGGAGAATGGCTCGACTTGATGGAAACCCTGGCCGGGCAGGCGGCCCTCGCGATCGACAACGCCGAGTTGTTCAAAAATCTGCAACAATCGAATCAGGAATTAACCTTCGCCTACGATAACACCATCGAAGGCTGGTCTCGTGCTTTGGACCTGCGCGACAGGGAAACCGAAGGCCACACCCAACGCGTCACAGAAATGACAATGCAGCTCGCCAACGCCATCGGGTTAAAAACGGAAGAACTTGTGCATATCCATCGCGGAGCTCTTCTGCACGATATTGGCAAAATGGGCGTGCCTGACCACATCCTGCTCAAGCCCGGGAAATTGACCGCCAGCGAATGGAAAGTGATGCGCCAGCACCCTGTCTATGCCTATGAGATGCTGCAGCCGATTGCCTATCTCCGCCCCGCGCTTGAAATCCCCTATTCACACCACGAACGCTGGGACGGGAGCGGATATCCCCGGGCGCTGAAGGGAGAGGAAATTCCACTGGCGGCGCGCATTTTCTCCGTGGTGGATGTCTGGGATGCCCTGCTCTCCAATCGTCCCTATCGCCGCGCATGGGAGAGGCAAAGGGTTATCAAATACATCGAGTCTTTTGCAGGGAAGTACTTCGACCCGAATGTTGTGAACACATTTTTGAATATGGTCTCCAGATAGGACCTGGAATTCAGACATGGATATTTTCTCTCTATTGGATACCATCCAAGCCATTGCGCGCAATGGCCTGCGCTACACCTCAAATGAATACGACAGGGAGCGTTATGAACGTCTGCTGGATATGGCAGCTCAAACATACAGCGAGATTTTGACGGCCCCCGAAGAAAAGATAAAACAGCAATTCCTCGGCGAGCTTGGAACCATCACGCCAAAGGTTGGAACCGATGCCGCGATCTTCAATGAAAACGGTGAGATTCTGCTGATGGAAAGATCCGATGGCAGCGGGTGGTGCCTGCCCTGCGGATTCGTCGAACCAAACGAAACGCCAGCCGAAGGGGTCATCAGGGAGGTACGCGAAGAAACTGGCCTGGAGGTAAAGATCAAGCAACTGGTCGGCGTCTTCACCCGCAAACCAAATGCCAAAATGGGTCCACACACCACGGTATCGGTCGTGCATTTGTGCGAAGTTACAGGCGGCGAGTTGAAAACCTCGCACGAAGGTTATGCGCTTCAGTATTGGGCGATTGAAAAAATGAAAAACTGGCATGCCACACATGAAGTCAACGCCCGTGCAGCTTACAAAATGTGGGCGTCTGAACGTCTAATTCCCGCCGTGTCGGCGTAAGCATTTTCAACAAAAATCTTCTCGGCGATACAAAACCATGTTTTCTACGGCAAAGGGGTTGACTTCCACTGCTTGATTTTGAAAATGGAGCCAGGCAAAGTACTTTTCGATATAATCGGGAACTATGCAAAAACACAGCTTCGCAGGGTTACTCGCAGGATTGGGGGCCGCGTCCATTTGGGGCGGGATGTATGTTGTCAGCAAAGTGGTTTTGGATGTCATTCCGCCATTCGCATTGTTGAGCATTCGTCTTGTCATGGGGGCGCTGGTATTGGGAATCATTATTTATTTTCGCAAAAGCAAGACCGAATTTACGAAGGAACAATTCTGGAAAAGCCTTCTCGTCGGCGTGGTCGGTTATGGCATCTCGCTTGGTTTTCAATTCGTGGGCACGAAACTTTCCACGGCATCCAACGGGTCGCTGGTCACTTCGGCCACGCCCGCTTTTGTTTTGATCTTTGCACCGTTTTTACTTGGCGAAAAAACAACCACACGCCGCATCGTTGCATTGGTCGTATCCACACTTGGAGTGTTGGCCGTGATCGACCCGCGCAACGCCGAACTCTCCCCCACTTTATTTTGGGGCAATATGAGTCTGCTTGCGGCGGCGCTCACCTGGGCGCTGTATTCGGTGCTGGTGCGCAAAGTCAGTCAATCGGGTGACCTGCTTACCTCCAGCGCGGTAATGCTGCTGGGCGGCCTGCCATCGAGCATCGCATTCGGGTTTTGGGAAGTCAACACACAGGGCGTTGGCGCGATCACGCCGGGAATCATCGGTGGCCTATTGTTTTTGGGGATCATCTCAACGGCCATTGCCATGTTCCTGTGGAATTACGCCTTCGCAGAATTACCCGCCGCCGTGGCATCGTTGACGTTCTTTGCCCAGCCGGTAGTGGGTACGCTGCTCGGGTGGTTTTTCCTCTCCGAAACAATCACCCCCCTCTTCCTGTTCGGCGGCGCTTTAATCAGCGTCGGCATTTTAATTGCAACCAGAGAATAAGCACGATACAACCCAATTTCGTAGAATCAGCTATCGGTTAAGAAAGAAGCGGATGCAGTTTGTAGAAAACTGCATCCGCTTTGTTGATCTTTATAAGGGCGGAAATCCAACAGGTTGGACATCCCCAAAAAATTATTTCTTCACGTTGTTTTCAGCAAGTTTGCGTGCAAGATTGACAGACGCGTCGCTGCCGACGGTGTGAAGCAGGGCCATGTTGGGCGGGCGCTGTGCGCCGACGGGGTATCCGCAGACAAGCACGACCTGCTGCCCGGAACGAATACCTGAATTCAGAAGCACGGCATCTACATTGGCAAGCATTTCATCCATGGTGTTGGCGAATTTCGTGAGATGCGGCTGAACGCCCCACAGGAACGAAAGCTGATTGAAGGTATCGTACTCAGGCGTGAACGCAAGAATGTTTTTTGATGGGCGGCCTTTGGACATCAGCCAGGCGGAACGTCCCTGCATGGTGAAGACGGAGACCGCGCTGACTTCGGGGTCGGTCGCCAATGCCTTTGCGGCGCGAGCCATCGAAGCCGCATCGCTATCGCCGAGGCCTGCCCTGCCGTCCTGACGGCTGCCCCATTCAGTGAAATGAGACTCGGCTTCGCTGACGATGCGCGACATCATGGAGACCGCCTCGCTCGGATATTCACCCGAAGCAGTTTCAGCGGAAAGCATCACGGCATCGGTGCCATCGAAGATGGCATTCGCCACGTCGGAGGCTTCAGCACGTGTGGGCAATGGATTCTGGATCATGGATTCAAGCATCTGCGTGGCGGTGATGACGAGTTTGGCACGCGCATTGGCAGAATGAATAATATGCTTTTGCAGGGACGGCACGCGTTCGGGGGGAAGTTCCACACCGAGGTCGCCGCGGGCAACCATCACACCATCCACCACGTCAAGGATTTCTTCGAGTTCATTGAGCGCTTCGGGTTTTTCAAGTTTTGCAATGAGAAGCGGTGTGACAAACCTTCCCTTTGAAAATTCCTCTAGCGCGGCACGAACCGCCTTTACATCATCGGCGCTGCGCACGAAGGAAATGGCGACTGCATCCACACCTTGAGAGATCCCAAAAGCAAGGTCGGCCTTGTCTTTTTCGGTAAAGCCCGCGATACGAAGTTTTACACCAGGCAGGTTGATGCCTTTGTGCGAGGACAATGTACCCCCCACCAATACCTTTGCGTGAACCACGCGTCCTTTGGCAGTGACCACCTGCAGCGCAAGGCGGCCATCATCCAACAGCAGGCGATCGCCTTCGTGGACAGAGTCAAATAGTTCGCGGAAATCGACTGGCAGGAGTTGGTTGTTGGTTTGCGGGGCTCATCATTTGTGGCGAATAAACAAATCTGTTCATCCACTTCAAGTTGCAACGGCGCTACAAGCTTGCCGACACGGATCTTTGGTCCCTGCAAATCCTGCAGGATGCCGATCGGCAATCCAAGCCGTTTTGAAACTGCGCGAATGGCGGCGACGCGTTTCTGATGCTGTTCGTGTGTTCCGTGGGAAAAATTGAGGCGGGCGATGTTCATTCCCGCTTTCATCAATGATTCGAGAGCCTGCTCTGAATCAGAGGCAGGGCCGATGGTTGCGACGATCTTTGCTCTTCTCATACGATCACTTACTTCCTTCTAAAAGTGTAATAAAGTTCAACCAGAACCGTTTGCTGATGGCAATTGAATAATACACCCCAAAAACGGCAAAAAGATGCGCTGTGAAAAGGGAATTTCCAGCGCCCACCCCCTGCTTATACGGTTGACGGAAACTATGATAGGTAAAAAAGCCGATGATGTCAAGGCATGCAGGTTATTGATTTGTTAATTTTGACACACACGAATTTCGCTGAATGGCAAAACGGACTTATTCAAAAAATGCCGCAAGGTCTGAAACCCTGCGGCACGTTCTTTCGAGTGAAAATCTGTTACAGGTAATGCAATTCTTTCGCCTGTTTGGCCAAGTCTTCGCGGAATTGCGGGTCGGCCACATTGATCAAGGCCTGCGCCCGCTGACGAATGGTTTTGCCATACAGGTCGGCAATGCCGTGTTCGGTGACCACAAAGCGGACATGGTTACGGCTGGTAACCACGCCAGCACCCTGCTTGAGCATGGATGTAATCTTGTTTAACTTTGTTCCATCTCGCAAGCTTGCCACACTTGGCAGTGCAATGATCGGAACACCACCCTTCGAGCGTGAGGCGCCGTAGACAAAATCCAACTGGCCGCCTACGCCACTGTACAGTTTCGGTCCGATGCTGTCCGCGCAGATCTGCCCGGTCAAGTCCACTTCAATGGCGGAATTGACGGCCACCATGCGGTCGTTTTGGGCAATGATGAACGGGTCGTTCACATATTCCGTGGGATGCATTTCAACCATCGGGTTATCGTTGACCCACTCATACAGTCTCTTGGTGCCGAGAATGAACCCAGCGACCACCTTGCCAGGGTGCAGGGACTTGCGGGCATTGGTCAGCACGCCCGCGTTGACGAGGTCGATCACGCCATCTGAGAATAACTCGGTATGAATGCCGAGGTCTTTTTTATCGAAGAGGAATTTCAAAACGGCATCGGGAATCGAGCCAATGCCAAGCTGCATGGTCGCGCCATCGGGGATCAATGAAGCTACGTGACCGGCGATCTGTTTTACAACTTCCGAATCGCCTTCCGAAGCCATCTTATGTTCGGGAATCGGATAGTTGACTGGCACGATATGGGTCAGGCGGCTGACGTGAATGAACGCATCGCCCAACGTTCGCGGCATCTGTTCGTTGACTTCAGCAATAATGATCTTCGCCGATTCAGCCGCAGACTTGGTGAGTCCCACTTCCACGCCCAAGCTGCAAAAGCCATGCTCATCTGGTGTGGATACGTGGATGACAGCAACGTCCAATGGCAGCACGCCGCGTTTAAATAACAGGGGAAATTCAGAAAGCAGAACAGGTGTAAAATCGGCGCGGCCTTCCTGCACTGCCTTACGAATATTCGCGCTGATGAACATCGAGTTCACGCGCAGGTGGCCTTCCATTTCAGGGCCGACATAATCGGCAGAGCCCACGGTCAACGCCTGACAGATCTCCACATCAGTGAGATTCGGGGCATACTCCACCAGCGCCGCTAAAATCTTTTGAGGCACCGACACGTTACCGGTGAGAAAGACGCGGTTCCCCGATTTGATGGTTTTGACCGCTTCCTGTGCGGTCGTCACCCTTGATTGATAAATACCAGCTGTGGTCATATTATTCATCCTCCTGCTGCGCGCTCAAACGCACAAGGTTGAGCAGCTTGCCGTTGTGCGTATTGATCGCAGGTTCAAGGGATGGATTGCTCAAAATCTCTTTCGTTCCAAGTGCAGCAATTTCAGTGATATACGGTATGGCGGAATTCACAAAAGCATGTGTGGCGGTGCGGGCGACAGCGCCCGGCATATTCGGCACACAATAATGCAAAATACCTTCTTCGATGTAAACAGGATGTTCATGTGTGGTTGGGCGCGAGGTTTCAACACATCCGCCCTCATCGATACTGACATCCATAATAACGGAGCGTGGTTTCATCGAACGCACCATTTCGCGCGAGATTAGGATCGGTGTGCGCTGACCGGGCGATAACACTGCACCGACAACCACATCCGCATACATTACCGAACGTTCAATATTGCGCTTCGTAGACATCTTTGTAGCGATGGTCGGGAAACGATCCCAAATGCGCTGGAGCGCGGCGAGGTTATGGTCGATCACTGTTACATGTGCGCCCATTCCGAGGAACATTTGTGTGGCATATGTGCCAACTACGCCTGCGCCTAAAATAACCACCTCGGCTGGCGGTACGCCAGGCACACCGCCCATCAAAATGCCCTTGCCGCCCCAATTGTTCTGAAGCAGGCGCGCCGCGATCTGAGCCGCCATTGCACCGCCGATCTGGCTGAACGGTCGCAAAACAGGCAGCGAGCCGTCTGGCGCCTGAATCTGTTCATAGGCCACCGACGTGATCTTCTTTTCAAGCAGGATGTCAATCTTGTCCTGCTGGGTCGAAGCGAGGTGCAGAAAACCCGCCAGGATCGAATCAGGGCGAAGCCAGTTCAATTCCTCCTGCATGGGGCGTGCAACTTTCAACAACAGATCTGCGCGGCCAAAGACTTCTTCTTTGGAAAAAACAAGACGCGCACCGGCCTTCTCATAATCCGCGTCGCTGAAGCCAGCCATGACGCCCGCTTCATGCTCAACGAAAATCTGATGCCCGTTCTGAGTCAGAATCTCGGCCCCGGCTGGGGAAAGACCCACACGATACTCAAGAGTTCTACTTTCTTTTGGAATTCCGATATACATTTATGCCTCCGTAAAAAACCCTAAAGGTTTTCAAAACCTTTAGGGTCTCAAGATTACTTCATATTTAGCACTTCACGAATGGATGGAAGCGCCCAATCTATGGTTTCCTTGTCAATCACCAGCGGTGGAGCAAAGCGAATGACATTATCGTGGGTCTCTTTCGCGAGGATGCCCTTCGTCTGCAATGCTTCGCAAAAACGACGCGCACCTTTTGCCTCAGGTTTAAGCTCAACGCCGATCAACAAGCCGCGTCCGCGTACTTCTTTGATATGCGGACTGGAAATCTCACTCAACTGCTCAACAAAATACTCACCCAACTGCATGGAGCGTTCAGCCAGCTTCTCTTCGCGGATCACACGCAACGCCGCACGTGAGACTGCCGCAGCCAACGGATTGCCGCCAAAGGTGGAGCCATGCTCACCAGGTTGGAACAAACCGAGAATGGGCTTGTCTGCCAGCACTGCCGAAACAGGATAAAAACCACCAGCAAGCGCCTTGCCGATGATCACTACATCGGGGCGGACATCCTCATGATGTGAAGCGAACAGTTTCCCAGTTCGGGCGAGACCCGTTTGAATTTCATCCGCCATGAATAGGACATTGTTCTTCTTACAGGTCTCTGCAACCTTCTTCAAATATCCAGCGGGCGGAATAATGACCCCAGCCTCGCCTTGAATGGGCTCAAGCAGCACGGCAGCGGTGTTCGGCGTGATGGCCTTTTCGATGGCATCTGCATCGCCATAGGTGACGGTGACAAAGCCCGGGGTGAAGGGGCCAAAGTCATCGCGATAGGAGGGTTCGGTGGAGAATGAAACGATGGTCACCGTGCGCCCGTGGAAGTTACCCGAAGCGACGATGATCTCCGCCTGATGGCGCGGGACCTTCTTCACCTGATACGCCCATTTGCGGGCGAGTTTCACCGCAGTTTCAACCGCTTCAGCACCCGAGTTCATTGGCAACGACATTTCGTAGCCAGTCATCTCGGAAAGTTCCTTGTAGAGCAGCGGCAACTGGTCATTGCGGAAGGCACGTGAGGTCAGCGTAACGCGCTTGGCCTGATCAAGCAATGCCTTGAGGATTTCAGGATGTACATGCCCTTGATTGACGGCAGAGTACGCGCTCAAACAATCGAGATACTTCTTTCCATCCACATCATAGACCCACACACCCTCCGCTTTTTCGATGACCACATCGAGCGGATGGTAATTGTGCGCGCCGTATTGTTCTTCCATCTTGATAAAGTCTTGTGTATTCATTTGTCGGTTATCCCATAAATAATTGAGTTTCAACATTCAAATTAAGACATCTGGGATTTGAAAACCGATTCCCGATTTCCAAATCCTGATCCTAATCTCTACGCCACGTCAAACAGGCGCGCCAAGATTGCCTTTTGCGCATGCAGGCGGTTGTGCGCCTGCGGGAAGATGACAGAGTGCTTGCCATCCGCCACATCATCAGTCAACTCCTGGTTGCGATGCGCAGGCAGACAATGCATCACGATCACATCCTTGCTCGCTTCACTGACCAATTTCGCATTCACCTGATACGGAGGGAAGATTTTCTCGCGCTTGGCAGTTTCCTCTTCCTGACCCATCGAGGTCCAGGTATCGGTGTAGATCACATGCGCGCCTTTGACCGCCTCATGCGGGTCACGCACAAAGGTCAATTTGCTCTTGGTCTTCTTCGCGATCTTCTGGGCAATTTCAATGGCCTTCGGGTTGACGTCGTATCCTTCGGGAGTGGCAACAGTCACATTCCAGCCAAGCTGTGCAGAAACGTGCATCAACGAAGTTGTGACATTATTTCCGTCACCCACATAGCTCACATTCAAACCGCGGGACTTCTTCCCGAATTTTTCCTGAATGGTCAATGCATCCGCCATGCCCTGACAGGGATGGTTGTAATCGCTCAAGCCATTTACAACGGGGATCTCAGACCACTTCGCAAGTTCGAGCACATGCTCATGCTCGAACACACGCGCCATGAGTCCCTGCACATAACCAGATAGCACGCGCGCCACATCCGCAATGGATTCGCGCTTGCCGAGGCCGATCTCACTCGGAGAAAGATAAAGCGCATCGCCGCCGCAATGACGCATGGCCATGTCAAATGAAATACGCGTGCGCAGGCTCGGCTTCTGGAAGATCATTCCCAGCACCTTGCCTTTGAAAATGGGTTTGTTTCCTTTTTTAAAGTATTGCTTCTTCAGTTTTACTGCCAGGTCAAGCAGGTCTTGAATTTCATCAGATGAATAATCTGAGATCGCGAGAAAGTCCTTCATAGTTACTCCTTGTTGTGAAAGTATATCTTTATAGTGGGATTCTGCCACGTTTCAAGCATCATACTTTACGCGTGACATTTCGCCATAGTTTGCATATTAACGTCATGCCATGGGCGAACTCCGCACCTTCTTCCAATAACGCATCAAACCGTCGGCGCCCATGCCGAGAGGGTTCGCCAATTCATAGGCGCGCAGCACATCTTCGCTCAGATTTTTGGCGGCAGCTTGTCCATTCATCCACGCCGCAAATTTTTCGCGCAACTCGTCCACGGGCGGGTCGGCGGGCATGATCTCTTCAAGCCATTTCTCAGCCTCATCAAGGTTCTTTTGCAACTCGTTTAAATGCCAGTCCACATCATCGAAAATCCCAAAATGCGTCGGCGCGATTCGGGAAAACTTCAATGACCTCAAACGCAAAATGCTCTCGCGCCATCTTCCAAAATGCAATTCGGGCGGAGGCATCGGCGCGCGCAAATATGGAAAGCCCGGAATCCGCACCCCGCCCACGTCGCCGCTAAAACACATATCTTCAAATAAATAGGAATAATGATGCTCTGCGTGGCCTGGCGTATTGATCGCGGTAAATCGCAGGTTGCCGATGGCAATTTCCTCCGCATCATTCGGGACTGTGAGCTGGTTCTGTTCAACAGGCAGAAACTCACCCCAGAGAGTTCCCATCCTGTCGCCATAAATACGTGTGGCGCTGGCGATCAATTTCTCGGGGTTCAACAAATGCGGCGCCCCATTCGGGTGGACGAAAATCTGCGCCCCTTGTTTTGAAAACCAACCCGCAGCCCCGGCATGGTCCAAATGAATATGCGTGAGCAGGACGTGGGTAATGTCGCGGGGAGATAAGCCTTCCTTCGCCAGACCAGCTTCCAGCGCGGAAAGAGTCGAGCCTGGTCCGCTTTCGATCAAAACCGCGGCGTCTTTCTGTCGAATTAAATAAGACGCAATTGCCTGCGTCTTATTTTGAAAATGAAGATCTATTGTGGTAACACGTGTGTTTGCCATGTACGCATATCCTGTGAAATGAAATCGGAGGAAAATTCTGAAAGAACCTGCGAAAGATTGGCGTTACAAGCGACGACGCAAACAGGCACCCGCCGCTCACGCAAAGCACGGACAAGGCCTTCAGTGGCGGCACCTTTGCCGCCAAAGGATACAGCATCAAGTAAGACAACAACCGGGCGCAGGTAACGCCTTTGCAGATCGTCCACTGCGAAAAGAAGATCAGGGCGGGTTGAAGGTGTGATAATGACGGCACTTGAACCTTGCGGCATCTGCGAAGATTGCGCCGCTACCAGTGCGGCAATGGAAAGGCTGCCATTGGCCTCCACAAATGCAAGCGTCTCCAAAATTTTCGCTTCCTGACGTTCGCTTCGATCAGCGGGATGCACCGTGAAAGTTTGGCCTGCACTCGCATAGCCCACTGCGCGGCGCCGTTCAACAAAATAATGCGCAAGCGAAGCAGTGATGCTGATCGCATATTCCAGTGTGGAAGGCGGCAATTGAAACTTGGGGCGCTTGCCAAACATCATTGCTTCCACTGTCACTTCATCGAACAGGTACGGCCTTTCGATATGTACATCTCTTTGCGAATCCAGATACAACCAGACCTCAGCCTGCGGATCCTGCTCGAACTCTTTCACCATCAAATGATTTCTACGAATGCTGGTGGGCCAGTGGATGCGTTTCATCGCATCACCATGCACGTATTCGCGCACCCCAGCCGCATGCGGGGTGATATCCGGTGACTTGCGGCGGATAACCTGCCCGCCCGGCAAAAGGCCGGGCGGAAACAGGAAGGACTTGATTTCAAAGATCATGGGCAGCACGATCAGGGTTTGTGAAGCAGGGATATCCTTGCTGACACGAAACAAACCGAACGGGTCTCCCGTTGAAATACGCGTTGGGCCAAGTGGAAACCCGCCGCGGCGCGTAAGCCAGGTGCGTGCAAGGTGAGTCCGTTTTTGGCGGCCAACAACGAAAGTGAATAATCGGGAACCTGAAACAAAAGGAATTGGAGATTGGTTATAAACCTCGATCCACGGGGCAATGACGCGGCTGTTATTCGCCACTTCAAAATGCTCTTCAAAGATATCCCCCACGTTGGCACGCTGCAAACGTGAAAATCTTTGCAAGCCCATGCCTCTGGCCGTCCAATGAGTCCAAATCCAACTGCCAATTCCGAGCAACAAGCTTAAATACATGAAGCGCGAGTAAATCGCGGCTCCGGTGGTCAACACCCCCACAACACCAATCAACAGCAACAGGGCGAGGAGGATTCGCCCAGATCTCATTTCGTCTTCTTCCGTGCAGGTGCAGACTCGGATGAAAATTCGCCACCGGGCACAGGTGTGGCTTGAACCACTTCCTGTACAATGCGGTCGGAGCTCAGGTCACGCAGGCGGGCTGCAGGGCTGACGATGATGCGATGTGCCAATACCGCCACAGCAAGGGCTTGAATATCATCGGGCAGAACATAATCCCTGCCCATCAGAGCGGCACGCGCGCGCCCAGCTTTTGCCAGTGCCAGACTGCCGCGCGGGCTTGCCCCCAGATACACATCCGTGCTTTGACGGGTACGGGTGGTCAACTCAACAATATAGCTTTTTACGGCTGGGGAAACATAAATGTGTTTAACATCATCGATCGCCTGCAAAATCTCTTTTGTCTTTACTACAGCTTTCAAGGTCGTCAGTGGATGCTGGATCTGCTGGTCGCTCAACACGCGGAGTTCATCGGCAATCGAGGGATACCCCAGTCGCAGGCGAAGCAGGAAACGATCCAGTTGTGCCTCGGGGAGCGGAAAGGTGCCTTCATATTCAATCGGATTCTGGGTTGCCAATACCATGAATGGGTCTGGCAGCGGGTGCGTCACACCGTCCACAGTGACCTGATGCTCTTCCATCGCTTCGAGCAAGGCAGCCTGCGTTTTGGGCGTGGCGCGGTTGATCTCATCGGCAAGGATGATTTGCCCGATGATGGGACCAGGACGAAATTCGAACTTATCCTTCTGCTGGTTATAAATGGAGACACCCGTCACATCACTCGGCAGCATGTCGGGGGTAAACTGGATACGGTTGAAAATACAATCCAGGGAACGGGCCAGGCCGCGCGCCAGCATTGTCTTCCCCACTCCAGGCACATCTTCGATCAATACATGTCCCTGACACAACAATCCGATCACGATCAGCTCAACGGATTGCCGTTTGCCTACGATCACCTTTTCCAGATTTCCGATCACCTGCTCCGCAAAAGCCTTAATATCTGCCATGAATAAAATGTCCTTTCCAGACGGGATGAAATGATTCTATCATGCGGCTTGTCATGTTGGCAAACCTCCCCAAGTATTGTTCTTCATTTACGAGGTGTGCGGCAAATCGTGTATAATTTCGGACACGCCTCAGTAGCTCAATGGATAGAGCGCCTGACTTCGGATCAGTAGGTTGTGGGTTCGACTCCTGCCTGAGGCGCCTTGTTTCAATCAGCAGTTGCCCCCACAGGGGGGATGTTATGAATTCAACTCCTGCCTGGGGCGCCTTGTTTTTCTCAAATGGTAGTATAAAACCAATGAACAATTCCTTTTTGGCGCACCTTTTCCAGCGAATACAGAAAAAGGTGCGTTCGTTTTTTGTTTTAGATCAGTGGGAAATTCTGGTTGCGTCAGAAATAAGCTACAACGTTCTTTCATGGGAAAAGCTCAAACACCTCACACCGCCTATGGACCGTTTCTGGGCGGACCCGTTCATTTGGATGCATAACGGCAGCCATTATCTCTTCATCGAAGAACTTCTTTTTTCGACTCATCGGGGTCGCATCGCCTGTTTGCAGCTTGATCAAAACCTGAACATTATCTCAAATCAAGTGGTGCTGGAAAGACCGTATCATCTTTCCTATCCTTTTCTTTTTGAACACGAAGGGCAATTGTATATGATTCCCGAAACAGGGAAGAACAATGCGATCGAGCTATATCGCTGTACACGTTTTCCTGATCAATGGGAATTCGAAAAGGCATTGATGAAAAACATCCGCGCCGTGGATACCACATTACTGGAGGCAAATGGGAAGTGGTGGCTGTTTGCGAACATCCATGAGGAAGGCGGCTCCAGTTGGGACACATTGCATCTTTATTATTCGGATGATCCTCTTGCAGATAACTGGACAGCTCATCCGCAAAACCCGATCGTAAAGGATATCCGATCTGCTCGACCGGCAGGCCGCATCTTTTTACATAACGGACAGTGGATCCGCCCATCGCAAGATTGCTCCACCCGATACGGATACGCGGTCAATTTCAATCAAATCGTTACATTGACCGAGACAAATTATGCAGAGGTCCATTTGCACACTTTTGAACCACCTGCAAAAAGCAATATCCTCGCTACTCATACCTACAACAGCCTGATGGGGTTGACCGTGGTCGATGCAATTCAACGCAGGCGCAAGTTCTGAAGAGATCCGAAATGGAAAATACAAAAATACAAAACCAATTACTCGAAATGCTGCTGGCCCGCCTTGAGCGCATATCGGCTGATTCTTATTGGGCACATCGTGCGAGCGGAGTGCGTGGGGCCTTGCTAAGGGTGCTGGAAAAACTGGAGAATGGCCGACCAGTTTCAGGGTCCGAATTGAAGCGGCTGGTCGATCTGGGATTCCGCATTCTTGAGAATGCCACTATGGAAAAGTATAAATAAAATGGGAGTGCTGTTCAGTCAGCACTCCCATTTTTCAGTTGTTCGCTATTTTTCTTCGTCTGTCTGATTGGCTCTCGCCTCACCAGCAAGGATCTTAAGGCGTTCCTGACGCCTCTTTGCAAGCGCTGAAACCGCAACATAGCCCAGAACGCCGACAACGATCAATGAGGAAATGATGATTGCTGGCAGCAACCAAACGGGACGCTCCACCACCGGAGCACCGCCATTCAGGATTTCGGGGATCGGAGTGGTATTAACCGCGACAGCGCCCGGAACAACATTATCCACAATTGAAAATGGCGAAGAAGCATTCCCAGTAGCAACCTGCTTTCCGTTCGTTATTGCGAACACACCCGCCAACTGGGTTTCCAGTTCATTCACCAACAGGCCATCTCCTGCAAGGAGAACTCCGGCGCGATCATTGCCCGAGACCACCAGGATCGATTTTTCCGAATTGAACGGGGACAGCATCAATTCAAGATAGCCAACGCTTACCCCATCCGGAATTCGATATACAACCTGCATTTGACGTTCGCTGGCCAAATTATTTGCCATGTCGAAGGGTGCAGGCAGCATATCATTAAACTCGGTAAGGAATGGGGTTTCGCTGGCAAGACCGAGAATGATCATCGAATTGTCATCGTGAATACCCTGCGGCACTTCGTCGGAATATGCCGCTTCCAGATTTGCGATCAAAGGATTGAACTGTTGGCCCAGGCTAAACGCAAGTTTGCCCGCGATCACCCAACTGGCAACATCTGACTTGGGGAAAATAAAGGCAATGTCGCCAAGGTCACTGTGGGTGACAAAAAGTTCGGGGAAGAATTTCAAGTCTTTCAACAGGGGCTCGGCATTAAGTCCAGCTGTCGCGACAGGAAGATGGATACTCGACTGACTGGAAACAGTAAACCACGGGTCGGAAAAACCTGAAGTATCACAGGATGGTAAAACGATCATGCTGGCACGTATGTCAAGACGGTTTTCGCCAAATCGAAGTGTGCCAGGCGGGAACTTGATGCGCAAGGTTGTGACCTGCTCCGACTCCTTATTAAAGGGAGTGCTGGAAATCACCTGTCCATTCAAGTCAACTGAGAAAGATGAGACTCCATAATCCAACAGGCCGGAGTGATAATAAATCAGGTCAACATAAGCATCTTTGGTCAAGACCTGTTCTTTGCTTACGTAAAAGATATATTCCTGGGATTTCACCCCGATACCGGACAATGTCTCTGTGACATAACCCAGGCTTTCAAAGGTGAAATCTTCAACAATTGGCAGAGTATCGGAAAGCACCTGCACATTGGAAACAAAGGCAAGTGTAGGGCTGCTATAGACAAAAACACGGCCAGAACTAACCGCCTGTCCCGCCTTCATTACTGCTTCACCTGAATTTCCACTTACGGCCATGATCACCTTGCTGGGATTCCAAGGTGAAATTGCCAACTCAACCACACCATCTCCTTCGGAGGCAGGGGGGAGATTCACGAACTTGCCATCTGCAATGGGGATCTGAAAATTAACTTCGGTCAGGATTGGGAATCGATCTGCGGTCCCCACGAATATCATGTGATACAAACTGGGGTCAAAACCTGCCAGCTGACCAATCGTGATCAACTGCATGTTATATTCCCTGCCGATCATGGAACCAAAACCAGCCATTACATTTAATGCCGATTGCAATTCCAAAGCACCCGGCTCATCTGCAACCACAACAAGGGTACTGTCAGGAATGAACGAGTTCTCCAAATAAAACGGGGAGGGCAAACGTGAAAGATTTAACTCCGGGCTTGATTCCTCAAATACAAGGTCAAAAAACGAAGTGGGCTTGATCACAATTCTGGCATTGATATCGTAGTCACAGCTAAAATGAGCATCCAGGGAGATCGTTAACTGATGTCTGCCATCCTGTAATATTGAAAGCAAAGCTGTATCGGGAATTTCCAGCCGAACAGTATGACTGCCAGTCCCTTCCAAAGGTGCTGTTCCTATGATCTGACCGTTAAATGTAAAAAGCAAATTCCCACCATATGGGTTTGTGCTATCAATTACCTTATCCAAGTCTGCGCCACTGAAAAACACATCATAATGTATCTCTATTTCGCCGCCGGGGACCAGCTTCCAGCTAAGCGGAGTGTTGAAATACAAGTTTGTGACACCATAGGGACTGACCAGGGTTCTTTCGCGGTAACCCAAATCAAGAAAAGGAACGATCGCTTTATTACCATTGATTTCGATCGCCGCATATTTCTCGGGCTGAACATCCAGCTCAGGAGCACGCGCAGCCACATGAAATGGGGTTATCAGCAAGATACTTAGAATTCCCAAGATCAGGAACATTTTTTTCATAAAATAAACTCCATTTACCAAAGCATTAACCAGCATTACCAAATTCAACCACACACCTGTGGCAAATCATAAACTTCACAACAGCTTGAAGCCAAATAAACGATATCCAGCTTATCCGAACGGCCGCACCTTATACATGCTGACCTTTTCATCAGATTCCATGGATATTTCAAGGGCTTTTTCAACCTGCGTTACCAACACATTGATCGATTCCCCACCCTGCCGGTCCGCAAAGCCGATTCTCGGGTCAAGGACAATATCAACTCCGCCTTCTCCTTCGAGGGAAATCGGCTGATTTAATAGTTCGCGAATACGCTCCAAACGACTAGCTGCAGAAAGCCCGTCAGTGGAAGGCAGAAGAATACTGAATTGCAGCTGAGACCATCTGCCAACAATATCATTGCCGCGCAATTGATACTTCAGCGTTTCCGTAACTTTGCGTAATATTTGATTAATATAAGCCTGTGGCAGGGAATCGTAGATTTCCTGAATGCCTAAAAGGTGGATCACACCAAAGGTTAAGACACTGCCTGGCTGGTTAATGATTTCCTGCCGCATACGGCGTTCAAAATACACACGCGTATAAGCCATGGATTCAAGATCAAACATATTGCGCTGGCCCAGCTTGTCAAGTGTGCCTGTGATCTGATCCTTGAAGATCGCCAAACCAACACCCAGTACCAATCCCACCATGAGCGCCAGACCCGCATCCTGGGCAGGTTGGGGCTGGTAGGGGTCGCTCGGAACCAATGCTTTATCGAGAAAGTCGATGTTGTAAATCACGTAAAGATTCTTCACGTAATCAATTGCGTGCTGACCAACACTATTAGCCAGCAAAGCCGCCACATCGGGGTCAGGGCCCTTTACACTAAAACGGATGATATTCGCATCAGGCACTACAGTAACAGACGTCGAGTATCCGCGAAAGTCATTTGGATTCTCGCGCAATAATTCCATCGTGCTTTCGATGATCTGGTGGCTGTTGAGGACTTCCGCATAGGTGGAGATAATCGAGCGTTTATCCAGCGCCTCAAGGCTGTTCACCAGATCCCTGCTCTCGGTGTTCTGCATATTCGGGCTTACGATGAAGCGCGCGACAGCCTCGTACATGGGTGTAGTAAAATAATATGAATACACCAAGGAGACATTGAGCGCCACCAGGGTTGTAACCAATATTATCCACCATCCACGCTGGATAATTTTAAAATAAAACCGAATTTCCATAACAAATACTCCCAATAAGCTGATTGTTTAGTGTTACAATTTAATAATCCATTATAACATAGCATAATTGTCAGGTTTATTGACCCTGTAGCGTTTGCAACGCATACGCAAGCAAGTAAATTTACCCAAATATCCTAAATAATCTGCGGAGCAACATGGCTTTTCTTGCTGTCATTCTCTTTATTCTATTCGTAATCAGCCTTGGACTATTAATATATATCTATGTTGGCTATCCGCTAATCATCGTTGGGTTGGCAAAGTTTTTTCGTCGCCCTATAAAAAAGACCGACTTCCTCCCCACAGCCACGATCGTCATTCCCGCGCACAACGAGGAAGCCGTAATCAACGAGAAGCTGGATAACATTCTCAGCCTCGACTATCCGCGAGATCGACTTCAAATCATCGTATGCGATGATGCGTCTGATGACCGTACCGTGGAAATTATTCGAACTTATATTCCTAAGGGCGTTGAGCTAAGCGAGGGCGCCAGAGCAGGAAAAGTTGGGGCACTCAATCGGGCACTCACCCTGGCTACTGGTCAAATTTACGTTATCACCGATGCCGATACGATCCTGAATCCAAATTCCCTGCGCGAACTTCTTGTCAATTTTGCAGATGAAAAAGTTGGTTGTGTCGTCGCACAAACTCGGATGATGACCTCAGAATTGGAGACCAGTGAATCAGGCGGATTGTACTGGCGCTACGAAGCATTGATTCGTCAAAGAGAAAGCGATCTTCACTCAACCGTGGCTGCTACAGGCCATTTGATGGCTCTGCGCCGTGACATTATGCAGCCCATTCCAACCAACGTGATTTTGGACGATTTCTATCTGGCCATGATGACGATCAGCCAGGGTTATCGCGTTATTTCAGAGCCAAAATCCGTTGTCTGGGAACGTCCTACCAATACCATGGGCGATGACGTGAGCCGCAGACGACGATTGACTGCCGGGCGCTATCAAATGCTATGGATGAGCAAGGAATATCTCCCCAAGCTATCAAGCCTGCTCCGTTTTCAAGTGATATCCCATAAATTCTTGAGACTGGCCATTCCACACTTGATGATCCTCGCCCTGGTCACCAACATTATCCTTGCCGCCATTCTCCCTGCGCTGTCACTGTCATCAATCGTAAACATGACCGTCGTCGTCCTGATGATCCTTCAGGGGATATTCTATTTTATGGCTCTCGTTGGCGGTATTCTTTCAAATACTTCCTTAAAAAAGTCAAAGCTTGCCAAACTATTTATGCTCCCTTATTTCTTATGCGCCACGAACTTCGCCAGTATCGCGGGGTTATTGTGGTACTTCTCGGGACAACACACTGTTCTCTGGCAGCAAGCAAAGAGATCGTAATCCATGGAAAATCCACGCACTTTAATCATTGACATGGCTGTGGGCTATGGTGGAAGTAGTTCACGTGTGTTGGGTCTCTTGCGAGGTTTGGCTGACAAGGGCGTGGCACTCGCAGGTCTCGACCACGGCGCAGTTGTTCTGGCCGCGCAAAAAGAAGGTCTGCCAGTTTACACACTAGGGTCAAAAAAAACGGACCCACGCATTTTATCCCGCCTTGTACGCATCATCCGTGCTAATAATTTTCAGGTACTCGATACTCAAAACATTCAGTCCAAGTTTTGGGGCAGTCTCGCAGCGGGGTCAACGAACGTCTCCCTGATCTCCACCATCAACAGTTGGTATGCCAGCGAGCATGGACAAAGTTCATCGAAAGCGCAGATCAAAGGCCGAATCTACACCGCACTGGAGCTATTCACAAATCGAAATCTTGATCTTTATATAACAGTCTCTGAAAAAGACCGCCAGGCTCTTCTACGCTCAAACATCCCAAGCGACTCGATCGAACTCATTTACAACGCAGTCAATTTCGATGCAGACAGCATCCCAAGTGACCCCGACGGTTTGCGGAAAAAATTCAATCTGCCATCCAATTCACTGATATGTACGGCAGTTGGCCGTCTAGTGCCTGTCAAAGGATATGACCTCTTGATCGATGCGATCAAGCAGATTGCCGCACAGGTTCCGCAGTTGGTCTGTCTTATCGTTGGTGAAGGAGAATGTATGAATGACCTCTCCACCCAAATCGAAGCAGCAGGTCTAAAAGACCGAGTCATCCTAACTGGCTACCAGGACCGCAATAATGTCATGACGATCTTGAAATCCAGCGACATATTTGCCATGCCCTCACGCTATGAGGGCACCCCTATCGCTTTATTGGAAGCCGCTGCACTCGGTCTCCCTATTCTCGCTGCTGCCAGCGGCGGGATTCCCGAGCTGGTGACCGATCAGGAACACGCCCTGCTGGTTCAGCCAAACGACCCAACGGCATTAGCAACTGGCCTCCTCAGACTTTGCTCTGAGCACGAATATGCCCGTAAGCTTGGAAACAACGCTCAACAAAGAATTCGCACAACATTCGATTTGAATACTCAGATCCAAAACACTTTTCTCGCATACCAAAAAGCTTTGGACAGGCACAATAAGAAAAAGCAAAAATAGAACTTTCACTTATATCAACAAGTCATTCAGGCAGGAAGAAATTAATGTATTTAGATAAAGCCAACCCTAAAAAATTCTCACGCTCTAATGTGATCAAGAAATTAACCGACTTCGCCGCTTCAACAGGAATCGTCAGAATAGGACGGCGGCTTTGGTCCGAGTCTTTAACTGTTCTCAATTACCATCGCATTGATGATCCACACAGAAAAGACTTCGATTCATTTCAGCCCAATGTCAGTGCCCATCCAGTGGAATTTGACCGCCAGATGGAGTATCTCTCCCGCTGGTTCAATGTGGTTTCCCTGCGGGATGTGGTGGACTGGCTCAACAGTGGAAAAACCTTGCCCCCGTATGCAGCATTGATCACATTCGATGATGGATATCTCGATAATTATAAAAACGCGTATCCGATCTTGAAAAAATACAAATTTCCAGCAGTCATTTATTTGACCACCGGTCATATCGACACAAATGCTGCTTTTTACTGGGATCTTGCCGCCTATTGTTTTCTAAATACAAAAGCCGACCATGTTTCATTCCCTGATGGCAGGGAGCTTTCTTGGAAGAATCCTGCTGAACGCAGTCAGATAGCAAAGAATTGGATCTACGCCATGAAGGTATTGCCTGAATCAGAAAAACGGGAATGGGTTTCTCGTCTACCTGAGCAGCTTAAGGTTTCAATCCCCCATGATTTTTTCCGCAATTTAATGGTGAATTGGGATCAGGTTCGGGAAATGTATAACAATGGCATAGAGTTTGGCGGACATACCGTAAATCACCCCATTCTGACGCGCGTTCCGCTCGAACAGGCGCGTACCGAAATCAAAGAGTCAAAAGCAAAGATCGAGAAGGAATTGGGGCAGCCCATCTTCAGTTTTGCCTATCCAAATGGAATGCAAGCCGACTTGAATGCCGATATTCAGAATATCGTGGCTGGAGTTGGGTATAAAGCAGCATTCACTCTACAGAACGGACCAACCACCCTGAAGGAAGTCAAACTTAATCCCTACACAATTCGGCGTGTCTTTATCTCTCATGCGCACACGCTGTCACAGTATGCCACGATTACCAGTATGGTCAATCGCCTTCGCCCCTAAACAAAACTCCTTACTTCCTAAGTTCGACCAGGCGACGGTATTCACGGGCGATTTGGGCAGCGACAGTACTCCAACTAAAGCGGGTCTCCGAAAGATGACGGGCATACTGCCCCATTTCATCCGCCATCTTGGGGTTATTGACCAGAGCAACGATCTTCTCGGCTATTTCAGATGGGGAATTCGGAGAGACGATGTATCCACTTTTCCCGTCCTCCACCACTTCGGGCAGTCCACCAACAGCGGTAGCAATGACTGGCTTTCCAAAGGTGTACGCGGTTTGCAACGCCCCACTTTGTGTACCACTTCGATACGGATAAACCACCACCGAGGCGAGCCCCATCAATGGGCGGATCTCGTTAAGGGGAATATAACGTGCGTCGAAGATCACTTGATCAGCGGTGCCAAGTTCACGGTTTTTTTCCAGCATCTCATTCATGCTAATGTGTTTCGTCGGATAACCTGCAATGACCAATTTGGCATTACAGGATTTTCGAGCGATCGCAAAAGCATCCAGAAGGTCATCCAATCCCTTGCTCGGGGCAAGCAAGCCAAAGAACAGTACGACTCGTTCATCTTTTTGCAAGCCATATCGTTGACGAAGAACATCCTCAGAAATCGAGGGGATATTTAATAGCCAACCTGAATTCCCATGGGGAATGGACAGGGTTCTATCCTCAGGGATAGAGGAATGAAGGGAAAGGAATCTTTTGCGGATCTCTTCCGAAAGAAAGTAGATGATCGAAAAATAGCGATACACTTCGCCGCTCAATCGGTCAAGAACCGCCCAGATCATATCCTGGCTCTCGCGCAATTCGAATTCGTGGCAAAGCTGGCTTACGATCAAACCGCGGCGGCGCAAATAACCGACAAAGAACGACTCAAAGGAGTACTCATACTTCGAGAACTGCACGATATCGGGTCTGACGCGCAACAGATGCTGGGTCAAACGGACCCAGGCATAGATCAAGCGTACGCCGCGCGCACCCCGTCGCAAGGTCCAATAAATCTTTCTCCAGAGGCGCTTTATCGGATTCTGAATCTCAGCCTTCATCGATTCTGGATCGAAGTGCTCCCAAAGATTGAGCAGTTTCTCCACATGGAACTTGTGAGGCTGATCTGCCATCTCATAATTTGCGCCTGCGATCAGGGTAACATCCACCCCTTCCTCGGCCATGGCATTACACAGTTGATATGCAAAATGGACAAGCCCGCCACCATTATTCGGTTCCACAACATAAAGACGCAGTTTATTTTCCATAGTTTTTTATCAGGCCCATATAAAGGTCTTTCAGTTTATCGACTTGAACGTGAATATTGAATTTTTCATTAACGATCTTTTCGCCGCGCCCGCCCATCGCCCTGCGCAATCCCTCATCAGCCATCAATGAAATGCTCGCGGAAGCAAGCCCATCCACGTCTCCAGCCGTCAGAAGCAAACCGTTCTCTTTTTCAGCGATCATCTCAGGCACGCCACCCACGCTGCTAGCAATGATGGGCAGCCGCGCCGCCATAGCCTCTGCTAATACCGTAGGGAGGGCTTCGGTCAGCGTTGGGAGAACAAATACATCACTTGCAGCCAAAAGCTGGGGAATATCGCTTCGTTGACCCGCAAAAATCACACGATCCCTCATCTTCGCAAGCTCAACCTCCCCTTCCAAAGAACTGCGGTAGGCTCCATCGCCAACCACCAAATAATATACATCGGGATCTTTGGAAACAACGGAAGGCAGTGCACGGATCATGAATTGTATCCCCTTGAATTCACGCAAAACAGCGACCGTAACCAGTATTTTTGCATTTTCAGGAAGGCCAAATTCCCGCCGAACATCTGCACGAGCTTTTTGATGATCGAGATTATCAAAATGGCTTAGGTCAATTCCATTGTAGATGGTCAACAAATTCTCGGGAAGCAGATTGCTGATCTCCAAATAGAATTTTCTAGCCTCTTCCGAAACCGAAATGACCTTATTACAAAAATGACGGAGCGCAAACAACTCCACGCTTTGATGAAGTTTCGATTTAAGCTTCATATCCTGTGAGGGCATGGTGTGCATGGTGGATACGCTCGGCAGGCGCATGAACTTTGCAGCGATGTTTCCCATAATATCTGAAAGTTCAAGCTGGGTATGCACCAGATCGGCTTTTACATCCTTCAAATATCGGTATAAACGGGGCAAAGCAGTGACATCACGCAAGTACGGAATGAGCACCTCATCAACAGGTACACCCAGAGCGCGAAGGTCGTTGGCTATCGGGTTGCCATTTTTGATGTGAAGCACACACACACGCGGCTCGAAAAATTCCCTGTTCAGGTTTTTCAAGATCGGCACCATCAAACGTTCGGCGCCCCCCATGCCAAGGCCGTCGATCACAAAAATAATATTGTATTTGCGTTTCTCGGGAGAATTAGATGCCATCGAAAAATCCATCATCAGGAATATTGACCAGCTCCGTTAATAAGTTCCGCCAGATCAAATCATCAAATTGATTATATCCAAAATCGCGTATGGAACGAACAGCCTTTTCCACACAGCACACCAGCATTCCCAGGCGGGCAGGCAGCAGGGAATAACGATCCACATTCCCGTAAGCAGCCAGATAGGCGGGCAGGATATTCTGCCGCCACTCCATAAGAACCTTTACCGTGCTGCGCGCTCTCTCCTCCGGCGAACCGTGAGAAGTGGCCAAAGCACCCGCCATCAGGAACAGGTACACATCTGTGCTCACATCCTGCGACCATCGGGAATGCTGCCAATCCACGAAGATCAGCGTATTGTGTAATGAGCCGCGAATGATATTACCGTGCCAAAAATCGCCATGCACCAATGTCTTATATTTCCCATTCCGATTCTCAAAATGGGAAGCCAGTTCTACAAAAGCCAGTGATTCTTTCTCGGTTGGTTTATAGATCTGTTTAAACAGTTCCAGGTTTTGGAGGAAATCAGATGGAACCTGTTCGTTCTCTGCCAGTTCCTTTTCGGCTTTATCGTGCATCTCACGCAGGGAGCGTGCCACAGTGAGCGATAATTCCATCACCTGCGCAGGGTCGTGCCACAATCTCTTTTTCGAGGAAAATAAAAGTCCCTCTCCGCGAACATAAGAGATCACCAAAACTCGCTGTCTTCCAATGTCGAATAAAGCGATCGGTTCAGGCAGGTGCAAATATGCACTGTCACCCAAAAGATTCCAGACGTTCACCAAGCGCTCATATTCTGCTTGAATGATCCAGCCATTCGAAGGCAGCCGTGGAACCTTGGCAACAAAGGAGGGCTCAACACCCTTTCCTTCAAAGCCGAAGAAAATCACGTTGTCATTCAGATCCGCCGCCCCATTTGAAAGCATCACCCAATTCAAGTCATCCTTGATCGGGCGGCGACTGTTCGCTATCAATGAAGTTGTGAGGCTGTCGATCAATGGCGGCAACATTATTTATCCACCCTGGCAACCACATAAAAAAACGGCAGAAAATTCAGCAGTGCTTTTGTGGCAGGCGTTCGTGTTAATTTCAAAAAATATCCAGGCAGCTTGTGTTGATACCTGTGATTCAAAGCGAACATGAGCGATTGCGCATTCAAAGGAAAAATATATTCGGGTGTCAGAGGTTCGGGGAAAGCACCGTAATAACGCACCGCACCAAAACCCGCCTGCTGGAGAATATGGGACATTTCACGGATCGTGGATGAATGGGAAAATTCCCCACCCTTGCGGCGGATATCCCAACGATTGGAGAATCCAAGCAGGAGCGCCCCACCTGCTCGGATCAAACTACGCACCGATAACAGAGTTTGCGCCAACTGGTTTTGCCTGCCCGAACGGTCTTGCCTGCCAAAACCCAAAGGCGCCGACACTATGTCAAAACTCCCCGATTCAAATTGAAGGGGGGAGCGATCCGCTGTAAAAGTGTCGGAAGAAACCGCATCGAAGGGAATTCCCAAATCATGAAACGATCGGTCGTAATCGCTATCCTCAGAATGAATCACCAGCATTCTGGAGTTCTCCTGAATCGGCAGCAAAAAACGCCAATCAACTCCGTGATTGGGAAGTGAAATATGCCCGGCAATTTCCTTCGGCTTTTTCGAATCCATACTTATTCGGCGATCGAATCTGCTCTTTCCACATCGACCAGGCTGTAGCCAAATCGATTCAGGCGTGTCTCAAAACGACTGATCATCCTGCGCGCGACAAAACCCGAAAGGAATCCTTTTTGGTCCTTATCCCACATGGAAAAGTATTTTTTATTAACGCTGGACAAAACCTTTTGGTTATTCGGGAAAGGACTCAGCCCAAGAAAATCGTAGATCTTGTTCGTGTAATTGGATGGGTCTGCCACAAACTGCTCATAATTCAAGATCAGGGCATTTTTCAAATACTTTTGATCCTGCAGGAAGATCTCGTGACAAACCAGCCAGTGCTCGAATATGCGTGGAAGCCGACGCCAGTAGATGCGGTATTTTTTGTACCATGCACGCGTGGCATATGAAACAGCCAACGGATGGCGCAGTGTGACAATGAAATACGAATCAGGGAACATCGCCTGAAGAAAGCGGGTACGGACCAAGTTTGGCGGAGATTTCTCCAAAAGATATTGCTTGCTCAGATCCCAGTAGGGTGTCCATTCTTCAAACAGTTTCTTGCGATTCTCCTCGGTCACAAGCGGGGAAGCCTCGGTCAAGTGCGATTCGGGATTGAATCCGAATTTACCAGCGCCGCCATATGCCCCCGAGGGTTTATACACAGTTTGGAGGTGCATGCCTTCGTCTTCAGGGGAGTTCGTATTGTGAAAGCCACTGACCTCCGGGTGATCCCGCAGAGATTTGAACAAAATGGAGGTGCCGCTGCGGTGCAATCCGCAAACAAAGATGAAACGATGATTTTGCATTGGTTATATTTCCTCTATGCTTTTTTTGAAACACCAACCGCTTTCAACAAGCGGAATAGATTTTCCTTCTCAGTCCACCATGCTACACCAAGATAACTAACCGCACCCGTGATGACCACCAATATCAGCTGAACAATGGGAGCGAAGCCTGCGGTTGCGTACAAAACCGCATAAGATAACGGGAGCATCACCAGCCCGGCGCGTAAAGAAGGCACCAACTGGCTAAAGATATCCCAAAGGGTCACATTTACAAATCGTGTTGCAATAGCCAGGCTTACAACCCTGCGGATAAGAACCGCGATCAAATGCCCCCACGCAATCCCGATCACGCCGAATCTGGCACCGATCAACAGGGAGGGGACAAGGATGATCAAGGTGAAAATAGAAAGGTTGAACAAAATATACGGACGGCCAACGGCTTTATAGATACCGCCAATGTGGAACCCGATCGAATAGACCCACGCGTAAATGGCGAGGACGCGCAACATCGGAATGGCTTCCAGCCATTGATCGCCAAACACCACCCTGACAATTGGGTCGGCCGCAATAAACAGTCCCAGCGAAATCGGTGTAGCGATCATCTCTACCAGACGCACAGAACCAAGAAAACCCACACGCATTTCGTCAGGTTTGTCTTGAATTGAGGAGAAAGCTGGGAAGGCGATCTCTCCCAAAACCCATAAATTTCCGATCAGAAGCATTTCTGGTAAACGATACGCCAAGGTATACACACTAAGCTGCGCAAGCCCAAACAACCTGCCCACGATAATGTAATCTATATTATCGATGATTGTGCCGAGAATATCTCCGCCAATGATCGATGAGCCAAACTTGATCAATGACCCGGCGATTGCCTTGTCGATCATCAATCGCGGACGCCACGGAAGAATGATCCAGACCAGGATCACCGAAGTCAACGCCCCCACGATCTGACCGATCACCATCGCCCAGACCCCAAAGCCTGCAAAAGCCAGACCGATCGAGGCAATCCCTTTTACGATCGTATTGCCCATATCTGGAATGAATTTTCGACGGTAATCCAAATCACGCAATAACCAGATCATATGAACTGACCCAAGCGCATTGATCGCAAAGGACACACCCAGCCACCGCAGCACAGGGACCACCCCGGGGTCGTGAAAATAATCGGCGATCAGGGGCGCCAGCGGAATCACCAACGCCGAGATGAAAAAACCCAGCATGGTATTTATCGTAAACACGGTATTGGCGGCATTATCCACATCACCGCGGCGCTGGATCAGGGCAACCCCCAACCCCAGGTCTTTAATGACCGCCAAATAATTGATGGCTACAACAGCAACCGCCACCTGGCCGAACTCTTCTTTTGTCAACAGGCGCGCCAAAATGGACGTGGTCACCAAAACAAAAAGTTTGCTGAAACCAAATGTAAGTGAATTCCACATAAGCCCGCCCGCCACTTTCCGCGAGAACTGGCTTCCAGAATCTTTTTTTACAAGTTCATCAGTCATTACAAGTACTCACAAAACATAAAAAATTATCAATAAACATGTGGAGCATCAACATCGCCATACAAAGCGCCTACCCTTTCCTTCATCAACCCATTAATAAGGTCAATCGTTTAAACAATCAGCAAACTGTGAATTCTTCAGGCATTGGAACACTTCATCGAAATTAATGATCAACTGCTCAAGTTTTTCGGTATTTTGCTTTACTATCTTTATTTTCGTAAAATCAATATCGTTAACACCCAGGAAATCTCCCGTATTCTGAAATACCACTTTGGGGATTGTCACCAATTCTTCGTAGACCACTTCAAACATTGGCCTGCCCTTAAATCTCTCTCTCGCAAAAGCCTCTTGAGATTGGATCTTCTCAAGCCTGCCGATCAATTTGGTCGTGTCCAAAGTGATCCGCTTCTCGACCAGCTGCCTGCCCTTGGAATGTGAGGAACGCGTCCATTCATCCGTTTTGAAGGCAATATCCAGGGAAACAATGGTTCTCAAGCGGTTTGCGCGGGTTAGGTGGATTATTTTAAATTCATCATGTTGTAAAAATTGGGTCCATTCCTCTTCGGTCAAGTGGTTATAAAATAACTTAAACCCCACCAGCCGAGTTTCTTTGCTTTCCTTTCGATATACCTGCGAAAGCACTTTTTCGAAATCCTGACCAATCGTGCGGTTATGGTCGGCAAAAATCTCATGATAGCCAGTTACAGATTTCGAGCTCATCAAACCATCGAAAAGGTAATTGGAACCAGTCCGCGCGTGGCCCAAGATCACAAACCGCTCGTTTATCTGGCGACCAAACAAATTATGATAATTACGCAAAACAAAATCCTCGTAAAAAGAGGATGAAAACGAACGCAGTCTGGCTACCATGGATTTCATTTGCATATTGTAAGATCCTTTTAAAAAATGACAATTCTACCAGTTGAAGGCTTACTGGTAGTTCTTTTTTCATACGGCACACTGCCTGTAATAAAGACTGACAGCGGGACAGTCAATATCCATTGGCTGGCATCGCAGCCGATCGTTTTCAAATTATATGACCGACAAACCAATCAAAATTTAAACCCTGGAAAGCGTGGTTCGATTCGCATCTTCAATCATCTCATCGGTCAATCTGACCACGGCAACAGACAAACCGACCAGTATCCAAAAATAGCGGATATACGCTCCGTGCAGGAAGGTGGCGGCAATCAAATAACCAACAAGAGATGTTTGCAGGGAACTGATCCAGGGCGTCCACGATTCACGCAAAGCAGGTAAATAGTCAACAGATTGTTTGGCTTTAGACAGACCACTAAATACGGAATATATGACTGCAAAAAATGCGAGGAATCCCAATATGCCATTCTCGGCCAATAACTGAACATATAGGGAGTGAGGGTCACGTGCCTCAGCACGTTGTTCAATCCCAATAAGCTGGGAATATTTTTGATAATTGTACTTGTAATTACCAGCCCCCACGCCGAAAAATGGGCTTGATTTAAACATACTTAATCCAGTCAACAACTCGCTGCTGCGGCCTCTGAAAGAACTTTCTTCATAAATGCCACCTTGATCGCCAGAGGTCAGAATGAGCAACGACGAAAACCGATCAGTATAACTTGCAGGTATAAATGGAAGGGCTAATACGATCAGGCCAAGAGCAGCAACCGCAATCATTGGGCTAAACTTATCTTCAAACACAAAGAATATCAGAATTACGACTATGGCAAGTGCAAGGTAGTCGCCCCTACTATAGGTATTGAGAACGGTGTACAGCATCACCCCTAAGATCAGCGTAGTAAACAATTTGGTTGTTATCCGTTTCTCATGAATGACTCGGAAAAACACAAGGGCAATTACAGCAACTACAGTTTGCCCCCACATATTTGGAGCATTGATCGGTCCACCCAAACGTGCAGTAGTCGAACCAGAAAAATTGTCAAGGCTTACCATGGCAAGCCCAAAAAAGGTCTGGTTGTAATTTCCGGTAAACGATTGATACATTCCTAAAAGAGCTAATATAAACGTAACAATAATCACAACCCAAACTGCACGTTTCAAAGATTCCGGGGATCTCAATGTATACAACAGGCAGTAGATGACTACAATATCCTTAGCAACATCAAAAATTACGGAAGCTGCGCGGGTTTTATCAGCGGCCATGATAAAGGAAAAAGCATAAACCAAAAAATAAAGAAACAAGAACGCTTCTATCCGTACGGTTTTTGAACGAACGGTCGGTGCTTTTTCAAAATAGATATAGCGTGCAACAATGGTGGCCACCACCACCACGACAAGGGGTTTAATAATGCCCGGATAGCCATTATTGGTTAATTCGTCAGAAATATTTGAAAACACGGCAATAATCAGAACATTTGCACCAAAGCTTGGCAGCACGAACATGGTTAATGCAACAGCGACGCCAACCAATCCCGCCAAACCATACAGGCCTATATCGCTATCCAGATTGCCAATTGCGAGGGCGCTTCCGCCCGCCAAAACAGCGCTGAGCACAAAGAACACAACATCACTTTTTTCTATTTTAAATTTCGAACCAATCATAATATCCTCTAAAAATTCAACTCTGTTAGCGGGCCGAAGTAGATGGGTAATTCCAATCCAAAATATCATACCATTCCGGGGGGATATTGCGCAACATATCGTCTGACCAGATTTTGGGGTCCCAGTTCGCTGTGGCATCCCCTTCCGGGTAGGTTTTAGGGTGATCACTGTTATCCACAAGAAATCCACCGTACTCCTGCATGGCAATGACCCACACTATACATCCCTGCATCCCGGAACAGGCCGCAACTATTTCATCTCTGGCTATTTCCGGGCGTATGACCATGCGTGCACCTTCCGGAATATCGTAAGCGGAAGTTCCCCTTCCATCCGTTTTTGTAAACGGAGGAATAAACTCAGGCCAGCCATTCGCACGGCAAGTTTCAGGAGTACAGGGGTAGTCATAGGCTATTGTCACGGCGTGCTCAATGACCCCACGATCCACTTCACACTTGCGAACAATTCCAGAGAAATTCCCAATGCCTGCGCCACGCTGACCGAAACCCTCTGGCGGGACACCTGAATTTTGTATACTGTAACGATAAATCCCGTTTGCAAACCAGACTCCGAACGGATCAAGCGTGCCTTTATTAAGCCCCCATTCCTCGCCCGTATCCACATTGATAAGTACCATCTGTCCATCAGTTCCAGGAGCAGGTAAAGCCCCGGATGGAATAGGCATCCAAACCGTTGCAGCAGGCTCCCCGTATTGGATCTCCTTGTCGTCAAAAGCATCGCGAAAACGATTCTTGCGAAGTTTTACAGGAACCAAAGGGGTTTTCACATCCACAAAATAAATATTTGGTGCATATTGTGCCGGGTCAGAACCGATCCATCGAGTTCCATTCCAAAAAGCATCCATCATCTTTTTGCTATCCGGGTGAATTTTAGCTTTGGACCAATCAATCGGGACATTCCATATGGATGTCTTTGTATAAGGCAACGCACATCCCATTCCATTCGCCAAAGAAGTGGGTTGCGGAGATAAATTGAAATCAACACCGTTCAAATGTTGTTCAGTTTCCACAGATGATGGATTTTCATTGGGGGAGCAAGAAGTAACCAATAAACATATCAGTAAAATAAGGAAAAATGATTTTTTCATAATTTGTAATTGCATAGAGATGATGTTGGTTTGAGGTGGCAAGCGCCAGTTCTCAATTATAAACAAGAACGGCCTCTAGCCGTTCATTTTAGTTGAAAACTAGAAATCGGCCATCAGGAGGGCCGCCCTGGCAATTGGAATGAAATTGTGTCCTTGCTTCGTGCAGAGATGATTTAAACACAAATATTACACACTCACCCAGCCTGCCGCACATTTTCCACATGGCGGTAAAGACGACAGGGCACCAACCGATTTAGAATAACAATCTTCGGGAATGATCGCATACAAAACCTGATTTTTCCACCCGCTCCAAGATTCGGATTACTCACGACCCGTAGGCAGCCAACACTGCGACAAATTCTGCCTACCGACCGAAAAAAGACCTTCCTACCCTAATTATCAACTCCGTCTTTAGTGTGCACCACGTCCCTTAAACACAGCAAACACAGTAAAGAACAGAATGTTAATATCCATCCATAAACTGCGTCGCTCAATATAAGCAATGTCCAAACGGAGGCGGTCGTCAAACTCCATGGATGCCCGACCGATGATCTGCCAAAGGCCTGTCAGGCCGGGCGTTACATCCAATCTCTCGGTATGCCACAGCTTATACGTCTCTGCACCGAAAGAGGTGGGACGCGGTCCCACCAAACTCATGTCGCCTTTCAACACATTGATCAGTTGAGGCAGTTCATCCAGACTCGTTTTTCGCAGGACTCTGCCAATCTTTGTAATACGTGGGTCATTGGTGATCTTGAAATCAGGCCATTGCAACTCGTTCAGGTGAGCATACTTTTCCTTCAATGCCTCTGCATTTGGAACCATTGAACGAAATTTATACATGCTAAACCGCTTTCCATTTTTTCCAGTACGAAATTGAGTGAAAAGCGCTGGAGCACCGGGAGAAGTGACTTTAATGATGATGCCAATAACAAGAAGCAAGGGCGCCCAGAAGGGAGCGCTCAGCAATACGAGTGTGAGATCGATGATCCGCTTAATAATAAAATAAGAACGCCCTACAAAGATGCGTTTTTTGGGATCAAAGGAATTAATCCAGGAATGTTGGTCAAGGGAAGTGGACATACTGGTCATTTCACAGTCTGCTCTTTCATTTCAACAAGTGCTTTGGAAGGTAAAGGTTGTTTGGAACGATCACGCGCCAAATGCAGCAAGTCTTCAAAGGTCAGCGCTTCATCAGGAAATGAAGCAACGCCGCAATTGACGTGAAGCCCCGTCCGCTCGGTCACAATCTTGCAAATACGATCAGCCAATAAATACACACTTTCAAGGTCGGTCTCAGGGCACAGGATGACAAATCTTCCAATGCGGTCCCGTACCAGCAAGTCGGTCTGGCGAATTGCCTCACCGATCGCCTGACCAACACGGGCGTTGGAAAGACGGGTAAGCACATCGCGCTGCAAACTCATCAGCATTTCGCGTACAACTTCCTCATCCTTTGGAAAGGCATGCAAGACCAAAAGAGAAAGCGGACGATGATAACGGCGGCTGCGGCTGAACTCAATCTTGATCTGCTCGGATGCCAGATCGATTTCCAGCGCACGGTGAGGGAATGTACCCTGCGCCAGAACATCCATCAGTGATTCTGAGCGTTCGATCCCGATTGCAAGCTGGTAAGAAAGCCAGACACCAACCATCAAGATCACAAGTTCCAGAACGATCACTTCCACATCCAGTGATCCAGTATTACCGCGGTCTGTGAGCTCGAATATTCCGAAATAAACCGCACCCCAGAAAACCATTGGCACGACAACAGAAATCTTGTGAAGCGACGGGACGAACACCATCACCGGAACAATAAAAATGGCAAGCAAGTAAAAATAGGCCGCAAAATTAATGATCGGCGTATTAGAACGGTCCAATTGACCAAGCACCAATATGCCAAACAAATAGAAAGCGATCGATAAAACGGATCTCTTGAGGTTTGTCACGTTTATACCCTAGAAAAAAATATCAATTTCATATTAAATCCATTAATAATATGATTTTAGCATAAAAAAGCTATTAATCAAATTCTCAAAATAGCAAGGCCCCGACAGCCCATTTCTCCAAAGGACCTGGGGATTGCAAAAATCAGTTGGGCTATTTTGGATAGTTTAAGGTTGAATTTTACTCCCAGTATCGAATTGTGAACATGACGGTTTTGTTAGCGAGTAAGAATCACCTTACGGCATCCATCAAATCAAAATGGCACAAAAAATTACCCCAAATTCAAATCTGTTCAACCTCAATCCATCCACAATTGTTGTTTACAGCACTGTGTGGTGTCCGGACTGCAAGCGAGCTAAAAAGTTTTTTGGGGAACATCGTGTTCAATACGAAAATATAGATATTGAAGAGCACTCCGAAGGCGTTGCATTCGTGGAGGGTCTGAACAAAGGGATGCGTATCATCCCCACCATTGTGTTTCCCGATGGGGAAATCCTAGCTGAGCCTTCCAACGCCAAATTGGCTGAAAAGCTGGGGCTGCAAACCAAAGCCAATCGCGAATACTATGACGTCATTATTATTGGAGGCGGCCCAGCAGGATTAACCGCAGCGCTCTACCTTGCCCGCGAAGGCATGGACACGTTAGTCATTGAAAAAGCCGGGTTGGGCGGACAGGCCGGCATCACTCAGATCCTGGATAACTTTCCCGGATTTGACGAAGGTATCACCGGCGCCGACTTTGCCGAGCGGCTGGGGCGGCAGGCACGTAAATTCGGCGTAGAACTATTACAAGCTCAGGAAGTCACCGAAATTGAGGAAGATGGACAATATCATATTGTCCACACAAGTTCTGGAAACCATTACCACAGCAAGGCGGTTCTGCTCACCTCCGGCGCTCGTTATCGCCGCATGGAAGTTCCCGGTGAGGAAGAACTGATCGGTATCAATGTTCATTTTTGCGCCACGTGTGACGGCGCATTCTATAAGGGGAAAAATGTACTTGTCGTCGGCGGCGGTAACAGCGGATTTGAAGAAGGGCTCTTCCTTACAAAATTCGCCACCCAGGTGGACATCCTTGTCAACTCACCAGAGCCAAAAGCCAGCAAGATCCTGCAGGACAAAGTGGCTGAAAAAGAAAACATGAAAGTCCTGCTTAATCACAACATCATGGAGTTGCGCGGAAAGAACAACCTCGAATCTGTACTTGCAGTGGATAAGAATACAGGAGAAAACAAAACGCTGAATTATGACGGCGTTTTCGTGTTCATCGGTCTGACACCCAACAACGACTTGCTCAACGGACAAGTGGAATTCGACCCCTGGGGATTTGTCAAAACCGAACATATGATGACCAGCATCCCCGGAATCTTCGCGGCAGGCGACGTTCGGGCTGGATCCACGAAACAGGCTGCTTCTGCAGCTGGTGAAGGCGCATCCGCCGCGCTCGCCATTCGTGAATACCTAAAAACCATCGGCGGATAACATCAATCATATCTGGAGGAATGAATCTGTGAGCAGGGATCTCTACACCAAAGCACCATCGCAAATCGTAATGTATTCAACCGAATATTGTCCGGACTGTCATCGGGCAAAGGCCTTTTTTGAAACCAATGGCATTCAATACTTGAAGGTTGGACTGGAGGGCAATGAAGAAGCAACCCACTTCGTCATGGACATAAACAATGGGTATCGAAGCGTGCCAACCATTGTTTTTCCTGATGGATCCGTGCTTGTTGAGCCAAGCTGGGAACAGCTGAAGCAAAAAACAACCGCTCGCAGCAATACTCAATAAAAGAAGTAAAACTTCGAAGATATGAAGGCGGCCAACACTCAGGCTGCCTTCATATTTTTAATCAGACGCAGATATCCCGGGGGTATAATGACATCATGATGAAGAAAGTCTTCACACTTGCCTTTTTAGCGCTGTTCATCAGCGCATGTGAACCATGGGGTTATCTTCCTCAACCGCTCCCGGTATGGACTGCGGCCCCTTCACAACTTCCCGGGGTGATCACGGCGACGCCGATCATTCTTGCGCCGCCCTCCATACAAACTGCAACCCAAGGCGTAATAATTCTTACGCCCGTCACGGTCACCTCCACCAACACCGAAACGCCTTCGCCAACGGCCACACTCACATTTACGCCGTTCACCCCCACTCAGACACCCATCATCCCCGTTCAAGCGTTGACCGTGGATATTCTTGGCTGCAACACAAGCATTGACATCACCCACGGCATGGGCGAAGTGACGAACGCCTACGTAACTGTAAAAAATACAGGAAATACCGACCTGCCAAACACCTGTGCTTTACTACGCGCAATCGACGAAGACCGCGAACACCCCGACAAAAAAGTATGCGTCCCCAATCTGCCCGTGCGAAATCAGGTGACCTTCAAATTGACCGTTGATTCTGCCTACAATAATGACACCATTATTCAGGTGGACGCATCTTCCAATGACTTGCTGTTGCTTCGTGTGGACAGACAATCCTGCACAGATATTGGAATCTTTGGCGGCGCCCCTGCGGATGTGGGCGTGGTCAAGCCAATTCAATAGACAAATTTATTTAGCCAGAGGCAGTGTAAATGAAAATACACTGCCTTTATTTTTGCCTTCACTCTCCACCCAAAGCTTTCCGCCATGTGCTTCAACAAGATGCTTTGCAATGGTCAGGCCGATGCCTGAACCGCCGTGCGCACGTGAGCGGGATTTGTCCACGCGATAGAAGCGGTCGAAGATGTGCAAGAGGTGCTCAGCGGGAATTCCAACGCCATTGTCTTTGATCGAGAAAACCGCCTCTTCTTTTTCCTGCCTTGCCGAAACCAAAACGGTTCCATTTTCAGATGTGTATTGCAGGGCGTTGCCGACTAAATTGGTGAGCACTTGAATGGCGCGCCCATCGTCGGCGAGGATATGTATGGGTTGTGCCGGCAGGTCAAGGGTCAGCTTGATGCGTTTTTCGTCGAATTGATATTGCAGTCGTTTGGCAACTGTTTGAATTAGCATGGCCGCATCCACAGGGTGGACATCCAATTGAATGGCGCGTGATTCCACACGACTCAATTCCTGCAGGTCATCCACCAGGCGGCTCAAACGCTCAGCCTCTGCATGAATTTGCTGATAGGTTTCATCGGAAGCGGGAAGCACACCATCCATCAAACCTTCAGCGGAACCTTTGATGGCAGTGAGCGGCGTGCGAAGCTCGTGTGCAACATCGCCGAGCAAACGGCGGCGCATATTCTCCACCTGTTCCAACTGCTCTGCCATTTTATTGAAACTGCCTGCGAGTTGATTTAATTCATCGGTGCCCTGCAATTGCACGCGCTCATCGTAATGTCCTTCGGCAATGCGCTGGCTCGCATTCATCATTACAACTACAGGCGCAAGAATGCTTCGGCTGAAAACCAAACTGACCACCAGCGCCACCAGCGAAGCCGCAGCCACCGCGATCAACAACGACTCGGTAAATGTTGCCTGAAAGTTCTGATAAAACTCAGACATCATCCCGCCGCCCTGCCCCATCATGCCCTGGCCCTGCCCCATTCCCTGCCCAGAACCGATCTGACTTTCCATCGCCAAAAGATGCCGTGCAAAAGCACGCGGCGTGACAATTTTGGTCGTGATGCCAATGACCAACATGCCGACCAGGATCACAACAAAATATGAAAGGAATAATTTAATTCCCAGGTATGAGCGCAGGATCTTCATATCAAATCAATTCCTTATTCCAATTCGTCATCAAAGCGATAACCAACACCACGCACCGTGCCGATGATATCGGGCAGCCCCAGCTTTTGGCGCACGTGACCGAGATGCACATCCACCACGCGGATCTCGCCAAAATAGGAACCGCCCCAAACCCGTTCAAGCAACTGCTCGCGCGTGAGAACGCGGCCGTGATTTTCGGCAAGCACATGCAGAAGGTCGAATTCGCTGGCGGTCAAATCGATGGCTTGATCATCCACCATGACTTGACGCGCGCCCGTATCAATGCGCACATGACGAAACGCCAGCACGCTTCCTTCGGCGCTGGGGCTTGATCCTGTTTGAATGCGCCTGATCGCCGCTTTGACCCTCGCCACCAACTCACGCGGACTGAACGGCTTGGTGACATAATCATCCGCGCCCATCGAAAGGCCCACGATCTTGTCGGTCTCTTCTGTGCGGGCGGTCAGCAAAATCACATACGCCTGCGACTCGCGCCTCAAGCGGGAAAGCACCTCCAGACCATCCATGCCGGGCAGCATCACGTCCAGCACGATCAGGTCGGGTTTAAAAGCGCGCGCCGCTTTGAGCCCGGAAGGGCCATCCACAGCGGTGAACACCTCGTACCCTTCGGGCTTGAGATAGGCCTGCACAAGATTAATAATGGACGGTTCATCGTCAACGATCAGTATCTTTGTCATGGTTCGATTCTGCCTTGGTCGTTTTTATCTATCATAAAGGCATTGTAAAGGTTTGGTAAAGAAAAAAGTCGCTGTGAATGACTCATTCACAGCGACTTTTACTCATTTTTTCTTATTTCACTTCACAATATTGCCGAATGTGCGCATCGACCTGTGCCTGGAGTTCCAGCGCGCGTTCGGATGTGGGCGCGACCATGATGCATCCAAAACGATTCTTGAACAATGGCTTCGTAATGGTGACCACCATTCCCAATGGCTCATTCCCGGGCATCGGGTAGAGAAAATCCTTGAGCACTTCGAGCAATTCGGCGGCGTCTGTGATCGTACCAGAATTGGAGGCTTCAAAACTGATAAGGGATACTTTGTCGGCATAGTCATTACCGAAGGCATATTTCCCAAACTCATGCACATGCGTACCGCCTGTGCGGCGGGCGTTGATCTCAAGCAGGTACACTTTATTGTCGTCGCCGACGATACAATCCAGGTCAAAATGTCCGACGTATCCCATATTTTGCAGGTTGCGAGCCAATTCCAGAGTGCAGCGTTCCAAGTCGGCGCACCAGGGCTGTTTGTAAATGCCGCGGTCAATCTGAATCCCGCAAAAATCCCCGAACCCCAAAAACAACTGATTGGATATATAGGTAATGTGGGGATCGCCTTCCCCAAGCCTGGGCACTTTCACCTCGGCAGACGGCGACATTCGATTCGCCGAGGGAATGTACTTCTCGACAACGATCAATTCATTCGAATAAAAAGGCTGGGAGCGCAGTCTGTCAAATATATCGTCAACGGAAAGGCCGGATTCGGGGGAAATCACCGTCGTGCCGATGCCGCTTTCGCCCGTATCGGTCTTTACGACACAGGCTTCTCCACGGCTGCAAAACCAATGAGCCATGACCGAAGCCTGCTGCAAGGTCTCGCAGATCATGCCAAACGGCAGGAATTTGCTGGCATCCGGCATCCAAAAGGAGGCTAACGAACGGAAGCCGGTCTTTGTATCCACATAATCGCGCAGCCAAAAATGATCTGCATCGGGGCTTTCAGGGGTCAGCACCTGCAGGTTGTAGTCTTTGCGCATAACTTCTACAAGCCGCAAAAATTCTTTTGTGGTGGCGTATGGAATGAGTTGAACAATCCCGTTCGGAGCCGCGTATTGAAGAATGCCCTCAAGAAGATGTGCCTCGCGCAAAATATCGAGACACAAATAATGCGTAGGCTCGTGCGGAGCAAGATGACGCGTATTGGGATATCCCAGCCGCTTCGTATTGAAATCAGCATGGGCAATGGGATAGTTGACGATCACCAGCTTCGGGTCATCTGCCCAAAGAATGGTGCGGTCGCCATGATAATCTTCACCGTTGATCAGGTCATCCCGTTCGCCGGGGTTGTCGCTGCGTCCAAGAAAATCAATGTGTGCCTCAGCAAAATTGCTGATCACAATCGTCGGAATCGTATTCTGGTTTGACATGGAACCCCTAGGCTTCACCACCGGTCTTTTTTCTTCCCTGATTATCGCGGATTTTCTGAGCCTTGGTCTTGAGGTCCTGGAAGAATTCAGATTCCACGATCTCTTCCACCTGCTTCTTCCTCTTGCTGTCATCGATCATGATCTTCAATTGTTCCACCTGTTTGCGCAGGCTTTGTTCACGTGTGTAAACCTTATCGATCATCGACTGGAACACCTTATCGAGAGTCTCGATCTCATCCGGGAAATTTGACGATTCACCGGCATTTGAAAGAAAAACCAGGCTGCCCTTGTAATCGCCTTCGCCGATCTTTTCGGCTGCTTTAGTGAGCGTAAGAATGGGGCGGGTAAATACGTTGGAGATAAAAAAGACAAGGAAGAACAAAGAGACGTAGGTAATGGCAAAGGCGATATATACCTTCTTCAGAATCGCCGCCTGCACTTCGCGGACATAGTCGGCTTTGAAATCGACACCGATCGCGCCCACCACTTCGCCCTTGGAATTCTTGATCGGAGCAAACGCCGATACCCAGCTGCCGAAATCGTCTGAATACATTTCCACTTTACAGCCAGGCGTTCCATACACACAACCGTTATTCTTTTGGCCTTCCGGTGTGTCTTGCAAGGTGAGTTCCTTCAAGCCAGAGAGATTGGGCCCAACATTGTCGGTGGTCCAATGCTCCATGAATGTGGCACCCGTTGGAGGGTCGTTCAGTGCGCCACCGCTTGTGACAAAGATCAATTCATTTGGCGCAGTCCCTTTGATATAGGTATAAATTCCAGCGCGCGGCTCGATCTGCTTGACAGACCATAGCAGTTTGGCCTGCGACCAGTAGCGCAGGTCATCTGTATATCCATCTTCGCGCGGGGTTGCTTCGGTGTACAGGGCTTGAAACTCATCGCCATCGATCAGTTTGGCGGCGCCTTGAATCGTATTCACGAGATCATCTGTGATGCGCTGCATCGCCAGATCAGTGGAAAATTGATAAAACCAATAAAAAGCAACCGCAAAAACAACGGTGAATAACAAGGTGAAGCCTATGAGCAGCTTAATCCGCAAGCTGATAAAAAACACCCTGTTCTTCTTTTTTTCATTACTCATTTCGCACGCTCCTCTACCGAAATTGATTGAAGGGATTCCTGTACGGCCCAATGTGATTCGGGTAGTCCATAATGATCCATTAGATAGGCTTTGACGAACATCGAAAGCTGGTCGGCGTCCTTCGGGTTATAGGCTCCCCTGTCAATGGGGTAAATTCCCAAATGCATCGGGGTGAAGCCTGTTTTTTCGATCTCCTGACGGCCAATGATCTCAAGGGCGTCTTCAGGGGCGGGGGGTTCGTAATATTTTACAGGCAGCAGCAACATGCCGTATTCCTTAAATCGAGCCACCACCTTGGGCGACTCGACCTCTACCAGTGAACCCAAAGGCAGGGACATTCCCAGCGACTTTGCATCCATCAAAAGTTGTTTGTGCCGCAGCTCGATCATCAGCCTGGCAAGGCTAGTATAACCCGAATGAGAAATGATTCTAAAATCAGGATGCACGCCCAGATCCAGCCCGAGGCCGCAATTCCTCTTGTAGTTGTATTTGAAGACCGTCATCGCGGCGGGCCGCCCGTTGACCAGCGCCAGCCACTGATGTTCCAAAAAAGGCGGCGTGGTATCCTGCGGACGGTTTGCCCGTCGGCGCATGACTGCAACGTATCTCCCGTAGCCAGGGAACAATTGCAGATACAACTCGATCAGATCATCAAGATAGCGGGTACGGCCATTTACAATTTCCTGGATCTCAAATCCAAGCTCTGGAATCTCGAACATCAAAACTCTATGTTATCCAACACGCTTTTTCGCTTGGAGCGCGCAAAGCGCCAATCGAGCAGGCTTTTCTCGTATACGCGGTGGAAGTTAAAGCCCGCCAGCATGGCACCAAAGGCCGCAACCAAAGCGGTGCCCAGGGAAATATATTGAAACACGGGTTCTGTGATCATGGCCGAACGCAGCAGCCACAGCAAAAGCGCCATCCATAAACTGCTTGCGATGGTGGCAAAGTTATAGAAAACAGAATCCATAAACAGGGCGACGCGACCGCGTCTTTCGTCAGGGATCAAGCCCTGCAACGATTTTCGGGTGGGCTCATCCCAACCGCGCTGGACCATGCGGGCAAAGAAACGTCCGATGGCAACACCCCAGACCCCCACCAGACCGAGGGCAATTCCGCTTGCGCCGAGAAGAAAAGCAGGCAGGACCATGAATGAATTTTTCAGCGCGACTTTTTCCAGCAGGCGTCTGGTGATCAGCCATTGAAAGGTCAACAGACCGATGGTTTGCGCGGTTTTGAAATACCCGAGAAATTGCTGGAATTCGAGGGAGTTGCCGCTCGTGTTCGTTTCGATGGAACGAAGGAAATAAAACTCAAGCATGGCCAACGCCACGCCGCTCAAGAGCATGATGATCGCCACCATTTTCAGCATGGCGACTTTTGAGAAATACTCGATCCCCACCTGCAAACTTTTCATCAGGCTGGTGTCTTCATCTTTGGATTGACGGGCACGGACATGGTGACGGAAAAACGCGATCCGCAAAACAATCATCGACACGATCAACAGCAGCGCCGCCAGGACGAAAATCGCTTCAGGCCCCGCCGACTGCTGTTCCAGCAATTCGGCAGACACGCCTGCGAGGGAGTTTCCTGCCAAACTGCCGATCACCGCACCCGATGCAACCAAAGGAAAGACCCGTTTGCCTTCGGTGACCGAGAAAACATCATTGGCAAGCGCCCAAAATGCGAGCGGCAGGATATAGTATTGCTGGTCGGTAATAATGGATAACAGGGGAAACGTGATCTTATCGGGGATCTGGGCGCGGAACAGAAACATCAACGCCAGATAGAACATTCCCATGAGGCCCAACAGCCAGGTGATCAAATTCAGTCTCGAATATCGGTCAACGAGGACGGAGTATCCGCTCGCGCCGACCAGGGTCAGGAGGGTCATCACCAGCCACAGCCAGGGCAAAGAATCGGACCCGATGTTGCTGACAAATCCCGCCGTTGCCACGACATCAGATAATTCCATCACCATCATGTTGATGGCAAGCAAAAACCACAAAGCCAGAACCAGTTTAACGTGTTGCGTGCCAAACCAGTTGGTCATTCTCTCATTCACAAGATCCTCGTCTGATAAATAACTGTTTTTAGGATTTGGAGCAAACTGCGGGCGCCATTTCAAGAATCAATGAAGGAAATCTGGCGGCCGTAAACGAAGCAACGGGGACGCCCCCCAATCTTCCGATTCTCATTGAAGAATGAATTCCCTTCATCTTGAAAATGGAGCGTATTTCTGAAATATTCGTTCCTCTTTTGGGAAAACTAGGGCGAGTATACCCGATTATGAGAAAGGCTCCAATTCCATGAGAACGGCAGAACAGGGAAATTTTGGGCGCCGAGGCCGGAAGCCGCACGGGGTAGAGATCACTCAAAGAGGACACAGAGACCTCTGAGAGAAAACCCGGGTGGAGATGATGGCGTAGAGCGTTGGGTGTAAGGAAAAGCCCTGCGAAAGTGTATAATAACCTTATGACCGACGAACCCATCAAATCTCTTGCACGCAACAAGATCGCCATGCTTATCGATGGCGATAACGCCCAGGCGGGACTGCTTTCCCAGATGTTGGTGGAGGCGGGACGCTACGGCCAGGTGACCGTCCGCCGCATTTATGGGGATTGGACGACGCAAAGTATGAATTCATGGAAGGATACGCTTAATTTTCACGCGTTCCAACCCATTCAGCAATTCCGTTATACCATCGGAAAGAACGCAACCGACAGCGCGATGATCATCGACGCGATGGATATCCTGCATTCGGGCGTGGTGGACGGCTTTTGTCTGGTCTCCAGCGACAGCGACTATACGCGGCTGGCCACCCGCATCCGCGAGACGGGCGTGTTCGTGATGGGCATCGGCGAAAAGAAGACGCCAAAACCGTTCGTGAACGCCTGCGATGTGTTCGTGTACACGGAAAACCTGGTCACCGAAAAGAAAGCCCCCCCACAAAAGAACAGAAACGTGGATAAAACGAAAAAGGCCAAGGACGAGAAGGAAGAAAAAGAAGAACTCGACCCGATGCCAATTTTGAGCCAGGCTTTTGAGATGGCGGTACAGCAGGACGGCTGGGCTTCTCTCGCCAATATGGGCAACGCCCTTTACCAGGTGGATCCAGGCTTCGACCCGCGCACCTACGGCCACAAACAGCTTTCGAAGATGATCAGCAAGTTGAAAGACCGCTTCGAGATGCGCGCCCAGGAAAACGACGGTCCGATCATCTTTTATGTGCGGATGAAGGAATAAACAAGGAAATGGCCTGCCTAAAGCAGGCCGTTTTATTTTTACGGCAGGGACTGTATAATGCTGTTATGCAATCTATAAGGTGTTA
>JADKEA010000012.1 GCA_016718275.1 Candidatus Villigracilis affinis
TTTTGGTGATTGCCAATCCTGCTTATGCTTTAATTTGGACGATGAGTTTTATTCTTTGGGAACCTATTTTTCAGAGAGTCGCAGTTCCTGTTTTTGTAAGGGCACGCTCTGATTATACAGGCGGCAATGTTGATCAGTGGTTTGAATTTGTAGTGAGTCAAGCCCTTGGACCTAAACCGATCACTAAATGGAAGAATATTGTTTTCGTTGTCGACGGAATTAATGAGACACAGGAAAATGTATATGGTGTGTTTATCGAAGGATGGCAGAAGAGAATTATTACGCAAAAGAAACAATCCCTACTTTTTACAAGTAGAAGCGGCGAGGATCCTTCCGAAAGACTTACGATAAACAATACTTTAACTATTCTTGATTTAGACGATGATGGCCTCCATAAATTTTTACAGGTTTACGGACAACAAAAGGCGAAATCAGAAAAAAAAAACATATAATGTTGTTCAATCAAAAAAAGATTTTTCGGAGCTTATTAAAAAGGGACTTCTTGGTCAAAAAGGCATAGGGCGAAACCCATACTGGCTGAAACTTATGGTTGAAAATGGGTTGTACACCCGCAACAGAGGAGTGCTGTTTCACTCCTTTTCTGTTAAGTTGTTACATAGAGAATTATTTGAGAAACCAGAGGACCGAAAACGACACCCATTTTGGCAGACCGTTGAAATTGATCTTGAAATTGATTGCTTGGCTCAGCTAGCTCTATATATGCACAAGAAAGGGTATTGGTTTGGCAGGGAAAAAATGGTTGGGATGAATCTGTATCAACAGTTCAGTCTATATTATTCCCCACACAATTAAAGCCTATTGATGTATTTCTTCAAGCTAAATCAGCATCACTGTTGCGTGTTCAAAGAAATGAACAGGTTGAATTTGTTCACCAACTCGTCCAAGAATACTTTGCTGCATACGCATTGAAAGATGAAAATAGTTGGTCGTTAGCGTTGCAAAATATTAAGGACGTAACTTGCGGGGAAACACTTTTCTTTTAGGCGGTTTAATTGATCATGAAAACAGAGAGCAGTTTGCCAAATTTTTGAGAAAAATATTAAGTGAAGGTGATAGCGATTACAGTATTTTTGTAGCAATTGCGCTGTTGCAACATATTGAGAACCCCGATTTAGAATTAAGAAAAGATGTATATGAGGTTTTTATAAATTCAATTGGGGAAACACTATCAGAGCTTCAGATGAAATCCGTATTCGAATTAGGGCGATTGATTGGAGATGAAGCTGCCGAGGCATTTGCTAATTTAATAAATTCAGGTGACATTAAAGTTCAAAAAAAAGGCGTTCTGTTACTTAAAACTTTGGGGGGCAAAAAATCTATAGAAATCTTGCTTCATACACTAAAAATTCCACAACTCCATTTAGACGGGCACAAAGCCTTAATCGAAATAAGCGGTTTTTACAGAGAATTGCTGCGAGAAAAAATATCAGATCCTGATTGGAGAGTAAGATGGGGAGTTACTGAACTCTTAGGTGAAATCGGAAATTCAACTGAGGACAAAATTGTTAGTGTTGGTTTACAAGATGAGAATTGGTATGTACAGTGGGGAGCTATTAATGGGCTCCGCAATATGCAATATTTTGAACCATTAATGGAGTTTTTTGAAGTGGCTAGTCCAGATTTATTACCTTGGGTATCAGATGCATTAAAGGAATTGAAAATCGGCAACAAAATCCAGCCAATAATTAGGGCGTTAGGCAGTGAAGATGTTCAAAGACGTAATCAATCTGTTTCTATATTAACTAATATAGGCTTCCCTAATGTTGAATTGTTGATTGACGCATTGTCCGACGAAAATTGGCATATTAGATATGAGGTTGCTGGTATTTTAGGAGATATAAAGGACACACGAGCTATTGGTCCTTTAGTAACATTATTGCAGGATTCATACCCGACGGTAAGTCAGAAGGCAAAAACATCATTAAAGAAATTTGGCACACAAGCGAGTATTCAAATAAACAAAATTTTACAATCCGATATTCGTGATAATAATTTAAGATCGCATATAGTTGATGTGCTAGGTGAAATTGATGGCACGGCTGAACTTCTAATAGATAGTTTGGGGAGCAAGAATAAATCTGTTCGTATTGCGTCTATTCATCAGTTGGGTCAATCCAAAAGTTTAGATGCATATCACGCATTGGTTAAAGAATTGGATAGCAAAGATGACTTAATTCCTATGGTAATAGATGCTTTGTCCAACTTTGGGTCACAATCAGCCGATCTGTTTTTGAAATTTTTACAAGATGTAAATCCTACGGTTCGTGACAGCGCAGCCAGAGCATTGGGGAAAATTAAAGAGAAGAGAACAGTGCCTGTCCTCTCTCATTTGCTGCATCAGGAAGGCTTAACCGACCATGTGCGTCAATTAGCAGCTTTTGTATTAGGAGAAATATCAGATCAGAGTTCTATTAAGGTGCTCATTAATGCTCTTGGAGATCCAAGCATAAGGGTAGTATTAAGTGTTGCAGATGCATTAGGAAAGATAGGTTCTAGCGCAGTTCCTTCGTTAATAAATACTGTAGTTAATGCTGACTATTGGCTTGTGCGAGTTAATGCCATAAAAGCTTTAGGCAAAATAGAAGATCAACGCACTTTAGAATTTCTTCTAAACTTAGCAGATCGTGACGTAAGAGTCCAGGAAGAAATTTATGATGTAATTTACTTCAAAAGAAAGCTTAATCAATCTACCCCTCAGGATTATCAAGAGGAAGATTGTCAAGACAAAGGCGAAAGTGCCTTTAATGACAAGGCTTTTATTGAGACACAAGCAACAAATCTAACTTGGGTAGAACACCTTCTGCGGGCTCTAAATAGCGATGACCTTTACATGCGTCAACAAGCCTCAAATGCGCTAAAAAGAGTAGCTATTGGTCCATTGATTAATGCTTTAGTGAGTACAGATATATCTATAAGAGAAGGCTTGATTGCGGTTCTTTGAGTATTGGGAACCTGCGTATGAAGCGATTGTTGAAAAACTGGCAGATAAAGACGAAACAGTTCGTTCGTTGTGCTCAAAAATTTTAATTCAGGTCGGAGAGCCTGCAATAAGTTCTTTGTTTGAGACTTATAAGTATTCAACTGAAGACTTGCAAAACCAAATAATTACCGTCTTGTTTGAAATAGGCGAATTTGTTCCGCCTTTTCTTGTAAAACAGTTAGAAAATCCAGATAATAAATCCAAAACCCTAGCTCGCCGAATGTTGATTGCCTTAGGTCCTCTGTCGGTTGAAGATTTGGTAGAAATACTTGCTAACGGAAAAACATTGCCAAACAATGAGATTAGAGAGATTTTGGGTGAAATCGGCGAAAGAGCAATTGATCCATTAATAGATATTCTTCAAAGGGAGGAAAATATACTTCTAATTGAAGAATTGTTAATTACCATCGGAGCACGTTCAGTTCCTAAATTGGTTCACGCAGTCCGAACAAGGAAAATAAAGACAAAAAAACACCTGTTGGATATTCTTGTTAAGCTAAGTCCAATATCAATCGAACCCGCTATTGAATTGCTTTCCTGTCGAGAGACATCGCAGGATGGTTTTTACGTTCTCAAGGAAATTGGAGCAACAGCTTTGAGTTCTCTGTTATACACACTTGAAGATGCCAATCCAAGAATTCGCCGCAGTGCACCTAAAGTGATTTCAGCGATTGGTGAACCTGCTTTTGATTTTCTGCTAGAAAAACTCATTATTGATGATCCATATCTGAATTCTTTGTCACTTTATAATATTGTTAAAGCATGGGAAATGACAGGAACTTATCTTGACAAAGTATTACGTTCAGGCAACTCTTCAGACCAAGATAGAATTCTTGATGCTGCAAAAAAACTGGGAACGATAATAGTCAAACCTATTGTAAATATCCTTATTCATTCCAAGGGAGTTGAGACAGAACTTCTTATGAAAGTTTTACAAGAAGTAGGTGATTTATCAGTGCAAGAATTGGTTTTGTGTATGCCTTTTAATGAGTCGGATACAAATGTGGCGATAATTGATACTATATCAGGTTTTGGAGAGAGAGCTATTAAGCCGCTGTTGAAGGTGTTTCCTAAATTAAATAGCAGTCAACAACAAATTGCTTTAGAACTTCTCTTTCGAACAGGCAAGTGTTCCGTCCAACCGTTTTTGATGTTGCTGTATCATTCGAGTCCAACACAAAAAGTCTCATATTAAACTATATGCTTAAGATTGGGCGACCAGTGATACCGACATTATTAGAAGCTCTTTATAACAAATCATTATACGATTTTGTTCTTAGAGCATTAAGAGGATTTTCAAAAGATCAACTAGCTTTTGAATTGTATCTAAAGTCGTTGCAGAATAAACGTCAGCGAGACCGAGCGATTTATTTGGCTAAAAAACTAGATCTGTTGGATGTAGAGTTGCAACTTCGAAACCGTATGCCACAGAAACAATATATACCAATGATAATTAATAAGCTGGCAAGCTTGTCTAACTCAATGGACTATTTTGAAATGTTGCCTCAAAAAGTAATTGGACTTCTCCAAAGAATTCTTTTGGAAAATCAAACTAGAGTATTACAGTAGGTATGTGTCTATGTTGCAACCCAAAGTCCCGAAGGAGATGCGTTGGGGGTATTGGACGCAGATGAAGGCGGAGGAGGCGTTGAGTCATCTGAAGAATGTCGTCTTCCCAGGGTTGGTCGAATTGGTCCCTGCGGGCGAGAAGTCATCGTTTTCCGAGTATATGAAGGGGGCGCAGTGCAAGATCAATAAGGCGGGGTTGTTGATCGAGGCGTGTAATTTGATCGATCAGATGAAGATCGCGGAGCAGAATCAGGATGTGCAGGGCGATCTGTATGAGTATATGCTGGGTCACATGCAGTTTGCGGGGCGTGGCGCTGCCAGGCGAATGGGTGCTACGCAATCCACGCGGCAGGTGGAGGGGCTGTTTGAGAGTCTGCTGGCGGAGGCGTTTTCGTGAAAAGACCTGACAGGTTTCCACGAGAAGTCTTGCGATCAGAGTCTCATGTCCGCGCATGGGTTGCGATTGAGTCACGTCACGGTGAAACCTGTCAGGTCTGAGGAGCGATAGTATGCCAAGCGATATACCGCCTATTACTTTTGGAACTTTCTTTCACATCTACAATCGAGGAAACAACGGAGAGAATATCTTCGTTCAAGAACGAAACTACGCTTACTTCATGGAATTATGGTGGAAACACACCTATCAAGTCTTTGAAACTTGGGCGTTTTGCCTGCTCAGAAATCATTTTCATGTTGCTGGATTCTTCAAAAACAAAGAAGATTTAGAAGGTCTCAAGATAAAAGAACCAAGTCAATATTTTTCAAACTTCTTCAATGCGTATTCACGGGGATTGAATATTGCCACACAGAGAACAGGCGCGTTGTTTGAACGTCCCTTCAAGAGAATTCCCGTGGATAGCGAAGCCTATCTCATGCGCTTGATTATCTACATTCATCAGAATCCACAGAAACATAAATTTGAAGATGATTTTCGTGATTGGAATTATTCGTCATATCATGAGTTGACAGGTAATACTCCGACCAGATTGCAACGTGATAAGGTCATGCAACTTTTTGGGAGTCATGAAGACTTTGTCAGAATTCATCAGGAAGTTCAACCTTTGGAAGATATTTATGATGAGGAGTAAAAGACCTGACAGGTTTCCGCGAAAGTCTTGCGCTCAGAGTCTCATGTCCGCGCATGGGTTGCGATTGAGTCACGTCACGGTGAAACCTGTCAGGTCTGGAATGGTCGAGTCACTGTGTGGGCGGATGGGCGAGTCCACGCGGCAGGTGGAGGGGCTGTTTGAGAGTCTGCTGAGTCAATCATTTTCAAATTAGTAATAAAAGGAGATCATATGTTAAAAGATGCTTTGAAAGATTTGGAAGATGTCTTCCCCAAGATTGTGAAATTGATGCCTGATGAATTCAACTCACATGATTTCATTCTAGCGCTGGCACGCAAATATCAAAAACTTTATGTCCAAGCGCTATTTGCAAATAAAGAAGAGAACTTACCGTTTAATAGAACTCACATGGCAATTGGCAAAAGACTAAAACGGCATAAAGATTTGGTTAAACAAATCGACTACAAACCCAGTCCAAACATTTTTGGTCAAGAAAATAAAGTTGCAGTTTGGCAAAAAGTGAAGAAGTAACTATGCAAAGGGAGTGTGGGGGGAGGTTGGGGCGGGGGGCGGGCGGGGGGGGGGGGGGGGGGGAGCACGCGGCAGGTGGAGGGGCTGTTTGAGAGTCTGCTGGCGGAGGCGTTCAGTTAGCCCCCTCTGTCCGTTGGACATCTCCCCCAAATGCGACGATAGTGCTGTCGAATTTGGGGGAGAACGTGGAATTGAGATTTTTTATGAAAACTGAGAGTGTTTCTATAATTTTAATTTCAGACGCAACCGTCCCTCCCCAATTTCGACGTGCTCTCCGTCGCAATTGGGGAGGCTAGGAGGGGAAGAAATGCCGCGCCCACCCAGAAGCAATCCAAAAACCAGAACCCATGCCATCGAACTCCGCAAAGAACCTACACCCGCCGAACGCAAACTATGGGCGCTCATCCGCAACGACCAGTTGGGAGTCAACTTTAGAAGGCAGCATGCCATTGGCAAATACATTCCCGATTTTGCCTGCATCGAAAAGAAACTCATCATCGAACTGGATGGAAGTCAACATTTGGAACAGCAGGAATATGACGAAGAAAGAACGAAATATTTGGAATCACTGGGTTACAAAGTTGTCCGCTTTTGGAACAACGAAGTGACGAATAATATTGATGGCGTTATACTCGCCATTATCCACGCGATGGAAGATGAAGCCAGTACAGAATAACTTCCACCTTGATTTTCCTGTGAATCCACAAGAAGAGTTTGCGGGGGTGGTAGCACGGGGCGAGTCGCTGCGGGGCGGATGGGTGCTCCGCAATCCACGCGGCAGATGGAGGGGCTGTTTGAGAGTCTGCTGGCGGAGGCGTTTTGAATGAAGACCGTCCACGAATTTTTCACGAATACTCGAATGGGTGGCGCGATATTCGTGCATTCGTGGTTTTATTCGAGGATGGTTGTCTTTGCACGGACGCATGGGTCATATGAGAGTTTACTGGTGCAACTTTTTGACAGCAGACGATAGTAAAGCCGCCGTCCATCTCCCCAAACATTAATAAAACTCAAATCCCCCATACCCTCTCCAAATGCTATAATCCCTTCCCTGAAAGGGATACTATGCTTAAGAACTTCGTAAAACTATTCAGTGGCGACCCCACGAAGAAGACGGCTGATAAATTTGGCGATCTTGTGGCTCAGGTGAATGCGCTCGAGGCGCAATTCGAGGCATTGAGCGATGAGGCGTTGCGTGCAAAAACGGATGAATTCAAGGCGCGGGTTGCGAAGGCAACCGAGGGATTGAATCCCCCATCCATCGGGGGACAGGGGGAAGACGAAGATGAGGATTACCGCAAATTCGAACAGGATGCGCTGGATGAACTGATGCCCGAGGCATTCGCCACGGTGCGCGAAGCCTCCAAGCGGACCATTGGCCTGCGTCATTACGATGTGCAGGTCATCGGTGGTGGAATTTTGCACGGCGGCTCCATTGCTGAAATGAAAACGGGTGAAGGCAAGACGCTTGTGGCGACCCTGCCCGTGTACCTCAATGCATTGACGGGACGCGGCGTACACATCATCACGGTCAACGATTATCTGGCGCGGCGCGATGCGCGTTGGATGGCTCCGATCTATAACATGCTCGGCTTGAGCGTGGGCGTTTTGCAAATGGCCGCGGTCACCGAGAACGGCAAGAAAGCCTTCATCGTGGATTTCGAACGCGAGTCTCCGCATGAGGATCAGGAACATCTCCGCATGGTGGACCGTGTCGAAGCCTATCGGGCAGATGTCACTTTTGGGACGAACTCCGAATTTGGTTTCGATTATCTGCGCGACAACATGGCGATGCGAGTCGATGCACGTGTGCAGCGCGGTCATTACTTTGCAATTGTCGATGAAGTGGATAATGTGCTCATCGATGAAGCGCGTACGCCGTTGATCATCTCTGGCCCCGCTTCAGGCGACCTCGAATGGTACGGACGCATGGCGCAGGTGGTGAAGCAATTGCGCCCCGAAGATTATGAAGTGGATGAAAAGAACCGCAACGTTTCTTTAACAGAAGTAGGCGTCAGCCATGTGGAATCCATTTTGGGCACCCCGCTTCTCGATCCAGATCGACCCGAAGACCTTACTCCCGAGCAGGCGCGTTTGACGGGATATCTTCAACAGGCATTGCGTGCGCAATATCTATTCCAGCGCAACAAGGATTATCTTGTGCAGGGCGGCAAGGTCGTCATCGTGGATGAATTCACGGGGCGGCAGATGCCCGGGCGCCGTTGGAGCGATGGTTTGCATCAGGCGGTGGAAGCCAAGGAAGGCGTGAAGGTCGAGCCTGAGAACGTCACCTACGCTACCATTACGTTACAAAATTATTTCCGCATGTATGAAAAACTGGCGGGCATGACCGGTACCGCGTTGACGGAAGCCGAGGAATTCAACAAGATCTACAAGATCGAAGTGATGCCCGTGCCCACCAACCTTGAATATCAATCCCTGCGTTCTGATGCCACCCTGGTGGAGCAGAAGGCCAAGGATGATGAAGGCTATCAATATTCCTTTTATACCGCCAAGGGCGGCGATTCCGATGGCCGGGTTTTCTACCGCAGAAAAGATTATCCCGATGTGATCTATCGCACCGTCGAAGCCAAACTGCGCGCCATTGCGACGGAGATCATCCGCTATCATGCGCTCGGACGCCCGATGCTGGTGGGAACCACTTCGGTTGAATCTTCGGATCGACTCTCGAATCGACTCAAGGCCGAGCCTGTTCGCCGTTTACTGCAGGTGACTCTTGTCCGCGAGATTTATCTGCGCGCGAATAATTTGGAAGAGGATGGCCGACTCATCGAAGCCCTTGTCCCCTTCAATGAACCGATCGATAAGATCACACCCGATGCGCTGCGTAAATTTATCGCGCCGCATGGAACCAACAACATCAGCCTCGACGATGCCAATAACCTGAAGACTTTGCTCGATATCCTGCGGCTGCCCGAAGAGGTTGCTCCGCGTTTGAAGACCATCGTTCAGGGCGGCGTTTCTCATCAGGTTTTGAATGCGCGCAAGCATACCGAAGAATCACAGATCATCGCGGGCGCGGGTGCCTTCGGTGCAGTGACCATCGCCACCAACATGGCAGGCCGTGGTGTGGATATCAAACTCGGCGGTGACCTCGCGGAAGAAGTGATCTCTGCGGTGAACCGTGTTCTGCGAAAAGCAGGACATCTTGACCCGTTTGACATGACTCTCGAAGAGCGCCGTCAGGCTTTGCTCAAGGTGGATGTCTCGAATTACGGTATTTACGAAGCGGAAGTGAAACTCTTCCTGCAATATTTTGTTGATATGGAAAGCGTCAAGAAACTGGGTGGTTTGCATGTCATCGGCTCGGAACGCCACGAAGCGCGCCGCATCGACAACCAGTTGCGCGGTCGTGCCGCCCGTCAGGGTGACCCCGGTTCTTCGCGTTTTTATCTCTCGCTTCAAGATGATTTGATGCGCCTGTTCGGCGGCGATCAGGTCAGCGGGTTGATGACCCGCCTCAAAGTGGATGAAGCCCTTCCACTAGAAGTGCGCCTCGTCAGCAACATTATCGAAGGTTCGCAGACCCGTGTGGAAGGCGCCAACTTCGATGTCCGCAAGCATTTGCTGGAATATGACGATGTGCTCAATGAGCAGCGTTCGCAGATCTACAGCCAGCGTGACCGCATCTTCATGAAGGAAGACCTGAGCGAAGATGTCGCGGATATGCTTCAAAACGAAGTGGCCAAGCGTGTGGATATCGGCCTTGCAGATGAAGAAGGCCCGTGGAAACTGCTCGCCTGGTTGGAACAGGTCCAGCCTCCGTTTGACTCGCAGGATGGTTTGTTCCCATCCTATGGCTTCAAACTGATCCTCGATCAAATCAAGGATGACAATATTCAGCAGTCCACGCTGGATATCATCTCCCGCGCCATTCAAGCTGAGAGCGAACATCACCTGCGTGCGATCGAATCGCTGGTGGAAAAAACGCATGAAGCATTTGAAACACAGACCTCCGAGCGCGATGATGCGATTGATGCCTATTTTGAAGGCCTGCGCGACCGTGAAGATGCTCCCCGCGCCCCGAAGATCGTGGAAGAACTCAGTGCCCTGGTCCATTTGCCGCTGAAACTTAATAATGAAACGATGCGTGCCTTGGGTGAGGATGCCGATTCGGTGAAGGAAGATATTCAGGAAATGGTCGCGAATCAGTTGACCGGACTCAACGCCCTGCGTCTGATCGGTGCGATCCAAAATCGCGTGGGTGAGCAACTGCCGTGGCCGAATCCGCTGCCTTCGGATTGGGATGAACTCGAAGATGTGATCATTCGGACCGCGCGCGAAGGCCTCGATCACAAGCGTGAGCGTTTGAACAGCCAGATCGCGCGCGATATTGAAGTGCTGCTCCAGCGTGAATCCACAGATACGGATGCGGGAAAGCTGCGTCTGTTATTGACCCTTGCACAGGGTACACGTTCTGCATTTGATCAGAAGACACACAAACAGGTCAGACAGTTGTTCCTGCGTTTCTCGTATGTTTTCCTTGCTGCGCAATTGCTGGGCGATCGTGAAGCGGTGGATATCGTTGAAGATATCATGGCGCATCTTGAAACAGCGGAAGAGACTCTGCGTGCCACGTGGGGCCAGAGCGAATTCAATCGTTTGAAGCAGAATGCTTCACGCCTCGCCGATTTCGGGCCCGCAGCGCGGATCGCTTTCGGGGAGAGTCGGCTCAATGAAGCGGCAGCAGGTATCAGTGAGTCAGACCGCGAGTCCCTCATCGATGCGATCGGAAAATACGTTCTTAATGAAGTCCATCGCCAGTTATTACTGAGTGCGTTCAGTGAGTTGTGGGTGGAATATCTCACAAAGGTCGAGGCCTTGCGCATTTCCATCGGTCTCGAGGCTTACGGACAGCGTGACCCGCTGGTACAATATAAAGGTCGTGCTTCGGAAATGTTCCAGCAGTTGCTTGAAGATGTGCGTGGATTGGTGATCGGTCGTGCATTTGCGGCAAGACCGCGGCGCGTGGAGATCAATCCCATCGAAACTGCGGAAAACGAAGTGACTGCGCCGGGTGCCGTTCAGGCCGAGGTGCAGGTTACCGGTAATAAGAAGAAACGGAAACGTCATTAGGTTTTTGAGGCGAATTGTTATCCCACGAAACCGTTCCGCTGAATCAATATTTTTCCCTTCCAAAGGTGGAGCTGCATCGTCATCTTGAAGGGTCTCTGCGTTTGACGACCATGCTTGACATTGCGCGTCAGCATGGGGTGACGGTCCCTGCGAGCATGTTCAACTTAAGCGGCCTTGTGCAGGTGCAGGACAAGGACCCGATGACGTTCACGAATTTTCTTGAAAAATTCAAGACGTTGCGGCTTTTCTATAAATCTCCCGATGTAATTCATCGAGTCACACGCGAAGCTGTGGAGGATGCGGCGAAGGACAATATCCGCTACCTTGAACTTCGTTTTACGCCCGTGGCGCTCAGCCGCGCGGAGGGTTTTCCCTTGCACGATGTGATGGATTGGGTGTTGACCAGCGCGCAGGAAACTGCGCGGAAGAATAACATCAAGGTCGGTTTGATCGCTTCGGTGAACCGCCACGAAAGCCCGGAGCTTGCCGAGCAGGTGATCTGGCTGGCGACGGAACATATAAAGGACGGATTGGTGGGCATTGACCTGGCTGGAAATGAGGCCGAGTTCAAGTCTGCGCCGTTCCGTGAAATTTTCAAGGAAGCGAAACAATCGGGCCTGCATGTGACCATTCATGCCGGGGAGTGGGGACCTGCTGAAAATGTGCGCGACGCGATTCTGAATTTTGATGCGGAGCGGGTCGGTCACGGTGTGCGCGTGATGGAAGATGAGAGTATTGCGGCGCTCGCAAAGGAACGCGGCGTTACTTTTGAAGTGTGTGTGACCAGCAATTATCAGTCCGGTGTGGTGAAGTCTCTGCCCGAACATCCATTGCCGCGTATGATAGCGGCTGGCTTGAATGTGACCGTCAATACCGATGACCCAAGCGTTTCGCGGATCACGCTTTCACATGAATATCAGCATGTGTGCGAAGATATGAAGGTTTCCTTCGAGATACTGAAGCAAAGCGTGCTCAATGCGGCTCAGGCTTCATTTATGAAGGATGATGAAAAGCCGAAGCTGATCGCAGCGTTGAAAAAAGAAATGAAGATGTAGTCCCCTCACCCTTCCCTCTCCCACTGGGAGAGGGAAAAATCCTGTAAATCCCACCACATAGCAAAAAGGATATCAAAGGCGCTCCTTTGAGTTCTTCCAGGTTGTGGTGTGAGCTTGGTAACGGCTCAAGTCGTTACCACAAAAAACTCATGCCAAAGGAGTATCCTATGCAAGATCTATTTAAGTCCCGCGACGTATTGAAAGTGGGAAAGAAGGAATACGTCATTTTCCGCCTCGATGCATTGGAGAAGGCTGGGCTGGTAAAACTCAGCAAACTGCCTTATTCCATTCGTATCGTGCTCGAAGCCGCCCTCCGTCAATGTAACGACAAGGAGATCACACAGGACGATGTGAAGAACATCGCCGCGTGGACCCCGAAAGGCGCACGCCCCGGCATTCCGTTTTTACCCGGCCGCGTGGTCATGCAGGATTTTACCGGCGTGCCTGCCGTTGTTGACCTCGCCGCAATGCGCGCCGCAGTAGCCCGCCTGGGCGGCGACCCGAAGAAGATCAATCCGCTTGTGCCCGTTGACCTCGTCATCGATCACTCGGTGCAGATCGATTTCTTTGCCACAGCCGATGCGCTCAACCGCAACACCGAAATGGAATTTCTCCGCAACAAGGAACGCTATGAATTCCTCAAGTGGGGACAGAAGGCGTTCACCAACTTCCGCGTTGTGCCTCCGATGACCGGTATCGTGCATCAGGTCAATTTGGAAAACCTTGCCGAAGTTGTAATGACCAAGGTGGATGGTAATGATCTGCTTGCCTTCCCCGATACGCTCGTCGGCACCGACTCGCACACCACCATGATCAATGGCCTCGGCGTGGTGGGTTGGGGCGTGGGCGGTATCGAAGCCGAAGCCGTCATGCTCGGTCAGCCCATGGACATGCTGCTCCCCGATGTCATCGGTTTCAAACTTACCGGCAAACTTAATGAAGGCGTCACTGCCACCGACCTCGTGCTCACCGTCACACAGATGCTGCGCAAGAAAGGCGTCGTTGATAAATTCGTCGAGTTCTATGGCGAAGGCCTCAACAACATGTCGCTCACCGACCGCGCCACCATTGCCAACATGGCTCCTGAATACGGCGCAACGATGGGCTACTTCCCTGTGGATGAAGAAACGCTTCGCTACATGCGTTTGACTGGCCGCTCCGAAGAAACAGTTGCCCGCACCGAAGCCTACCTGCGCGCGCAGGGACTCTTCCACGATGCGACCAGCCCCGAACCTGAATTTACCGATACCCTTGAATTGGATTTGGGAACTGTCGTCCCTTCATTGGCTGGACCCAAGCGACCACAAGACCGCGTCGCGCTGACCGATATGAAGGATACATTCCAAAAGGCATTGACCGCCCCGATCAAGGATCGCGGCTACGAACTCTCCGGCGAAGCATTGACCCGTGAAGCCACCTTCGGCACCAACGGCGGTTCACAGCAGATGAAGCATGGCGCGGTTGTGATCGCAGCCATCACCTCCTGCACGAACACCAGCAATCCGTCCGTGCTCGTTGCGGCGGGACTTGTGGCAAAGAAAGCCGTTGAAAAAGGCTTGAACGTCAAGCCGTATGTGAAGACCTCCCTCGCCCCCGGCTCACGCGTAGTGACTGAATATCTCAACAAGGCTGGTCTGATCGATCCGCTTTCCAAACTTGGTTTCAATGTCATCGCGTACGGCTGTACCACTTGTATCGGTAATTCCGGTCCATTGCCCGGTGAAGTAGCCAAAGCCGTTACAGGCGGTGATCTGGTTGCGGCGGCGGTCATCTCTGGCAACCGCAACTTCGAAGGCCGCGTGCATCCGCTGGTGAAAGCCAACTTCCTTGCGTCACCTCCGCTGGTCGTTGCCTATGCCCTCGCAGGCACAGTGGACATTGATTTGAACAACGAACCTCTCGGCACCGACCAAAACGGTCAGCCTGTATATCTCAAGGATCTCTGGCCCACTCAAAAGGAAGTCAGCGACACGATCGCTTCCAGTGTGAAGGCTGAGATGTTCAAGGATAAATACGCCGATGTGTTCAGCGGCTCTGAGATGTGGCAGGAGATCAAGGTCTCCGGCGGCGACTTGTACGAATGGGATGCAAATTCCACCTATATTCATCACCCACCTTACTTCCAGACCGTCTCATTGAATGTCGACTCGATCCAGGGAATCAAATCGGCGCGTGTGCTTGGCATGTTCGGCGATTCCATTACCACCGACCATATTTCGCCTGCGGGCAACATCGCTACAGACAGCCCTGCCGGTAAATTCCTACAGGAAAAAGATGTGGCTCCCACTTATTTCAATTCCTACGGCGCACGCCGCGGCAATGACCAGGTGATGGCGCGCGGCACGTTTGCAAATATCCGCTTGAAGAATCAATTGGTCGCGCCAAAAGAAGGCAACTGGACCAAACACCACACATCCGGTGAGGTCATGTCCATTTTCGATGCGGCGATGAAATATCAAGCCGAAGGTGTGCCGAGCATTGTCCTCGCGGGCAAGGAATACGGCACCGGCTCCAGCCGTGACTGGGCTGCGAAAGGACCGATGCTGCAGGGTGTGAAGGCCGTCATCGCTGAATCCTTCGAACGCATCCACCGCTCGAATTTGGTCGGCATGGGCGTGCTTCCGCTGAGATTCGCTGAAGGTCAAAACGCCGAGTCCCTCGGTCTCGATGGAAGCGAAGTGTTCGACATCGAAGGCCTCGATAACGACATCCAGCCCAAGAGCGAACTCACCGTCAAGGCGAAGAAATCCGATGGCAAGGTGATCGAATTCAAAGCCACCGCGCTTTTGAACACTGATGTGGAAGTGAATTACTACCGCAACGGCGGCATCCTGCACACGGTGCTGAGGAATTTGGTGAGGTAGAAACATGCAAGGAGGCTGTCGCCATAAGCGACAGCCTCCTTTTTATTTAATCAATGAGCAGAAGCCGTATTAGTTTGTCTTTTGCAAACTGGCTTCCTTTAGCCTCTGACACAAGGTGCGCATTAATGCCATCCCGATCTCGGGGCGTTCGCGCAGGATGCCTTCAAACTGTTTTCGATCCACGCACAAGGCCCGCACTTGACCGGATGCGACCAGGGTGGCAATGCGCGGTTCGCGGCTGATGATAGACATTTCCCCAACGTAATCTCCCATTGACCTTTTTGCAATCTGGCGGGCTTCCTTTTGATCTTCTGAAGCGATCAATACATTCACTTCTCCTGAAACGACAATGAACATTTCATCGCCGAACTCCCCTTGATGTGCAAGGACATCCCCATCGGCAAAGACGGCCTCGGTTGTGATCACCGCCACCTGTTTCAAGTCGGCGGGAGAAAGGTCGGCGAAGATGGGTACGCGCCGCAGGAAGAGAATGCGTTCCATAAGCGGGATTGTGGCAAGTGTATCCATGGATCGATCTCCTGAAAATACTTTATCGGCAATATCGCGAACAATTGAATCGGGGTCTGATTTAGAAAGAGATTTAAGAGCGGAAATAATTTTCTCGTCCCCAGATCCGGCAGCGACCAAAACAGCGCAGGCGCGCAGCCACGAGTAGGGATCATGAAGTAATTCTAAAAGCCATTGATCGGGCAGAGACACAGAAGACGACTCTCCAGATTCCCATAACGCCAACAGTGGGCGGATAATTTCCACCTCGCCAATTGATTCAAGGACTTCGAGCGCGTTCGCCCTTTGAGCGGATTCACGACTGCGCAGGTTTTCAATGGCAATGCCGACAGCCTGACGGCCCTTTAGCAAACCGACCGCCCGTAGGGAATTAAGTCCGCTGCGATGGGCTTTATCGTGCAATGACTCGATCAATAACTGATTACGGCCGTCACCTGAAAGGGTTCGCCCAAATTTTTGGGCGAGCCCCAATGCCAGTTGATGATAATGCAACGCGGACCTGGCTGTGTTCAGGGCATGTGTGCGGATTTGCTGACTGGCTTTCTGTGCGGGCAGAAATTCAAGCGCCATCAAGGCACTGTCTTCATAACTGGGGTTGGTTAAGGCGGCGAGCAATGAATCCAACGCGGGGAGACCAATGTTCCCAAGGGCTTCTGCGAGCGCCTTGCGGACATGGCTATCGTCATCGTTGAGATGATGGATGATGGGCTCCAGCGCGCGCTGTGGGTCGATGCTCACCAATAAACGAGGCGCGGTCTTTCGTATCACAGGGTTTGCATCATCAAGGGCGGATAACCCCAACTCAAATGCTGATTCATCCCTGCATTCGGCCAATGCATTCAATGCATGCGTGCGGGAGATGAGGTCTGTGCTTGCAGCCATTTCGTGCAGGATGTTTTTTGCTTTAGGGTGCCCGCCGAAACCCAATAAGGTTTGAGCAGAGCGGGCGCGAACGAGCGGGTCTTGATCGACAAGCAGGGGTTCGATATGTGCAGAAACCCCGCGTGGATAGCGAGCCAATTGCCGAAGGGAGTCAACTGCCTGTAGTCGCACATCAGGCTCGGGGTCGGAAAGACTCGCGGCAATATCTAGAAGGGCCGAGGAAGCCCGAGCGTGGGTCAGTCCTCGCAATGCAGCAGAACGGATCAATGCGTCGTCATCTGCAAGCGCAGTGACCAGATTATTTGTTACTTCAGGAATAGACAAGCTGCCTAGTATCTCAATTGAAACGAGGCGGGTTGTTTTATCCAGATCATTCATGCCCTTAATGGCGGCGGAGACAGTCGCGGCGTCGGTATGAAATCCTCCAAAGGGTTCCTCTTCGCTTACAAACATTTGCGGCTGACCTGCACGTAATGCTTCGACTAAAGCATTTGCATAAGCCCTGCTGGCGCGCCAAAGGATATAAACCAGAAGCGCGGCGGCGGCGAGTCCAATTAAATACAGTTGCTGCGGATTCAAAGCCTGCTCACCTACAACCAGAATCAAACCTGCAATAAAAGTGCCTGCCTGCTCTGGCACGCCGCTGATAAATGTGCGCACCTGATCGCGCTGTTCAAATGGGACTACATTGAACAACGCCTGCCAGGCTGTGCCCGCGATGCCCTGCATCCACATCATTTGCATAAAGCGGACGGACACTAAAATTGTGAATGGTGCAGATAAAGAAAGTATGCCGAAACCAACAAAATAAATGATCGGAAAAAGCAGGAGCATGGGCATGATGCCAAAGCGGGCGAACAGCCGATTGGCAAAAAACAGGGAAGCGATCAAGGCAACAATGGTGGTGATACTTTGAAACAAGCCGAGAAATCCAGCGAGTTGATCTGCGTCTGGAAATTGAGTTGTTGCGCCGCGCGAAAATGGCAAAGCCAGGGAAAAATAGCAGACCGAAAACAAAATGGCGCTGTACGAGACCCACTGCATGATCGAGGATTGGCGTACAAATTTATAGCCGCGCTGCATTTCAACAAAGATACTGGGTTGTTTTGTTCGCGATGAAGACCCAATGGCAATTACTGATCTTCCAATAATTGCGCGGCTAAGGAGAAATGCGATAAACAAAGTGCCTGCCCAGACCAGCAACAGGTTTTCTGAATGCAGCCAGCGCGCCAACGGCTGAGTCAATAAGCCGCCGAGAACCGTACCCAAAATGCCGCCCGCGCTAAAAAGAGGGAACAACCGTTTGGACTGACGCGTATCGCAGGCCGCGCTCGCCAACCCCCAGGTGAACAAACCTTGCAAGCCGTTGACCACATTCATCCCCAGCCACATCGCAGCAAAGAACCATTTGACATTGAGCAGGAGGATCACCCGCTCCGCGATCAGAGCAAAGCCAATGATCAGGGGCAGGGCAATAAATAATTTCTGTTTCGAAAAACGCCCCATGATGACCGTGATCGCCATGGATGTGACAAAGGTGAACAGGCCTAATATCACATACATATTCGGCAGGAATTCAACGCCGAAGCGCGCAAAAAACAAAGCTTCGGTGGCAATCCCTCCGATGGTTCCGCCTGCTGCGGTGATCAGCATCAGTCCCACTAGGAGTGCAGATATGCGCTCTTCACCAGATTTGATCTTAAAGGTTTCCAGAATATGATTCATGAGGGCGTCACTAATTCCCATAATTTTAGTCTCAATTTGGTATTTATGCTTTCGCAAATTGGATTAAAATTGTCCGATATATTTCCAAATCATTTTGAATTCAATTCACATGTCCCATTAAGCAGACTGGATAAATAATGAGCGAACTTCGATCAAGCCTTGTAACATTTCTTTTTACCGACATCGAGGGGTTTATGAATCCTTATCATAATCAGTTTGAAATTATGTTCGTTTCCCCATATACAGATGGTCAAATACTGAAAGGTTAACATAATGATTGGCACAACCATTCTCAATCGCTACAATATCGAAACGGAACTGGGCAGAGGAGGAATGGGTGTCGTGTTTACAGCACACGATACACTACTCAATCGCGTTGTCGCTATCAAGTTTCTGAATGCCTCTGGAGTGGGCACTGAGGGCAAAGCGCGACTGTTACAGGAGGCACGTGCTGCGGCGCGATTGAACCATCCAAACATTGTTTCGGTTTATGATGCGGCAGAGACAAACGGTTTGCCTTTTATCGTAATGGAACTTGTAAAGGGGGTTACGCTCCGAAACTCGGAAAAACTCGATTTGCTTGATGTGCTTCACATGACCCAACAGATCTGCCTTGCGTTGGAGCACGCTCACGCAAACGGGATCATTCATCGTGACCTGAAACTCGAGAATATTGTCATCACCAACACGCAAAACTTGAAACTAATGGATTTCGGTTTGGCACACTCTATAGATGACGCCCACATAACCGAAGAAGGTACGCTTACGGGCACTCTGGCATATCTCGCCCCCGAGCTTATCCAAGGCCAGCCTGCTAGTGTGAAGTCTGATTTATACGCTTTTGGTATCATTCTTTATGAACTGCTTGTTGGTCGTGCGCCATTTCAAGGAACAGTTAGCGCAGTTCTTGCACAACACATGCAAGGGAAAGTTATACCGCCAAGTGAACACAATGCTGGTATTCCCATCTGGGTGGATGATCTTGTTCTTCGTTTGCTGAGCAAACATCCCGAAGACAGACCCGTATCGGCAAGGGATGTTCTGCTGATTCTGGAACAAAAATCATCTTCGCCAGCAACAACTTCTTTATTTTCTATCTCCTCCAAATCAAAAAACAACCTTCCTATACAACTAACAGCCTTTATTGGACGTGAAAAGGAAATCGAGGAAGTTATAGAATCGATAAAAAATCATCGTTTAGTCACGCTTACAGGTTCAGGCGGCACAGGCAAAACGAGACTCTCTCTGCAAGTTGCTGAAAATCTTCTCGATCAATTTGAATATTTCTGGTTCGTTGAGCTCGCGCCAATCTCCGACCCTGCCAACATTCCGCAAGCCATTCTGTCTGCTATGGGTATCAGCGAACAGCAAGGCAAGAGCGCACAGGAATTAATCAACGAATATCTTCAAGATAAAAATACATTGATCGTTCTGGATAACTGCGAACATCTGATTGAAGCCAGCGCAAAGATTTCGTATGCATTGCTCAACCATGCGCCCGCGCTCAAGATTCTCGCTTCGAGCCGCGAGGCATTGGGCGTCAAAGGTGAAATGGCTTGGCATGTCCCCTCCTTATCCGTGCCTGATATCAATCATCTACCTGAGTTTGATGAACTCTCTCAATACGAATCGATTCGACTCTTCGTTGAACGCGCAACACTTGCCAAACCGAATTTCACTGCGACAAAAGAAAGGGCTTTCATCGCCCAGGTCTTTCCCGTTTAATGGCATTCCCTGGCGATTGAATTAGCGCCGCGCGTCAAAGCCGAGTGTGGATCAACCCGCGCCTGATGATCGCTTCCGTTTGTTGACAGGCGGCTCGGACTTCCCTGCCGCGTCAACAAACATTACGCGCCACCATTGACTGGAGTTATAACCTGCTACCAGAGGAGAAGACCCTGCTTGGGTCTCACTGTCTTCTCAGGCGGCTGGACCGAAGCCGCCGAATCAGTTTGCATTCAAGAGGGAAGTGAATTCGATATCCTGAATTTGTTATCCCGACTCGTGGATAAATCCTCGTCAACTTGAAAGACCCGCGTTATCGTATCCTTGAAACCGTGCGGCAATATGCTTTAGAGAAATTAGCTGAGAGTGGTGAGGTGGATGCAGTCCGGACCGTCATCTTGATTACTATCTCAAATTGACAGAGAGAGCAGAACCAAAATTACGTTCCGCACACAGTTGATTTGGTTGAATCGCCTGGAGGCAGAACACGATAACTTGAGAACAGCATTGGAGGGTCGCTTGGCAGGATGATGCTGAAATTTCCTTGCGATTTACTGGCGCAGGCTGGTTTTTCTGGGGAATGCGCGGTTATTCTAAGGATGGGTCAAGGTGGCTTAAGGCTGCCCTCGAGAACCGGAGAGAAAGGGGGCGGGGGGCGAAAGCGTAACAGGACTGGCTTACGGCCGTTATCAAAGCCTGGTGGGGCCGCCAGAGGCTGTGGACATTTGGCGCGAGGTCGGAGATAAATGGTGGCTGGCTTTCACGCGGGCGGGTGGGGGGGAATTTACTTATCCAAGGCGACCTGATTGGGGCAAGGAGGATTCAGGAGGAAGCTGTCAGGGCGGCGAGGCTAGGATAAGGGGCGCTGGTGATGTGCCGGAAATTTGGGTAGAGCTTAAGAATAGCGGCGACTATCAGACGGCGCGCTCCGTTCAGGAAGAAGGTTTGGCGGTTTACCGAGCGTTGGCGACAAGTCGGATCGCGGAGGCATTGGAAGCTTGGGCACCTGGCTCACATTCAGGGTGACGATGAACAGGGTCGTACTTTATAAAGAGAGCCTTGAGATATCGAGACTGCATTATGTGGGCGGTTTACTGTCATTGCTCTTAATCGGGTTGCATTATACAAAGTCAGGGGATAACGAACAAGGGGACACTTTTCACCGAAGCCCTGGTTTTGGCTCAGGAAGCAGATGACAAATACTTGCACGGCCTGGCAGGCTTGGGGGTGTGGCTGCCAGGCAGCCCGAGCAAGCCGCCTTGTTGGGCGCAAGGAGGCAATTTTCAATGCGCTTGGTGTAGAATTTTTCGTTATCCCACCATCGCCTCGTTGACTATAAGGGCTGGGTGGCGAATGTCCGCTCACAATTGGACGAGGCTACATTCAAGGCGGTCTGGATAGAAGGTCGCGCCATGACTCTCGAACAGTCAATTGAATACGCTTTGGAGGTAGATTATGAATGAACTCCCATCTGGAACCGTCACTTTTTTATTCACCGATATCGAAGGCTCGACCAAGCATTGGGAGCAACATCCCGAAGCGATGAAGTCCGCGCTCGCAAAGCATGATTCGATTTTGAGGGAAGCCATCGAATCAAATCATGGACATGTCATCAAGACCACGGGCGATGGAGTCCATGCGGTGTTTGGGACTGCAATTGATGGGGTCAATGCCGCCATTGATGCGCAACGCGAACTAGCAAGGATGAAGGATGAAGGCGGAAGGATGAATGAAGACCTGGATTCGCTCTTCATAATTCATCCTTCATCCTTATCACTAAAAGTCCGCATGGGGTTGCACACAGGCGAAGCTGAATTACGCGATGGCGATTATTACGGGGGGACTCTAAACCGCGCCGCGCGCATCATGTCCGCGGGGCATGGGGGACAAATATTAATTTCAGAAACCACAGCACAGGTAGCACGTGAACATTTCGCAAGCGATGTGTCTTTACTAGATCTGGGCGAACATCATCTCAAAGGACTCGCACACGCGCAGAGCGAATTTTTCAACTGATTGCGCCTGACCTGCAAAAAGATTTTCCTGCGTTGATGTCCATCGCCACAGCGACGAACAACCTCCCCGCTCAACTTACCTCTTTCATCGGGCGCGAAAAAGAAATTCGTGAAGCAAAAGAAAAACTTTTATCAGCAAAATTATTGACTCTCATCGGACCTGGCGGAACGGGAAAGACTCGTTTATCCATTCAACTTGGCATGGAAGTGCTCCCTAATTTTACAGATGGTGTTTGGTTCATCGAACTCGCTCCGCTTGCCGACCCTGCGCTCATTTTGCAAACCATCGCATCCGTGTTGAATGTCCGCGCACAAATGGGTGTTTCGCTGAAAGATATCGTCATCGATTATTTGCGGGCGAAAAATCTTTTGCTCATCTTCGATAACTGCGAGCACCTTGTCGAAGCCAGCGCACAACTTGCGGATGAATTTCTGCACCACGCGCCCAATCTCAAGATCATCGCCAGCAGCCGCGAGGCGCTTGGCATTGGCGGAGAAACCGTCTATCGCGTGCCGTCGCTTTCGTTGCCGAATCAGGCGGCGGCTTCGCGTGAAGCGTTGGCGGGCTTTGAGTCGATTCAACTTTTTGTGGATCGGGCACGGGCGGCGAATCCAAAATTTGATCTGACGGAAAAGAACGCCTCTGCCGTCGCCCAGATCTGCCGCCGTCTCGATGGTATTCCCCTCGCTTTGGAGTTAGCCGCGGCGCGTGTTACCGTTTTCTCAGCGGAGCAAATTGCCACACGACTTGATGATAGATTTAAATTATTGACAGGTGGCTCGCGCACCGCATTGCCGCGTCAACAAACCCTGCGCGCATTGATCGATTGGAGTTATGACATGCTCAGCGAAGACGAGCGCGCGCTATTGCGGCGACTCTCCGTCTTTGCGGGCGGATGGGTATTTGAAGCTGCCGAATCAATTTGCAATGACCTGGATGTATTGAGCCTACTGACTCAACTCGTCAATAAATCTTTGGTGACGATGGATGATGAAGGCGACGAACCGCGCTATCGTTTGCTGGAAACCGTGCGCCAATATGCGCGCGATAAGTTAATGGAAGCGGGCGAAGCAGAAGAAATGCGAAATCGTCATCTCGATTATTTCGTTCAACTGACAGAGAGCGCCGAACAGGCGCTTATTGGATACGCGGCATTGAGCTGGATTAACAGGCTTGAAGCAGAATCTGATAACCTGCGCGCTGCATTCGAATGGGGCATGGAAACGAATGTGGTTACTGTTTTGACAATGGCTCACGCGTTGCAATATTTTTGGTACAGGCGCGGGTACGAAACCGAAGGGCGCAGGTGGGCGGGACAAGCGCTTGAGAAAATTCAGAATTTACCAGCCGTGGAAGGCGATCTTTCGACAAGCGCGGGAGCGCGCCAGCGAATGCTGGTTACAGCAAAAGCCTGGCAGGCGATATCATTTCTGGCAACGAGTCAGGGTGATTTTTTGGTTGCAAATGCAGCCTCCCAAAAATGCCAGGAGTTGGCGCGTCAGCTTGGGGATAAACGCCTGCTGGCAACTGAGCTTGCATTTTTAGTGGCTACAAAGATGATGTCTGGCGATACCACTTATGAAGATTCGGTGATAGAGGAAATTGTCAACATTGCGCGCGAATCTAACGATCCCTTTGCGCTAAGCGTGGCGCACGGCATGATCGGTTTAAACATGTTGTGGAAGAGTCAAGATGCCAGGATTGCCAACGAGCATGTTTCGAAAGGACTTGCTTTACTAAAAAAATACCCCACATCATTTTTGGCAGACGATGATGCTTTTTGGGTTGGGAATGGAGGCAAGATTTCAGGGAAGATTCGATGAGGCTCGCGAACGCTTCGTCCCCTTGCTTGCAGCTTTTCACGAAATGGGAGATCAGCACCGCGCGAACATGATCCATAGTGAAGGCGCCCACATGCAACGGCTGGAGGGACATCACGACAAAGCCGAATCCATGTATCGCGAGACCATCCTGGAGTGGCAGCGGCTCGGTCATCGCGCCGCGGTTGCCAATCAGCTGGAATGTTTTGCGTTCATTGCCAAAGTCAATGAACAGCCTGAACGCGCCATCAAATTGCTCGGCGCGGCGGAAAGGTTACGTGAAATCATCCAGATAGATATGTCGCCGATGGAGCGCGTGGAATATGAGCGCGAAGCCGGGGAGCTGCGCGCCAGGATGAGTGAAAAAGAATTTAACATACAGTGGTTAGAGGGTCGCGCAATGACGATGGAGCAGGCCATCGCCTACGCGCTGGAGATATTTGTATGATCGGCACAACCCTGCTCAATCGGTACAAAATCGAATCCGAACTTGGCAAAGGCGGCATGGGCATCGTGTACAAAGCCCAGGATACATTGCTTAATCGTGTTGTAGCTATTAAATTCCTAAACACGTCTGGCGTGGGCACGGAGGGAAAGTTGCGCTTGTTACGGGAAGCGCGCGCCGTGGCGCAGTTGAACCACCCAAACATTGTGTCAATTTATGATGCAGGCGAAGCGGATGATACAGCCTTCATCGTGATGGAACTGGTCAACGGACATACCTTACGAAGGATGGAAAAAACAAATTTGCTTGATACGCTGCATATGGCTCAGCAGATTTGCCTTGCGCTGGATCATGCTCATTCAAACGGCATTATTCACCGCGACTTGAAACTGGAAAACATAGTCATCACCAACTCACAAACCCTGAAATTAATGGACTTCGGTCTGGCGCACACCGCGGATGATAACCGCCTTTCTGAAGAAGGTACGCTTACAGGAACTCTGGCATATCTTGCGCCTGAACTCATTCAAGGTCAGCCTGCCACTGTGCAGTCTGATCTATATGCATTCGGTGTAATCCTGTATGAATTGCTAATTGGGCGTGCACCATTTGAAGGCACGATCAGTTCCATGCTGGCACAACACATGCACGGAAAGGTAACACCGCCCAGTGAAGTCGACTCGCAAATCCCTGCCTGGGCGGACGAGCTTGTTCTTCGATTGCTGAGCAAACACCCCGAGGAAAGACCCGCATCGGCAAAAGACCTACTTCTGATTCTGGAACAAGAATCATCTTCGCCTCCGACGACAACTTTATTTTCAATTTTCTCCAAAACAAAAAATAACCTACCAACGCAATTAACTAGTTTTATCGGGCGTGAGAAAGAGATTGCCGAGATCAAAGTGTCGCTCGTTTCATCCCGTCTCGTTACGCTGACAGGTTCGGGCGGCACAGGCAAGACGCGGCTTTCCATCGAAGTCGGCGCGCAATTGCTTTCAACCTTTTCCAACGGCGTGTGGCTGATCGAACTCGCGCCGCTCAGTGACGAGTCGCAGATCGTCCCCGCGCTGGCGCAGGCGTTTGGTTTGCAGGAACTGCCTTTCAATCCGCTGAAAAATCTGGTTATGGATTACTTGCGCGATAAAAAGCTGCTGCTCATTCTCGACAACTGCGAGCATCTCATCGCAGCTTGCGCGCGCCTTGCCGATGAACTCCTGCATCAATGCGCGGGACTTAAAATACTTGCCAGCAGTCGTGAGGCATTGGGCATTGCAGGTGAAGTAGCATATCGCACTCCTTCGCTTGCGGATTCCGAATCGACCAGCCTCTTCGTAGATCGCGCTCGCGCCGCCAATTCGAAATTTTCTCTGACCGATTCAAACGCTTCCTCCGTCGCCCAAATCTGCTCCCGTCTCAACGGCATTCCACTGGCGATAGAACTCGCCGCCGCGAGGACAAAGTTACTCTCGGCAGACCAAATCGCCTCCCGCCTCGACGACCTCTTCCGTCTGCTCGTAGGCGGAAGCCGTACCGCGTTGCCGCGTCAACAGACTCTGCGAGCGTTGATCGATTGGAGTTATGATTTACTCTCAGAGGAGGAAAAGAATCTGCTACGAATCGCATCGGTCTTCGTCGGCGGCTGGACGTTGGAGGCGCTCGAAGCCGTGTCCGAAGACTCGCATGCACTGGAACATCTCGAAGGATTAGTCAATAAATCGTTAGTGGTGACGGAAGAACACAAAGGCGAGATGCGCTATTTCCTGTTAGAGACGATCAGGCAATACGCGAGAGAAAAGTTATTCGAAGCGAAGCAATCATCGGCGGCGCGTGATCGGCACTTCATCCATTTCAACAAATTAGCTGACGGCTTATGGAATGTTTATCTCTTCCAGGGTGAAAGCGAAATTAAAAAGCTTAAAGCCATGCAGATTGAGACGGATAACCTGCGCGCTGCATTTGAATGGGGTATGCAGAATAATTTGGGAGACATGTTGAATCTTGCGGCGAACATAGCCATGAGCCTGAGTGTATCAGGCGGTCAACTGGAAGGAATTGCCATACTAAAAGTGGCACTGGAGAAGTTTCGCGGGCTGCCACCTGCAGAAAATGACCTCAAGCATAAGCAGGAAGAATTATTGATGCGCGCTTGCTTTAGTTTGGGGACAATTACCGTTGGCTCGGGCGAGATTATGTTGTCGCGCAGCGCCTTGCAGGAAGCGATTGCGATTGCACGCAAGCTCGGCGACAAGTTTATGTTGGGCTATGGCCTTGAAATGTTCTCCAACGCATCCATCTTTATTAAAGCCGAAGATTCGCTCCCTGCCGCGTTGGAAGGGCTGGAAATCTTTAAGGAATTAAACAACATTAGCGGGCTCGCCATAGCTTATGGTAATTTATCTCGTTGGGCGGGAATCAACGGTAATTTTGAAGAAAGCCGAAAGTATTTAGAGTTGCTTCAAGGAATAGCCAAAGATATCCCCTTGTCATTTCAATCAGGAATTCTATTTTTAGGCTTGGGTTACAACACACGTAACCTTGGGCAACTCGAGACGGCTAAAAAACATTTTGAAGCTGGGCTCAAGATGTTCGAGTACATAGGACACAAAGGTTTTGAGGCTGTGATGACTACTGAGATCGCACATGTTGAACGTGTCATGGGTAATTACGCAAAAGCCAAAAACACTTATAAAAAAACAATTAAAGAATTTCAAGATGTGGGCAATCGTCCAGCCGTGGCGCATCAACTGGAATGTTTTGCGATGATCGCAATTGTGGAGGAAGAACCGCAACGCGCCGCAAAATTATTTGCCGCAGCAGAGGCAATCCGTGAGGTAACGGGTCACAAAAGATCAGACGAAGAAGAAGCGGAAGAAGCGCAATTCATGAGTCGACTCCGCGCCATGCTGACCGAAGCGGAGTTCAATGCGCTCTGGGCAGATGGCAAATCCACGACGACGGAACAGGCGATCCAGTTGGCGTTAAGTAAATAAAGATCATAACCATTCACGTTACAAAAGGAGTTTTTATGGGCAACCCAAAATTCACACTACGAGAATTGCAGCCATCTGACAGCCTTGCGCTGACCAACCTATTGACCGAATTTGACGGCGACATGACCACGCGCTTTCAGGACGATCCATACACAGCCATCATTTCTGGAACGGAATATCGCACGAAAGGAGTGGTTGTAGAAACCGAAGGCATTGATGGATTTGTCGGGATGGGAACGGTTCGGTTCGGCAGGGTTCAATTCAACGGCAGTGTTTTGCCATTCGCCTTTCTGGATGGACTCAAAGTCCGCAAGGAGTTTCGCGGCAATGGGCTTGGTTTTCAAATTGCAAGTTGGCGGATTCAACAGGTAAGGAACGAGTTCGGAGATGATTGTGTGATCGGGACAGGCATGGCGCATGACAATCACGCTTCACATGCCGTTGCCAGCAAATGGTGCAGGGAATTTGCCGAATCTGCTTTTGACGCTCGTTTAGTTCCCATGCTGACCCGCAAGCCCAAGCCACTGGCAGGGATTACCGTTCGTGAAATTGAATCGCGCGAATATGAGGAATTTGCTGCCAAGCAGAACGCCTTTTATAAAAGCCACAACCTGTATGCGCCCAGCGATCCCACTTCCATCGTACATACGCTTGGCGTTTCCGCTGGTGGAAAAAAGCCTTACCGCTTCTTTGTTGCTGTAGACTCTCAGGACAATTTACTGGCGGGGGCACAAACCTGGGCGCGCGGTATCCTGAAATCAGACACCATCAACAATCCACCGCCGCCACTTCGCATTTTGAATAAGGTAGTCCATCTTCTTCCTCCAGACTTCACTGTTCGCGATGTCGCGGTCAACGGATTTTGGCATGAAGCGGGTCAACTAAAGGTCGCTCAATATTTATGGGAAATGCTTCGCTGGGAATACAGAGATCAGGGTACAACGCTTGTCGTGAGTTTCGACTCGCGTGACCCTGTCATGAATATTGTCACCCTCAAGCCATGGCACCAGCCGCGCTTCAAAATAACCATCGCGATTCACGCTCCTGCAGCGATCAATCGCGACCAATTACTATTTTCCAGTGGGCGTGTTTAATCATAGCAATTCTGTATGGAGTACACCGCGCTGTGGGCGGAGGACAAGTCCATGACGATGGAGCAGGCGATCCAGTTGGCGTTGGGGTAGTCCTACCATTCTTGTTTTCAAAAGGAGAAATAATATGCTTGTCCGTTGGCTTGTGTTTATCCATGTTTTATCAGCAATCACATTCTTTCTTGCACATGGCGCTGCTGCGGCAATGGTCTTCAAAGTCCGCTCTGAAACAGATTTTGTTCGCATCCGCGCCATGCTCGACTTGGCTGTCTCAACCTTCAAAGCTTATATGCTTTCATTCCTGATCATGGGGCTTACCGGGCTGACCATGCCCTTCCTCATCCATATTTGGAACAAAGCATGGATCTGGCTATCCATTGTTTTGATTTTGTTCGTTGTGGTTTGGATGGGTCTGGTCAACGAAAAACAGATCAAACAATTGCGCCGATTAGTAGGGTTGCCCTACATGCAGGGGAGTAAGAAATATCCTGCTGAACCGCCTGCCAGTCCTGAAGAAGTGGCTGCCTTGCTCAAGAAGATCAATCCGTATCAATGGGCGCTGGTTGGGTATGGCATTCCTGCCGTTGTACTTTGGTTGATGGTATTCAAACCGTTTTGATCGCCATGACGATGGAACAGGCGATCCAATTGGCATTGGGTGAATAAAAAGGAGAACTGCATTTATGGACATCATCATCCGCAGGTTGGAGCCTTCTGATTACGAAGCCATGCAAAAAGTATTTGCTGGCCCCAAAGTGACCTGGGGTACGCTTCAACAGCCATACCCATCCGTTGAGAGTTGGCGCAAGCGTTTGACGGAAATACCGGAGTCTCAATTCTGGCTGGCGGCGATGGTCGGCGATGAAATGGCGGGGCAGCTGGAGATCCAGACCACTCCGAACCATCCGCGCCGCAAACATGTGGGGCAGCTTGGTATGGCGGTGCGCGATGACTTTCAGGGGAAGGGTGTTGGGACGGCGCTCATGCGGGCTGCTGTGGATATGGCGGATCACTGGCTCGATCTGCTGCGCCTCGAGCTGGGAGTCTTTGTCGATAACGAACCCGCTGTCCGCTTGTATCAGAGATTCGGTTTCGTCATCGAAGGCACGCTGACGCGCTATGCCTTCCGCGCGGGAACATACGCGGATGTGTATGCCATGGCGCGGTTCAGGCAGGGATGAACATCGGTATTACAGGTTTTATGCAAAGCCTGTCGGGTGACTGGAATCGCTTTTACGCGGGTATAATTTTCATGCACGCTCTTTATTGTTATGCAGGAGTACCATGAGTAAAAATATCTTTATCAGTTATTCGCGCCGCGAGATCGGATTTGTGGACAGCCTTGTGGATAAACTTGAGGATGACGGCCATCAGGTCTGGCTGGATTATCGCAGTTTGATCCCTGGCACGCCCTGGCGGGACCAAATACACAAGGGGATCGATGAAGCGGATGTGATCCTGCTGGTGGTATCTAAAGCCTCCCTCTCCTCACAGAATGTGGAAGTGGAATGGAAGGGCGTGATCCAACAGAAGAAGCGGATCATCCTGCTGGTGTTCGAGGCGGTCGATCTTCCAGATGAACTTGAGAAATATGAATGGGTGGATTTTCGCGGCAACTTCAATACAGGCTTGCGGGAACTGTCCTCTCAAATAGACAAGCCCATCGCAGAAGAACACCCCGTGCCTCAAACTGGATTCAAAATTCCCGGCATCGTCTGGCTTGCCATTTTGTTGAGTGTGGGGGTTGCCTTCTTTTCCCTGCCGACCCTGTGGACTCTGCTCATCCCGTGGGTGTTGATCCCCTTGCCCTATCGAATTTTCAAACGCGACTATCACTTCTCGCAGGTTCAGGCGGCGCTGTTGTTCCTGCCGATTGCTTTTATCATCAGTATATTAATTGCCGATTTCACTGCTGAAGAGTTCAATGTGATCATGACCGGCACCGTTTTGGGCATACCGCTGGCGCTGATCCTGCTGTTCGTGCTGCGTTCTCCAGGGATGCAGCGCTGGGGCAAGGAGCAGGCCACCCTGCCTCGTTTCGCCAACCCATACAAGCCCAATAATCCGCACCCGACTCCCACCTCTTTTTACATTGACCATGCACCGCAGGATGCGAAGATCGCCGAAATGCTGACGGGTATGCTGGATCGATACGGCCATCCAAATGCGGAAAGATTGCAGGATGCCAAAGCGGTCTTTGTGATACTCTCACGCTTCAAAAAAGACAGTGACGCGGACCCTGAAAAACAGGTTGTGTTTCCCGTCATCGTTCAGACCACGGAGGACATCTCGCCCGAACTCTCCAAAGTGCAGTGGATCGACATGCGCAGCGGCGTGAGAAGGTTGGATGCGATCCGCGCAGCTGCTGCCCGAACCCGAAAAATTGCTGAAGGCGCTGGGCAACCGCCCCAGAGGCAGCATGTTGGTGCTGCCCGCCCCGGTGGCAGCCATGCAGTTCTTTCTGACCCTGCTGGGTGTCTTTGCCCTGGGATGTTTTTTCAAGCTGCTCATTGAGTTGTTTAGTTTCGATGTGTTCAGCCTTCCCAATGGAGGTTCCTTTATTACCCTGCTGGTCTTTTTCGTCATTGACCTCGTGTTGACCGGCCTGTTGCTGGTCAACATGGTGCGGACCCTGGTCCAAAGGGTGGGCAGGCTGGCAAATTTTAGGGCGTTTACACGGGCGCTTGGCGGGGTGGGGTTTCTGGCTTTCCTGCAAACGTTTTTGGGATTCCAGTTCGATAGCCGCATCGTCGATGTGCTTGGGATGGATGCGCCCACCATCGGGTTCATCACGATATTTCCTGCTTTGACCTTTCTGGTCGGCGGGATCATCATGGCGGTGTTTCTTGTGATCCGATACCGGGATGTGCGTTTTTGGTTTCCTTCGTTGAAATGATGAGAAGTATGTATAATGAAGTACAGTTAATTTTAGGAAAGTGGGCGGGTCTTTCAGACCGCCCTCTTTTTGTCTGTTATGAATACGATCCTGTACTTGTCTGACATAGTACCAATGGACCAGTGATTCCTTTACCCTTTTGTAAGTGAATTATAAGGCAAACGGGGGTTTAAGACGCTAAAATTGAAATATCCTGAAAATAAACCCGCCTCAAGGCGGGTGGTAACGTTTTTATAACAAAGGAAGTGCAATATGAAAAACCCCTCCATAAAATACATAGTAATGGCGGTGCTGCTGGTAATTTTTATCGTGGCATCCTTGGTGATGAACCAGGGCACCGGCAACCCCGCAGTTTCATCTGAACCTCAAACTGATGAAACCTCCTCTTATGTTCCGAAATCGGAACCGCTGAAACTCGATGCGCCTTCCCAGCCTGTTCCGCAACAGGTTGTGATTCAGTTTGCGCCCGAGGCCACCGAGGCCGAACGCGCGGCCTACATTGAATCGATCGGCGGCACGGTGGTGCAGTCGATCACTTCATTGGATACCATCGTGGTCAACGTTTCAGAGGAAGTGGCGCAGGCTCCCCTGCCCGCATCGGATGCGGTGACGGCCAGTGAAGCGGATTACTATGTCTCGGCTTTGGATGATGTTGCGCCTGTGAATGACCCGCACTATGCAGATCAGTGGGCGTTACCGGCCATCGCCGCGCCGGAGGCCTGGGCTTCCATGTCTGTGGATGCGGCTGCGGTGACGATCGCGGTGATCGACAGCGGTATCTGCGTTTCGCACCCCGACCTGGCAGGCCGCATCGTAAGCGGCTGGGACTTTGTTGAAAGCGACACCATGCCGCAGGATGATTTCGGTCACGGTTGTTCCGTCAGCGGTGTGATCGCCGCGAATATGAACGACGGCATCGGCATTGCCGGTGTTGCGCCTAATGCAAATATTATGCCGCTGCGCGTATTGAACGGCAGCGGTTTTGGTTCCTATTCTGATGTGGCCGCGGCGGTGGTGTATGCCGTGGACAATGGCGCGCAGGTGATCAACCTGAGCCTCGGCGGTTCGAGCCCATCCAGCACTTTGGAGAATGCCATCAACTATGCGGCTGCCAACGGCGTGATCGTCGTGGCCGCTGCCGGTAATAATGGAACAGAGGGAGCCTTGTATCCCGCCGCGTATCCTTCCGTGATCGCGGTCGGTTCCATTGACCCGAATTTACTGCACAGCACGTTCAGCAATTACGGTTCGCAGGTGGATGTGTGGGCGCCGGGCCGTGACATCATGAGCACCAATCGCAGCGGCGACTATAGCCTGGTGAGCGGTACTTCGTTTGCCGCGCCGTATGTGGCCGGTGCCGAAGCCGTGTATATGGCATTGAGCCGCACGCCTGTTTTCGCTGGCGGCCTGCTTACTTTTGCGACCCAGGTCGAGGTCCCGGTGGACCCGACTGCCACCAGTGTAGTCCCCACCGATGTCCCCGTCGTCGAGATCAGCGATGCGGCGGTGTTGGATCAACTCAGGCAGTTGTACGATGTGCCTTCAGGGGTTGATGCTTCCATTCGAACCATCGAACAGGCCGGGGGAGTCATGTTCGGTTTATTCATCGTGCCCGCTCCAGATGGCGTGGATGCCGGTCCGTCGGCTCATTATTTCACAGCCACACAGAATGGCGATGCGCTGACGATCTCACAGGAATATACCCCGCAGTTCTCCGAGGCCTTGGATGCGTTGGGCGCATCCGGCGCGGTGAGCCAGGGATTGGTGACCGCCTTCAACAGCGTGGCTGCGCAGGGTGATGGCACGGCGCAATTGGGCCTGCCGTGGACCAGCGGCGTGAATGCGACCCTGGTTGCCGGCCCGCATGGTGACGGTTTCCAGCCGACCCCCACGGGCGTTTCGAGCGCGCTCGATTTTGCCCCCGCCGATAACAAAGTGCTCGCCTCCCGCGAAGGGTATGCGCAGCAGATCGTCTGCCCTGGGGAGACCCTGAGCAGTTGGGTGATCATTACCCACCCCGATGGCTGGCGTACCAGCTACTATCAATTAGTCAATATTCAAGTGGACCCCGACGGTCAGCAGGTGGGACGCGGCGCGTATCTTGGCGATATTGCCCCGAACGGCGCTGCGGCGTTCTTATGCGGCGGTTCCACGTTTACTACGCCGCTGGTTCACTTCTCGGTGTTACGCGATGGCAAGCAGGTCAAGATCAATGGCTTTGACATCGGCGGTTGGACGGTTGGCGCAAGTTCATTGACTCGTGTCAGCGATGCGACCGTGGTGAATGTGGGCGGCTCCGTTTTGAATAGCGGAACCTTCGGCACGAACCTGACCTGTGACGCGACCACCCTTCCTGCAGGCTACATCAAATGCGCCGATGAAGGCGGGACCTGTAGTTTCCCCGGCCTCGAAACGGTTTATTTCGGCTCCAACAACGGTTGTTTCGCCACCGAAACCGCCACCACCAGCATCTCTTGCGATAGCACTACCTTCGGCATGCCTGCCGGTGATTCCCGTTCCTGTTATGTGGATGCCAAATCCATCACGCTGTCACCGGCCTGCCCGCAATCGGGCGGTGTGATCCTGTATTGGACCAAGGATTATGCCTGTACCGGTGCCGGGGCAGATGCGGGTTACCGCCTGCAAGCGGCCAGCGGTTCACAAGACTACGGTGTGGATACCGATTTCAATGACAAGGCTTCTGCCTTGCGCGTTCCTGCGGGCTGGTCTGTCATGTTGTATGGCGGCGGCGGGCTGGCTGGTGAAGCGGTTTGTGTGAATAAAGATGTAAGTGATCTGTCTCTGTTGGGAACCTTCCCATTAACCAGCAGTGTGATCGACAACGGCGTTTCATCCATGCAGGTGTTCACGAACAGCACCAACTGTAATGGTGATTTGCTTGCCAACCCGCCAAAGGCTCTTTTGCCCGCCAACGGTTCAAGTAAACCCAATGGGTTTAGCCCCATTCTCCAATGGGCGTGCATCCTCAATGCCATGCTCCTATCACCTGGAGTGGTGGGATACCGACACCCCCAATACCAAGAACATATGCGCTTGGAGCCTCACTTCTTTGTGATAGCTGCCACCTCCCTGCGGGAGATTATTCCTGGCATGTCAAAGGACGCGATGGCGTGGGTGAGACCGGCTGGAGCCCGACGTTTACATTCACGGTTCGCACGAGCGCTGACGCGGTCTTCCTTGATACACTTGCCATCACCGATGATTTAGGCCCATCGGGACTCGGCGAGAACACCCCAGCCCCTGCTGAGGATGTTGCGGCAAATGCCTATAAGGATACTTTTCTTCCGGGCGACCCCATTCAATTGTATATTTACTATACCAACGAATACCCGACCAATAAGCAAATTGATTTCGAATGGCTGGTTACAGACCCAGCCGGGCGTGTTGTGACGGAGATGTCTGAAACCGCTGTGGATACTTCCAATAATGCCAATAACAGTTTTTATTGGCATCGCGCCTATGCCATTCCGGATGACAGCATTCGCGGCACGTATACCTTTACTGGCAAAATTACCTACAATAGCGTAACGACCACTCAATCGCAGACATTTACCGTAACCGGCCCCACGGCGGTTGAAGTGCATGATGCCTTCTCCACCACCAGCCTTGGCGTCGCCTCGGTGGATGGTGGGCCCGGTGTCCCCGAGGCTTCCACGCCTTCGGATGTGATCAGCAGAACCACTCCCACCTATAACGCGGGCGATAACATCCGCCTGTATATCGATGCCTACAACGATGTTTCGGCTGGCACTGCCGCCACTTTCAATTGGGAAGTGCTCGATCCGGAAGGACGCCATGTTCCGCAGCTTGAATGGGGCGGCTCGTTGACTTCGGCTTTGAATCATACTTGGTGGTCCCTGCCTGCCACCATTCCGTCGAATATGGGCACGGGAGATTACATCTTCACAGGTTCCATTACCTATGGCGGTAATACCACCAGCCAAACCCAGACCTTCCACGTCAACGGCGTGGCGGCTCCTGCCAACGATAACTGGGCCAACCGCATCACGATCGGCGCCGTTCCTTATTCCAACACACAGGATACCTGGACCGCCACTTCTGAAGTTGATGACCCCGGTTCCTCCTGCGGCGGCACCAACTCGAACAGCGTCTGGTATCGCTACACCCCGGCCAGCAACGGTTTGCTGGAAGTCGATGCGAGCGGCAGCAACTTCCCGGTCGAGATCGGCATCTGGACGGGTGCCAGCCTTGCCAACCTCACTCAGGCCGCCTGTAACAACGAGCAGGATCTGGCCACCGGCAAAGTAATGGTGGAAAACTTACCGGTCACTTCCGGTACCACCTACTACATTGAACTGACCGATGTCGGCACCCCGGGCGGCGGCAAGTTGAACCTGAACGTTAATTTCGTCAGCTCAACCTCCCTCACCAACGACACCATCTTCAATGCCGCCACCATTACCAACAACATCACCATCAACAATGCGGGCGCAAATACCTCGCAGGATGTCCGCGCGGCTTCGGCAAGCGCCGAAGACCTTCCGCTGGATGCATGTAGCCGCAGTGCTGGCCGGAATACCGTCTGGTACAAGTACACGACCACCCTGCCAGGCGAACTTTTGCTCGATACAAGCGGCAGCGATTACGACACGATGATCTCGGTTTGGAGCGGTACCCCCGGCGGCAGTCTCGCAGCCATCGGTTGTAACGATGATATCGGCGGTAACCCGTGGGATGTCGACTCAAGCCTGACCGTATATCTGGATGCCTCCATAACCTACTATATTCAGATTGCCCAGTTCAACGGCGTGGATCAAAATACCAACAGCTTGTCCACCGATGGTGTGGGCAGCAAGCCTCCAGTCTCCGCGGAATTCAACGGCGGCACGCTGGATCTGTTCTCGAAGTTCAACCCCGCGCCCTTGCTGGACCTTCCCGTGGATGGTTTATATACATCTGATACCACACCGGATCTGAGCGTGAAGAGTTCACCCGTCCCCGGCGGCGCAGTCACGTATCACTTCCAGGTGGATGACAGCTCCGATTTTTCATCCACCCTGGTGGAAGCTCCCAATGTCGCCACCACCAGTTACACCCTGACAGCCGGTGAGGCGCTTCAATCAGGCGTCTACTATTGGCGTGCCAGCGCAAAAGATGGCAGCGCGAATTACTCTGCCTGGAGCGCTCCCCGCGCCCTATACATCACGTCCTTGATCAGCCCGGTCAATAACTTTGTGACCAGCAACACCAAACCGACGTTTACCTGGGGAGCCACCCCGGGTGCGTTGGAATACAACCTGCAGGTGGATGAAACACCCGATTTCAGCAGTGCTTTGGAAATAGATCGGTACCAGACCAGCGGCACATCCTTCGCGCCCACCACAGCGTTGGTGCCCGGCGACCATTACTGGCGTCTGCGCGTGCGAACCGGTGGTGCCTGGACGAATGTTCCCTTCACTCCCGCATGGAAGTTCACGATCCTGCAGGCGCTCGTTGCGCCCGTGTTGGATACCCCGGCCAATGCCGCTTCCATAAGCGATCGAACCCCCTCCTTCGCGTGGTTCAGCGTCCCTGCCGGTAACACTTACAACATCCAGATCGATACCGATGCCGCGTTTGGCACCCCGGATGTGAATTACAACACCGTCATAGGAAACCCGATCAGCTATCAACAACCCACCGACCTCCCGGATGGAGTTTATTCCTGGCGCGTCAGAGCGATCAACCTTCTCGGTGAATTTGGTCCCTGGAGTTTGACGCGCACGTTAACGATCGATAATATTCCTTCGGATGCGCCGCTTTTGAATCTGCCGGCGGATAATGCCTTCACTGCTTTGTCCAAGCCAGCCTTGAGCGTATTTGCTGTCACCGGGGCCGTTGCCTATCGCTTTGAGTTGGATACAGAACCATTCGTCACTGTGGGCAGGATCCCGCAGGTGTATTCACCGTACGTCACGACCACCAGCTACACATTGACCGACCTGCAGGCACTTCCCTATGGAGCTTATTACTGGCATGCCCGTTCGAAGGATGCGGCTGGTAACTTCTCCTCCTGGAGCGTGATCCGCACCCTCAATGTCACCCCCCATGACCGCTCCTGCTAATAATGCTTTTGTCACCACGGCGACCCCGGCCTTTACCTGGGTGGCCGTCACAGGTGCGCTTGAATATCACCTTCAGGTTGCAAAGACAACCGCATTCACTACCATTGAAATGGAACGCTACCAGACCAGCGGCACCTCCTACACCAGCCCGGCGCTGGACTATGGTTCGCACTACTGGCGGTTGCAGATCCGCACTGCCACCGGCTGGGAACCGTGGGCGCCTACGTCGAAGTTCACGGTCACACCGGCGCTGACAGCTGCTCCTGTCCTCACCAGCCCGGCCGCCTCTGCATTACTTTCGGATAACACCCCGACCATGACCTGGAACAAGGTGATGGATGACGACCGTTATCAGGTCCAGATCGATAACCTCAGCACCTTCGCCTCACCGGAACTGGATTTCACCACCGGGTTCAACGTTTTGAACCATACAGCTACTACGCTTCCCGATGGCATCTACTACTGGCGTGTGCGCAACACCAACTACCTCGATGTGGGCGGCACGTGGAGCGCCTCGCGTTCCTTCACGGTCGATACCACTGCACCGCTTGCGCCGAACCTGTCCGCTCCGGCGAATGCAGCTTCGAACATCGGCACCCCGGCCTTCTCCTGGGTGGCTCCAGCCACGGCTACCAAGTATCAATTCGAATACGACAACAATGCAGACCTGCTCAGCCCCACCTACACCTCTGCAGAATTGGCCACCACCAGCCACACCCCGCCGGCCATGGCACTGGGCACCTTCTACTGGCACGTCCGTGCAAAGGATGCGGCCGGTAACTGGAGCCCATGGAGCACGGCGCGTACCATCACGATCAATCCGCCGCTGCCGATTGCGCCCACCTTGCTCACCCCTGCAGCTTCGGCTGTCACCAACGACAACACCACCCTGCTTACCTGGAACGCGCTCGGAGGCGGAACTCCGTACACATACACGTACGAGGTTCAATTATCGACCACCTCGGCCTTTACAATCGTTGAGCAGTCTTCGTCCACAGGCGCTGTCACCAATTACACGACCACAGCCCTGTCGGAAGGAATCCATTACTGGCGCGTCCGCGGCTTGAACGTCAACAGTGTTGCAGGCCCGTGGACCGCTGCGCGCTCCTTCACGGTGGATACGGTCGCGCCTCTCGCACCGAACCTGACCGCCCCGGCCGATGCAGCTGCAGTGACCACTTCACCCGCATTCACGTGGGCCGCTGCCGCCACCGCGAGCAAGTATCAGTTCGAATACGATACCGTATCAAGCTTCGACTCCACGAGCGGGCATGCTTTATATATTTCCGCCGACTTGACGACCACCAGCCATACCCCGCCCTCCATGCTGACCCTGCCGCTGCCGCAGGTTTACTACTGGCACGTGCGCGCGAAGGATGCGGCTGGCAACTGGGGCCTGTGGAGCCTGACCCGTTCCCTGAACATTAACCCGCCCGCCGCGGTGGCACCCGCATTGACTGCTCCTATAGCTTCGGCAGTCACCAATGACACCACGCCAGATTTCACATGGGGCACGGTTGTCAACGGATCCACCTATGAGATCCAGTTTGCATTGGCCTCCACATTTGCATCACCGCTGCCGCAATCTGCCGCGGGTCTTGCAGTAACGAATTACACGCCTGTTGCTGCGTTTGCAGATGGCATTACTTACTGGCGCGTGCGCGCGGTGAATGTCGCGGCTGTCGCCGGGGCATGGAGCGCAGCCCGCTCCTTCACGGTGGATACGACTCCGCCCGTTGCACCGAACCTGACCGCCCCGGCCGATGCAGCTGCAACGGTTACCTCACCCGCCTTCACGTGGGCGGCTGCCGCCACGGCGAGCAAGTATCAGTTCGAGTACGATACTGTGTCGAGCTTCGACTCCACAAGCGGACATGCTTTATATATTTCCGCTGACCTGACGACCACCAGCCATACCCCACCCTCCATGCTGACCCCGCCGCTGCCAAAGACCTACTACTGGCATGTGCGCGCGAAGGATGCGGCTGGCAACTGGAGTCCATGGAGCCTGACCCGTTCTTTGAACATTAACCCGTCCACCCCGGTTGCACCAGTATTGACTGCTCCTGCGGCTTCGGCGGTAACCAATGACACCACACCAGATTTCACATGGGGTACGGTTGTCAACGGGTCTACCTATGAGATCCAGTTCGCGTTGGCTTCCACCTTTGCGTCACCGCTGCCACAATCTGCTGCGGGTCTTGCAGGAGCGAACTACACACCCGTTGCCCCGTTTGCAGATGGTATTACTTACTGGCGCGTACGCGCAGTGAATGTCGCGGCTGTCGCCGGGGCATGGAGCGCAGCCCGCTCCTTCACGGTGGATACAACTCCGCCAGCTGCACCGAACCTGAGCGCCCCGTCTGATACCGCGATCGTGGTCGGTACTCCCGTCTTCTCATGGGCGGCTCCTGCCACGGCAAGCAAGTATCAGTTCGAGTATGACCTCGAGGCTGACTTCGCTTCCCCAAGCGTTGCAGATTACACCTCTGCCGAATTGACGACCACCAGCCACACCCCGCCTACGATGCCGGTACCCAACACCTACTACTGGCACGTGCGCGCGAAGGATGTGGCTGGCAACTGGAGTCCGTGGAGCGCCGCCCGCACGGTGACGGTCAACCCGGCTACCCCGCTCGCGCCAGCATTGACGGCTCCTGCGGCTTCGGCAGTGCTTGGCGATAGTACGCCAGACTTCACCTGGGGTTCGGTTGCCAACGGGTCTACCTATGAGATCCAGTTCGCATTGGCTTCTACCTTTGCATCGCCGTTGGCACAATCTGCCACGGGTCTTGCAGGAACGAATTTCACGCCCGCTGCCCCGTTTGCAGATGGCATTACTTACTGGCGCGTTCGCGCAGTGAATGTCGCGGCTGTCGCCGGGGCATGGAGCGCATCTCGCTCCTTTACTGTGGATACGACTCCGCCCGCCGCTCCAACCCTGAGCGCCCCGGCGGATGCGGCGATCGTAGTCGGTACTCCCGCCTTCTCGTGGGCAGCGCCTGCCACGGCGAGCAAGTATCAGTTCGAATATGACCTTGAGGCTGACTTCGCTTCCCCAAGCGTTGCCGATTACACCTCTGGAGAATTGACGACCACCAGTCACACTCCGCCTGCGATGCCGGTACCCAACACCTACTACTGGCACGTCCGCGCGAAGGATGTGGCTGGCAACTGGAGCCCGTGGAGCACCGCCCGCACGGTGACGGTCAACCCTGCTACCCCGCTTGCACCTGCATTGACGGCTCCTGCAGCTTCGGCAGTGCTTGGCGATAATACGCCAGACTTCACATGGGGTACGGTTGCCAACGGGTCTACCTATGAGATCCAGTTCGCATTGGCTTCTACCTTTGCGTCGCCGTTGGCACAATCTGCCGCGGGTCTTGCTGGAACAAACTACACGCCCGCTGCCCCGTTTGCAGATGGCATTACTTACTGGCGCGTCCGCGCAGTGAATGTCGCAGCTGTTGCCGGTGCATGGAGCGCATCGCGTTCCTTCACGGTGGATACGACTCCGCCCGCTGCACCGAACCTGAGCGCGCCAGCCGATGCCTTGGTTGTCACCACCACACCTGCCTTCTCATGGGCAGCTCCCGCCACGGCAAGCAAGTATCAATTTGAGTACGACACCAATTCGAACTTCAATTCCACCAGCGGACATGCCTTCTATATCTCCGCTGACTTGACAACCACCAGTCACACCCCGCCTGCCATGGCACTCGGCAACTTCTTCTGGCACGTCCGCGCAAAGGATGCGGCTGGCAATTGGAGCCCGTGGAGTCTCACGCGCACTCTGACAGTCAATGCGGCGACTCCGGTGGCTCCCACGTTGACCGCCCCTGCGGCTTCAGCGGTGACGAATGACACCACTCCGCTCTTCACCTGGAATGCGGTTGCAGGCACGAGCATCACGTATGAGATCCAGTTTGCGACCGCCTCCACCTTTGCGTCGCCGTTGGCACAATCTGCCACGGGTCTTGCGGTGACGAACTACACGCCCGCGTCCGGGTTTACACCAGACGGCATCTACTACTGGCGTGCGCGTGCTTTGAACATCAACCTCACCCCCGGTGCATGGAGCGCTTCCCGTTCCTTCACCGTGGATACGATCGTACCTGCCACCCCCGCCTTGAGCACCCCGGCGGATGGCGCAGGTGTGATCGGCACCCCGGCCTTTACGTGGACAGCAGCCACCGGCGCAAGCAAGTATCAGTTCCAATATGATGACAATGCGAATATGCTCTCCCCGGTCTACACCTCTGCCGAATTGACCACCACCAGCCATACCCCGCCGACCATCACGCCTCCGTCGCTGCCTTACACCTATTACTGGCAGGTGCGCGCCAAAGATGCCGCCGGAAACTGGAGCCCGTGGGCAACGGCACGTTCGGTGCAGATCAACCCGGCCACCCCGCTTGCACCCGTACTGACCGCTCCTGTTGCGGGTCTGGCTACGAACGACACCACTCCGACCTTCACCTGGAATACTGTGGCGAATGGCAATACCTACCAGATCCAGATCGCAAATGCTTCAACATTTGCTCTTGCCAACATCTTACAGGATGTAACCGGCGCCGTAGGCATTACAAATTACACTGCTACTACACTTGGCGAAGGACTTTATTACTGGCGCGTCCGTGCGATCAATACCGGGCTTGTCGCCGGAGCATGGTCCGCTTCACGTACCTTCACAGTGGATACCATTGCGCCGCTTGCGCCGACCCTGAGCGCGCCCGCCAATGCCGCATCTGTGACAGGCACTCCGGCCTTCTCATGGACAAGTGTTACCGGCGCGAGCAAGTATCAGTTCGAGTATGACAACAATGCGGACTTCTTAAGCCCGACCTATACCTCCATCGAACTGACCACCACCAGCCACACGCCGCCGACCATTTCCCTTGGCTCTTACTCCTGGCACGTCCGCGTGAAGGATGCCGCCGGGAACTGGAGTCCGTGGAGCGCAGCCCGCACGGTCACAGTAACGCCGGTTGCGCCGACAGGTACGGTTACCCTGTCTGGCCCGACTAACAGCGCCATTGTTCTTGACCCGACTCCGACTTTCACATGGAACACGGTCACCGGTACAGCCACCTATCAGATTCAGGTCGACAAGAACTCGACCTTCAGCAGCCCGGATGTCGACACGAACGTTGTGCCAACCACTTATACCCCGGCGGGTAACCTTCCTGATGGTACCTACTACTGGCGCGTTCGCAAGGTCGATATTTATGGCGGCGTGGCTCCGTGGAGCACGGTCTGGCGTTTCAGCGTCAACCAGCCCATTCCGCTGGCGATCAAGATGTCGCTGTCTGCGCTCTCGAATGAGTTCAACACCGGTACCCCGACCTTTACATGGGATGCCGTGGAATTCGGCGCCCAATACCAGATCCAGGTGGATGATGGCAATGAATTCAGCAGCCCGTCCTTCGACAACACTGCCGAGACCACCAGCCGCACACTGTCTGATGCCATGACGAACGGCGACTACTTCTGGCGGGTCCGTGCCATCAATGAATATGGCACGCCCGGTCCGTGGAGCGAAGCCTGGCCGTTCCGCATCAACATCCCGGCTCAAGCGCCTGCCCTGTTGCTGCCTGCCGATGCAGACGAGCAAAACACCGGCACCCCGGCCTTCAGTTGGAAGAGCGTCACTGCCGCCGAGGAATATCAATTCCAGTTGGATGACAGTGCCAGCTTCGATGATCCTGAGATCGAACAGACCCTGTCTGCCACCAGCTACACCCCGTCCAAGCCGTTGAGCGATGGCGAGTACTACTGGCGCGTCCGCTCGGTGAACGACCTTGGCTCAGCAGGCGAATGGAGCGATGCGCGCACTGTTGTGGTCAGCATCCCGCCGCTGGCTCCGTTGCCGCTCACTCCCGCAGACGATGAAACCCTCGACGCAGCAACCAGCCCAACGTTTAGTTGGGAAGCGGTGAGCAACGGCGATACTTATCAAGTCCAGGTGGATGACACCGAAGACTTCAGCACTCCTGCCTTCGACGACACTGCGGAAACCACCACCCGTGAACTGCCCGAACCGCTGACAGATGGTACGTACTTCTGGCGCGTCCGCGCAATGAACGTCTACGGCGTTGAAGGTGCGTGGAGCGAGGTTCAGACCTTCACGGTCACCTCCACACCCGCCGCACCGACCCTGCTCACGCCCGAAACGGATTCGGAGAACGCCCAAGTCACAGCTACAACCACTTTCAGCTGGGAAGCCGTGGTCAATGGCGTAACGTATCAGCTTCAAGTGGATAACAACGAAGACTTCAGCAGTCCCGAAGTCGAAGACGTTGCCGCCTCCACCACCCGCGAACTGACCGCACTTGGAAACGGCCTGTACTATTGGCGCGTCCGTGCCATCAATATGAACGGCATCCCCGGCGAGTGGAGTCTCGTATGGAGCTTTACGGTGAACGTGGAGTAAGGTATAGAATGTAAAAGCAATTAAAAAGTCCCCGTGCCGAAAATGCACGGGGACTTTTACTTTCAAGTTGCTTGAATTTTATTCACCCAGTTTTGTCACGATGTAATCGTCGAACGTTACATTCGTGCCTGAGTCCTGGTCATCGGTGGCGGCGAAGAGGCCGATCGAGCCCTGAGTGTAGGTGGAGTCGGAAACGCTGTCGATCTGCTGGCCATTCACGTACAGAGCCAGTGTGCCATTCCCGCAATCCAGTCCGAGGCGGACAGAACCACCTGCGGCGGAGATCAAATCGGAAGTGCCTTCCTTGAGGAAAACATCATCCTGTGCAACAGCAGATTTGATGAAGGCATAATAGCCATCCGGGGAGATGCCTACATAATAAAATGATTCAGTGGAGCCCAATTCGTTGCAAACAATGCCGTAAAGGGCTTCGGGATCGGTGCTTTCATTTTTCACGCTGACTTCGATGTGAACGTTTTCGAAAGTCTCAAGGCTCTGGGTAGACCAGGTGACGTAGAAGGGCGTGTATACGATCATCTGCAACCCGTCGTTGGCGTACTCGACCGAGCTTGAACTGTCTGTGCCAGTGCCCCAGCCGCTGCTGTCGCTTGAAAAATCATCGCTGGGCATGGGGTTGAGGAGTGAACTTACATTCGGGGCGGCGCAGGCCAGTGCAGTTAGCGCCAGGATAATAATAAAGCCAAGTACTCTTAAATTAGATTTCATTTCATTCTCCTTTGATTATGTGGGCGGTATTTTAGCATCCCACCCGCATAATCAAAGGGTACTTTGCTCCTATGGGGTTGCGATGATTTCACCGCGTTCCACATCCACACGCATGGTGTCGCCATCGGTGGTCACGGTAATCCACCCGTTGCGGTCTGTCCGCAGCAGGGAGTAGCCGTCCAGGGCTTCCAACACTTCTTGCGAGGGCAGTCCGTCCGGGTCGCCTGCGGAAACGCTCAGCACCACCAATTGCGGCTTAAGGGTCTCGATGAGCCCAGGCGGGTTGGAGGGCGCATACCCGGAATCGGCCAGCAGCAGCACATCCACTTTTGTTTCGAGTGCATCGCCAAAGTTGATCGTACCCGTATTATCTTCCCCTGCGCCAATGGGAAGCAGGGCGCGGAAGTTCTTATATTCGATGAGGATCACGCTTCCCTTCGGACCTGCGGCCTGGATCTCGATAAATGCGCCGCCACCCAGCTCAAGCCTTTGTCCTGATTCCGCACGGGTGATGGGAATCTCGTGATCCGCGAAGAATTTATCCAACTCCTGGGCGGCGAATGAAGCCTGCATATTGCCGCTCCACAAAACATTATCGGGCGGATATCTTTCCATGATGCGCGGCAATGCCTTGATCTGATTCTCCTGTGTGGATGCGATGACAAGCCAGTCGAGTTTGCGCGAGAAGAACGGCAAACGCCTGCCAAGTTCATCTGAAAGTTCGGAGACACTTGCTCCACCGTTGATGAGCACGTTCCTGCCTTCGGGTGTTTGGATCAGCACGGCATCCGCAGAGCCGACTTCCAGGAAGGTGATGTGGAATTCTCCATCGCCTGCGGTTTCGGCGGAGCGCCAAAAGACAAGTGTGCAGGAGAATAACAGCATGATAATGCCTGTCAGGATGAAGGAACGAAGCACCTCTCTGCGGGTGCTGAACCACTCTTTAATGGCCGACCAGCCAAAGGTCACAGCGAGAAGCGCAAAATAAAAAGAGGTGACCAGCCAGATGGACGAGTCTCCAAGATAAATGGATGCATGCGGGACCTTGTCGAACCATTCCACCATGCGGATGGTATATGTGGAGAAGGGCCATGCGATCCACGCGAGCAACTGGCCGAGCGGGTAAATGATGAGGCTGACGAAAACAGCCAGCCCGCTACCGACCATCACTGCGGGCTGTACAGGCAGGATGAAGGGATTCGCGATGAACGAGATAAGGGAGATGCGTTTAAAGTGATAAGCCATGATTGGAATGGTGGTTAGTTGTGCGGCAAAGGTCAGCACGAAGTAGTCGTTGATGAGGCGGGTGAGCATGCTTGTGTCGCTTTTTGAGAATTTTGAAATGATGTTGCTGGTGAAATTCGAAAATGGTTCTGCGTAAAGGATGAGTCCCAGTGTGGCGAAGAATGAAAGTTGAAAGCCCACATCCCAAAGCACAAGCGGGTTGAAGAAAGCCATGAAGAATGCAACAGCCGCCAATGCGTTCAACCCCGTGTTGCGCCTGCCAAGTTGCCGTGCTGCCAGTGAAATGGTTCCCATGAGCGTGGCGCGTATCACGGCGGCGTCTGCGCCGACAAGGAAGGCGTAGAAAGAGATCCCGATGATTGCAGCCACCGCGCCAAGCCTTTCACCGAGAATGGGCTTGAAAAGAAAGAAGAACATTCCCGCGATGATGGCAATATTGAATCCGGAGATGGCAATGATGTGTGCGGTGCCGGTGTTCTTGAATGCATCCTGCAATTCACGGGTCAGGCCGGTGTCTACGCCGAAGAGGATTCCTGCCAGCAGGGAGGCCTCGGGGTCGTGATAGAGGCGGTAGGTGTTATTAAGCAAGGCCTGTTTAAGTTTGTAGATTTCGGTAAAGAATAGATTCTTCGTTTTCCAGGGCAGGCGGGTGACTTCCGCGACAGGCATGTAGGAATAAATGTACTGGCGGGCAAGATATTCACGATAGGAAAAATCGTCATCTTCGGGAGGGGTTTTTAGCCTGCCGCGCACACGGATGAGTTCACTGTATTCATAGGTCTGGTTGGCGGGTACGCGTACCAGCAACTCGCCCCCTGTCGGCAGGTCGCCGCTGCCTGAATCCACGGCTTCCACTTTGAGATGCAGATTTGTGTAGGTGTCGCGGTAATCCGGCGGCTCCACCAGCCTGCCTGTGACCAGTATTTCATATTCGCGGTCGTTGTAAAAAGCGACTTGGGATGCGTCAATGCTGGGTTGGCGGAATTGATACCAGACTGCCCCAAAGAAGAAAAAGAATGTGTAGACTATATGAATGAATTCTATCGAACGATACGATCTTAATGCTGTCTTGGAGGAAAACCGCGTAGGGAGAAAGAGGCTGGCTGTGAGTATGATGGCAATCCCCGCCCCGCCCCATATGATCAAGCTAAAGGAGAACAGGCTCGAAACAAGGATGCCTGTAATAAAGTTAAGTGAAATCCACAGCAAGGGCATGCTGGAATTGTACATTAGATTTTTGGATTAAGAGATTGGGATGTGGTTTGTAACCACAGATAAACATGGGGAAAAGGATCTTTCCCCTGAAATATGAATGGAGTGTGGGCCCGGCAGGATTCGAACCTGCGACCAAGCGATTATGAGTCGCCTGCGCTAACCGCTGCGCCACGGGCCCGTTAAAGTGTCAGGTGCTCCAGTGTCAAGTGTCACGCATTTGACACCTGAAACGTGACACTGAAGCACCGACAAAAAGAGCGGGAGATGGGATTCGAACCCACGAATATCAGCTTGGAAGGCTGATGCCTTACCACTTGGCGACTCCCGCATGCGAGCGTGATTTTACTTTGAGGTGGGAAGTCAGTCAAGCCACTTGACGACTGCCATCTTTCCCCGTAAGATAAGCCCCGAAATAGAACATTCATTCACAACAAAAGATCATTAACCGCAAAAAGCGCGAAGAACGCAGTCTTTCCTTCCCATTTTTCTGCGGCTAAAAAAGGATTTGATATGGAACTCGGTATTGTCAGAAAAATAGATATTGATACTGAAATGCAGCAATCGTATCTCGATTATGCGATGAGCGTGATTGTGGCCCGCGCGCTGCCCGATGCGCGTGACGGACTCAAGCCCGTGCAGCGCCGTATTCTGTATGCGATGTACGACATGGGTATCCGTGCTGATACGGCCTACAAGAAATCCGCCCGTATCGTCGGTGAAGTGCTTGGTAAATATCATCCGCACGGTGATTCTGCGGTGTACGAAGCCATGGCACGCATGGCGCAGGATTTTTCCATGCGTACGTTGCTTGTGGATGGTCAGGGTAACTTCGGCTCCGTGGATGGTGATCCGCCTGCGGCGATGCGTTATACCGAGGCGCGCCTTACCTCTGCCGCGCTTGATATTCTTTTTGATCTCAATAAAGATACGGTTGATTTCATCCCGAACTTCGACGACACGCTCGAAGAGCCGCATGTGCTGCCTGCCGCAATTCCGAATCTTTTGGTGAACGGCGCAACGGGTATTGCGGTGGGTATGGCCACGTCCATTCCGCCGCACAACCTCAGCGAGATCGTGGATGCGATCATATATATGATCGAACGCTGGGAAAAACTTGATGACATCGATGTTGAGCAGTTGATGGAATTCGTACAGGGTCCCGATTTCCCCACGGGCGGCATCATCATTCAGGAAAAAGGTGAAGAGGATATTCGAATCTGCGTATGGCTCGGGGCGCGGACGAATCACGGTGCAGGCCAAGGCGCACATCGAAGAGATGGAACGCAGCAAGAGCCGCATCATCGTCACCGAACTGCCGTACATGGTCAACAAGTCCAGCTTGATCGAGCGCATTGCCGAATTGGCGCGCGATGGTCATCTCGAAGGTCTTTCCGATCTGCGCGACGAATCGGATCGACAAGGCATGCGCATCGTCCTTGAAATGACGAAGAACGCCGAGCCCGAAGCTGTGCTGCGCGAATTGTACAAGCGCACTCCGATGCAGACCACTTTCAGCATCAACCTGCTTGCGCTGGTTGACGGCGAACCGCGCACTCTCACTCTCAAACAGGCGCTCCGTGTTTATGTCGAGCACCGAATCACAGTCATAAAAAGACGCGCTGAATTTGACCTGGAAAAAGCCAAAGCCCGCGCGCATATCCTCGAAGGATATTTAATCGCATTAAAGAATCTAGACGAATTAATTGGGATTATCCGCAACGCACCAGACGTTGAAACTGCCCGCCAAAAACTGATGAAGCGCTACAAGCTGACAGAGTTACAGGCCAACGCCATCCTCGATATGCAACTGCGCCGCCTGGCCGCGCTTGAACGCAAGAAGATCGAAACCGAATACAAGGAAGTGACTGGCGTCATCAAGGAATTGACCACGCTGTTAAAGTCGCCGAAATTGATGCGTGGTGTGGTGGCCGATGAATTGCTGAAAGTGAAAGCCGCATATGGTGATCGCCGTCGTACACAGATCGTCAGCTTGAAGAAGGGCAAGTCTGCGAAGATGCTCACCGCCACCGACCTGATGCCCGATCAAACGGTTTGGGTCGGCGTCACTGCGGATGGGATCATCGCACGCACGCATGACGACAAGCAGCCAAAACACTCGGGCAACGATGCGCCGCGCTGGCTGGTGAAAGCCTCAACAACAGATACGCTTTACCTCGTGGCTGAAAATGGAAAGGCCGCGGCAATCGCTTTGCATGTCATTCCGGAATCTGAAAAATTGAGCGACGGTGTGCCGTATCAAAAAGCTGCGCCGCTGGGCGAGGACGATGTGCTTTCCGCCATGTTTGCCCTGCCTGCGCGTAAATCCGAATTTCCCGAAGAGACCTGCGTCATTTCCATTACGCGCTTCGGCATGATCAAGAAGAGTCTTGTGACTGAATTGCCCGGACCGTCGTCGCAGTCGTTTGTTCTTGCAAGGGTCAATGAAGGCGATGGTCTTGGCTGGGTCGGTTTGACCGATGGAAAGAAAAAGGATATTTTGCTGGTCACATCCAGCGGTATGGCGATCCGCTTCAAGGAAGATGACGTGCGCCCGATGGGACTCGTCGCTGCGGGTGTGAACGGAATCAAACTGGATGACAACGATGAAGTGGTCGGCGCGGAAATTCTGCCTGCTGAAGGGGAGATCTTCCTGCTGGCGAGCGACGGTAAAGCCAAACGCGTGGACCAGAAAGACTTCCCGTCACAAGGCCGCTATGGCAAGGGCGTCCGCGCCTGGGATTTGCCGAAGAAGATCACGCTCGTCGGCGCGGTCAGCGGCAAACCGAATCACATGGCAACCATTGTCCTCGCGAAAGGCGCACCCAAATCCGCGCGGCTGGATACGGCTGCCGTGAGAAAACGCGCCTCCAGCAGGGGTGATGTCATCGTCGAAATGAAGAAGGACGAGGTCATTACTGGACTGTCCGTAGCATGGACGGTGGAACGCTATGTGAAGCTGGCAAAGGCAGTAGCTGAGGAAGAAAAAAGTAAGAAGAAAGAGGAACAGAAGTCTACGGTGAAAAAGGCAGCTCCAGCAAAGAAGGCGGCTGTAAAAGCAAAAGCCAAGCCTGCAACATCGTCCTCGAAGGGGAAGAAAAAGAAGAAGTAGATTGAAGAGAATTTTTATCGTGCGCGATTTGAAACATAAAAGCCGCTCCTAGAGAGCGGCTTTTATGTTTCAAACACAGAATTTATTTTATCCCTAAACATGGCGATATAATCCCGACATCAAGCCTGAATAACGTGCTGTCATAAGATGAGCATGAGAGAGGCGGAGTGATATATCTATGGAATACATTGTCCAATATAGGGAAGATCAGAACATTGTTGCAGCGACAGCCAAAGGAGAGTGGGATCCGAGGGTGGATAATGACATGGTTCGTGAGGTCATGGAGATTGTTGATGCCTCTGGCGGCGCGAAAGTACTGTTGGATATTCGGGAACTCCGTTTTGATATTTCCATCGTTCGTGCCTTGGAGCGCGCTTTGGAAGTGAGGGAATACCGCCAGGGATTTAAGACTGTTAGCAGAAAGACTGCGATCGTGTACTCGTCGGTGAATGAAAAGGTTGATGAGAGTGTTATATTCTTTGAGACTGTGTCTAGGAATCGCGGACTTCCCTTTCTGACTTTTACGGATATGGACAAGGCGATGGCATGGCTGCTGGAGGATAAATGAGTCGCTCATTTCAGAGCGGCTTTTGTTTTGGTCTGCGCTTGTTTAATCGTTGATCCGTCAACGCACTTCGTACGGCACGCCTTCCAACCGAAACGCTTTTCCGTTCACTTCCACATCCACTTTGACGGGGAGCATCCGCGCAGGGACGCCTGTGTTGGGATACCAAATGCGCTCTTCAACAGGGAGAATGAACAGCCCGTCTTCGTCGCCAATGGGGGTGAAAGTATCGTTGGGATCCTGCTTGTAAACTGAGACACCCAGCTTTGCGCATAATTCCTTTGCGAAGGCGATGACATCCTTTGAGGCCAGCCCAATTTCGCTGACTTGCAGGATCTGTCCGCTGTTGAATGGGGAGTTGACACTGTTCTTCTGGTCGTGCCGCGCGATGAATTCGAGGATATTTCCTGCGGCGTCTTTGAAATACAGGGACGTTGCATTCCATGACTGGCTTTTGAATTCATCGTTTCCCTTGTCATCCTTCAAAAGCGGAATCCTGGAAGACAACCAGGCCTTTGCGTACGGAAATTGATTTTCAGGAATGTTGAAGCAGAAATGATATTCGCCTGTCCAGCCTGATGAGGCTTGGTGGAAGATCAAGTCCGTTTTGCCTGCTTTCACGAGCAGGGAATCACCTTCGAGGTGGACAGGCAGTTCCAAAACATTGGCATAGTAATCACGCTGGGCGATCAGGTCAAGAGTGGAGAGCTCAAGTCTATTGATAAGCATGGAAATAGTCCTTGTTAAAATGGTGGGAATAAAGCGGAACCACGAAGTCGCCAAGGCACAAAGACTCAAAGGATTCTAGGTGGCTTCGTTCCTTTGTATTTACGACTATCTACTGCTGGATATTTCCGACCAGCCCCAATTCGGGTGCGATTTTGCGCATGGCAACGATGACATTGCCCACGTGCTCCCAAATATCAATGCCGAATTCTTTGGCGGCGTGTTCCATTTCGGAGCGGTCGGTGCCTGCGGCGAAGGCTTTGTCTTTCCACTTCTTTTTGACGGAACCCGCTTCAAGATCATATAGCGAACGGGACGGACGCACCAGCGCAACGGCGGTGATGAGTCCCGTCACTTCGTCACAGGCGCAAATGGCTTTGCGGCGTATCGTGTCACGCGGAAGGTTCAAGTGGTCGGCATGGCTGAGGATATCTTGAATGATCTCCTCGCTGACGCCGCGTTCGCGCAGTATGGGCGCACCATCCTGCGGGTGCTGATCCAGCGTGGGGTGGATTTCCCAATCAAAGTCGTGCAGCAGACCGATTAATCCCCATGTCTCCACATCCTCGCCGAATTTTTCAGCGTAGAAACGCATGGCGGCTTCCACTGAAAGCATATGGCGCACAAGGCCTTCGTTTTTTACAAATTCACGTACAAGAGCAAGGGCTTCATCACGGGTCATTTGGGATTCTCCATTTTTAAGATCGTTGCATCGCCTTTCGACTTTGCGAGAATGATGCAATGCCGACTTATTCAAATATCGGTTCAGGTTTGCCAAGCACGGGCAACGGTTGGGTCACATACACTTCCCAGGCAGCCTGCGGAGTGGCGAACACTTCGCGGAAATTCCAGTATAAACGGGAGACCTTTCGGAAATACCTGTTGTTCGCCTCCACGCCAGTGGATTCAACGCCGAGCCAATTACACAGGAACAAAGCGCGCGGCATATGAAAACTTTGCGTCACAAGGATGGCGGATTGCACCTGAAATATTTCCTTGGCACGATAACAGGTGTCATACGTGCGGCGGCCAGCATAATCCAAAACGATGTCTTCGTTGGGGACGCCGCGTTCAAGCGCGTATTGACGCATGGCTTCAGGCTCGTTGTATTCCACGAAGCGATTATCTCCGCTCATCAATAGCTTGTCCACTTTGCCTTGCTGATAAAGCTGCACGGCTGTATTTACTCTATCACTTAACACCGGACCCGCCGACCCGTCACGCAGCAGGCCTGCGCCAAAAACAATCGCCGCACGTTCAGCAGGGACATTGTCCACGGTGAACGTGCGCGGGGCGGCAAAAAGCTCAACGACCAACTTGGTGAAAGACAAAACAACCAGCGTCAGCATACCAATGACAAGCGCAATGCGCCATAAAAATTTTATGATTCTTTTGAACATGGGAAGGGTGTGGAGGAGAATCTTATTTGACCAGCTCTGTGAGGTCCAGCCCCGAAGCCTTCACGTATAGCGCGAAATCAGTGTAGAGCGCATCTTCGGCGATCTGTAATTCGTCGATGCCGTACACGGTTTGCATCGCAGATTTCCCCTCGGGTGTGAGCATCAGGTCGACAAACGCTCTCTGGATCACGCGGCGCATTTCGAGCGGCAGCGAATTTGAGATCGAGATCACTTCATAGGGGATCACATTCGGCACACGCCAGATGACGACAACCCTATCCAATACATCGGCATAATCATATTCGAGTGCGGGCAATTCGCGCGCGTCAATGTAGGTTGCGCCGAAATCGCAGATGTCATCGGCATAGACGGCACGCACCACGCTCGGTTGACTCTCGATGAAAGCCCCGTCTCTTATCTGGACCTGGGCCTGCTTCAGCACTCCGAACGGCACCACATACCCTGACGGTGAAACGGTTCCGCTCCAGCACGCCTTCTTCCCCTCGAATTGTTTCAGGGCGGTGGCGGCTTCGGCTGTGTTTTCCTTGCGATCCATATCGTAATAGGAAGTGAAATCCTTTTCACGATTGGCGATAAATTGCGCACCGTAAAATATCTCACCCGAATGCACGCTGGACATGATGGCAGTGACAGAGTCGTTCTCACGGGAAAGTAGATAGGAAAACGCTGAAAGTGATGCGATATGGGCATTCCCTTTTGCGAGGGATTCAACGAGGGCGTTCTCGGTCGGCGGGATGACGGTGACGATGCGGTAACCTGTCCGTGCTTCGATGTAAGCCGCAATCACCGTGCCAGCGTCGACCATTTGGGTGGTGGGGTGTGCGGAAACGCCCAAAGCGAGGATCAATGGATTTTTATCAGTACCAGGCTCGGGCGTGGCTTGAGGCGTCGCTGTCGGAGCAGATTCCTGCGTGGGGGTCATAGTCGGCGTGGCATTTCCCAGAGTCACATTAATGGGAGATACACATCCGAGAATGGCGAGGGTAAGGGTGAGTAGAAGTTTTTTCATTTTACAAAATTGTACACGCATAATCATGCGATGTTGCTATAATAAGGAATGTTTTAGAAAGGACACTCATGAAAAATACCTTCAATACCATCATGTCCATCCTCATTTTGATCCTGCTGGCCGCCGGTGTCTATTTTATCGTACAAACCGTGCGTGAGAGCGCCACTGCCGCAGCAGATGCGGCAACCGCCCCGTTCCAGCAGGTCAATGAGGCGAACCAGGCGCTGCAGACGCAGGTTTCGCAGATGATGAATCCCACCCCGACCATTATCCCTGACCCGGTGACTTACATCAATGAGATCCGCGCGCTGGCGCGTCTTGAGACCATTCAGTACACGATTGAAAAGGTCATCACCGCCGAAGTGGGGCAGGGAACGTTCGGATTTCTCTATGGCGACAAGCTGCTTTTCGTTGCGCACGGCATTGTGATCGCTGGTATCGATATGGATAAGCTTCAACCCACCGATATGCGTTTTGATGGACAGGTGCTGTATGTAAAGCTGCCCCCGACCGAGATCTTTATTGCCACACTCGACAATGACAAGTCCTATGTGTATGACCGCGAGACGGGTGCGTTGACCAAGGGTAATGTAGACCTTGAGACACTCGCCCGCCAATCGGCTGAAGATGAGATTCGCAAGGCCGCGCTGGAGGATGGCATCCTAATTCAGGGGCAGACCAACGCCGAGGCTTATTTGCTGAAGTTCTTTACGGCGCTGGGATATAAATCGATTATTTTCGAGCACTAAGAGAAGTGGAAATAAAAAGAGCAGGTTGAGAAATCAATCTGCTCTTTTTTGAACTTCGAAAAGAAAAAAATCTTTGCGCTTTTAACAAGCTTTGCAATTCGTTTGGCGTCCTGCTTATGGCGTGCAATTTACGGGGATGTTTACCTGCTCGGTCCATCCGTTTGGCGAGAGAATGTGCAGTTTTATCCAGTAATCGTTGGGTTCTGCAAATTGATAATAATCGTTGATGACTTGCTTTCCCGCCTGTTTGAAGACGAGTGTCGAGTCATTAGAGATCGCGCCTGTACTGGCTTCCCATTTCCAGGTGACGTAGGCCGGGCCGTTGGTCGTAACCTCGGCTTCGAGGAAAACGGTCTGTGGAAACTGGCTGCAATTCACGACGATGCGATTCGGTTCCGCGCGCAAATTGATGGCGGTGACCGTTGTAACGGGAGGCTGTACGACTGGTAATTCCGCGGTGGCTCCGCTGGTTTCTGTCACTTCGGCTGAGACCCAGCAAAGCCCGTCGGGGTTGCCCGGGTCGCGGATGTACCACCAGGTGGAAGCTTCGCTTTTTCCGACCACGCGCGCAGTATCCCCTTCTTCCAATTCATTGATCAATTCGTACACGATGCCCGGCCCAAACCTGCAATTAATAAGGGATTCCTTTACAGTCAGGGTCACATTCAATGGGGTTACGGTGGGGGACGGCTCCAGCGTGAATGTGGCGCTGGGTGGAACGACCGGCGTGATCGTTGCCGTAGGCTGGGGCGTTGTGGTGGCACAAGCCGCCAGAAAAGCAGAGACAAAGTCCTGTGAGCAGGACAAGGCGATTCATGTTTCCTCCTTGGAAATCAACTGTCTGCTTGCTGTAACATTAATTATCCTCTTTTGATACGGACTTTCAAGCCTATTAGCCTAAAACTAGTACTTGCGGGTGATTAGTTCCGTACTTTTCAGGGTCTCTTCTCTTCATTAGTGTGTAGAAATAAAAACTCCCCCGCGAAGATTTCTCGCGGGGGAGGCGTGCTATTTGTTTTACTTCTTCTTTTCCATATCCTTGCGGATCTGCTCGCGCAGCGCGTCCGCTTCCGGAGAGCGCGGAGCCTTCGCAGATTCATCTGCCATCACGCCGAAGCGTTCGGAGAGCAGCATGGTCAGCAAGCCTTCCATCACGTTGCTGGAGGCGCTGCTGCCGCCTTCCGCATTGTTGCCGCCGCTCACCACCACGCGCGGGACAACGTCCACGCCGGAGGTTTGAATGGCTTCCGCAAAGCGGGTCAGCACCTGCTGGGTTACCTGGAACTGCGGCCCGCCATACGCGCGGACTTGTTCTTCCGTAGCGAGCGCCTGAGCGATACCGATGCGGGCGATCTTCTCCGCTTCCGCTTCTGCGAGCGCGCGGATCTGCTGCGCCTGTTGCAGCGAACGCTGATACTCAGCCTTACCTTGGTCAGTCTGGATATTGATGTTCAACTCGGCTTCGGTCAGCTTGGTCTGCATCTGCGCACGGGACTGGGCTTCGCGGAGCTCACGTTCCTTCACCGCGGCCTTTTCCTGCTGATTGTAGGTTTCCACCTGCTCTTCCGCGACCTGACGCGAACGTAACTGCATTAGGATCGTTTCGATCTGCGTATCGTTCTCAGGCGAGGACGGTGTGCCGATCAACACTTCTTCCAATGCAAGGTTGTAATGCGCGAACTTCTCGCGCATTTCCGAGCTGGCTTGCTGTTGGATGGCGCTGCGGTCTTGCAGCAATTGGATCAAGGTGCGCATCTGACCGACGTTCTTGAAATAGGCAGAGACCATCGGGTCGAGAGTTTGTTCCACCAGTTTCTTGATGTCACCGAAGCGTTGGATGACGAGCGGAGCCTTCTGATAATCAATGTGGACCACCACCGAAAGCGGCAGGGAAGGCTCGAATGCATCCTTGGTGATGAGCGAGACTTCGGTCAGGTTTTCATCGTAGCGGTGTGCGCCTGTCTCGGTGCGGATCCACTTGAGGATGATGTTCGTGGTTGGGACGGAGATCACCTTACCGGCGTAGGTGTTGAACGCATACTTGCCCGGCAGAAGCGGCTCACTCCACACGCCGCGATTGCCCTTGTTGACCAGTTCACCGTGGCGATATTCCTTGCCTGAAAGATCGTCACCTGTTTCACCTGTGTAGGAAACAACCACGCCAACATTACCAACTTCGATCACGGTCTTGGGGATCATCTCCACAGTACCGAACAAGCGGTTGACGTAATAAGTACCTTCCACCAACACCTGCAACTGGCGGCCGCGTTGACCGCCTGCTCGCAGGAAGTTATCGGCATCCTGGAATTTATTGTGATAAGTTTCAGTCTGATCGGGATCGTCACCGACGACAGGAGCGATGATCTCGCCCTGTGCGAGGGACGGGCCATCATGCACGGTCACCACGCCGATCGAATCATCCGTATCTTTGATCACCACAGGGCGGAAGCCGCCGCGTTGGGCGATCACTTCTGCCATGCCGCGGATGGTATCGCCTTCCTCTTTACTGAGCGCCAACGTGTAGATGCGTTCCTCAGTGATGACGATGAACTGCACAAGGTTGAACGCGTAGGTACCTTCACGCAAAATACGGCGTTGCGGACCGCGCTGTCCGCCGTTCTTCAAAAAGCTTTCCACATCCTGAAAGTCCGTCACGGTGGCGTTGGACGCCAGCACCTGTGCAGGGTCCAATTGCTTGCCGTCACGGGCGAAGACGTAGCCGACCTTGCCCTGGGAAATCGTCACCAGCGGCATGGTATGGACAACATACTGGATGGGCATTAAGTAGTGTAGACCACCACGCAGAATACGCGGCTGATACCCCGCCTCCCCATTCAAAGCGATCAGGCCCGATTTCACCGAACCTTTGCCCGCAAAGCGCTTTTCAATGATACCGATACGGTTGTTGGGGATGAACCGGATACCGGATAGCAGAATGAGAAATACAATCCCACCTACTGCATAACCTATTAAAGCTAGTACAGACATTTTTTCTCCTTTGTGCGCCGAATTACGCACAATACATAAATACGGATTTGCCCCGTCAGGGTTGCTTTATTTTATCTGCTTCCCGTGGGGTGAGTATCGCCCTTTGGGGCTAGGTCAGCCCATATTTTGTCCGTTTGCAACGTTTTACGAACCGAAGTCCTGATAACTGGGTTTAGTTCCATAGCCAAAGGATTTATCGTTTTTTACAGATGGAGGCATATATGACGAAGAACATTTTTATGAGCTATTCGCGCCGTGAACTTGGGTTTGTTGATGATCTGGTAAGCAAGCTTGAAGCCGAAAACTACAATGTCTGGCTGGATTATCGTGTATTGATTCCCGGCTCTCCCTGGGACGTTCAGATCGAAAAAGGCTTGAACGATTCGGATACGGTTCTGCTCGTCGTATCAAATGCGGCGCTTGCATCGAAATATGTGACATCAGAATGGCGTCATTTTTTAGATAAAAAACAACGTGTCATTCTTTTGATCTTTGAAGCGGTGGATTTACCCAAGGAGCTGGAACAATACGAATGGGTGGATTTTCGCGGCAGTTATAAAGCAGGATTGAGCGAACTATTTTCCCAATTACAAAAACCAATCCAGGAGGATCATCCTGTACCGGAGACTGGTTTCAAGTCCCCGCTGATTGTGTGGGTAGCCATCATAGTTAGTGCAGTCGTGGCAATTCTATCGATTTTTGAGTGGTGGACTTTGTTTATTCCATTGGTTTTGTTTCCTCTCCCATACAAGATATACAAACGCAATTTTAATTTCACCCATGTACAAGCTGCTTTGGCGGCATTACCATTTGCCTCCCTGCTTTCAGTGTTTATTTTTTCTCTTAATAGCGCCACTGAAGATTTTGATCTTTTATCAGTATTATTTAGTGACGTGCTTTTTTTGGCAAGTCTTGTCTTTGGTTTGATATTGCTCTTTATTCTGCGATCTTCAGCCATGCAAAGGTGGGGCAGACCAGAAGCGATCATCCCCAAGTATATTAATCCACAGGATCCAAAGATCCAAAACCCCATCCCAATCCCGTTTTATGTAGACTATGTTTTTCAGGACCGTGTCATTGCTGAAGACCTGATTGCTGCACTTAAGAAATACGGGCACCCGCAAGCGGAAAATATTCAGGATGCAAAGGCGGTCTTCGCGCTTATTTCGCAATTCAAATCGGATACCGAAGCCATTCCTGAAAAACAAATGCTCTTCCCGATTTTAGTGCAGACCAATAACGATATTTCGAAAAAATTATCCAAGATCCAGTGGATTGATTTTCGCCCGGGTGTGCGTGGGCTCGATACGATTGCCCAGTTGCTGCCAGATCCCAAAGCCCTGCTTAAGTCACTGGGCATGAGGCCTGTCAGTTCCCAGTCGGTTTATTCCCCCACGATTACCGCCATTTACTACTTCATTATTTTTCTGGCTGTGGTCAATATTGGTTCTGCTTTGAATTATCTATTCGACTGGTATGATGTTTTGGCATTCTCTGTATTCGTTGAGTTTGCGGTGAATTTCATTTTGTTCTTCGGACTTGCTTATTTCATCGTGAGCGGATTGACCAGCCGAAAAGGTATTTTTTCCAGCTTGTGGGCTGTCCTCCTGGGAGTTGTTGGCTTGGCTCTCCTAACATATTGGCAGAAACTGCTGGATGGCGAGTTGGCCTATAGCATAGCGTCTCAACTTGGCGAGGATGTTGGTTTTAACTTTATTAATTATATTGAATACGTTTATTATCTTGGCATAGCCGTCACAGGTCTTATATTCCTCAGAAACAGGCGCGACATAAAGCAGTGGTTCCCTGCGAAGAAATGAGATAAGATGCCAGAGAGACAGCCGCCTTTACAACAAGGCGGCTGTCTCTTTTTTAATCGGGTATACTTTGCTCCGCATATGACCGACCATATCCGTAACTTCTGTATCATCGCCCATGTTGACCATGGCAAATCCACGCTTGCAGACCGCCTGCTTCAATTAACAGGCGCGATCTCTGACCGCGACATGACCGAGCAGGCCCTCGACTCGATGGACCTCGAACGCGAAAAAGGCGTCACCATCAAAGCCTCGGCCGTGCGCATGTTTTACAATGCCAAAGACGGACAACGCTATGAGCTCAACCTGATCGACACTCCCGGGCACGTGGACTTCGGCTACGAAGTCAGCCGCGCGCTCAAAGCCTGCGAAGGCGCCATTTTAGTGGTGGATGCGACTCAGGGGATCGAAGCCCAGACATTCGCCAACCTGTATCAGGCGCTCGATGCCGACCTGACAATTGTTCCTGTTATCAACAAAATTGATCTCCCCTCAGCCCGTCCCGACGAAGTGGCTGAAGATGTAGGCTCCCTGCTCGGGGTCGATCCAGATGCGGTTCTGCGCGTCTCCGCCAAAGAAGGCATCAACGTGGATCAAATCCTCGAAGCGATCGTCGAGCGCGTGCCTGCTCCAAAAGATGCAGATGACGAGCCCGTGCGCGCGTTGATCTTCGATGCGCATTATGATTCCTATAAAGGCGTGATCGCCTACATCCGCGTGATCGAAGGCAAGATCAAATCCACCGATGTGCTGCGCATGTTGGCTACAAAATTGGATCTGCGCCCGGTCGAGATCGGTATTTTCGTGCCGAAGATGCAGCCCGTGGAAACACTTGGCTCCGGCGAGGTCGGTTACATCGCCACTGGATTCAAGACCGTACACGAGTGCCGCGTCGGTGACACGATTACACTGGCCTCTGCGCCCGCGGCAGAACCCTTGCCCGGATATTTCACTCCCAAGCCGATGGTCTTTGCGGGTATCTATCCCGTCGAAGCGGACGATTACACCACCCTGCGTGAGTCGCTGGAGAAATTGCAGCTCAACGATGCTTCGCTGAGCTTCCAGCCTGAGACATCGCAGGCGCTTGGTTTTGGTTTCCGCGCAGGCTTCCTTGGTCTCTTTCATATGGAGATCATTCAGGAACGCATCGAACGCGAATACGACCTGGATGTTTTGTTCACCGCGCCCTCCGTGGAATACGAAGTGTTGATGATCGGCGATGAAGTGTTGAAAGTGGATTCGCCTGCCGAACTTCCCGATCCGAGCAAGATCCTCGAAGTGCGCGAACCGTGGATGAATATCGAGATCATCACGCCCACCGATTTCTACGGCCCGATCATGGAGCTGGTCACCAAGCGCCGTGGTATTTACAAAAAACAGGAATACCCCGCGCCGCATCGCGTGCAGCTCGATTTTGAAATTCCGCTCTCTGAAATTATCATTGACTTCTTCGATCATCTAAAGTCGCGTACCAAAGGCTACGCCTCGCTCGATTATCAATTCCTTGAATATCGCGTCGACAAATTGCAGAAGCTGGAGATCCTCGTCAACGGCGAGCCTGTGGATGCGCTGGCGGCCATCGTCCATGAGAAGGATGCGTTCCACAAGGGGCAGCGTCTCATCACCAAACTCAAGGACTTGATCCCGCGTCAGTTGTTCGATGTCGCCGTTCAAGCCTCTTCAGGCGGGCGCATTATTTCACGTGCGAATGTCAAAGCCACACGCAAGGACGTGCTTGCAAAATGTTATGGCGGCGATATCTCGCGTAAGAAGAAATTGCTCGAGAAACAAAAGAAGGGCAAGAAGCGCATGAAGATGGTCGGCAGTGTGGAGATTCCACAGGATGCCTTCATGGCTGTTCTGAAACTGGATGACGATTAATTCTATAACCACAAAGGACATGAAGGTGGAAGTCTTTGCCTTCGTGCTCCTTTGTGACCCGTTGTGGTGAAAAATGAAAGATGTAAAGAAATGGCTGCCCGGCGCTCTGATCAGCATTGCATTGATCGCAGCGATCCTGTATTTTGTCGATTTTGGCGCGATGATGGCAGCCATCCGCTCGGCAAATTATTTCTTCCTTGCAGGCGCAATGGCTCCTGTCCTTTGTGTGGATGCTCGGACGTGCAAAGGTCTGGCAGACCTTGCTGCGGGATAAACCCGCATACCGTGAAGTGCTGTTCGCAACGGGGGAAGGCTATTTACTCAATAACTTTCTGCCTTTCCGCCTCGGCGAGATCGGACGCGCCTTTCTACTCAGCCGAAAATCGGGGATGCAGTTCGGCGAGATCCTCCCAACCATTTTCATCGAACGCTCCGTGGACCTGGCGTTTTCCGCCGCTCTTTTGCTTGCAGCCCTGCCGTTTGTAGCGGGCGCAGAAGATTCAAAAAGTGTGGGCATCATTGTCGGCCTGGCGGTTGTCGTTGGGTTGATGGCGATGTATTTTGTAGCACGCAACAATCAATGGGCGTTGGATGTGTTCCATAAGCTGAGTGCGCGCTGGCCGTCTCTGCAAAAATTCGGCGGGTCCTTCCTCGAGTCGTTCTTTGCCGGGCTGGGTGTGCTCACCGATGGGTGGTTGTTCCTGCGTTTCCTGTTTTGGATGACCCTCGATTGGGCGATCGCCCTGTTAAACTATTACCTGATTTTGCGGGCATTCTTCCCGCAGGCGCAGTGGATCTGGGGATTCTTTATCCTCGGGGCCGCGGCGTTCGGCGGCGCAATTCCGTCCCTGCCGGGTGCGGTGGGTACTTTCGATGGTGCGATCGTCGGCGCGTTGACCTTGTTCACCGGCGACCAATCCACGGCACTGGCGGCGGCGTTGGCGGCGCGTTTTTACAACTACCTGAACAGCGGTGTGATCGGCGGCATTGGTTTGCTGCGTGAAGGTCAAACGCTGACAGGAATTTATCAACAGATCAAAGATTTCAGGAAGAAAGACGAATGAAAAAGAATTATCTCATTACCGGCGGCGCTGGATTTATTGGCTCGAACTACGTTCACCGTTTGTTGAAACGTGGTGAGGCCGTGACGATCTTCGATAACCTTGCTCGCGCAGGCGCGCCGCGCAACCTCGATTGGTTGAAAAAAGAATTTGGCGCGAATGCCTTTGAGATGGTTGTCGGGGATGTGCGCGATGCCGATAGGATCGCTGAAGCAGCCAAAGGCGCGGATGTGATCGTGCATCTCGCTGGACAGGTGGCTGTCACCACTTCCGTCACAAATCCGCGCGACGATTTCGAAGTCAATGCGCTGGGCACCTTCAATGTTTTGGAGGCCGCGCGTTTGTCGGGCAAAAAACCGATCTTCCTGTATGCATCCACAAATAAAGTTTATGGCGGCATGGATGATGTGGAAGTGGTGGAGGATGCCACGCGTTGGCATTACAAGGATCTTACTTACGGTGCGCCCGAAACCCAGCCATTGGATTTTCATTCGCCGTACGGATGCTCGAAGGGAACGGGCGATCAATACGTGCGCGACTATTTCCGCATCTATGACTTGCCGACAGTTGTTCTGCGACAAAGCTGCATTTACGGCCCGCGACAGTTTGGCATCGAAGATCAAGGCTGGCTTGCATGGATGATCATTGCCGCCGTGACAGGCCGCAAGATCACCGTCTACGGTGACGGTAAACAGGTGCGCGATGTGTTGCATGTGGATGATCTTTTGGATGCCTATGATGCCGCCATCGCCAATATCGAAGTTGCAAAAGGGCAGGTTTACAACATGGGCGGCGGCGTGAACAATGTGCTGGCGATCTGGGCAGAGTTCGGCCCGATGATCGAAAGCCTGCTCGGCAAAAAGATCGAAGTGGCGCGCGGCGATTGGCGCCCCGGCGATCAGCGCGTCTTCTATGCCGATTATCGCAAAGCCGAACGCGAACTGGGTTGGAAACCGAAGATCAGCCTCGAAGAAGGCATCGAACGCCTCTTCCAATGGGTGAAGGAAAACAAGGACCAGTTCTAAATTCTTCCCCACAAATACTTAAAGAATAATTCGTGATGCGTTTTTCGAAAACTTCCGAGTTCCAATTTCTCGGAAGTTTTATTTTCATCGCGTTATAATCTGGCTTCCTAGATTCGAATTCAACATCTGCGTAATCTGCAGATGAACTTTGGAGTTTTCATGCAGGAATATCTTTCGCAATTCGCCGCACAATTTGCCGCTTCCATTCCGAACATCGTTACCGCACTGTTGATCTTTATCCTCAGCCTGTATTTTGCGCGGCTGTTGAGTAATGTTTTGAAACGGGTGCTCTTACGCAGAAAAACCGATTCGGGTGTGACACAGCTCCTCACCCAAACCCTGCTATGGACAGTCGTTGTTTTCGGCGCGATCACCGCATTGCAGAGATTTTTCAACGTGACCGCATTCCTGACCGGGTTGGGCATTATCGGTTTTACCGTCGGTTTCGCCCTTCAAAACGTGATGCAGAATTTTGTATCGGGTATCATCCTTTTGATGCAGCAGCCGTTCAAGGTGGGTGATGAGATCAATGTGCTCAACTTCGACGGTGTGGTTTTGCAGATCAACCTGCGCACCACCGAATTGCATGCGCTCGATGGGCGGATTGTCATTCTTCCAAATGCGGATGTGATCTCACATGCCATCGTCAATTACACGCGAGCCAACCGCCGCCGCGTGGACCTGCCGCTCGTGGTCGCCCATGATTCCAACCTCGAAAAAGTGCGCGCCCTGCTTTTGAGCGTGTTGAAGGATGCGCCCGGCTATGTCATTGCGCCTGCGCCGGAGATCAACTTAAAGAATTTCAACGACACATCCATTGGGCTGACCGCATCGTTCTGGGTGGATACTTCTGTTCTCAAACCTGAACACGCCGCAGATGCCGCGTTGATCCTGATAAAGAACGAATTTGAAAGTAAAGGCATCCAAAGCCCGTTGCCTGCGCAAACGGTTTATCTAAAAACGGAGCAGTAGTAAGGCTTTTGGAAGTCCATGTGTTTTTAAAGCAAAAACGCCAGGACGCGAAGACTCAAAGATAAACTTTGTGTCTCTGCGTCCTGGCGTTAAAGATTCTACGATATTCTTGAAAAGTCAAAAGCTATTATGGTAGTTTGAAAATCTCCCAGCCGCCGCCCGATTGATTGACAATGACAATCATACCTTTGCCATCCAGTGCAAGGCCAGTGGGACGGCTGAAATACCCGTCGTTTCTGTCTTGATCGGTCCAAGACCAAAGCAATTCGCCGTCGTTGGTGAACGCCTGGATCTGACCTAGGTCATAATCGCTGACATACACCTGCCCCTGAGCATCCACTGCGATGCCTTCAGGGGTTCCCTTTTTTCCGTCGGCATTTCGGATGTCCCAGGCTGTGACGAAACTTCCGTCTGCGCTGAATTTCTGCACGTTTTTATTCTCGTAATCTGCGACAAAAACATTCCCATTTTCATCCACTGCGATGCCGGTGGCGTGCTTGAATTTGCCAGTTGTGGAGCCGAGTCCGCCCCATTTCATTAGGAAATTCCCGTCGTTGTCGAATTTCTGCACGAAGGGATTGCCGTCATCGGTGACGTACACGTTCCCGTCTTTATCCACAGCAATGCCAATGGCGCGGACAAATTGACCATCTTCCGTCCCTTCCGTGCCCCAGGCCGTGACGAAGTTGCCGTCACCGTCGAATTTTTGAATGCGGTGATTGCCGTTATCCACCACAAATACATTTCCTGAAGAATCCACTGCCAGCCCGCCGAAGCCCATTGAATTGAACTCGCCATTGGCGCTTCCCTTTTTGTCCCATGCGGCGAGCAGGGTTCCGCTCTGATCGAATTTCAACACGCGCGAATTGCCTGCGTCAGAGATGTAAATTTCGCCAGCCTGGTTGATCGCAACTCCATAGGGTGATTTTAGGTACAGGTCTCCCGCCTTGCTTACGGTGAGAAAAGGCCCAATTCCCAGATCAGCTGTCGGCGAAGGAGGAATCGGGGTTTCAGTCGGCACGGGAGGCTCAGTTGGGCTCGCACATGCGCTCAGCATGAACATTATGGTCAGTATGAACGTCTTGATGATAAGTTTCATTTGCATTCTCCTGGTAAAGTGAATAAAGTCTTTGCTCGCTCATCTTTCTTATCCATTATAATCTTCTGGCTTTATGAAAATTCTAACCGTACTCACTTATTATCGACCGCACACCTCGGGCCTCACCATTTATGCCGAGCGCCTCGCGCGCGCCTTTGTCAAGCGCGGCCATGAAGTGACCGTGATGACCACGCACTATGATCCCTCGCTGCCGCTTGAAGAGATGATGGATGGAGTGAAGGTCATCCGCGTTCCCGTGATCGCGCGTGTCAGCAAGGGAGTGATCGCGCCTACGTTTGGGCTGGTCGCCACGAAGCTGGTCTGGCAGCACGATGTCGTGCAACTGCATCTGCCGCAATTCGATGCGCCCGGCGTTGCCCTGCGCGCGCGTCTGTTCGGCAAGCCTGTTGTCCTTACTTATCATTGCGATGTGCAGCTTCCGCAGGGATGGTTCAACCGTCTTGTCAATTCCGTGCTCGATTTTCAAAACGATATGGCGGGACGCCTTGCGAATCACATCGTGACCTACACACAGGACTACGCCGATCATTCTCCCTACCTCTCGCGCTACGCCTCAAAACTGACCCCGATCCTGCCACCCGTTGAGCTGCCTGTTCCTGCGCGGAGGCTGTCTCTGCCTTCGCTGAAAAACATCGCACGAAGGAACATAAACCTGTCATCGGCATGGTCACGCGCTTCGCGTCTGAAAAAGGTGTTGAAGTATTGCTGGAAGCAATGCCCCTTATTTTGAAGAAATACCCAAACGCGCAGGTCTTGTACGCGGGTCAGCACCAGAACGTGATGGGTGAACAGGCTTACTTTGACCGGCTGATTCCCCAGATCCACGAATATGAGATGACCGGGCATTGGACCTTCCTCGGCAATCTCTCTCCCGTTCAACTGGCGGCGCTCTATCCAAACATTGATGTGTTGACCGTGCCGTCGCTCAATTCCACCGAAGCCTTCGGCCTTGTGCAGATCGAGGCGATGATCAACGGTGCGCCAAGCGTGCCTTCTGCTTTGCCGGGCGTGCGCAGACCCGTCCAAATGCATGGCATGGGCGTGGTCTCGGAGATCGGAAACGCGGAAAGTCTGGCCGCATCCATTCTCGAAGTGTTGGATCATCCTCAAAAATATCGCGGCGATGTCGGCGGCATCAAGAAAGCCTATGAGCCTGATTCTGTTGCCCAGGAATACGAGAAACTGTTCGAACGTTTGATGAAGAAAGGGAGATAAGTCACATGGAAGAGCTTGGTATTAATACAAACTTCCTTTTGATCCAACTATCTGCCATTGCGGCATTGCTGGTGCTGCCGGTCGCATCCCTGTTCGATGCCGTAAGGAAAAATCTGAACGGCCTTTCGCTGATCGTTTGGGTGTTGCTCATTTGCATGATCCCGGTGATCGGATCGCTCGCTTATTGGATCGTTCGCCCCAAAGGAAATAATTCGTTGTGAATAAAGATTTTCTTTTTCTCCAGATCAGCTCCCTGCCTTATTTTCGTGCCTTTCTGCGTGCGATCGAATCCTCTTATTATCAAGACCTGCCCCTGCCTTCCCCGATCTATGATGTGGGCTGCGGCGACGGTCATTTTGCCTCGCTGACCTTCGACAAGAAATTGGATGTGGGACTCGATCCCTGGCGTTTTTCCATGCGCGAGGCGAAGAAATACAACGCCTATAAATCCCTCGTCGAAGCGGATGGGGCACGTTCGCCGTTTCCCACGAACCATTTCGAGAGCGGATTAAGCAATTCCGTTTTGGAGCACATTCCGCACATTGACGCGGTGCTGGCTGAGACCGCCCGTGTATTGAAGCCGGGCGCGCCGTTCTATTTTTGTGTGCCGAATACCCGTTATTTTTCCGCGCTTTCGTTGACGAAGGTGTTCGGCAAGCCATATGAAAATTGGTTTCGCAAGATCTCCCGTGTCCACCATGCCGATGAACCCGATGTGTGGGAAAAACGCCTCGAAAAAGCGGGATTCAAACTTGATCGCTATTGGCATTACTTTTCGCCCGCCTCCATGCGCGTGTTAGAATGGGGACACTATTTTGGCCTGCCTTCGCTAATTTCAAAGGCACTCACAGGGAAATGGATCCTCTCTCCCACGAAATGGAATCTCAGCCTCACGGAAAACTACCTCCGCAAATACGCCTCCCCTGAGCCCGTGAAAGATGGGACGTTCACTTTTTATATTGCGCGTAAAAAGTAAACAAGTAGATATAGAAACAAGAATTCATCCTTCATCATTTTCCCCCTCCCCATGGCATTCGACGAAAAATACTTCTCCACCCACACGTACGCAAATATCACCTTCGCCAAATACAGCATGTATTGGTGGTCCAACCGATTCTTCGGCATGTTGGCACGCAGGTACGGGCGGCGCGGAGCGCGTCTGCTTGAGGTGGGATCAGGCATGGGGCATTTGGTGGGTCAGTTGTCGGCGGCGTTCGAAGCGTACGGCATGGATTTGAATCACTGGGCGGTCAGGCAATCCAAAAAATACACTGAAGCGGCGTCCCTGCAAACTGCATCCGCGCAGGAACTGCCGTATCAAAATGGCGCATTCAATGTGGTCATCATCAAACATATCGTTGAACATTTGCCCGACCCTGCAAAAGCCATCCGTGAAATTGCGCGTGTCACCGAAAAGGACGGCATTCTCATCCTTGCCACGCCGAATCTCGGTTCGCTGCTCAAGCCGTGGAAGGGCGAAAAATGGATCGGTTATCAGGACCCCACACATATTTCCCTCAAACAACCCGGCGAATGGCTTGAGATCATTCAGGGCGCAGGCTTCAGACCGATAAAAGTTTTTTCAGACGGCTTTTGGGATGTGCCATACATTCGTTATGTTCCAAAACAGATTCAGAAGTTATTATTCGGCTCTCTTGGTGGTCTCCAGGCGATAACGGGAATTGTGTTTCTTCCGATGCTCTGGGGTGAGAGTGTTATCGTGATCGCGCGCAAGCAGTAATCCCACAAAAAAATTCGGTGAATGTCCATGAGTGAACCCACTGTCCTTGATTATGTGAAATCCATTTTTAAAGATTGGAATTCATTTCAATCTTTTCTTCAGGCGCTCTTTAAACGGGAGGATACAACACAGTGGGCGAAACCTGCTGAGGATGTGACGATTCAACTCTCCCCGGAAACTGATACTGAAATTGTGCAGGAGCCGCCCGCTCCGAAATCCTTCCCGTGGCGGACATTGCTCGTGTTGTTCCTTGCGCTGGCAGGCCAGCAGACGTTCGAGCCGCCCCGCACCAGCATGGCCAACCTCGGCATCGCGCTTTACATTGCCGCGTTTGGCATGGCGATCTGGGCTTATCTGCGCGGTGAATGGACGATGACCCCGGTATCTCAGATCGAACCCGGGCATGAGGATTCTTCCATTCGACGCGGACCGTTCATCCTGGCGATCCTGTTTAGTGCGGCGACCTTTGTGATGATGGGCGGCAATAAATTCACCTCGTTGAACATCACCCTGTGGATTCTTTCCATTGTGTTTTTTCTGCGCGCCTTCTGGCTCAGTGAACCGCGCAGCGCATCCATGCCTCGATTTGATTTAAAATCCTTCTTCACCAGCACCGAGTGGAATATCCGCATTACGCGTAGCGCCCTGCTGGTGTTCGCGATGATCGCCGTGATTGTATTTTTCCGCACCTATCGTTTGTACGACGTCCCGCCGGAGATGACCAGCGACCACGCCGAAAAATTGATGGACGTGTACGACATCACGCAGGGACAGTTCTCCATTTACTTTCCGCGCAACACCGGGCGCGAGCCGCTTTACATTTACCTCTGCGCTTTGTTCGCGGAGTTGTTCACTGGCACCTCCTTCCTGACCTTGAAGGTTGTGGCGGTGATCGGCGGCCTGCTGACCCTGCCCTACATTTATCTGCTTGGAAAGGAATTCGGCAGTACACGCATCGGCCTGCTGGCTGTGTTGTTTGCGGGAATCGGATACTGGCCGAGTGTGATCGAACGCTTTGGGTTGCGCATCTCTTTCTACCCGTTATTTGCCGCGCCGACCTTGTATTACATCATCCGTGGATTGCGCCGCGAAAACCGAAATGATTTTATTCTGGCGGGCATCGCGCTGGGCATCGGCTTGAATGGGTACACTCCATTCCGCATCATGCCTTTTGTGGTGGTGGCTTTGTTTGGCGTGTACCTGCTGCATGCCCGTGACTGGCAGGCCCGCAAGCAGTCCATGATCTGGCTGGGATTGCTGGCTTTCACTTCGTTTATCTTCTTTATTCCGCTGGCGCGTTATATGATCGAGTTTCCGGATATGTTCGTGTATCGCGCCTTTTCAAGATTGAGCACGGTGGAACGTCCGCTGCCTGCGCCGCTTTGGCAATTGATCCCGCTGAATTTATGGAATGCCGCAAAGGAATTCAACTGGTACAACGGCGATATCTGGGTGCATTCCATCCCCGGCCGCCCCGCGTTGGACATTGTTTCCGGTGCGTTCTTCCTGCTGGGCGTTACTCTGATGTTGATCCGTTACGTCCGCTCGCGCAGTTGGATGGACCTCATGCTTTTGCTGGCGGTCCCATTTTTCCAGATGCCTTCCATTCTTTCGCTGGCCTTCCCCGAGGAAAATCCCTCCCTGAATCGGACGGGAGCCGCGATCGTGCCGGTCTTTTTGCTGGTTGCCATCGGGTTGGATACTTTATTGAACAGTATCCACCTTCGGGAAAAAGCGAACGGGGAATCCATCATGAGCGAAAATCGCCGCGCAATGGGTCAGCGTCCGCTTTTGGCGGGGAGCATTTTCATTCTGCTGTTCCTCTTTTCCTTTGCTCAAAATTACAACCTTGTCTTTCACACCTACTACGATCAGTACCGCGCCTCCGCGTGGAATTCATCTGAAATGGGCGCGGTGATGAAAGGCTTTATGGATAGGGGTGGGTCTGTTGACCAGGTCTGGATCGTGCCGTTCCCGTTCTGGGTGGATACGCGTCTGGCGCCGTTTTGGGCGGGCGCGCCCGGCAGGGATATCGCCATCGCGCCGGATAATATCCCTGCCACTGTGGAACTTTCAGGTGATAAGCTTTTCATGTTCACGCTGGATGACGCGGTGACCATGTCTGAATTGAAACGCTTGTATCCACAGGGTACTCTGTCTCAATTTCATTCCGCTGTCCCTGCGCACGATTTCTACGTGTATCAAATCCCTGCCTCGCAATAACCTGCGGACTCCAATATCTACGGATGTTGGAGTCTGTCTTTAAAATAATGCAAAACGAATCATCCCTTTTTGAAGCGTCGAAATTGCGCGGCTTTCCCTGGCGGCCTTTGGCCGCGCTTGTGTTGGCATTGACCGCGCAACTCATGCTCGAACCGCCCGCGCGCGAATGGATCAGCATTGCGCTTTACATCGCTGCGATTTGTTTTGTCGTGTGGTCGTTCTTGCGTGGTGAGTGGGCGCTTGCGCGGATGGCGGAAGATATTTACCACGGAGACACGGAAACACTGAGGTTTAAAAGCTTTTTCTCCGTGGCTTCGTGGTTCCGTGGTTCAAAACAGATTTTATTTTTTCTCTCCCTACTGCTGCTTGGCGCGGCGTTTTATTTTTTTCGCGGCAATCAATTCACGGTGTTGAATCTCTCGCTTTGGCTGGCGGGGTTGGCCCTTTTTGTTTTTGGGTTGTGGGACAAGTCGTCACCAATTCGGACGACTGAAGTCGTCACTACAGAAAATGGATTGGGAGTGGCTCGCGCTGCTGCTTGCCGTTTTTGCCTTCGCCGCCTTCTTTCGTTTTTATCGTTTGAACGAAGTGCTGGCCGAGCCGTTCAGCGACCACGCCGAAAAACTGCTCGATGTGTACGACATTTCGAACGGCAACACGTCCATCTTTTTCATTCGCAACACCGGGCGCGAAGGTCTGCAAATGTATTGGACCTTCCTCGTTGCGACATTATTCGGCACCGGCATTTCATTTTTGAGTTTAAAGCTCGGCACGGCATTGATCGGCGTGTTTACACTTCCGTTCGTTTATTTGCTGGGCAAAGAGTTTGGAAATCCTGTTGTCGGTTTTTTTGCCATGTTCCTTTTCGGGATTTCCTACTGGATGAATGTGATCGCCCGCATCGGATTGAGATTTCCCTTGTATCCGCTCTTCGCCGCAGGCACGCTTCTTTTTCTGACCCGCGGCCTGCGCACTGCTTCGAGGAATGATTTTCTACTCTGCGGCCTTTTGCTCGGACTCGGCCTGCACGGCTACACTCCGTTTCGCATTATGCCGTTCGTGGTGTTGACTGCATTCACGATTTTTGTTTTGCACAACAATTCGAAGGCGATTCGTGCGCAGGCGCTTCAATGGCTGACGATCGTTGCCGTCACTGCGTTGATAGTCTTTCTGCCGCTTTTGCGTTATTGGATGGAATATCCAGAAGTGTTCGGCCTGCGTGCATTTTCGCGGCTCGACTCAGCGGGAACTTTTGGCTCGCTGGCGGGCGTCTTCTTTTCGAATTTGCTGAATGCCCTGCTCATGTTCAACGTGGATGATGGGAACATCTGGGTGAATTCCCTGCCTCACCGCCCCGCATTGGACGTGGTGACGGGCGCATTTTTTGTGATCGGTCTGGTGTTGTTGATTTTGCGGTATCTTCGTCAACGCGATTGGCGTGATCTGTTCCTGCTGGTTTTGATTCCACTGTTGTTGATGCCTTCTGTGCTTTCACTGGCTTACCCGGAGGAGAACCCTGCGCTGAATCGCGCGGGCGGCGCTGCGGTGGCGGCGATCCTCGTCAGCGCGATGGCGGTGGAAGGCCTGGTCGTGGGAACTGTCCGTGGCGCTGAATCAGGTCAGGGTCCAGAAAAGAGGCGGGGTTTCATCCTCTATATTTTGGTTGGGATTCTGCTGGCGGCCGCGTCCTTTCAGAATTACGACCTTGTCCTGCGCCAATTTGACCGCTATTTCCGCATTGGCGCGTGGAATTCTTCGGAGATGGGCAGGTCGATCAGGTTTTTTGGCGATGTGTACGGGCGCATGGATACGGCCTGGATCGTGCCCTACGAGCAGTGGGTGGATACCCGCCTGCCCGCCCTGTGGATGGGTATTCCGAACCGTGATTTTGCCCTGTGGCCAGACCAGTTTGCAAGTACGCTGACCCTGCCCGCGCCGAAGATGTTCATCTTCAATTTGCAGGATCTGGACACTAAGAATGCTCTTAAGCAACTCTACCCGAATGGCACATTAAGCAGATATACTTCTGCCACTACCGGCAAGGATTACATGATTTTCTTTGTGGAGGAATAACGCCGTTGGCATGCAACGACGTGAGGTTTTATGACTGAAAAACGCGCATGGCTATATGATGTTCTTTTTGTTTGTGTCCTGCTGATCGCGGGATTTTTGCGTTTGACCGGGGTGGAGTGGGGCGAAGGCTATCACCAACATCCGGACGAATTGTTCCTGGTGGGTGTGCTCGATAACCTGCGGGCGCACACTTGTGCCGATGAGATTACGCCGGTGGATCTGTGCAAGCCCGAAGACCAGCGCTGGATGACCATTGGCGAATATTTCAGCACCGCCACATCCACGCTCAGCCCATACAACCGTGGACATGCCTTCTTTGTCTACGGCAATCTGCCGATGACGGTCACACGCATTGCGATGGAGATGACCGGCAACGACGACATAGGCAAATCGAAATTCTTTGCGCGGCAATTCTCCGCGCTGGCTGACCTGTTCACCATTTTTATTTTGTATTTGATCGTTTCGAATCTGTACGGACGGCGCGTCGGCCTGTTTGCGGCGACGTTTTCCACATTTGCCGTGATGCAGATCCAGCAGTCGCATTTTTTCACCACTGATCTGTTCGTGAACCTGTTCATGTTCCTGGCGATCATGTTCGCGATGGGGATCGTGGAGAAACGGGAATTGGGAATCGGGGGCGGGGAATCGGATACTCTGCAATCGCCTACACCCGATGCCAGATTCCCAAATTATTTACTGCGCCTGATCCGTTCTCCGCTTTTCCTGCTCAGCATTGGGTTTGGCTTTGCGCTTGGCATGGCGATGGCTTCCAAGATCAATGCGGCGGCGCTGGCGATCCTGCTGCCGGGCGCATTCATTGTCCGTTATTTTATGTATGATAAAGATAAGGAAATGAAGGCGGATTACTGGTCACTGGTAATGGTCTTCCTGATTGCAGGCGGACTTGCCACGATCATTTCCTTTCGCATCTTTCAACCGTACGCCTTCAGTGGATTGGGACTGAATCCGCAGTGGGTGGCAAACATCGCCGAACAACGCGTGCAGGCCAATGGCGATGCCGATCTGCCCTGGAATTTACAATGGGCGCGTCGCACCCATTTGTATTCCTTCACCAATCTCACTGTGTGGGGACTTGGTCTTCCTCTTGGCATTCTTGCGTGGGTCGGCTTCCTGTTAATGGGCTGGCGCATCCTGCAGGGTGAATGGAAACATCTTCTGCTGTGGGGCTGGACCGCGTTTTACTTCCTCTGGCAATCGCTTCAATTCAATGCGACCATGCGTTATCAACTGCCGGTCTATCCGCTGTTGTGCATGATGGCCGCATGGGCGATCTTTGAAATGGTGAAACTGCGCGAGGAAAAGGAACGATCCAAACTCTTTGAAATTTTCGTTGCCACGATCGGTGTGGTCGTGCTGGTAACGACCACGATCTGGGCATTCGCCTTCCAAAGCATTTACACCCGCGATGAACCGCGCATGGCGGCTTCACGCTGGCTCTTCCAAAATGCGGAGGGACCGGTCAACGTGAAGATCAAGATGGCGGATAATACCATTTACAGCCAGCCCTTACCCGTCCCCATGGAAATGGGCATTCAGGCGGGTGCTCCGTTCGCGATCACCTTCACCTCCAACCGCGATGGGGAAGTTTCGGATATTGTCATCGGTCATGCGCTGGATCTTGAATCGCCCTCGGCGATCGTTCTGACTCTGGCTTCCGCATCTGCGCCGGACGTTGTGCTGGCGCGGGCCTCCGAGAAAGTGGATTACACAGCGACAAATGATCCGCGCGGACCTGCGGTCGAGTTTGAGCTGGATAACACCGTTCCGCTGGTCAAAGGTCAGGCGTATCTTTTGAAGATCGAAACGCTGGGGCATTTACTCACCTTAAGCGGCGCATCCATTGCCAACGAAACAGGCTATGACTGGGGACTGCCCTTCCGCATCGATGCTTATGATGCCTTTGGCGGAATCTATCGCGGCGACCTGACCCTCGAAGTGTATTGGGACGACAATGCCGATAAAGTGACCCGCTATGTGAGCATGCTTAGCATGGCTGATTACATCGTCATTCCCACCAATCATCAGTACGCGCAGATCACCCGCCTGCCGGAACGATATCCGCTGACGACGTATTATTACCGCGAACTGCTTGGATGCCCGGATGGCAAAGACATCATCGAATGCTATCGCACGGCGCAGCCCGGCCAATACGAAGGAAATTTGGGTTTCGAATTGGCGGCGGTCTTTGAAACGTATCCGCAGTTTGGACCGATTGTCATCAACGACCAGGCGGCAGAGGAAGCATTCACGTTTTACGATCACCCCAAGGTGTTGATCTTCAAAAAGACTGCCGATTTCAATGCGGATAAATTATCCGCGATGCTTAACACGGTGGATCTGACGAATGTTGTCCATCTCACACCGAAGGGCGCCGATGGCTACAAGAGCCTGATGCTTTCTGAAGAGCAATATGCGGCGCAGCGCGCGGGCGGCACATGGTCGCAGTTATTCAATTATGACTGGCTCCAGAACAAATATCCCATCATTGGGCTTTTGCTTTGGTACGCGTTCATCTTCCTGCTGGGACTCTTTGCCTATCCCATCGTGCGGCTGGCTTTGCCGGGCTTCCGTCAATATGCGTATCCGCTGGGGCGCATTGCGGGCTTGTCTCTGCTGGCGTGGATTTCGTGGATGGGCGGCTCGCTGGGCGTGCCGTATACGCGAGTCTCCATCGGGGCGGCGATGCTGGTTATCGCTGTGGCAGGCGTCGGGTTGTGGTGGATGCGCAAAGAACAGTTCAAGAACGAGTGGGATTCCAATCGCAAGTTCTTCACTTTGGTGGAGATCATCTTCGCTGTCTTCTTCCTGATCGATCTGCTCATCCGCTTTGGCAACTCGGACCTTTGGCATCCATCCAAGGGCGGCGAGCGGCCGATGGATTTTTCATATTTCAACGCGATCCTGAAAGGGACGAGTTTCCCGCCTTATGACCCGTGGTTTGCGGGCGGCTATATCAATTACTACTATTACGGTTTTGTGCTGGCAGGCACGCCGGTGAAGTTGCTTGGTATTGTGCCTTCCATTGCCTATAATTTTATTTTGCCCACATGGTTCGCGCTGGTGGCTGTGGGTGCGTTTGCCATCGGCTGGAATTTGTTAGACGACGGACGACAGACTGAAGACCACGATCAACCGTCTGCGGTCAATGGTCGGCTGGCTGCGGGTCTTTCTGCTGCGGTTCTGTCTGTTTTGCTTGGTAATCTCGGCACAATACAAATGATCTTTCAGGCGCTTCAACGGATGGCTGCGCCGGGCGGCATCATTACCGACGCAACCTTTGTTCAGAGATGGATTTGGGCCTTCCAGGGATTCATGATGTCTTTTGGTGCGGCAGCGCTCCCGATCGGGCGCGGGGAATGGTATTGGAATCCAAGCCGCGTGATCCCGCCGGGGCCGGGCAATGAGATCACCGAGTTCCCGCTTTTCACCTTCTTATATAGCGACCTGCACGCGCACATGCTGGTGATTCCTCTGGCCTTGTTCGTGATCGCGTGGGCGCTTTCGTTCGTCAAATCACGCGCGAAATTGAAGCGTGAGGAATGGGTTGTTTCGTTCCTGCTGGGTGCGATGGTGCTGGGTGCGGTGTATCCCACCAACCTTTCGGATTTTTACACCTACCTGCTGCTGGCGATCGCCGCGATCGGATTTGTCATCCTGTTCCGCGCGGACGTCACCATGATGCATTGGCTGGGTGACCTGCCCGATACGGCGCGGCGATTGGGCCTGATGGTTCTAAGCATCGTCGCATTTACTGGATTATCCTTCGCGTTCTATCAACCCTATCGCGGCGCGTACAGCCAATCTTATGGCACACTCGACCCGTGGACCGCTTCGTACACGCCCGTTTCTTCGTATCTCACACACTGGGGCTTGTTCCTCTTTATCATCTTTGCATGGATCGCTTGGGAGACGCGCGAGTGGATGGCGAACACGCCGCTCACATCGCTATCGAAACTGCGTCCGTTTGCCATTTTGATTGAGCTTGCGCTGGCAGGCATCTTTGTCGTTTTGGTTTATTTCGCCTACAAAGGCATTTGGATCGGCTGGCTGGCGCTGCCATTGGCGGCCTGGGCAGGGATTTTACTTCTGCGCCCGAACCTGGCCGATGAAAAACGACTCGTGTTGTTCCTGATCGGCACGGCGCTCGCAATCACCATCGTTGTGGAATTGCGAACTGTGCGCGGCGATATCGGACGCATGAATACGGTCTTCAAGTTTTACATGCAGTCGTGGATCCTGTTCTCGGTCAGCGCCGCGGCGGCTCTGGGCTGGATGTTGAACGACATATCGCGATGGTCTGCAAAATGGCGCAACACAATGCAGGTGGTCCTTTCGATCCTTATTTTTGGCGCAACCCTTTTTACATTCACCGCCACCTCCGATAAGATCACCGACCGCGCGGCCATTGAAACACCGCGTTCGCTTGATGGATTGAACTACATGCAATACGCCAGTTACTTTGACCACGGTCAAAATCTTAACTTGAGCGAGGATTATCGCGCCATCCGCTGGATGCAGGATCATGTTCAAGGTTCACCTGTGATCGTGGAAGCCGCCCCCGCAGGCAGGCAATACGAATGGCATTCACGCTTCACCATCTATACAGGTCTGCCTGGTGTGGTCGGCTGGCAATGGCATCAACAACAGCAGCGTGTGCTTTTCTCGAATCAGATCATCCAGCGCGGCATCGAAGTGGATGCATTCTATGCCACACTCGACCAGAATGAAGCACGGAAATTCCTTGAAAGATACGATGCGCGTTACATCATTGTCGGTCAACTGGAACAGGCGAAATACGCGCCGCTCGATCCGGGCGTGCCCAATGGGTTGATCAAATTCGATATGTGGAACGGCGTACTCTGGAATGAAGTCTATCGCGACGGCAGTACCGTGATCTATGAGGTGATCCAATGATCCTGCACATTACATCCCGCACTGAATGGAACGAAGCGCAAACGCGCGGCGAATACATCACGCCCACTTTGCAAACCGAAGGCTTTATTCACTGCTCCACCGAAAAGCAGGTCGCCCATGTGGCGAATGCTTTTTATCGCGGACGCAATGACCTCGTGTTGTTGAATATCGAAGAAGCAAAACTCGAGCCCAAACTTAAGTGGGAGCCGCCTGCTGGACCTCCCGCCCCGGGCATTTCCGAATTCGATTCATTTCCGCACATCTTTGGCCCGATCAACCTAACGGCAGTCGTCTCTGTGCTGGACTTTGGGCCTGATCCTGCCACTGGAACATTTATCTTCCCCCAGGCATGATTGCACCAGTCTCCCGAATTCACATTCGCCCCGCGCATGCTGATGATGCTGCGCTTGCCGCGAAGGTCATGTACATGTCGATGGGCGGGCTCGCCGATTATCTTTTCGATGGCGATGCGCGAGCCATTGAATCCATACTTGCGAAATTGTTCGCGCGCAACGCTGGTCGATTTGGCTTTGATGTCGCCGTAGTTGCAGAGTCGGATGTACAACCTGTGGGCATGTTATTTTCCTGCCCTGGCGCAAAGTTATCGCAATTCAACCTTGATGCGCTCCCTCATTTCTTTCCGGTCATGGGGATCAAACATACGCTAAAATTTATATGGCGCAGCGTCACCCTGCCTGGCGGTCCCGAAGCGGAAAAAGATGAATACTACGTCAGTAATCTGGGAATCCTGCCTGAATCACAAGGACATGGTTTTGGCAGAGCCCTACTCGAATACGCAGAACAGGTCAGCCTTGCGAATCATTTACACAAATGTTCGCTCATTGTGGGGCTGCATAACAAAAATGCGTTCCACCTTTACCAACGCACAGGCTATCAAGTCGTCGAAACCGCGCAATCTCCGAATGAACACCTTGCCTATTACCGCATGGTCAAACAGCTTAATTAAAATACTCGCTGAATACTGGATACATTAACCAATGACCGCTTTTATCACCTGGTATTTCATCCTCACCCTTCTTGGCTGGCTGACCTTTCCGCTGGTTCATTTTCTTTTCCCCGCGCTCAAAGATCGCGGCTATACCCTTTCGCGTGCCGCTGGGCTGTTGATCTGGGGCTATGTCTTTTGGCTGCTGGCTTCCCTTGGTGTTGCGCAAAATGACATGGGCGGGATCCTGCTTGCCCTCGTATTGCTGGGCGGATTAAGTGCATGGGCGTTCGTAAATCGAAAATCCGAGATCGTAAACTTTTTCAGAACACATCGTTCCCTCATCATTACCACTGAAATATTGTTCTTCATTGCGTTCGCCTTCCTCGCCTTTGTCCGCTCTGCCAACCCCGAGTTGACCGGCACCGAAAGGCCGATGGAACTGGCGTTCATCAATGCCATTTTGCGTTCGCCTGTTTTTCCTCCGCAAGACCCGTGGCTCTCTGATTATGCCATTTCATATTATTACTTTGGCTATGTGATGACAGCCATGCTCGCGCGGGTTTCGGGAATTTACGGCAGCATGGCCCACAACCTGATGACTTCGCTGGTCTTTGCGCTCGGGGCGGTTGGTTCGTACGGCATTTTGTATAACCTGCTTTCGAAGGAGCAGGAACCGAAGACCGAAGACAACGATTCAAATGCTGAGACTCTCCGTCCTTCGTCTTCCGTTTATGGTTTTCTTGCCCTTCTTGCTCCGCTTTTCCTGCTCCTCATTTCCAATTTCGGTGCATTGCTGGAGATCATGCATCAGGGCGGCCTGTTCTGGAAAAAGGACTTCATCAACGGGGAATACACCAGCGGTTTTTGGAAGTGGATGGATATGAAGGAACTTTCCCAAACTCCCATCCTACCATTCCACGGGCCGCCGCTTGACCGTTACCTGTGGTGGTGGCGTTCCTCGCGTGTTCTGCAGGATTACGACATGCTGAATCGTCCGCTGGAGGTGATCGACGAATTCCCGTTCTTCTCCTTCCTGCTCGGCGATCTGCATCCGCATGTACTGGCGATTCCCTTTGGCTTGCTGGCAATTGCGGCAGCGTTGAATCTCTTTTTGGGCGGCTGGCGTGGCGAAGTCAAATTGCCTCTGGGCGCGCGCTTGCGGATCAGCGCATCAGGCTTTTTATTCATGGCTCTGCTTCTCGGCGGGCTGGCATTTCTCAACACCTGGGATATCCTTATCGCCGCTGCATTGATCGTGGCCTCATATGTTCTCTGGCGCGCGAACGAAGATGGCTGGCGTTGGGAGCGCCTTGAAGATGCGCTCCTGTTCGGGCTTCCGCTTGGCATCCTTGCCATTCTGATGTACCTGCCATTTTATGTCGGCTTTTCATCGCAGGCGGGCGGCGTTCTGCCCAACTTCATGTATCCCACGCGCGGAATTCACTTGTGGGTGATGTGGGGGACACTGCTCATTCCCATTCTGGCGTACGTCATTTATCTGTGGCGCGGAGAAAAACTCCCTTCCAATTGGAAACTCGGATTCTCGCTGGGCCTGGGATTTGTTCTTTTTCTTCTTATCTTTTCGTGGCTGTTGGGGGTGGCGGGATCGATCCTCGAAAAAGACTTCGTTGATGGATTTCTCGCTTCGCAAGGCATGACGGCTGGTCAATTTTTCAGCGCGACCCTTTTGCGCCGTTTGAGCTACATTGGTGGTCTCATCACCATGCTTGCGGTTTTCATCCCGTCGCTTGCCTTTTTGTTCGCGCGGGAAGAGCAAAGCCAGCTTGAAACTGAAATATCTGAGCCGCTGAAAGTCGTAAATCGAAAATCGGAAATTCAGTTTGTTTTGCTCATCCTCATTCTTGGGGCCATTCTCATCATCGTCCCTGATTTTGTTTATCTGCGCGATAAATTTGGATACCGCATCAATACTGTTTTTAAATTCTATTATCAGGCGTGGATGTTGTGGAGTTTGGTTGCGGCTTTCGCGGTCTCACAGTTGCTGCAAAACCTGCGCGGTTTGGCGAATGTGGCGTTCCGTGTCGTGATCGGCGTGGTGATCTTTACGGGGCTGCTGTATCCCGTGTTTGGCTTGATCACCAAGACAAATAGTTTCAATCCGCCTTATGGCTTCTCGCTGGATGACTTCGACCGCATTATTCGCGAAAACCCGGAAGAGGCGGCTGCGATCAACTTTTTGCGCACCGCACCGGACGGGGTCATCGCCGAGGCAATCGGGGATGGATACAGCGCCTTTGCGCGGATCTCTGCCCAAACGGGCATGCAGACCGTGCTCGGCTGGCCCGGTCACGAAGACCAGTGGCGCGGCAGTTACGCTCCGCAGGGGACGCGCCGCGACGACATTAACCGTCTCTATACCACGGTGCGCTGGGAGGAAGCCGCGTTGATCATCGAGCAGTACGACATCCGCTATGTTTATGTTGGCGTGCTGGAGCGGGCTTCGATGAATGTGAACGAGGAGAAGTTCATCGCTCACCTCAAGCCCATCTTCCAACAGGGCAGTACGGTCATTTACGAAGTGCCGGTGCAGGAGTAATAACGAATACGAAAAAGTCCCCGACAACTCGGGGACTTTTTATTTTTTACTATTATTCGGATTTTACAACGGCGAATTTTTCTTTTCCTATTTTGTAATTGCCGCTGTGTTTGAGCACCTGATCGACGGCGTCGGCTGGGATATCCACAAAGGAGACTTTTTCCTCGATGCGGATCTTGCCGATGGTGTAACCGGGGATGTTGGCGTGGAAGGCGATCTGTCCTACAATGTCATTGGGACGGATATTGTGCGCCTTGCCTTTGTTGATCTTCAAGCGCACCATGCCTTCTTCGTGTGAGTCGCGGCGGGGCTTCTTGTCGCCAAATTCGCGTTTATTACCCTTTGAGGTCCCTGCACCGAATTCACGTTTGCCGGTGGATGATGTTTCACCGCGCTTGCCGCCTTTTGAGTCACGGCGGCCAAATTCACGTTCGGGTTTGCGGGTGAAATCAGCTTTCACATCGGAGACTTCGGCGATGGGGCGCTGCTTTTCATCGGCGCGGGCGATCTTGATCGCGGCGGCGGCGATGTTCATCACATCATGACCACCGTCAATTAATTCCTGCACCATTTCGAGCTCGCGTTTGTAACGTCCGCGGCCGAGCCAGATCTTCAAGTTTTCGACCACCTGCGCTTCGCGGTGACGTACGATCTCGGAGGCTGTCGGTAATTCCATTTTTGCAACGGGCTGCTTGGTGAGTGCTTCGACCTCACGCATGCGGCGCTTCTCGCGCGGAGAGATCAAGCTGATGGCAATGCCTTCCTTGCCTGCGCGGCCTGTGCGGCCAATGCGGTGGACATACACTTCGGCATCATCGGGCAAGTGGAAATTGAAAACGTGGGAAATATCATCGATATCCAAACCGCGTGCGGCGACATCGGTGGCGACCAACACTTTGAGTTGATTGGCGCGGAAACGTCCAAGCACTCGTTCGCGGGCATTCTGGTCGAGGTCACCGTGAATGGCTTCAGCGGGGATGCCGCGAATGACCAATTCATTGGCGAGCTGTCCCGTCTCTGCGCGGGTGCGGGCAAAGATCAAGGCGCTGTGAATGGGTTCGATCTCGAAGAGACGTGTAAGGGCGTTGATCTTGTCGCTGTCGTGGACAAGGTAATAGCGTTGTTCAATGTGCGGGGTGGTGAGAGTGCTTCTTTTAACCGTAACAGATTGAGGGTCCCGCATGAAGCGATTTGCGAGGGTGCGAATCCGCGCGGGCATGGTGGCGCTAAAGAGGCAGGTCTGACGTTCGGGGGGAGTCGTCGCAAGAATCTTTTCGACTTCTTCGATGAATCCCATGTTGAGCATTTCGTCCGCTTCATCCAGGACGACGGTCTTGATCTCGTTTAAAACGAGAACTCCACGCTCAAGCAGATCATTCAAACGGCCGGGTGTGCCGACGACAATATCCACGCCGCGTTTGAGGCTGTTGATCTGCGGACTGTAAGGCTGACCGCCATAGACGGCGAGCACCCGCACGTTGAGATGCTTGCCGTATTCGATCATGGAATCGGCTACTTGAAGCGCGAGTTCACGCGTGGGCGCAAGCACCAGGGCTTGAGGATTTTTTTGTCGTTCAAAATTGTGGAGAATGGGGAGGGCGAAGGCGGCTGTTTTGCCTGTGCCGGTTTGGGCCTGACCGATTACGTCAACGCCGGTGAGCATGAGGGGAATCATGCCCGCTTGAATGGGTGTGGGCTCGGAATAGCCAAGCTCAGTGATGGCCTGCGTGATCTCGTCACGGAGGTTTAAAGAAGAAAAGTCGGTTGTCATCTATCAATCCTTTAGTTGAGTAGCCGAATGGTCCATTTGTCGTTTAACCAACGACGATTGACCGTCGACTCTAAGGGATGTTTCGATAACTCCGACTAACCACGTTCATGCCAATCCAGGCCGCTTTTTCAAGCGGACCCGCCCAACAAAAAAGCCCGACCAAGTTTCATCGGGCTTGTCTTTCAGAGTGATCAAAACAATTTCCCAGAAAATTCGCTCTCCGTTGAGAGCGGACGTGAGTTTATCACAGATTTTCAGAATCTGGGGACATGGCCGCCGCAAATATGCCAGTGTATCCCCGCCATCCTGTTTAATCCCATCCATGTTTGTTAAACCCTGCTATACTGCGGATATGGCTACCAAACAGGTTTACCTCAACTGGGATCCTGACCAGCAGTTCATTCTTCAGGATAAAGATAATTATCAGATCGTAATGAAAAAGCCAAAAGGAGTCAGTGCATCAGATTTGTTGTCCATGGCCTTGATCGGATGTGCCTCGCACGACGTAGTAGAGATTCTGAATAAACAAAAACAGGATTTGCGTCAGTTGAAAGTGACCGCGGAAAGCGTTCAAGATGACGATCCACCGTGGCGTTTTCGCAAGATACACCTGCACTTCCAAGTGACGGGCAAAGGTATCGACCCTGAGAAAGTGCGCAAGGCGATTCAGATCAGCGAGGAAAAATATTGCTCGGTGTATGCAACGCTTAAGGATGCGCTGGAGATCACGAACGATTTTGAAGTGGCGGAGGAATAGACAAAGCAATTCCCCTCTCGATGGAGAGGGGAATTTTATTTTTTATCTATGATACATTGATTAGGCGCTAATAGCTTTGATATATCTTTCAGCCGAGCGCTTCACTGTAGACTTTGCGTCGTTTTGTACGATCAGATCCCACCAGCCACCATAGATTCGGTCATAGGCGAAAGGCTCAACCATATCAACAATATGCTGGACGGCACGAGCATTCAAGGGGATCATGTTGGGATAGCTATACATGAAGCTGACATAGCGCCTATCCTGCGCGACTTGCATGGTATCACCTGTCAACAACGCGCCGCGGCCATCTGCGCCTTGCGCCCAGTGCAACACGTCGGAGCCAGGGAAATGCCCACCGCAGCGGACAAGTGTCAGCCCGTCGAGAAGCGGATGAGTATCTCCTTCCCAAAATACATAGGCGGGGTCGGGGCGCATGACCCAATCGCGATTGTCTGCGTGCCAGTAGATTGGCGCATTATCAAAGGCGTGACTCCACTCAACGAGGGAGCCAACCGTGTGTGGATGCGAAACTGCAATGGCGCTGATGCCGCCCAACAAACGGACAGCTTCCACGGTGGCATCGTCGATCAGACTAATGCAATCCCATAATACGTTTCCCTTTGGGGTTTGGATGAGCAAGGCGCGCTGACCAATGGCAAAGCCAGGGGTGGTGCCGATACCTGTGATGTTCGCGTCAATTTCTTCGATGCGATTTTTGTAGCTCTTTTTCATTTCGGAAAGTGTGGTCCAGCGCTGTCCTTTGATCCCGATGTATTGCCGCTCGTCCTCGCAAATGAGACAATGTTCAGGGGGTGCGCCTGTTTCCCCATACTGAATGCCGCAAGTCATACAGATAAAGTTTTCCATATTTCTCTCCTCGGTAAAATATAACGGTAAAAACGATCAATATGTGGATTATAAAAGAGAAATGGATTTTTATAACAGTCTTGAATGTTACGGGGTAAGAATGTTTTCAGGATATTTGGGCTGCATCGTTCGGGTTGGAATTTTTCATCAGTACGTTGAATCAAAAAAACAATGGGATGAATGTCCCAGTGTTCTCTCGTTACACAAAAGCCTAAAATTCAACAAAATATTCGACAAATCTTTGTCACGCTCTTTCCTTCCTTGACGAATAATCTCGGCGGCAATTGGTAAAGCCTTATCCTATTTTATTTCGCCCGCGCGGGAAACCAACGGCGGATGTCATTGAGGCGGAAGAGGGCAAACACAAGGACCAAAATACCGCCGAACATGTGCACAATTACCGGTATATCGGGGAAAACTGTTACCAGCACAATGCCATATTTTTTCAGAATCGCATCATTCATAAAGTCGATGATCGACGCCTGGAACGCCAATAGGATAAATAGCGGAATTTGGCCAATGAGAAAAGCCGGGATCGAGGCAAAAAAACCGCGCCGCTCCCGAAGGGCCTTGATCATAAAGTAGATCAACGTTGTGGCAACAGCTATATAGATCGTATGCCCCAAAAGGATAAGCGCAATATTGAATAGCTCGATAATGGATATGTCATTAAATATCTTTTCAAGGATGCCGCCGCGAATCAATTCAATTGGATATCCCAGTATCCCTCCAAATTCCATTGCAATGACCACGCTCAAGAGACCGGTTATGCTGGCAATGTTGGCCGGAGTAACGGTTTGCGCTCCGCTTGTGGGGCGTACGCCAAGAGCCGCAAGCAGCTTTGCAGGGTCAGACAATAGCTTTGCCAGGATATCAAGTTTGCGCAGCCCCCTGCGGTAATCGATCCATTGCACATGGGAGAGTTTCTCTGATGGCTGCGCGGTCTGTACCAAAACGGGGAAAACGACCTTTTGTTCAGTATCCGCTTCGGTGTCTGTTTTGAAGCGGGACACCAGCACAAAGACCGCCTCTGCCGACTGCATATCCTTCGCGGGGATGTGCCCGTGACGGGTCAATTCTTTTGCGATGTCTCTTGCGAACAATTTATCCTGCGGGGCGTGGTCTATGAAAAATGAAACAGGAGTTGGGTTGAGATCGGTCGGGTTGTATTGATTGGCGAACAGGACCCTGTTCGCTTCGGGCTTGCCCCAGCGCTGCAAGGCTGCGGAGCGTAATAGCAACCCCAGCGAGATCAAGATTGGAAATAATATGATCGTTGAGGACACTACCACAAAGTCTATTAACGTTTCTCTGGATTCGTACCCGAAAAGGATTGTGGTAAATACCAGCCCAAGTGGAAGCGCCCACAAGGCGGTTTGCGTTTGTTGGTAGTTATAGTCTCGTTTAATCACCCGCCATGCAAGCGGCACCAGAACCCAGGGCAGAAGGATGGTCCAAAAGGTTAATAGCGAAAACAGACCTACATACAGTGCCAGAGCGGCTGTCAGCCAGACTGCCAGCGGGGCTTTGAAGCCTGTTTCGGGAGCGGGAGCCGCTTCTTTGATCGGGGAATTCAGTTGACTGATCAGTTCCTTGAGCCCCGCTTCATAACTGCCGCGAAAATCAACCCATTCGTATTTTTTTAATTCGGGCGGAAGTTTTACCGCTTCAAATATGACCATGATGACGCGCTTGTGTTCAAAGTCCAGAACATGCCGCCATTCCTTATCCACATATTTCGAGTTGATGGATTCTTTGGAGACAACCAGTAAAACGACGTCTGATTCCTTCAACCCTTTGTCGATCTGCCCTGCCCACGGCGTGCCGGGGATCAAACGGCGATAATCGAGCCAGACGTTAAAGCCTGCCTTTTCCAGCCTGTAGGTCAGGTCGTCTACAAAGCCGGTTTCGCGTCGTGAGTAACTCATAAAAATATTAGGCGGCATTGAAGTCTCCAAACAAATTTAAGATTGATGCATTATAAGTTCTATTTGAGATCGAAACCGACGGGTTTGCAGGCATCCGCCATTTTGGTTTATGACATACAGGCTGTTATGCCATCCAATTCAATTTCCCCATTCTTCTATAACCGTGCGGACATTCCACCTCAAATCAAAAACACTGGGACATTCATCCCAGTGTTCTCTCGTTACTCAATCCCTTTGACCCATTTCACCTTGAATGGTTTCAGCGAATTGACCAGCCTCATATCCGCTGTCCATAAATCGATTTCCATCCACTCTGCCAAAGCAAGGTAGTGGGCATCATACGTGGCAGGGAGGTTATACCGCATGGCGATTTCACGCGCTTTCACATGCAAATTCGCCTCGTTGACCAAAGCGATCGGCAGTTCAAGTGACAACTCCAATGTCTCCCAGATCGTTTCAGCCGAAAGGATGTTATTTCTCTGCTGTTGGTACAGCGCATTCGTCACTTCATAAAACAATAAAGACGGCGCCACCAGATTTACTTCTTCCGCCATCCATTTTTTCCATAACTTTTGAATGGATGTATTTTCAGGCTGCAAAACGTACCTGAGAATGACACTGGCATCAACGCAGACTGTTGTTGATTTGCTCATCGCGTTCTTCTCTCCCTTGGCGAATTATTTCAGCAATATCCATCGGGGACTTCCCAGCCAATTCAGCGCGGATTTTTTTATGCAGGGCTTCAATCCGCTTTTGCACATCGGCGTGCGTTTTTGCCGCGACCAATTGGTCGTATGCCTTCTTGGAAAGGACAACGACTTCGGCTTTGCCGCCGCGTTCTACAATGACGGGGGCGATCTTGGCTTGTTTCATCACATCGCCAAAGTTGATTCGGGCTTTTGTGGCGCTGATCGTCTTGAGCATGGTTACCTCTCGATTGATTAATCGATTAATCAATCGAAAATATACTCTCAGGCTGACCTTTTGTCAAATCCCCCCAAATCAAAAACACTGGGACATTCATCCCAGTGTTCTCTCGTTATTCTGAAACAGTGTAAAATAGTGGACAGAGGTTGTCATGCACCAAACATTTCGTACCAAGACTTTAATCACCAAAGGCGGAAAACTCTCCATTAACGGACTTCCCTTTCGCACAGGCGAAACTGTGGAAGTGTTCATTCGTCGCGGCAAGAAAGCGACCCGCTCCAAATATCCCTTGCGCGGAAAAATGATCGTGTATCGTGACCCGTTCAAAAGCGTAGCGGTCAGTGACTGGGAATCTGCCAAATGATCGTGTTGGACACCCATATTTGGGTTTGGTGGGTACATGGTGACGAAAAACTGACAGACAGCCAATTGGAAATCATCGAAGCCAATGAAGATGGGGAAATCGGTATCAGCGCAATCTCTCTTTGGGAAATTGCCAAACTGGTTGAAAACAAGAGACTTGAATTACCCATCCCGTTGGAGAAATGGTTCAAACAGGCGCTGAGTTACCCTGGGGTTCAAATCGTTGAGTTGACTCCTGAAATCGCAACCGAATCCACCCGCCTGCCTGGGGAATTTCACAAAGACCCCGCTGACCAGATCATTGTCGCCACAGCGAGAGTGATGAAATGTAAATTGGTCACTTCGGATGAGAGAATTCTCAATTACCCGCATGTAAAAACAGTTTCGTAAATCAAAACTCGGAA
>JADKEA010000013.1 GCA_016718275.1 Candidatus Villigracilis affinis
TCAGCGGCTGGACTTCGATTGCGCCTTCAAAGGATAATTTTGCGTTGAGGTCTGCGTAATCCTGACTGCGGCTGCACACGGCAAGGGAGGTCAGTCCGTGTTCTTTTCTAAAGGCGTTGATCGCTTCCACGCATTTGGCGCGGCTTTCCTGCCGCACTTCGTCCAAGCCATCCAAGAGCAAAAGTAATTTATTGCCCTTCACCCAATCGGGCGCGGTCTTGCGCGGGACGCTGTACAGGTTGTTCAACTCCTGCGCCAGCCAATCGGCGAGGGTGAGTTTCTCTGTCCACGAGGCGAGGTTGAACACCATCGGGATGGGATAGGTGACGTCTTCTCTAGCGCGGCAATCAGTCCGCGGGCGAGTTCCAGCAGCATGGTCGTCTTGCCAGAGCCAGGCGCGCCGAGAATCAGCAGGGAACGTCACAAGTTGAATGATCTGCTGTCCGTTCTTTGTGATGATGACTTTATCTCCGCGCATGGCGGCTTCGATCAAATCCGCGATCTGGTTTTTTAGGTCATCGTAATTGGCTTTTACTACCATAGGAATACTCCTTCTATAAAGAATATTTTACCCCTAATTGACTCGTATTATCCTTTTGTGGGGAATGCCGCGCCGTGCAGGGATACGTCCAACACGTTTTTGAAGATGTTGAATATCTTTTTGATAAAGGTGTTGTTATCCCCGATAAAGACGTTGCTATCCCTCACATCTCCACTGATGGAGATGCTCTTATTTTCAGAAGAGGAGGGCTTCTTGTTTGGTATCATGCGGATTTTTCGCGGGGATATCCCCACTGTCCGCTTATTATACGACAGGAATTTTCACTACTTGTTTTATTTCAAGCGATTTTTGAGTTCTTATATTTGTGCCAACCTGCCAGCCCTCAACTCGTCCAGCGTCCCTGCCCCCGTGGCGAACATCGTGACTTCGATCTGCCGCTTGATGAGTTCCATCGACTCAACGACATTCTCGGTGGAGATGGCGGCGGCTTTGAGGAACTGACCCGCCATGCCGCCTAGAGATGCGCCGAGGGCGATGCATTTGGCGATGTCGAGCCCGTCTTTGATGCCTCCGCTGGCGAAGACTCTCATTTCGGGCACGGCTCTTTTCACGCCGACAATTGATTCTGCAGTGGGAATTCCCCAGCCGACGAAGGTGGCGGCGAGGTGACGGGTGAATTCATCGGGGGCGCGGTGCATTTCCACCTGTGACCAGCTTGTGCCGCCTGCGCCTGCCACGTCAATGGCGCCCACGCCGCACTCGGCGAGGATTTTGGCTGTGCGTTCTGAAATTCCCCAGCCGACTTCCTTTGCGATGACGGGGACTTCGAGTTTTTTGCAAACTTCTTCGATCTTCTTTGCGAGGCCGACCCAATTCGTATCGCCTGCATCCTGCACGGCTTCCTGCACTGGATTCAAATGCAGGTAAAGCGCATCGGCTTCGATCATTTCGACGGCTTTGCGGCACTGGTCAATGCCGTAGCCGTAATTGAATTGCACAGCGCCGATATTGGCGAAGAGCAGGATGTCTGGCGCGACACGGCGCACCTGGAATGTAGCGGCTTGTTCGGGGTGTTCGATGGCGGCGCGCTGACTCCCGACGCCCATGGCGAGTCCGCATTCCTGCGCGGCTTCGGCGAGGCGCATGTTGATGGTCTCGGCTTCGGAGGTGCCGCCGGTCATGGAACTGACGAGGGTGGGGGATGCCAGTTTTTTGCCGAACAGGCTGAGGGTTGTGTCGATGCGATCCAAATCGAGTTCGGGCAGGGCTTCGTGAACGAATCGATACTTTTCGAGTCCAGTCGTCAATGCAGAGCGGACATCCTGTTCTAAGTTGATTTTAATGTGGTCTGCTTTTCTTTGATCGATGGGCGCAACTTTTTTCATAAGGCAGTGTTCCTGAGTATGATAGTCCAAAGCTGACTTGACATGTCAACTAGACGGATTACAATAAGCCAGTCAAAATTTGAACAGGAGGTTGTCATGAGTGACACATTTAATGAACTAAAAGATATCGTAAAGGACCTGCTTGGTGCAGATGAGTCAAAGATCACACCCGAAGCCCGTTTCCGCGAGGAACTCGAAGCCGATTCTCTCGACCTGGTTGAGCTGATCATGGCTTTCGAAGACAAGTTCGGCACTGAGATCTCTGATGAAGATGCCCAGAAGATCACGACCGTGGGCGAAGCTGTTGCGTACATCGATGCGCATCGCGGTGCCAAGTAAGAACGCGAAATTACTGAAAGCGATTATAACCTTAGAGCCGCCTGTCGACATCAGTCGTCGGGCGGCTCTATTGATTCTTGATAGTGAATGATCGAGCGTGTTTTTCGTTTTTCCACCCCGCTCACATTGTCCCGAGGTTCTTTCGGGAAAACGAAGGGAATTTATTGCAAGAGGGTCGGAATTTCTTCCGGGTGTTTGGCAACTTTGACGCCAGCGGCTTCGAGGGCTTTGATCTTGTCTGCGGCTGTGCCTGCTCCGCCTTCGATGATCGCGCCTGCGTGTCCCATGCGTTTGCCGGCGGGGGCGGTCTGACCTGCGATGAAGGCTGCAACAGGTTTGGTCATTTTGTCCGCGATGTATTGCGCGGCTTTTTCCTCTTCACTGCCGCCGATCTCGCCGATCATGATGACCTTTTCGGTCTTGGGATCGTGCTCGAACATTTCGAGGACATCGAGGAAGTTCGTGCCGTTGATCGGGTCGCCGCCGATGCCCACGCAGGTGGTCGCGCCCATGCCGAGATTCTTCATGGCGTACAGCACTTCGTAGGTGAGTGTGCCGGAGCGTGAGACCACGCCGACATTGCCGGGGATGGCGATATCGCCGGGGATGATGCCGACCTTCGCTTCGCCGGGAGTCAACAAACCGGGGCAGTTGGGACCGATGAGGCGGACCTTCTTCTGGTCGAGGTAGTTGCGGACGCGCATCATATCCTGCACGGCAACCCCTTCGGTGATGCAGATAACGAGCGGAATGCCCGCATCTGCGGCTTCGAACATGGCATCGGGAGCGAAACGGGCAGGGACGAAGATGATCGTCGCGTTTGCGTCGGTGGCTTCCTTGGCTGTTTTTACAGAATCGAATACGGGGAGTTTTCCATCGAGCACCCACTCGCCGCCTTTACCGGGTGTTACACCACCGACCACATTGGTGCCATAGGCGACCATCTGTGTGGTGTGGAATAAACCTTCATTGCCTGTAATCCCTTGAACGATCAGGCGTGTGTTCTTGTCTACTAAGATGCTCATGGATTAGCTCCCTTTCTTCGCGGCTTCAACAGATTTCTTCGCCGCGTCGGCGAGGGTTTCTGCGGTGATCATATTTGCATTTTCGAGCAGGCGGCGTCCTTCTTCGGCATTGGTGCCGACAAGGCGCACGACCATCGGAACCTTCGGCTTGACTTCTTCCATCGCCGCAAGGATGCCGCGGGCAACTTCATCACAGCGGGTAATGCCGCCGAAGATATTGAAGAGGATGGCTTTTACGCTTGGGTCGGTGAGGATGATGCGCATGGCAGCCGCTACTTTTTCTGAGCTGGCGCCGCCGCCCACATCGAGGAAGTTGGCTGGTTCGCCGCCGAAAAGTTTGATCACGTCCATGCTGGTCATGGCCAGACCTGCGCCGTTGACCATACAGCCGATGTTGCCATCGAGCTTGATGAAGGAGAGACCGTATTTGCGCGCTTCGATCTCGGAGGGCGCATCTTCGTCGGTGTCGCGCAGTTCGGTCAGGTTGGGCTGGCGGAAGAGCGCGTTATCGTCGATCATCATCTTGCCATCGAGCGCGATCATCTTCTTGTCTTTTGTAATGACAAGCGGATTGATCTCGGCCAGGGTGGCGTCTGAATTCTTGTAGACTTCCCATAAGCCCATGGCGATCTTGACGAAATCCTTCCAGTACTCGCGCGGCAGGTCGATGGCGACAGCGACATCGCGGGCCTGATATTCACGCAGACCGAGAAGGGGATCGATATGAACCTTGATGATCTTTTCAGGAGTCTTTGCGGCTACTTCTTCAATATCAATGCCGCCCGCAGCGGAAGCGATCATAACGGGCTTCTTGGCAGCGCGGTCATCGGTGATGGCGAAGTAGATCTCCTGATCGATGGCGGAGGCTTCATCAACAAGCACCTTGCGGACGGGCAGGCCTTTGATCTCCATGCCCAGAATCTGCGTGGCAAGCTGTTCCGCTTCAGCGGAGTCTTTGGCAAGTTTTACCCCGCCCGCCTTGCCGCGTCCGCCGACCAGCACTTGTGATTTAATGACAACGCGGCCACCCAACTCTTCAGCAATCTGTCTTGCTTCCTGAGCGGTAGCCGCAACCCTTCCCTTGGGAATCGGGATGCCATACTTTGAAAAAATTGTCTTTGATTGGTATTCGTGGAGTTTCATTAGTCTCCCTCGGAGGATGTTTTTTTATAAAGCACGGCGGATTATACACCAGAAAAAAATCCTCGCAAGCTAAAAAATAGGCGTAGACAAAAAGCAAACTCCGAATCTACAGAAAACCCGGAGTTTGCTTTTTGATTTTGAGAACGATCTGACTACGGCAATGTAAATCGCATGATGCGATTGTTCAAACTATCGGTGACCCAAACGTGGCCTTCACTGTCAATCGTGATCCCGGAGGGTGACCCAAAGTTTGCGGCTGAGTCGCCGAAATCACCCCAGGTGCGGAGGAGTTCCCCGTTCGGGTCGAATTCCATGACACGGTATCCATCAGGGTCCGTGATGAAGACATGCAGTTCATCGTTCACGGCGATGAACGGCTTGTTGTCCACCGACTGGCCGAACCAGCCGTACACATCCCATTGTTTGGCGGGCAGGAAGGTGAGTGCGCCATCGGTTTCCACGCGGGTGAATGTCTGCACGCGCTGATTCCATGTGTCGACAACGTACACCGTTCCATTTTTATCGACGGTGATGCCGACCGGTTCATCGAACTGACCTGCATCGAGACCCGCAGAACCAAATTCGGTGATGAAATTGCCGTCCGCATCAAATACGACCACGCGCTTGTTCCCGGTATCCGTCACATAGACTCTACCCTGTTCATCTACAGCCAATCCGCGCGGACCATAGAATGAATCAGGCGCTTCACCCTGACCGAAAGAGCCCCATGCGGTAATGAATTTTCCACTTGCGGTGAATTTTTCGATGCGATGATTCCATGTGTCGGTTACATAAACCGAGCCGTCTGGTCCAACCGCAACGCCCCAGGGTTCATTGAAAGTGCCGTTGCCAACTTCAACGCTTACGCCGTCGGCAAAGGTTCCCCATTGATTGATCTCCTTGCCCTGCGGATCAATATGGATAACGCGGTGGTTGCGAGAGTCAGCGACATACATGGACCCGTCACTAGCGAAGGCCAGCGCGCGCGGCGCATTTAATGGTTGTTCGAACGATTCAAACATCAGGTCTGCTGAAAGCAGAACATACTTCCCTTCGGTGGGGTCTTCCACAGTCACGGCGGCGGACGGAGCCAGACCGTAATTCCAGATCTGTGAAGCGACATCCTGACGAATGTAAAGACGCATCTTTGCAGATGGGTCCCATGTGGAAAGGGTCAGATTTGTGCGGCCCTTGGCTTCGGCATATTGGGTGTAATCACGGTTGAGCCAAATTTGAATGACGCCAGCGCGGATCTGCGGGTTGGTGAAGGCTTCGCAAAAGGTCGTGTAATCTTTCGATTTCACCAGTTTAAGAAAACTAAGCAATCCACTGCAGGCATAGTTTTCGTCGAAGGGTTGGGTGGGATCGCGTTCTTCAACAATATTGAAGTAGTCCTGCATCGGCCACCACATGCGGATGTAATCCACGCGGTAATAACCCGGACCGATGGCCTGCTCGATCTTATCGAAATTTTTCTCATCGACAATGATGACGACCGAATCGCGCAAGGCGCGCGTAGGCTGGTCAAACGAACGCTGATTGGTGTAATCACGCAGATACCAAACGAAAGGCCATGAGACGCCCGTGTTGGGCGCGCTGGCGTCGTAGGAAATGGCCACACTCATTCCGCCCGTTGTGCGCTTGGAAATTTCCTCGGCTTGCTGCATGATCTCTTTGATTCCTGTCGCGCCATGCGCATAGACAAGAAATTCTGTTGCCTGATCGTATGTAATGTAGGAAGCACGGAATGCAGCGCGGCCCGTCAGCACTGCTAAAAAGGCGAAGATCACCAGGACAAATATGTGCCGAATATCCTTGAAGGTCCACTCTTTGAAAAAGTAAGTAACACCCACTGCGCTGAGGATGGCGATGATCGTTGGCAGGAGGAATGCACTGGTGGCTTGCAGTTGTTCCAGCGCCTTGCCCTGGAATGGGGGAGTGGAGCCATTGAGCGCAAGCACCATACCCATCACGCTTACGATAAAGACAGTCAGCGTGGCGAGAGTCAATGGGATGCGTTGTTCCTTGAGTTTTACCCAATCGGTCGTGTCAATGATACGTCCCAGTGCCCAGCCTGTGATAAGGATCATCGGCAGGGTGATGTGAAGGGTGAGCCAGGGCATCCTTTCACCTGCATAGGTGAAGGCGACCATACTGATAATGCTCCACCAGACAAGCAGGCTAAAGGTGTTCGGGAAATTCTTTTCCTCGGTGTCGGTTTCATTCTCCGATAAAAGATTGATCACTTCTTCATTCTGATCGACCACATCCTCTTCTATGCTGGGGAAGATCCTGCGGCGGAAACCTAGGACAAGCGCCAGCAGGAATCCGAGCGCAGGTAGGAATTCGTAGACGGGGACTTGAACGAGCAGATAGTAATACCAGGGCTGGCTTCCACGCTGGACATCCTGCTGAACGATCCAGTAGCCGAGAGAGCCGATGGTGCCAGTGAAGAAACCGTCGCTGTTGGTGAATACAGTGGTGTAAAGAATTGTGAACGGCACCCAGAAGATCAAGGCGATCTTCCACCATTTTTCCTTGTTCCAGATCAGACCCACCACAGCAGAGATGATGAACATGAGAATCAGCAGCCCGCCGATGGTGAGGATGGATTTTATGTCACCGCTCAATGCTTGAACTTCGGGCGCGGTGGTGGGGATGTTGACGTGCAGCCAGCCTTCCAGTGCCTTGATCGCAAATGGCGTAAGCATGGGCAGGACGATGGTCCCTGCGACCATGAGCAATTCAAAGGAACGCTCGTTACGGATGCGCTCCCATGTATATCCACGGATCAGGAATACGGCGGCGGCCACGAGCGCGATGACGGCTAACCCAGCGAGGATCAATGTTGGGGCAAACGAACCAGTTTCGGGCGTAGTAAGAGGCGATGTTGGGGCGGCTGGGTCGCTTGGCATGGCGGTCTCAGTCGCAGTGATGGTGGCGGCATCGCGGGAATACAATCCAAAGGCTACTGTCGCACCCGCGAACAAGACGGCGACCCCAAGTGCGATGATAAAGGAACGGTACTCCTTTTGCGCTTCGCCCCACGGACGGCGGGTTACTTGAACGATGAAGTACACGGCGAGGTAGATGAGCGCCTCAGCTGTATAAATAAAGGAGGTTTCTTTTGAGGTGTAATGCAGGGCGAGCGCGCCTGCCATAAGGAAGAGATATTTTCTGCCGCCCGTTTCAAGATGGCGAAGCATGACGTACAACATGACAATGCCTGAGAAACCCACAAATGACTCATTGCGAACGTAACGTCCGTAATAAAGCATATAAGGAGAAATGACCAGTAAGAATCCTGCGATCAGCGCACCCCATTTGCCCAGATAGCGGCGCCAGTACCAAACCATGGCCACAATGGCGATGCTGAACACTGCGGTGGGGATACGCGATGTGAAATCGCTTGCGCCAAACAGGAAATAAGTGAGCGCAACAATATGGAATTGGAACGGACCATGCATCATCGGCGAATGTTCGTAGCCTTGTCCGCGATAGAGCAGCCATGAGAAATAGGTGTGCAGACTTTCGTCATGACTCATGACGCGCGATTCGAGATCGTAGAAGCGTGTGACGATGGCAAGCAGGATCACAATTACAAAGATCGCGATCTCATTCGTAAGACTTGGCATTGCAGGATGAATGGGGCGCTCAAGCCAGTTTTGTTTTTGTTCCATTTAGATTCACCTTATTAAGAAAAGTTGCATCACTATACATCAATCAATTTGTTCTGACAAGAAATGATATGCGTTTAAGTTTAAGCGGAAGTTAGAATATCTAATATTGCGCGTAGTCAAAAAGACATTCTATTTTACTTGCTCTTTTATCAACTCGAAATAGAAAAAATTATTCAATTGACCCAGCAAGCTGACCGCACCCTGCTGCAATATCAATCCCTCGCCGCATGCGAATCGTACATGGGATGCCCGCCTGCTCCAGCGTTTCTTTGAATAGGTTCGCCCTTTCACGGGATGTCGCTTCACCCGAATAGCCCGTGGTAGGGTTGAGGGGGATGGCGTTGACATGGCAAAGCAAGCCTCTGAGTTTTGAGGCGAGTTTTTTCGCCACTTCGGGCGAGTCATTGACTCCGTTAATCAGAGCCCATTCAAAGGTCACGCGGCGATGCGTTTTTTCGACGTAATATTTGCAGGCTTCCATCACGTCGCCGATCTTGTAGCGTTTGTTGACCGGCATGATCGCGACGCGCTCGGCATCATCGGCGGCATGCAGGGAGATGGCCAGGTTGACCTGTCTGTGCTCGTCGGCAAAACGTTTGATCTGCGGAGCAAGGCCCACCGTGGAAATGGTCATGCGGCGCGCGCCGAAATTGAATCCATCGGCGTCGTTGAGACGGTCAATGGCAGCCATCATATTGTCGTAATTGTGGAAGGGTTCGCCCATGCCCATAAAGACGATATTCGTGACCGAAAGGTTCTCCTCTTTCAACATTTGGGCATAATACATGACCTGTGCCACGATCTCACCGCTGGTGAGGTGACGATTGAAACCCATTTGCCCCGTGGCGCAAAAAACGCAGCCCATCGCGCAGCCTGCCTGGGTGGAAATACACAATGTCCTGCGGGAGCGGGAATCCTTTCCGCTTGTGTCGTGACTATCGGCAGGGTCGCCGTAGCGCATGAGCACGGATTCGATGACCTCTCCGTCGTTCAATTCGAAGAGAGTCTTGCGCGTCATTTGGTCGGAGGAATCAAGAAACAGTTTCGGTTTCAGGGGGGTGAAATCGAGGCTTTCGGCTAGCCTGTCGCGGAGGGGTTTGGGGAGATTGGTGAATTGCTCCGGAGTGCTGTAGAGGTGCTGATACAGTCCCTGCCAGATCTGTTTGGCGCGGTATGCAGGCTCCTCCCAACGATTGACAAGGTCTGTGAGTGTCTTTTGGTCGAAATCATAGATAAGCATGTCCTGATTTTACACTACGCATCGATGAATCCGTCATTTACTCATTGTGAGGTGATGCAATCCGCAACCTGGCAAGGAGATTGCTTCGTCGGGAGGAACACCCTCCTCGCAATGGCATGGAAGGAGTATGTGAAAAGTAGGGTATTCACAGGCCAAATGATTAATCTCTTCTAATTTATACACACTATAATTCTAACCTTGTCAAAAAGGAGAAATGAATGAACTTGAAAAAAATGGACTTGAAATCACTAAAATCCAAACCGACCGTAATGTGGTCACTTGTGGCAATATTGATCTTTGCGGGCATCTGCACGCTTTTCTATGCATTCAGCGGGGGCAATGGGGATGCGGCCGCAACTGCTGATTCTGATATTAATATCATCTACACCAATGCCGCAGCGACAGTCAACGCACAGCAGATGACCCTGCAGGCGGCGGTTACCGCCACACCGAACCTCACGCTGTTGACTCCTTCTGCTACATTCGCTCCACTTGTCACGACCACAGGCCAGCCGCTTAGTTTGATCACCCCAACCCGCCCCGCGCCCACCAGCGGATGCGACATGTCGATCTATGTATCAGATGTGACGGTTCCCGATGGCACGGCCATGACCGCTGGGCAGACCTTTACCAAGACCTGGAAGGTTTCCAATACGGGCGCATGTACATGGAATGCCGCCTATCAGCTTGTCTTTGTTTCAGGCGATGGCATGGGCGGACAATCCACACCGATCGGCAAGGAAGTGAAGCCCGGTGAAAGCGTGGATATTTCCGTGAACCTGACCGCGCCTTCCAAATCTGGCGAGCTCAAAGGCAAATGGCGGCTTTCAAACGACAAATCGGTGGCGTTTGGAGATTTACTGTGGGTGGTGATAAAGATCGGCACTGTGCCGACACCGACAAAGACTCCGGGTGGGTATCCGAATTAAGTCAGTAATCAGTGGGCTAGTGATCCGTAAAAAGTAAACAGCAGCGCAGAACATCATTCTGCGCCGCTGTTGTTTTTCGCCTGCAGTTGAACGGGTTATTTCACTTCACTAAATCAGCCAAACTATCCGCGATGACATCCATTTTTGGAGTCCATGCATCGGCTTGGGCTTTTGTCGAAACTCCGCTCAAGACCAAGGCGGTTGGACAACCTACCGATTGACCTGCGGCGATGTCGGTTTCGAGTCTATCCCCGACGACGAGGGTTTCTTCTTTACTTGTGCCAAGTTTTTCGAGGGAGAGTTCCATCAAAAATGGGAAGGGTTTTCCTGCGATGATCGGTTCCACGTTCGTGGCGGTCTTGATGACAGAGATCCACGCGCCCGACCCTGGGATCTCTCCACGTGGGGTGGGGAAAGTTTTATCGGTGTTGGTGGTGTAAAACGGAATCCCCGCGCGGACAAGCAGAGTCGCTTCGGCTACTTTTTGGAAGTTGATGCTGCGGTCAATGCCCATGACGAAGGCTTGCGCCTGCGGGGCATTTTCCACGCTGAGGATCTCGAATCCTTTTTCTTCCAGCGCCACGCGGATGCCGTCTTCGCCGATCATGAATATCTTCGTCCCGCGCGGATATTTCTGCGCGAGCATGAAGGCAATGCCCATGGCAGAAGTCACCACCTGCGAGGGGTCAATGTCCACGCCGAGTTCGGCCAGCTTTTGCTGATACTCCTCGGGCGTTTTGGTGCCGTTGTTGGTGGCAAAGACGAATTTCAATCCGCGCTCACGGATGCGTTTGAACGTGGACGGCAGATCACCGATGGGTGCATCCGCTTTCCAGATGACTCCGTCCATGTCGAGAATGAGAGCTTTTATGTTTGAGGGGATCATGAGTTTATTTTCGATTACCTGATTTTGGATTTATGTTTTTTCTTTACTTTTCACTTCTTACTTTTTATTCTTTTACTTACTTCACAAACTTCTTCACCAAATATTTCAACACGGGCTTATCGATCCACTGGCCGTTGGGGTCGGCACGTTCTTCGAAGTTTTCATTGCCGATGAAGGCGTTGAAGGCATCTACAAACGAGGTGGTTTTCTTCAAATGACCTGCGCGTTTTAATATCCCCGTCATTTGCTCAAGGGATTTGCCTTTCAAGGCGGCGCGGTCGCTTTCAGGGCTTTTTTCGAAATACAGGCGATGCAATTCGAGTAATTCACCCAGGCGCGGAACAGGGTCTTCGTGGTCGTCCACGCGGTAATCGATCCAGCGGTCAACGTAGCCGCCGTAACCGCCATTTGGCTTCACCACGTAAATGGCAGCCGACTGCCGTCCGCGCTTGTCACCGCCGGCGCGGTCACCAGCCAACAGCGCGGCATGGAGGCGGGAAGGCAAGTCGCCTTTCGTGGCAAGGAATTTCTTTTCCATCGCAGGTATCACCTTCGCACTCGCGAGGATATTCCCTTGAATTGCATAGCCCTTTCCTTTTACACCGCCCGCCCAAGGGAAACAACCGCTGCCCGTAAAGGTTGCGGCCTTGCCTTTGGCATCTACCAGACCAACCTGACGCAGTTCGCGTTCGGGATCGTCCATGAGAAGTTTGGCAAGCGTTTCATCAGCGGAAAGACCTGCGGCCATCATTTCCAATCCGCGCGGACCAAACGAGGTGTTCGCAAAAGATTGGGTTGCCACGGCCCCCGCACCTGCAATTGCCCATGGAACGACGGCACCCACAGCGGGGAATTTCGAGGCAACAGCAACACCCCAGCTATTTTCTTTTAGATCACATGCAACAATTGAAAAGGTCATGATAATTTCCGATTTTGGATTTACGATCTTGTAACGGGCAAAATCGCATCGCGCCCATTATAAACGCAAGACCCTGAAGATTTCTCCTCAGGGTCTTGTATTCGTTATGTGAATGCTTACTTGGCTTTTTCAGGGGTCTCGATGACCTGGTCAACGAGGCCGTAATCCACAGCCTGCTGGGCATCAAGGTAGAAATCGCGGTCGGCATCGCGCTCGATCACTTCCAACGGCTGGTTGGTGTGCTTGGCGAGAATACCGGTCAACAACACCTTCAAGCGCAGAATCTGCTTGGCCTGAATTTCGATATCCGTGGCCTGTCCCTGTGCGCCGCCGAGAGGTTGGTGCATGTGGACGGTGGCATGCGGCAGGGCGTAGCGTCGGCCCTTCGTGCCAGCAGTCAGCAGGACGGTGCCGAAGGAAGCTGTTACGCCGACAGCCACTGTGCTGATCGGGTTCGAAATGATCTGCATGGTGTCGTAGATGGCGAGGCCCGCATAGATCTGTCCGCCGGGGGAATTGATGTACATGCGGATTTCCTTCTCGGGGTCCTCGTGATTCAGGAAAAGCAGTTGAGCAACGATAACGTTTGCCACCTGATCGTCAATGGGCGTGCCCACGAAAACGATGCGCTCCTTGAGCAGGAGGGAATAAATGTCATAAGCGCGCTCGCCGCGGCCTGTGTTTTCGACAACCATTGGAACTACATTCTTAAAGTCGGGAATCATCTTTGTCTCCTTTTTTTGTTGGGACAATCATACACAGAATGTATTGGATTTTTATTAAAATTTCAAGGGCGGATCATTAACCCGCCCTTGAGGGATTTACTCGGATTTTTCTTCCGGAGCGGCTTCGGAAGCTTCGCCCGCTTCGGGACTCGCCTCGGCCTGTCTCTCTTCGATCGGCTTGTACTCTCCGGAGGCAATGGACTTGATCATGTCCAACGCCTTGCGGGTCATCACACGGCTGGCGGATTCCATTGCGATGGCTTCGCTCAATTGCTTCTGGCCTTTTCTGCCGCCGCGAATCTTGCTGAAGTCCATGCCTTGCTGGGCAAGGCCGTTGAGCGTGACGTTGTATTCCGCTTCGAGAGCATCGTTATCGATCTGAATCTTTTCCTGACGCACGATTTCATCGAGGATCAAACCGCGCTCAAGGCGTTTCTTTGCCACGGGGTTGACTTCATCCTGAATAAATTGCTCACGGGTGGTGCCGCGCATCTTGAAATAGGTCTCAAGGTCCATGTTCTGCTGAGCGAGACGGTTGGTCAAATCAGAAAGGACATGCTCGCCTTCGTGCTCGAGTGTGTGCTCGTGATACTTGATGGTGGCGACTTCCTTGAACTTTTCGATCAACTCAACGAAGTATTTGTCGTCGTATTCGGCCTGCGAACGGGTTTCCACATCCTTTTTGACGGCTTCCTTGAGAGCCTCCACTGTTTCACCGGCTCCACTCGTTTTGGCGAAGGCGTCGTCGATATCGGGCAGGGTCACGCCGCGCACGGTCTTGACCGTGACTTCAAGTGTGACTTCCTTGTCGCGGAGTTCTTCAATTTCCCAGTCAGCGGGGAATTGATGTTTGATGGTCTTGCTCTCGGCAGCCTTCAATCCGACAAGTTCCTTCGCAAAGCCGTTGTACGGCCATTCGGTGTCGCGGTCTTCACTGCGCACGAAAGTGGCAAAGCCTTTGCGGGTGACTTCCGGAGTCTCGGAATTTACATCCACCAGCACGTAATCGCCAACTTCAATGGCGCGTTCCACGGTTTCTGTGGTGGCATACATCTGGCGCAGGTCTTCGATCGCTGTATCTACTGCGGCCTGATCGGGAGCCTGCCACTCATACGGCATGCGGATCTCGTGATAATTGCCAAGGTCCACTTCCGGGGCGAGCGGAATGCGGAAGGTCAGTTTCGGAGGCGTGAGGCTATCCACTGATTCGAGCGAGCCAGCCGCGCCGGGGTTCACATCAGCTTCCTTGAGAATATTGCTATATTCCGCATCAATAAACAGGTCAATAGCCTGCTCGGTCACTGCCCCTTCTCCAAATGTCCTCACGACGAGATCATAAGGAGCCTTGCCCGGGCGAAACCCCGGGATCTTGCTGCGCGCTGAGATCTTGGTCGCCGCGCGGCGTTTGTAAACATCCATTTTTTCCTGCTCAACGTCAACGATGAGCTTGGCTGAATGGTCTTCCTGGATTTGTTTTTCGATATTCAAAGTTTCCTCCAGACCCTGGATAAAAGCGCTTGCGGGTCTTGTAAAATAGTGAGGACGGTGGGAGTCGAACCCACATGCCTTGCGGCACATGATCCTAAGTCATGCTTGTCTGCCAATTCCAACACGTCCCCAACTCAAACAATGAGCGGGCGGAATTATAAAGCAGGGGAGGGGGTGCGTCAACAATATTATATTTTTCCTCCGGCACCCTCTGACCGCCTGAAATCAGCGGTATAATCCCGCGCTTGTGTAAAAACCCAATATGGAGAAATCGCCTTGAGCCGAGTCATCAACCCTGATTCTGTAGGAAAAGAACGAACCCGTTTGACAAAGTCGATCGTATTGTGCATGCGTGAAATGATGAAGATGGCGAAGGTCACACCCGAAGCGAAGGACATGGCCTCGTTCATCGCCCTGGCATTGCAATCCATTTCAGAAGGCGTGGATGTTTCCGTGGCCGCCTGGGAAAAACGCGATTACTGGGTGAAAGCTGATAAGTTCCGCATGGAGTGGATGTGGGCGGGTCAGATTGCCGAGAAAATGAAAACCGCCGTCCTCGGCGATGATTGGGCGACGATCGCTTCGCTTTTGCCCCAGATCGCCATGCGACTCAACAAGATCGAAGTCTCAGACAATCACAGGCTGGGTAAACCCTGGGAAAATGCCTACGCCCTGCTGGCACTGCATCGGAAGTTGTAAGATGGGTTTAAACAAAAAGAGGACATCGCCATAAACGATGTCCTCTTTTTGTTTATTTCAAACTTTTGAGATGTTCCTGCGTATGATTGAGTAGTTCAATCATCATTTCACGAATGTGCGGGTTGAGGTAATGATTCTCGAGGGTCGAGAGCGGCAGGAAGCGCGCGCCCGCGACGACGTGGATGCAGTTCGATGCTCCGCAAATGCAGATGAAAGGAGCCTGCATCTCCCATTCTGTCGACGGATAGAAGAAGGAAAGTTCCTCGCCCTTTTCAATATCACGGCGCGCGATCATGACCATCTTTTTTGTGTCGAGAATGACATTCGGGTCGCAAGAATGATTCAGCGCGGCAAGCTTGCCAACGTGTGTATGAACCTCACGGCCGATCTGTACGGTGAAACGATTCGGCTTATCCATAATATTCTCGCTTGGCATGGAACAGATCACTTCACCTTTTTTGTACGCCTGCTTTGTAACGAGAGTTCTAAATTTATTCTCCGTTTTTATTGCAAGCGTTTCCATTGTTATTGTTGTTGACATCATTTTATTTGTTTCTCCTTTAATATCTCTTACTTGTTGTTTAGTATAGCAACAATAGGATTAATTGCAAGAGTTAATGAAGCTGTGTTTTGATATTTTAAGGTTGCAGTGATTTGTGAATCAAACTTGCATTGTGTAATATCAAGCAACCTAATGCAGAGAATAGTGTTGTTTATTCTCATAGAGACATGCTTTAGTGCTTTATCAAGGAGAATCAACATGGATATCCCTCAATCATTTTTTGATCTTCCGAACATTAATAAGGAGATCATTCAGGTAGCATCTGGCATACCTTTTGGTTTTAGCAGCGTTTACAATTCCAAGCTTGGCGTTGGCGGTGCGTACGGTACATGGGGTGAAAGCTATGACAATCTCCGTCTGCGCGACCTGGTGGCTCAGCGATACGGCGAGCCCCTTGAGGATGAGGACACCATGAATTTATCAGAGCTGGGATTTCTCAGCCGCCACCATATCCCCACACTGGATAAACCAGAAGACGTCGAATTGGAAATGCAGGTTGGAACGAGAATGTTGCAAGAAGCCGCCCGCGCAAATGGCTGGCGCATTGACGAGGTGCAGGCTGTGTTGATCGGCGTAGGCGGGCCTGTGATCCCCGATTATGTGGAGCAGATCTGCCGACGTGCCGGCATCCCTGAGAATGCATTAAAGGTAAGCGTCCATAAGGCTTGTGACAGCTCGGTGGCTGGGTTACATCTGGCGTTGAATCCCGCCCTGGCACGCAAGGGACAGATGAATATGGCCGAGGAATTGCTCGGCAAGAAAGTTTTAGTGGGTGGAATCGAAGGATTGAGCCGCTTTACCAGCCATTCACATGATAAATATGCCCTGCAGTTGTTTGCCAATGCCGCTGGTGTGATCGGGGTGATACCGGGAGAGACCTTCAAGTTTTTAGTCGGCAGGGAACATGAGGCTTTTGACGGGGAAGGAGTGCTGGCGATCCGTATGTATTACCCGCATCCAGGTAAAAATGAGAGTGAGTCATTGGTTGAAGTGACACAGGAAAATTCATCACATATTCGCGTGGCAGGATTGATGCACGAACCGAAGGACGGTTCACCCATTACGATGGCGGGGCCGATGGGCATGGTCAAGTTATTTGTGCGCACGGGAGTGAAAGTGGTGACGGATGTATTTTATGAATATGCAGAGTTGATGCAAAGATTAGGTACTCCGGAAAAGCAACTCGCGGTCGGCATTGTTCATCATGCCAACTACAAGATCAATCAATTGAAGGCAAAGCAATTGCAAAACGCAGGCATCGAATTCCCCATGCCGTGGTTATTGAGCGATTTTGGAAACGTTAGCGCGGCGAGCAATATGATCGCGTTCCTGCGTCAACTGCCGAAGATCAACCCCGGTGACAATGTTCTGTTCGATGGCTTTGGGGCAGGCACTTATTATGATGTGCTGGCTGTAACGCTGGGAAACGCTTGATCTTGATGCAGGCACTATTTGAAGAGACCAAGCTGATAGGCTGATTTTCTGCCATCCAGCAACACATAGGGAGCGGCGCGTTCGGCGATGATGCCAAGCTTCTTCAGCGTGGAGAGGTCACGCAAGCGGTTCAACCTCCTTGCGTTGAGAATCGCATCTGCACCTTTGAGCCCAATGCCAGGGATACGCAGTAATTGGTGCCTGTCTGCCTGATTGATCTCGATGGGGCTATGCAATAGATTCATTTGAGCCCATGCCTGCTTTGGGTCTGTGTTAATGGGAAGATTGCTTTCCGTTGTGAAGGGAAGGTCTTCAAGATCAAAGCCGTAATCACGCAGCAGGAACGACGCCTGATACAGACGATGTTCGCGCATGGGATTCACAGCAGGTTTATTTTCGAGCGGGGTATCGTAAACGGGATGGAAGGCCGAGAAGTATGCACGCTTAAGCCTGACATTTTTCATCAGCCAGTTGGTCGTGTTCAACAATTCAAGATCACTTTCATCTGATCCTCCCGCAACGAACTGAGTCACTGTGGACGGATAGCGGCCATTCCAGAATTTGTAGGCTGGCACACTTCTGCGAATTTCCTCCACCCATCGCAACGGGCGAAGCAATTCTTCAATGAAGATCTTATGCGGGGCAAGTTTGGCAAGCCGTTCGGTGCTGGGCGCCTCGAGGTTGACCGAGACACGGTCGGCGAGCTGCATAGCGCGGTAGACCTGATCCTTCTCCGAGCCTGGCATCATCTTGAGATGGAGATAGCCTTTGAATTGATATTTTTTACGGAGGATATCTGCTGTGTCGAGGAGCTTATCCTGAGTCCGAACACCGCCTCCAGCGACCCCTGAGCTGAGAAATACACCTTCAGCCATTCCACCCCGATTCATTTTACTGAAGAGACTCGCGAATTCATCGGGTTTGAATGTAGCGCGGCGAAAATCCCTGCCCGCACGAAATGGACAATAGAAGCAATCACGTTCACAAGCGGAAGATAGCAATGTCTTGAGCAGGACGATCTTCTGTCCATTGGGGAGTTGGGCGGGATGTGTAAAGGCATGGTCCCTCTCCTTCGGACTGAAGCAGGTTGGAGTGTCGGAATTGATGCGCGGTTCTCCATCCGGCTCAAAGGTCATTTGTGACGAGAGTAACTTTAAAGTGTCGAGAGAGTCCATAAATCCATTTTAGAACATTTGGTCTATTTTATCAAGAGGCATTTTGTGCGATAATGGCGGGAATTAATCGTACCTTTGTCCGATTGTCAGTGTTATGACCACATACCATTCAGAGGAAGCTCCCGAAAGGGAGGAGGAGGATGTGTATCGTTGATAAATATTTTTTGCACTTCGTAAGTTCGGTTTCTTGATGTAAAAAACTCAATTCAAGGAGAATTACGAAAATGGCTGAAAAGAGTCAAGCGCACGACAAGCAGGTACTACATAAGCTGGGGTATGCACAGGAACTTTCGCGCCGCATGAGCGGCTTCTCGAACTTCGCGATTTCATTTTCCATCATTTGTATTTTGGCAGGCGGCATTTCCGCCTTCCCCGCCGCATTCAATGCCCTCGGATCTGGCGGCGCATTTTTGATCTGGCTGGTCGGCGGCGTGCTCGCTTTGAGCGTGGCCTTCGGCATGGGACAGATCGCTTCGTCCTTCCCAACAGCGGGCGGACTCTATCACTGGAGTTCCCACCTCGGCGGTAAGGCCTGGGGCTGGGCCACTGCCTGGTTCAACCTCATCGGTTTGATCTGCGTGGTTTCCTCGGTGGATGTTCTTCTCTACACCGTATTCTTCAAAGACCTTCTGCTTGCCACCGTGCTGGGTGTGGATGTATCTTCCTTTGGTTATTGGCATCAGTTCATCTTTGTGGCGGTCGTACTTGTTTCACAAGCGACATTGAATCATTACTACATTGATATCACCACAAAGCTCACTGACTGGAGCGGCTATGTAATCCTGGGCCTGACGGTTATTTTGATCGTCACCCTGTTTGCTTTCAGCTCTGTTCCCCTCGACTTCACCCGTTTGTGGACCTTCCAAAACTTCACCGGCGATGTGGGCGGCGCGGTGGTTCCCTTCCGCACTGAGAATGTAGCCTTTGCATTCCTGCTCGGTCTCTCGTATGTTTGTTACACTATTACAGGCTTCGATGCTTCTGCTCACACCTCCGAAGAAACACAGGATGCACAGGTAAACGTGCCGAAGGGCATGTGGACCGCTGTATTCTGGTCCTGGGTGTTCGGCCTCGTTGCCGTAGCTGCCTATGTGTTGACGATGCCAAGCATTGAAGAAGCTGGCGCGGCTGGTTGGGGTTCGTTCTTCTATATGTGGAGCGCTTCCCGCATGCCGTATGGATTAAGCCTGTTCCTTGCCATTGGCATGGTACTTGTCAACTACGTTTGTGCGCTGGCTGGCCTTACCTCCACCTCCCGCATGATGTATGCCTTCGCCCGTGATGGCGGCCTGCCTGGTTCTGCTGCTCTCTCCACGGTCAGCACTGTGTATCGCACACCTGGCACCGCGGTTTGGGTCTCTGCCGTTCTGGCGCTGCTAAGCACTGTGTATGCCCCTTACTATCTCGTGCTGGCTGTAGCTTGCGCGGTATTCCTTTATATCTCCATGGTGATGCCGATCGCAGCGGGACTTCTCGCTGAAGGCGGACCGAAATGGAAAGAGAAGGGTCCATTCAACCTTGGCGGCCTTTCCAAACCCAATGCTGTGCTTGCCGTCATATTCGGTGTCGTGCTGGCGATCAGCGGATTCTTCCCGCCCAATGAGAAGGTTTTCTACTTCACCGTTGGCATGGTCGTTGTGATGCCCATCGTCTGGTATGGCTTCGAGCGCAACCGCTTTGAGGGTGTGCCTGAAGGCGACAAGATCAAGGAACGTCAGAAGTTGATCGCTGACATCGAAAGAAAATTCGGCGAACAATAACAGTCTGTTGTAAAGTAAAATCAAGAGCGGTATCTCAAAAGAGATACCGCTCTTGATTTTATATCAGTTTAAAAAAGTGCCCCAGTCAGGGTGAGGGGGGCACCCTGGCTGGGACATCTCTATTTTGACACAGTTCCTGACTATTTGCAAGTGCAAAAACAAGGATTCACAGATTGGTATACCCAAGAACAGATGAATAAGATGCTCACCAAAGCCTTCGAAGAACGAAGCTCGAAATTCTGGATATTATCCAGCCTCATGCTGGTTTCCTTTCTGGGGCTGGTCGATTACGCCACGGGAAACGAGTTCAGCTTTTCATTGTTCTACCTGATCCCGATCGCATCGACCACATGGCACGTAAAATTTAAAACAGGCCTGTTCATTGCTGCACTCAGCGCGATCACATGGGCGGTCGCCGATTTTTTTGCAGGCGCGGATTATCGGCAGCCCATCATCTATTTTTGGAACACACTGATTCGACTCGGTTTCTTTGTCACTGTCACCTACCTGATCGCAGAACTGCACAAATCACAAAGGACCATAGAAGCTCTTGCGGATACGGATTACGTCACAGGTGTGATGAATGCCCGACGCTTCAACAGGCTTTTGGAACATGAACTCAACCGCTCAAGAAGATATAAACGTCCGTTCACGCTTGTCTATCTCGATCTGGATAACTTTAAACAAGTCAATGATAATTTTGGCCACAACGAAGGTGACCAGTTGATCAAGTTTATCGCCGAAGAACTGAAGTGTCAGATTCGCAGCACAGACGCTGTTGCCCGATTGGGCGGAGATGAATTCGCCCTGCTCTTCCCCGAAGCGGGGCGAAACGAGGTTGAAGTCATCATGTCCAAAATACAAAACCACCTCAAAGAAAAATTGTGCCGGTCCTATCCTTTTGTCACCTTCAGTGCCGGCGCAGTGACATTTGAATCCGCCCCGCATTCCACGGTCGAAACGATACGGATCGCAGATGAACTCATGTATTCCGTCAAAGCCAGCACAAAGAACGGAATACGTTATTTTCTATATTTGGGCTAACTCTACAAATTGAGAGGCAAAATGAAATATCTGCTCGGCATAGATCAAGGCACCACACAAACCACGGCTGTCATCGTGAACGAGATGGGGGAGATGCTCGAAAAGAATTCCGCTCAACTCCCTGCGCGTTTTCCACAGGCGGGCTGGGTGGAGCAGGAACCTAACGATATTGTCCGAACTGTAAAAGAAGCCTGTGCACCCCTGCTTGATAAATACGAGATCTCTGCGGTCGGCTTCGACAATCAGGGTGAAACCTTCATCGTTTGGGATGCAGAAACTGGCGAGGCGGTGACGCCTGCCATCGTCTGGCAGGATACGCGTGGACAATCCGTCTGCGATGCACTCGCTTCCAGCGTGGACCCAAACCTGCTTCGCCAAAAAACAGGACTCCTGCTCGACAGTTATTTCTCCGCGCCCAAGCTCAAATGGGTCTTTGAAAATAATCCCGACATCCGTAAAAAGGCCCATGAAGGCAAGTTGAAATTCGGAACCACTGAAACCTGGGTCATCTGGAAACTAAGCGGGGGAAAACTGCACATCACCGACCCATCCACTGCTTCGCGTACTTTGCTCTTCGATATGAATACTTTCCAATGGGACGACGATCTGTTGAAATTATTCGACGTGCCGCGCAGTATGCTTCCCGAGATCAAACCTTCGGCAGGACATATTGGCGATGTGGATTTTGGAAATGGAAAGCCATTGCCATTGCATGCGCTTTTGGTTGACCAGCAAGCCGCGTTATTTGGTCAGGCTTGTTTTAATGCCGGGGAAATGAAATGCTCGTTCGGCACGGGTAGTTTTCTGTTGATGAACATCGGCGACAAACCCAAACTTTCCAACAACGGGCTCCTCACCACGGTCGGATGGAATTTCAATGGACACACCGCATATGCTTTTGACGGTGGAATTTTCGTCACTGGCTCGGCGGTGCAATGGCTGCGCGATAACTTGAAATTCATCCCCGATTCTGCATCGAGTCACAAATCTGCGCAGAATTCAAAGGACATGGGTGTCGTTGTCATTCCTGCCCTGCAAGGACTCGCCGCCCCGCACTGGCGCACGGATGTGCAAGGTGCGATGTTCGGCTTGAACCGCAGCACCACCTCCGATGACATCGTCCGTGCTACGCTGGATGGAATTGCCTGCCGCGTGTATGAAGTGGTCACTGCCATGTCGCAGGATCTCGGTCAACGCCCGCCGCATCTCAAGGTGGATGGCGGCCCATCGGGGAATCCCTACCTCATGCAGATGATCGCTGACCTGTTGGATATCGAGGTACGTGTCTCTGCCGCGTTGGAAGCCACCGCCATCGGTATTGCCAACCTCGCAGGCATGTCTGCGTTGGGAACGAGTTTCAATGAGCTGGCGCAGAATTGGAAATCGGAAACCTCTTACAAACCGCAAATGAAGAAAGCAGAAAGAGAAAAGAAGCTGGCGCAGTGGAACAAGGCGTTGGATGCGGTGAAGATTTTCCATAAATAATGTGGTCTCGACACGGGCGGAGAAGCAGCCGCCCTACTCGATCACCAGTTACGAGAAGAATATTATGACAACAACTTACGATATTGCCATCATCGGCGCAGGGGCGGTGGGATGCGCCATTGCGCGGGAACTCTCCCGCTATCAACTCAACATTGCATTGATCGAAGCCAACTCAGACGTGGGCATGGGGACTTCCAAAGCCAGCACAGCCATCTGGCACACAGGCTATGATGCCAAGCCAGGCTCACTCGAAGCCAAGCTGCTCAAGCGCAGTTACAAACTTATGCAGGAATACCTGCCCGAAGCAAACATCGCGCATGAATTGTTGGGCGGTCTGCTCATCGCGTGGAATCAAGATCAATTCGACACCCTGCCGAAATTATTGAAACAGGCGCACGATAACGGCGAAATGGATGTGCGCATTATTTCCGCAGAAGAGATTTACCAGCGCGAACCGCACATCAACAAAGGCGCGCTGGGCGGACTGTTCGTGCCAGGGGAGGGAATCCTTTGCACGTTTTCCGTTCCAATTGCGATGGCGTATCAGGCCATGCTGAATGGTGTGGAATTGTTTCTGAATTTTCAAGTGAGGGAGATCAGACCACAAACCTTGGATGGTGGACCGTCGTGGACCATCGTTGATGGTCATTCATCTGTCAACGCCCGCTATGTCATCAATGCAGCGGGATTGTTTTCAGACGAGATCAATGCTCATTTTGGAAAGACCAGTTTCAAGGTCACGCCGCGACGCGGACAGTTAATTGTGTACGACAAAATGGCGCGCCCGCTGGTTAATCACGTACTGCTGCCGGTGCCAACATCCATTACAAAAGGTGTGTTGATCAGCCCGACAGTGTATGGGAATATTTTATTGGGGCCGACCGCAGAAGACCTGGGCGATAAATCTGCAACCGAAACAACTGAAAGCGGATTAAAGTTTTTACTCGAAAAAGGGAAGCAAATTTTGCCGCAATTATTGGAAGAGGAAGTGACGGCGACTTACTCCGGCCTGCGCGCGGCGACAGAACACAGCGATTATCAGATCGAAATGGATGCAGCGCTTCGCTATCTATGTTTGGGCGGAATCCGTTCAACAGGCATTTCCGGCGCGATGGGCATTGCTGAATACGGCGTGGAATTGCTGCGCGAAGCGGGCCTTGCGTTGAATTTGAAGGATGAATTCAAGAAGGTAAAACTGCCGACCATCGGAGAGGCTGCATTGCGGCCGCATCAAAACGCGGAAATGATCGCGCAGAATGCCGCGTATGCGGAGATCGTTTGTCACTGCGAAAGGGTTTCGCGCGGCGAATTGATGGATGCGATGAAAGCGTCAATCCCCGCAACAAGCGTGGACGCTTTGCGAAGGCGCACCCGCGCTTCACAGGGAAGATGTCAGGGGTTTAATTGTCACGCGGCGCTGACAAAGATGACCACCACAGAGCACACAAAGACCACCGCGATTTCTTTTGAAAAAGACTCCGTGCGCTCTGTGCCCTCTGTAGTAAAAGATGTTTTGATTGTCGGGGGTGGACCTGCGGGACTTTCCGCGGCCATTGAATTGAAGAAGCAGGGAATCAAGAATATCCTTGTCGTTGAGCGTGAGCCTGAAGCGGGGGGCATGCCGCGGTTTTGTCATCACACAGGCTTTGGCCGCGAGGATCTATGGCGCATGTGGAGCGGGCCGAAATATGCAAAGTATTATCGCGACCTCGCTGAAAAAATGGATGTGGAAGTGCAAACCTCCACGACGATCACGGGCTGGGCGAGTGCGAAGAAGCTGGCTTTTACTTCCCGCGGAGGAATCGGTGAGATCGAAGCGGACGCGGTGCTGCTGGCAACAGGCGTGCGCGAAAGACCGCGTTCGGCGCGGTTGATCCCTGGGACACGTCCGCAGGGTGTTTTGACCACAGGGTCGTTACAGCGTTTTGTTTATCAGGAGCAATTGCCAGTGGGGAAGCGGGCGGTCATTGTCGGCGCGGAGTTGGTGAGTCTTTCGGCGTTGATGACCTTGATGCATGCGGGCATGAAATGTGAAATGATGGTCACCGAAGAAGCGCGACATCAGATCGAATTTCCGTACATCGTGATGAAGTGGGCGCTTGCCGACATCCTCACCCGTACACCGATTGTTTCAAAGACGCGGGTGTCAAATATCTTCGGTCACAAGCGTGTGGAAGGAGTTGAATTGACTCATGCAAGCGGTCAGGTTGAGACGGTGGAATGTGACACGGTCATCTTCACCGGGAGCTGGATCCCCGAACATGAGTTGGCTCGTGCTGGCGGCTTGGAATTGAATCCGCAGACGAAGGGGCCGCGGATCGATGCAGAATTTTGTTCATCCGTGAATGGCGTGTTCGTGGCGGGGAATTTATTGCGCGGCGTGGAAACCGCTGACCATTGCGCGGTGGAAGGGAAACGCGCAGCGGCATCCATTGCGAATTATTTGAAAGGGAAATAAAAAGGTGTGGACACGGAATTCCGTGTCCACACCTTTTATCGTACTGATTCTCAGCCTTCGTCTTCCATTCCGAGAATCTGGACGAGGGTCTTTTTGTCAATGCGGTAGGCGACAAATCCTTTTTTGGTTTGCAGCCAGACCGTGTCGCCGCCGATGTCGGTCACTTCCATTTCGTCGCCGGGGCTGTATTTGGCGATGACTGGGTACAGGATACCCGGGCCAGAGCGGATATTGAGGAAGGGTTGGGTGGTTTCCAACACACGGGCTTTGAAGAGGGTCTTCGCAGGCGGGACATTGATATTTTCGCTGAGATAAGGCTCGGGGTTGAAGGCCGTACTGCCTTCACGAACCTCAAAATGCAAATGCGGACCCGTGCTGCGACCGGTGTTTCCAGAGTAGCCAATGTGCTGGCCTGCTGTGACCGCGTCACCGACCTTGACGAGGGCGTAATTCCTCTCATCCATGTGGCCATAGATGGAGAGCAGGTTGCCATCGTGACTGATGCGGATGTGATTTCCATAGCCGGTGTTATCGGCTGCCACACGGACCACACTGCCCGGCAGGGTGGCGTAGATCGGTGTGCGCAAGGGGATGCCCCAGTCGATGCCGTTATGCCCATTCGTGATCGGATACCATTGCGGATTCTCACCGAAGCGTTGGGTGATGGGGAAAGTGGATTTCACAGGGTAGAGCAGTTTGAGTCCAGCGGGGGGCATGGTGTTCTCCTTTTTTGTGCTTTGTCCAATTGGCGGGTAGTGCAAACCCATTGTAGCAAATTGAGTTGAGCTATTCAAGCAATGACCATTGCGCAACGAAACGGGAGGAATGTCACTTGGGTGAGGAATATCCACTGGCTATACTGATGCAACTGTGGGGATATTTCATCATAAAAGCATCAGGAGGCTTGCATGTGTGAATTCTGTACGCAGCATGGGGAAGGGGAGAAGTGGTATTTGACCATGGAGAATTACTCCAAGGATCTGTTGAACCAAAATCAGCGCCGCAAATACGCAGCGGACTTCCTGAATGGATTCGACAAACGGGTACCGAAGAGCATTAAGCAGTTGGACAAGATCCGCAAGACGCCTTTGATGAAGCTCGCCAAGCCTGTTTTGACTCACATGCAAAAAGAGGATCATTACGGGCAGGTTGTACCGATGGAAGATGTGGAAAAGATATTTGGGATGGTGCAAGGCGCGGTACGGCTTCCCTGTGTTTGTCGGCGTGTGACCACGGGCAACATGAACGCTCGTTATTGCTACGGCCTGACCATGGACAAGGAATTGATGGACTCGCTGGATGATTCCTTTAGTTTGGAGACTTTATCGAAGGAAGAAGCGCTTGGAGTCCATTCGCAAATTGGACAAAGAAGGACTCGTCCATTCTGTGTGGACATTCAAAACCCCGTTCATCGGCGGGCTGTGTAATTGTGACCAGGATTGCATGGCTTACCGTATTACCCATGCCCGCAAAGATTACCCTGTGATGTTCCGCGCGGAATGGATCGCAAGTGTCTCTGCGGATGCGTGCAACGGCTGCCGCCTGTGCATGAGACAATGTCAATATGGCGCGATACGATATTCATCGAATAACAAGAAAGTGGTGATCGACCCGACGGCTTGTTATGGCTGCGGTGTTTGCCGCGCGAGCTGCAGCAAGAATGCGATCGAACTGCATCCGCGGGAGATTGCTTTCAATTAAACTTGCGCCACTGATTCGGCAGGAACGGAAACAGGCGGAACGACAGTCACATAGCGATTCTTCTTTTTATCGCGGATGGCTTGTTCGTATACATCCAGTAGTTTTCCCGTCAAATTCTCGATGTTGAAGGACTGGGCTTTTTTATAAGCCGCTTGCGCGAACTTTTGCATTCTCTCGGGGTTTGAGAGGAGTCTTTTGATCGCAGCTGCCAATGCCTCGGGGTTATTCTCTACGAGATAGCCCTGCTGACCGTGCTTGAGAATATCGCGCGTGCCACTGGCTTCAACTGCAACCACAGGCAGACCAGCCGCCATCGCTTCGAGTGTTGCAAGTCCCTGAGTTTCTGTGATGGATGCAAAGCCGAATAAATTCGCTGCTTTCATATAGGAGGGAGTCTCAGCGAATGAAAGCGAGCCGGTAAACGTTACACGCTTTTGGATGCCAAGTTCTTTTGCCAGCTCTTCCAGGCTTTTTCTATCGGTACCATCGCCGATCAGCACGAAGCGGAATTGGGGAATATCTTTTATGACCAGAGCCGCCGCATGTAATAAAGTCGGCCAATTCTTTTCCGGGGCGAGCCTGCCAATGGAGATCATCACAATATCTTTTTCCCAGCGTCGTTTTTTGCGTATCTTTTCTCCGCTGGCGGTGCGATACGCTTCCAGGTCTACACCTGTGGGGATTACCGTAAAGTTATTCTTCAGCCCGTAATTATTGACCAGTGTTTCGCGCATACTCTCTGATGGGATAATGATGTGCTGGCAGCGGCGCATGAAATCCTGAAGCAAACGGTCCACAGTACTCTTTATAAAATTCTGGACGGTCTCCATGGGGAAAGGTACGTAGTGGGTATACTCACGGTATTGCGTATGGAAGGTAAAGACCAATGGCAGGTTAAGCTCCTGTGCTTTTGTTGCGGCAGTATTCCCAAGCAGAAAGGGATGATGGGTGTGAATAACATCCAGCTTGATGGCGGGGATCAAGCGATCAATAAAAGGAGAGATGGGAATCGCGGTTGGAATATCAATCCCGGTTGGCAGGTTTAGGCTTGGATAGCGAAAAATGAACGGGTCTTTATCCGTGTAATCCATTTGTTCCTGCGCAAAGATGAACACATTGTGGCCCCTGTGGGTAAGTTCATCCCGAAACGAACGCACAGAGCGGACAACCCCGCTGATGACTGGTAAATACGTATTCGTAAAATTGGCGATATGCACGGTTACTCCTTTTCATCCTTGCTGACAGAGGAGACAATATCGGTTTTTGTTTTCATAAAATATTCAAGCACATAATAGGCATAGACCACCATGCCGGCATTCCATGAGAGCGGCGATTCAGACTTATACCAAAAACTGGATAAAGGTCTCCCGTTGGGGCCGTAGACTTCATGCACCTGCTGATCGTCCACAATGACTTCTGCAATGCGTGACAGGATCCCGTGTGATTCTTCGACTCGTCCGCTGCGCGCGAGTGCCACCACGTGCCAGGCACCGATCCAAAGCCAGGCAGCATCGGTGTGATAATTTGCCACGCCGCCCAAACGATTTTCCAGTGCGATCAGGTTGGGCGGGTAGGATGGATACGCAACCTTGGTCGGAACCGGGCTGGCCATCCCGTTGACAATGATCGCATCCATAATGAAATTTGCCTGTTCTGTGGATGCCAATCCCCAGGCGACTGCCAACAGATTTCCACTGCTGGTGAGTTGATCGAGCGAGTCACTGGCGGCGTAATAGCCAAGGGCAGGGCGCCAAAGATGTGCCTGAATTGCCTGTGCAACCTGATCTGCTTTTTTTGAGTAAAAAGATATTTGATCATTCAGCCCAAAATGCTTGGCGGCTTCGGCCATTTCCTGCAGGGCTTTCCAGTAGGTTACATTCGTATAAAGCACGCGTCCATTGCGGGCGATGCTATCGGCCCAATCGGCGAAGGCTGCCTGGGAGAGCAGGCCGTCTGTGCCCTCCAGGACTGATCTCTCTGCCCATGAAATGGCGTTGACGAGTGACTCCCAGTGCGTTTTGAGGAATTCGTGATCTTCTGCCTGAAAGCTGTAGTGAATGGCCGCGATGACCATCAGGCATTGACCATCCAATGAGATCGTGCCGTGTCCGCTGATGTATTTCGGACGCATGGGAATTTCAGTGGGCTGTTCCCTGCCAAGCAGGGAATGCATAAAGCGTGTGACCATGCCCATGGAATGTAATTTGACGGGGAATTGCCCTTCGGGAGTCTGGTGATCGAGAAAGGCTTCCAAGGTGTCTTTTACCACCTTGAATTCCTTCAAAGCCAGCAGGCCAAAGGATGCAAAACTGAAATCACGCGCCCAACTTTCACGGAAGTTGCGATAGCCAGCATGCAGGATCTCTCTTGTTTTGCGATTCCCGAAGCGGCGCACTTCAATAGCCGAGCGCAGGTTGTCGGCTGCGATGAACAAGGCTTGGGCTTCGATCGTATCAAAATCCTCCGCTTTGGACAGCACCGCACGCGACATCAGCCTTGGCTGTTTGATGATGGCATGGATGTATTGATAGGCGATCAGGGATGCGATCCCGGCGGCGGCCCCGGTAATCAAGCCTTTGATGAAGCTGGGCTGGTCAACACGTTTTTGAGAAGTCATAAATTCATTATAGACCCTGAAGATGAGTAAACCCATTTATTTTATTTTTTCAACTCTTCCCTCCGAGGCAATCTCCTGTTATCATTTTATTGGCAAATGGGTTGCAGGTTTCTTTGCCCATAGTGAAAGACCCATCATTTTTGTTCAAGGGCCGACCCACATTGGTTCTTGGAAAGGAGATAATTATGGCAAACAAGGAACAAGGCAAGAATAAGGAAAAGAAAAAGAAGAAGAAAGAGAAGCCAGCGCCGCCGAAGAAGTAATTTCTTTCGCCCGCTCGAACTCGAAAGTAAACTATTGCATCCCCCGGCAGAAACTGCGGGGGATGCGTCATTTAACTCATCATGCTAGTAAACGCGTTTGAGACGGGCCAATAAAGCCAGGGGCAAGGCGATGGCCACCGGGCTGGGGCAGGGGATGGTTGGATTGTTTGCGGCTGGAGCAGAAGCGGATTCAGATTCTGCAGTCGGCTGGGGTTCGGGGGAAGCGGCTGACTGTGTGATGAGTTGAATATCGTCCACCCAGATCGTGCCGCTGTTGCTGGTTGAATCGAGGCCGCCGAAGCCGATGGCGATCTCTTGAATTTGGTCGGGCTTGTTGAAGACTGCGCCTGCATCGGCTTCCCAATCGGCACGGTGAAATTCACTCCACGGAATTTGGACATCGGCCCAGCCGTTCACGGCGTCAACGGGCACGGTAGCGGAATCGAGATAGGTTTCGCGGGATTCATTTTGACCGGTGTAGATATCCACATCGTAGGGAATGCCTGCTTCTACGGCACGGATGCGGAAGGACAGGCCTTGTCCACTGCTCCAGTTTTGGGTGGTGTCAAAGGAGAGCACACAGGTGGCCCATGCCCCGGGCGTGACGTCGAACTCGATCTGCAGGGAATTTTCCACGGGGGCGCAGGTGATCCTGGTGGGCGAGGCGTCGTCCCAGTAGGCGTTGAGGGTTGGCGTGAGAGTCTCGAAATCGGCGATCAAGGTGGAGGGGGAAGGTTGAGCAGGAGACTCTTGCGGCATCGATTCTGTTTGAGGTGTTGTAACAGGCTCAGGCGCGGATTGATTCGGGGCGTCCGCCTTCCAGCGATGATAGAAATAATTCAGCATCGGCACGAATTCATCGGTGGCTTTCTGGCTGCCTGCGGCAGAGGGGTGGTCGTCACCTGAGGGATAGTGCAGGGTGTTGCTCGCGCCGATGAGGTGCTCGACCCCGACCTCCGTAACGCGGTGATGTGCATCGGCGCTGGTGAGGAGGTTGTAAAAATCGAAGACCGCCACATTGTGCTGGGTGTAATTGTTTTCGGCGAGCCAATCATTGACGAGCCATTCGTTGAAGGCGCGCGCATTTTCGGCGTGGGTGGGGTCGCTAAGTGGGGGAGCGGTGATGACGATGAAAAGTTTATCGGGGCGCGAGGCGAAGAACGGCAGGATGCGGTTATAGACATACTTTGCGCCGCTCACCGAGAGTTCTTCGTAGGTGCCAGGCGGGTCATTGGGGCTGCCTTCAAGCGCGGAATTTGGGAAGCAGGATTTGAACAGGATGATCTCGTTCTCGCCGCCGGGGTCGGCGAGGGTACGCGTGTATGCGGCGTGCTGTTCGCTTTCGTTGAAAAGCGCCTGCATATAGACGGGGGTATTTTCACTGGCGAACCACTCGACCCAATTGGGAATGTCGGTGCGATCACCAACCGCTTCTGGTCCCCACCCGTAGTTTGTATCGCTGACGAAATAATTATTCTCCCCGAGAGTCTGACCGAGATCTCCGTAACCATCGGCCAGCCAGTTCTCGCCCGTGGAATGATGGATGAAAACCAGTTTGACGACCTGCTGCGGCGGTGACGTATCCACAGCCTGTCGATAGGGCGCTGAGGCGCTGAGAAGCATTGTGACGAGAATCCACGCAGCCATGCCCCCGTGGAAGTGAATCGAATTTGTTTTCATACGGCCCTCCCGTATCCATTTTTATTATAGCCACGCGGGCGGGAAAGGCAAGCGGGGGCACAAAATTTAATGCAAAGAAAAAAGCCTTTCATTCGTTGAAAGAAGAACCTGTCCCACCTGTGCCTGCCGCGTATGCGGGTCATTTCTCAGCGGTGCAGAGTGAAGTGCAAAGGATGAATGATAAATGATGAAGGATGAAATAATAAGAGACCCTAAAGGTTTCCTTCATCAACCCGCGTCTTGTCTAGCAAGACCCTCCCGCATAACGGGACGAATGTCAGCAGGGAAAACCTTTAGGGTCTGAATAATATGAGGAGATAAAATGAGCGAGAAGATCAAGATCACTTGTCCGCGCTGCAAACATAAGTGGGAAAAATCTCTGCCTGAACTGGAGGAGATAAAAACCATTTATCGCGGCGATGAAAAAGAAAAAACGAAAAGAAAAGTCGTAGAGTATCGTGCAGTTTGTCCCGTTGAAAAAAAATCTGGAAGAAGCCGCGCGGCTGTTGATCGGTCTGGTCACTGGCTTGCTGGGCGCGCTGTTCGGCGTGTTGACTGTCTCTGCCGAGACATTGCCCGCGTATCTTTCATTGCCCGCTGTCAAATGGTGCGGCATTCTGGCGGTGGTGCTGTGGCTGTTGTCATTGCTGTGCGCGCTGGTCGTGGTCACGCCGCGCAGGTGGCAGTCCGATGCGGGCAAGCCTGAAACGCAAAGTGAGGTGTTCAAAGCCATGCTGAGGCACAAGTCAAGGTGGCTGAGGGATTCGGTCACATTGTTTGCGGGAGGAGTCATTGCGCTGGGGATCGTGCTGGTGATTGCGCTGGCTAGTGTAAAGTAATGTGAATAATGGTTAGTGCAGGTCGGTGCGGGCTAAAGCCCTGCCTCAGTTCAAAAAAGTCCTTCGGACTGGGTTTCCAGCCCAGAAAGTAGGTGGGGCAGGGGAGGTACGGGGGAAATGCTGATTGCTTCGCGTGAAGGCTGAATTTACGTGCGGAGTCTCCTGCTGTTGGGATTTTGTCCGCTTTGCGTGGATGTGTCCGCGAAATGAGTGGTAGGGGAGCGGGGCGGAGGTAATTTGTCCGCTATTCTTGTTTTTTTCTCTTATGGTTTCGATAAGTATTATTACCGAAAGCATTGACAGGAGGCAATAAATTCATATAATATAGGCATGACTGACACATCTGAGGCAGAATTCCCAAGCATTTCCCACGTGATTAGCGCATATTTACACATGGTTGAAGGTGCCCGCAGCAAATCTACAAAGCTTGCGTATAAGAAGGCGTTGAAAATTTTCGCTGAATTTCTACAGGAAAATTTGATCGCGCCAGACACCACCCCCATCAAAGTTTTGTCAGAAAACCTCTTTGCAAAGTTTCTGGAATACTTGCACGGTTATGCCCCAAAAACAGAGCAATTATATCTACAAGCGGTCAAAGGGTTTTACTTGTACGTTGATTCAGAGAAGCTTATACAGCTCAGCCAGTCACGCCTGACCGTGCTTATACGACAACGCTCACGGCGTCCAGGAAGACGCTTGCCACAATCTGAAGATCGTTATTTTGAACTATTGCTGGAAAAGATTCAGGATGTTCAGAACTTAATGATTTCAAGCGCAGATGATGAAAATGAAGCCGCCAATGCTAAACTACGCGCATATCGCGACCGAGCATTTATGATTACCCTGGCAGATACTGGTTTTCGCGTTCACGAAGCTTGTAATCTCCGTCGAGGCGATATAGATTGGAATGAAGGCCGTGCCATCATCATTGGTAAAGGCGATAAAGAAGCCGTTGTGCGATTTACTGCAAGATCAATGCGAGCCATGAAAGATTATCTTTCACAACGCGCTGAGCTGGATGGAAATTCCGGTAGACCATTAAGTTCCCTTCCCATTTTTGCAAGGCATGATAAAGGCGCTGGCAAACGAGTTGTGTCTATTACGACCACAACCGGGCGCAATATCGTCAAAGAGCGTGTGGAGCAATTTCTAGGAAAGGAATTAGTTGGAAAAATTACACCCCATTCCTTTCGTCATTATTTTGTAACTGCCACCCTGCGAGGCACTGGCAATCTGGCAATCGCCAAGAAACTGGCAAGACACGAAAATATTGCGATGACTGAAAGGTACACTCACTTAACCGATGAAGAACTTGACAAAGCATATCATGATGTCTTTGAGAGAGACTAAAAATGAAGTTCAACTTCAGTATGAGATCAAGCCTGTGACGAAATTTTCAACAAGAAGCTATAAAACTAACTATCTATCTTTTCGCTTCTTTCCTTAACGTAAGCCTGATACGCCTTCGAAAGCATTTTCGTCCATTCCCCCACTCTCCCCTGCCCTACTGGCTCTCCGTCAATGGAAACGATCGGCACCACACCGCGTGAACTGGATGTAAGAAAGGCCTCGTTGAATTTTTCGTCCACGTGCGGGGAGCGATATTCGATGGACATCCCCTCCCCTCTTGCGAGTCGCAGCACGGCGCGGCGTGTGACCCCGAGCAGGATTCCGCGCTGGGCGGTGATCAGCGTATCCTTTTTGACGGCGTAAAAATTTGACGTCATTCCCTCCAATATCTTCCCCTCTTTGGTTAGCAAGACCTCGAATACATCTCCGCCCACCAGCCTGCGCTGGTGATTGCTCGATGAAATAAAGCCCGTGTCCTTCACCCGTGGGGCAATGCGTGCCAACGCAGCCGTGACCACCTGCACACCCTCTTCAAAAACCTTCCTCGGAAGCGCATCAAACTGCTGAATAACGATATACATGGATGCATCGTTCTTCGCCAGAATCAAGCGTATACGCGCCTCCTTTGGCAGGAATGTTTTGGCTAGCTCGGCAACCCTGTGACGTAAAGTCATCTCGTCCACTGCGGGATGAAAGCTGAGTTCCTTTGCGGGGATATACAGTCTTTGCAGATGCTTGTGCATACCCAGAACTCTTGTCCCTGCGTTGAGGGTGGAGAAGGTGGTGTAGAAACCCTGCGGTAATTCGCGGGTGATCTCATCCAGAGTCCGCGCGTGGGTTTGGATGGGACGCATCCCTTTTTTCGTGATCTGAAATGCGGAGATGGTCATAATTTGATTTTACACTTTTGAAAGCAAAAATACGAGTTATCGGGAAGTGCAATTATAATTACGCACCAATCATGAGCGGAAAGAAATCGAACTTACAGCGTGCGTCCCAGTTAACCGCAACGAACCTGCGTACGGTCGCAAAGACGATCTCCGTCCAGCAATTGTCGCGGCTCTCTTTGCCTGAAGTGGAGGCAGTTGTCGATCTGGTTTCGAAAGTTGTCCCTGCCGGCAATGTGCCCGGCATGATCCTCAGCGGATTGGCCCGCCTGCCCGGCCGACGCATCCCCATTCAAAAAATGCATCAGGATATCAACGCCCTGTTCAGCGGCGTGGAGCAGATCCTGGATTCGGCGATGTATGGCGCGATCTTTGCGGGTCCCGCCGCGATCATTTGGGGATATCAAAACCTGCTCAAATTGGCTGGAAAAGATCCCGATGCAGCCTTCCCCGAAGGTGTGTGGCAATTTTATGCAAGCTATGCCTTGCGCGAAGACACCGCCCGCCACACGAACGAAACCCACGGTTTCGATACCCTGCTCCGCGAACACAAAATCCACTTGAATGCCGTTGACCGCCTGACCGCCTGGCTGATGGCGGCGGTCACCTGCCTGCATCAATACAACGGCCTGCTTGAAAATGAATGGCGGGAACGCGTCTCGATCTCTACATTGGAAGACTCAAGCAGTACGCGCGCCAAACGTCTGCACCGTGAATGGCAGATCAAACTGCCCTATCGCCGCGAAGAGGAAGCTCCCGATCTCGATTACCCCGCCTACCGCCGCTTCAAATTCGATCAATTCCTGAAAGCGAACCTGACCTCCCTGCCGAAACAGTCATTCGAAAAATGGGAGGCGAAACTCAAACTGCTTACACAAAACAGCCTGCCCGCGTACCAACGCCAGATGTCGATCCTTGCTTATTTGGAACCAGGCGCTTATGGCGAAACGAGAGTCCCTTTTGAATTGTCCGATGCCCAGATCGGCGTTATTCATCGTGACAGCTATTACCTTTTCCCTGTGTGTGAGCCAGGCTCGAACAAACCCTTGAATGTAATGACCGCCCGTGCACAGGTTGCGGCATTACTGAAATCCCCCTTTGCATCTCCTTCGCAAATTTCTTCGCTTGCGCGTGTGAAACGGTCAGCGCTGCCCAGCCTGCGCAGCCATTTGAATCCCATGCTGGTGAGCGATCTCGATAACTTAAAATATGCACCCATCCTGATCTCCACAGATGTGCGGACGCACTCGCTTCCGCTTTCAGAATTGCGCCAGACCGAGCGCGGAATCGGCTCGCACGCGCTGACGATTTTCGACACAGGCGACACCTTTGTCTTTGACCAGTCGCATATTTTCTTCGACGGCGCATGGGGTACGGCACTTTCCGAGATCATGACGAACGAGGCGCTTTCATGGGCGCGCTATCTCAGTCTGCTCCCCTCCCCCACTCCTGCTGAGTCACGTGTGTACACATCGCTCACACTTCAACTTCAACCCGCCGATGTTGACCTGGTTCAACAGGCGCCGCACGTTTCCCCCGAGTCTGGTGCGGAAACGGACAAGGTCAGGCTCAAGGAATGTGTTGCCCTGCGAAAGCAATTCAAGCAGCGGAACGATCAGATCCAGTTGACCATCAACGACCTGCTGGTTTTGTATCGTGCCATTCATGCGGCCACGTATAAACCCTCGCAAGGACTGCTGGACGAGATCGCCAAACTCAGCGCCACCAAACCCGATGTCGCCGCATCCATTCGTCAGGTTGTGGAAGAAGCGAGCCGCACCAATCCTGCGATCCTGATCCCGATGGATGCCAGTCTCAAGGTTCCGCGCGAACGGATCTATCCGCTCAATATGGAAGTGCCGCTCCACGAATTGAATCTGCTCAGCCTGCACAAGCAAACCATGAAGCTGCTCGCCGCCTACGAAGATTCCAAGGAAGACCGCGCGGCCATTTATTCTAGCTTCGACCAAATGCAAAGGATGTATCTCGCATCGCTTGCGGGGTTTGGGTTGTATTTGAATCGCGCAAAGGAAATCGCCATTCAAGGGGAGAGCGCAAGTGTGGGTGCGATCAAATTGCTGGCACATCTCCCCCTTCCGCTTCAGCACATTTTGGATAAAATCCCCGAGCGTTTTGAATTATTGAACAACATCCTGAAAGGCCGCGAAGTGTTCTCGAATGTCGGCGCGGTTGTACCAATGAGCACACTCACGCGCTTTAGTACTGCAAAAGATGACAACACGCAGAAACAACTCGCCTGGGGTGTCATCACCGATGCGCGATCCGTGATGCGCATTCATTTGCGCGATTTCCGTCCGCAGGTTGCGACGCTGCTGTCAATCGGCCGAAAAGACCTTGCGAATTTACTGACTCAGGATTATCTTGACGCCTACGCCGATGGATTCAACCTCTTTATCAGCGACCTTTCCAAGATCACGCAAGCCAGCAGAGAAACACTGCCTACATCCAAAATAAGAAAGCGAACTCCAAACAGTCAATGACAGACCAAATGATCGGACGGCAGCTTGCGAACTTCCGCGTGGAACGCTTGATCGGGCAGGGCGGCATGGCCACCGTGTACCTCGGGCAGGATGTTAAACTCCAGCGGCCTGTTGCCATCAAAGTGATCGACAAACGCTATAAGAACGACCCTGCCTACACCAGCCGCTTCATCAAGGAAGCACGCATGATGGCGAAATGGCGCCATGAGAATCTGATCCAGATCTTTTACGCCGATGAGGAAAAGGGACACTCCTATTATGTGATGGAGTATGTGGACGGGAACGACCTTTCAACGGTCATGTCGATGTATGCCGATGAAGGCGAACTGATGCCCATCGCCGATGTTTTGCGCATTGGCAATGCGGTGGCAGGCGCCCTCGATTATGCCCACAGCCAGGGTGTGATCCATCGCGATGTGAAACCGTCGAATGTGTTGATCGCCAACGATGGCCGTGTTTTGGTCGGTGATTTCGGCATGGCCATGGAAGTCAGCGACGGCTCGATGGGAAATATCTTCGGCACGCCGCATTATATTTCGCCCGAGCAAGCCCGTCGGTCGGCAGATGCGGTTCCTCAATCCGACTTATATTCGCTCGGCGTTATTTTGTATGAAATCCTTACCGGCTCCGTGCCCTTCAACGATCCTTCCCCGGCAAGCATTGCCCTGCAACATATTTCACAGCCACCTCCATCGCTGCGCAGCCTCAATCCAGAGATCAGCCCCGCAGTGGAAGCTGTGGTTTTGAAGGCTCTGGATAAAAGCCCTAAAAACCGTTACCAAACGGGCGCGCAATTAATGGGCGCGCTCAACGAAGCCATAAAGGCCGTGGCATCCTCGCCAAAGATATCGCTGCCTCCGCTGCCAGTTGGCGTGCCAACCATTCGCCGCAGCGGTATTCCCATCGATCACATCACCAAGCGCAACAATACCAAAGTGAAGGGCAGTACGATCCATCAGCCCGTGGATCTGCCAGCAACCGTGCGCGGCGCAAATCAAAATAAAAAAGGAAAGCGCTGGGGACTTGCCCTGCTTGCGCTCCTTCTTTTATTTGGGATCGGAGGCTGGTACATGCTGAAAAACAGACCGACATCAGTAACAGACTCCCCCACCCCGGCAATTACTCCTGCGCCTCTCGAATCGACCGTTGAACCTGCCCAGCCCACTGAGACCTTGATCTCAGCCCCGGCCACTGCACTTCAACCGACCGTCGAAGCATCCCCAATTCCTTCGCCAGTTGTGCCAGCCGTTATCCCAACCATTAAATATCGTGACGGCAACAACCTGACCCTGTTTTGGAACGAGACCAGTTTTCACATGCTCAATCGTTCGGGTGAGCCGCGCAGTTTATCTGGTTTTTCGTTCGAACGACTCGACCCAAGTGGAAAACCGACAGACCGTTTCCCTGGTCACCTTTGGGAGAATTTGAAATTCAATTACATTCCTTCCAAGTATTGCGTGAGCATAAAAATCTACAAGGACGAAGACCCGCCATACATTGACCCACCCGATTGCCACGGCGGATATGTGAGCATCATCCAGCCGCGCAAGGATGAGGATGCCGAATTGTTCTTCTGGAATCTAAAGGAAGATTCGACCCAGTTCCGCGTGGTTTGGGTCGGTGAGGAAGTAGCCCGCTGCGATATCAGCGCGGGGACTTGTGAAGTGTATATTCCGTAAGAAAATAAAAGAGCGACGATAAAAGTCGCTCTTTTATTTTGAGGGACGCGTGGACTGAAGTCCGCAAGCTGTTGTAGGTGTTATTTCATAATGAAATTGAAGTATGCCACAAAATGATCGCCTTTGTCTTCCAGTTGCACGGTGAGGCCGTTGACGGGTTGAATGGGGAAATATAGCTGGGTGGTAAACACTTCCCCACCAGGGATCTGCAACTTCACATGAATATGCTCGATTGGCCGCTGGGGATATTCGCCGGGCAGGATGGTTTCAAGATAGTACCTGCCTTTGTTGTCGGTAAATTGATGTCCGCGCAGGGTGTAGCCTTCATTATCATATTCACCGTTCACATCTGCCTGCCAAAAATCCAGCCAGGCAGTGGGGATAGGGAGACAATCGGCGGTGAGTACATACCCGGCCAGAATCAGCTTTTTGCCTTGCATACCTTCATCAATGAGAGATGTCCGCTCAGGGGTGTCTGGGGTGTAATAGGGTCCTTCCTGATCGGCAGGAGTGAGTGCGGAGCAATCAGGGTCGGGGAGATTGGCGAGGATGTCTATATTGGATTCGTCTGTAACCTCAGCTGCTGGGGCGCTTGTAGCAGGGTCCACTTGAACGGCGGGAATGCTGGTTGGGGTCGAATCAGGCAACGGCGGGGCAAGAGTCGGGTTTACATCCACAGAGAGAGGTGCACAGGCGGCGATCATAAATATCAATAAAATCAACAGTCGTTTCATTCGTTCTCCTTTTGGCTATAGATGGCAAATTTGGCAGGTCTCTTACTGCTATAATGACGAACCCTGAGGTGATGTGTTCAATAAAATCATAACTTTATATAGTGACCGTGAATATTTTGATAATGTGCGCAGGATCGCACTGCCGATCATTTTTCAGCAATTCGTGTTTGCTTTGCTGAATATGCTGGGCGTGGTGTTCGTTGGGCAAAAGGGCGATGTGGCAGTGGCGGCGGTTGGACTTGCGGGTCAGGTGGCCTTTCTTTTGAATTTGGTCCACTTCGGGATCATCAGCGGCGCGGCGATGTTCACCGCGCAATTTTGGGGGCGACAGGACATTCCAAACCTGCGGCGCGTGCTTGGCCTGTGTTTGATGTTTGCGATCTCGGCAAGCGGGGTGTTCTTTGCGATCTCGCAATTTGTCCCTGAATGGTTTTTGAGCATTTATTCGAAAGACCCATCTGTTATTGCAATCGGCGCAGATTACGTCCGCACATTTTCGTGGACGTTTCTTTTCATGGCTGTTTCTGCAAGTTATATTTTTGTGATGCGTTCAACGGGGAGTGTGAAGCTGCCCACCTATGTCAGCGTTGGAACATTGTCGCTGAACACCTTCCTTTCATATTCGTTGATCTTCGGTTATTTTGGGTTGCCTGAATTGGGCGTTCAGGGGGCGGCGATCGCGGCGGTGATCTCCCGTGCGCTGGAGTGCGGCGTGTTGTTGTACGTGATCTACGCCTACAAGTTCCCTGTCGCGGCTACCTTCAAGGAGTTGACCGATTTCGACCTGGCATTTACTGCCCGCGTGATCAAACCGATGCTGCCAGTGATGCTGAATGAATTGTTCTGGTCGCTTGGGATCACCACTTATAATGTCATTTACGGGCGCATGGGCACGGAAGCCATTGCAACAGTGAACATCGTTTCGCCCATCGAGCAAATGGCGTTCGTGATTTTCGTTGGACTGGCCAATGCCACTTCAGTTTTGGTGGGCAATCGTATTGGCGCAGGCAAGGAGGACGAAGCGTATTTATACGGCGGCCGCTCGATCGGTCTCGGCATTGCCGGCGGATTATTGCTCGGCGTTCTTTTGCAGGTTTTCAAAGTTCCGGCACTCTCCCTGTTCAACGTTTCGCCAGAAGTGCTGCAGAACGCCAAGTCGATGGTCAACATTGTGTCCATTTTTCTTTGGGTACGCGTTAACAATATGACCATTGTGGTGGGCATCCTGCGGGCAGGCGGCGACACACGTTTCTCCCTCTTCCTGGATGGGATCATCATCTGGCTGGTGGGCGTTCCGCTTGCGGCGTTGGGCGCTTTTTATTTTCATTTACCGGTGTATTTCGTTTACCTTTGCGTGATGAGCGAGGAAGTAACCAAATGGGTTTTGGGCATCTTCCGCTGGCGCTCACGCAAGTGGATCCATAATCTCGCAAGCCAAATGGAAGGAATTTAATATGAACCAACTCTTTATCTCCTACTCTCGAAAAGATACAGAAATCGCCCGTCGACTCACTGATCGTTTTACCGCGCAAGGCCTGAACGTGTGGGTGGATTGGCAGGATATTCCTCCAAGTGTGGATTGGATCAAGGAAATCCAAAAGGGAATCGAGGAGGCGGATATTTTCCTGTTCCTGATCAGCCCGGATTCGGTCGCTTCGCAGATATGTAAAGATGAAATCGCCCATGCGGCACTCAACGGCAAACGCATTATTCCAGCCGTCGTACGTGATGTTGATGCAAAACTGGCTCCGCCCGCGATCACCCACTACAACTGGATATTCTTTTCACGTCCGCAGGATGTATTCGAAGTATCGTTTGAGCAAATACAAACTGCCATCCACACCGATTATGACTGGGTACAGGTCCACAGGCGCCTGCAAATGAAGGCACTGGAATGGGAGCGCAGTCAGCAAGAATACAGCTTCCTGCTGCGCGGCAAGGATTTGCAGGATGCCGAGGCGCAGTTGATGGTCAATGGAGAGAAAGACCCCAAAGCCACCGAGCTTCAAAATGAATTCGTTCAAACCAGCCGCACGATGGAAAATAAAAAGCTGGAAGAGGAACGCGTAAAGGAACAGCAGCTTCAGCTTGAAAAGAGCATGGGGTCGCGCCTGCGCCGCCTAACCTATCTCATGCTGGGTGTGTTTACTGTCGCATTCGTTGCCTTATTTTTCTGGCTCAATCAGGTTACGACCAACCTCGCGTTGACCGCCATCAAGGATCAAATGCTTGCCCTGGTTGAAACCAGCGTTTGTTTTATCGACGGCGATGAGTACGATGCCTTTATTAAATATTTTCCTCCTGCAAGCAGGGATGTGTATGATGACTATTATTACTCCACCCTCGATTTCTTTATGAATGACGTCATTGCGACGAATCAAAATATCGCCGCTGATGTTGTCTTGTACACCATTGCCAGGGGCGGGAGTGCGAATGAAATATTCCTGATCGCCTCCACCGAAAAGAATGTTGAATTCAAAACAGCGCTTTCCACCGACAATGTGGGCCTCGCCTTGAGAGAGGGTATGAAAAAGTCAGTGGCCGATCTGCAGATCACTCAGGATGAACATGGTTCATGGGTCTCTGCCTGTGCGCCTATTCACACCGTCACGGGAGAATCTGTCGGCGCGCTCTGCACCGATTTCAGCGCCCAGCTTCTTACCGATACGCGCGAAAAAGTGACCACCACATTGGGAATCGCTTTTCTTGCCATTTACCCCGCCATGATCGTGCTGGTGGTCTTCTCCGCGCGGTCTGCTTCAACATTGCTGGGCAAATTCGAGAAAAAGAAGACCAAATAATATCTTGACACATCCCGTTTCAAAGGTGTAAACTATCGGCTGTAGTATGAGAAAAAACTCATCTGCATATTCCAAAGAAAGGAGCGCACTCTTGATGTTGACCATCGTTTTTATCACCCCCGCTGCAGTTGGCAATTTGCCTTCTCGGAGTGCGCCTGTAGACCGCCGCTAGGTCTCTTTCTGTCCCTTGTTCGTTACGGGCTGTGGTGCACTCACCACAGCCTTTTTGTTTCCCTTTTTATCGGAGAATATACAAATGACCACCACTACCTCCCCATATTTTGATTTCCGTGACGCACTGCATCCGAACCGCCTCGTCGGTTTGTGGCGCATGATGACGGACTTCCGCGTTTCTTATATCGCGGCGACAGCCTCACTTGCCATCTCAGCACTGGCGAAGACCTCAGTCTATCTCCTGCTGCGCTTTTTCGCCGATGATGTACTTGGCAAAGGCGCAATGCTTGGGACTTCGATGACTCAAACCTTTCTCTGGATCGGATTGGGATTCATCCTCCTGGCCCTGGTCGAAGGCGGCGGCGCGTTTCTCTCTGGACGTTTTGCTGCATACACCGCCGAGGGCATTACCCGCCGTTTGAGAGACTTCCTCTTCGATCATATCCAGCGCTTGAGCTTTTCCTATCACAGCGCCACTCCGACAGGCGACCTGATCGAACGTGTCACCTCCGATGTGGATGCGCTGCGCCGCTTCTTTTCGGAACAGGCCATCGGCGTGGGAAGGATCATCCTGTTGTTCGTGATCAACTGGGTGGCGATCCTGTACATTAACGTGAAGCTCGGACTGTTGTCTGTGGTGGTCATTCCGCCGATCCTGTGGGTTTCGCTCTGGTTCTTCAAAAAGGTGACCAAAGCCTACGAAGAATATCAGGCACAGGAAGCCCTCCTCTCCACCACTCTGCAGGAAAACCTGACCGGTGTGCGCGTTGTAAAAGCCTTTGCCCGTCAGGATTATGAAAAGACAAAATTCGAGAAGGATAATTGGGGCAAATACTTGAAGGGCAAATTGCTGCTGCTGATGCACTCGCTCTTCTGGCCCCTTTCAGACATTGTGCTTGGTGCACAGATGCTGTTTGGATTTGTTTACGCGGCATTCATGGCGATCAATGGCGAAATCACCGTCGGTGATTATGTAGCCTATGTAGGCCTGGTCGTCTGGCTCATCTTCCCCATCCGCAATCTCGGGCGGACGATCGTGCAGACCTCAACAGGCATGGTCTCCTACGCACGCCTGATGGACATCACCAAACAGGCGCGGGAACCTCTCACAGATGGCAGCATCCAGCCGACAGGTCCAGCGCGAGGCGAGATCGAGTTCAAGAATGTCGGGTTCATTTATTCCGATGGCACACATGATGTCATCAAAGACATTTCGTTCCACGTCAAACCCGGACAATCCATCGCCCTGCTTGGGTCGACGGGATCGGGCAAGACCTCCATGGTGAACCTCCTGCCGCGCTTCCACGATTACACCAGCGGACAGATATTGCTTGATGGAGTCGAATTGAAGGATTATCCGCGCAAGTATTTGCGTGAGCAAATTGGCATCGTCCAGCAGGAACCGTTCCTGTTCAGCCGCTCGATCCGCGAGAATATTTTGTATGGTGTGGGCCGCAGTGTGACCACGGAAGAGATCGAAGCCGCCGCGAAGGCCGCCGCCGTGCATGATGTGATCCTAACCTTCCCCGACGGCTACAACACCATCGTCGGTGAAAAAGGCGTGACCCTCTCCGGCGGGCAGAAACAGCGCGTGACCATTGCGCGGACCATTTTGAAGAATCCGCGTATCCTGATCCTGGATGACTCGACTTCCTCAGTGGATACAGAGACGGAAGCCTCCATTCGCGATGCCCTGAACAGCCTGATGGAAAATCGCACGACCTTCATCATCGCACATCGCATTCAATCCGTAATGAAAGCCGACCTGATCCTGGTGCTCGATAAAGGCCAGGTGATCCAAAAAGGTGACCATGAAGAATTGCTCAAGCAGTTCGGCGGCATGTATCGGAAGATCTACGACATCCAAACGCGAATCGATGAAGAACTGGAGCAGGAAATTGCCAGAGTTAACTAAAACACATTCGAATCATGGAGAATTATCATGACCGACGAAATACTCGAACTCGAAGAAGAAGAATACACATCGAACCTGACCGCCCCTGTATTTTGGCGCATCTTTGGTTTGCTCAAACCGCACTGGAAGTGGGTGCTGGGATTTTTGGTCACCATCGCCTTGGTCTCCAGCATGGATGCGTACTTCACGTACCTCAACAAACAGATCGTGGATCAGGGCATCAAGCTCAATGATTTCGACAGGGTTATTGAGATCGCGTGGATGTACGGCTCGTTCCTGCTGTTCCAGGCCGCGTTCATTTTCATTTTCATCTACCTCGCGGGCGTGTTGGGCGAGCGTGTGCAGTATGACCTGCGCAAGATGCTGTTCAACCACTTGCAGGATCTGTCGCTTTCATACTATGCCCAAAATGCGGTGGGACGTCTCATTGCGCGCGTGACATCAGACACAGGCCGCGTCTCTGACCTGGTGACCTGGGGCATCGTGGACAGCGTGTGGGCGATCATGAACATCACCACGTCGCTGATCTTCATGGCCATCATCAACTGGCGGCTGGCGATCATCGTATCGGTCATTATTCCGCTGATGATGTTCGTGGCGACGAAATTCCAAAAATATATTCTGGTGGAGTTCCGCCAGAGCCGCCGCGCCAACAGCAAGATCACAGGCGCGTACAACGAGAATATTCAGGGTGTGCGCGTGGTCAAGGCGTTGGGACGCGAAGATGAGAACCTTGTCGAGTTCCAGCAGCTGACCACGCGAATGTACCGCGCATCCTATCGTGCGGCCTGGCTCTCGGCGCTCTTCCTCCCCACCGTGCAGATCATCGCCGCCATCGCACTGGGCGCCATCGTCTGGTATGGCGGTGTGCAAATTCAGATCGGGCTCATTACCATCGGCGGTATTCAGGCTTTCGTCTCGTATCTTACTTTCATGATGTGGCCTGTTCAGGACCTGGCGCGCGTGTATGCCGAAATGCAGCACAGCATTGCCTCAGCGGAGAGAATTTTCAAATTGGTGGATACCCCGCCCGATGTCCACAATAGAAGCGATGCCATCGAAGCGAAGACTCTGCTCGGTGAGATCGAATTCGATCACGTGGATTTTTTCTACGAAGACAGAAAATCCGTATTGAAGGATTTCACGCTGAAGGTGAAGCCAGGTGAGACGATCGCGCTGGTCGGACCGACAGGCGGCGGCAAATCCACGATCGTGAATCTACTCTGCCGCTTTTACGAACCAAACAACGGCGTGATACGGATCAACGGGCACGATTACATGGACTACACGCTTGAGTCCATCCACAACAAGATCGGCATCGTGCTGCAGACTCCGCACCTGTTCTCCGGGACAGTGCGCGAAAATATCCGCTATGGGAACTTGTCGGCAAACGATGCGGAAGTGGAAGAAGCTGCAAAGATCGCTGGCGCGCATGATTTCATTGTGACCCTTGAAAAGAGTTACGAACAGAACGTGGGCGAAAGCGGAAATCTGCTCTCGGTTGGGCAAAAGCAATTGATCTCATTGGCACGCGCAGTGCTTGCCAAACCCGAGCTGTTCATCATGGACGAGGCAACTTCCTCAGTGGATACGTTGACCGAAGCCTTGATCCAGCGCGGCATGGAGGCCTTGATGAAGGGACGCACGTCATTCGTCATCGCGCACCGCCTTTCGACGATTCGCCGCGCAGATCGGATCATTGTCATTGAAAACGGAACCATCGCCGAGCATGGCACCCACGCCGAATTGCTCCGCCAGCGCGGACATTACTACCGCCTGTACACCCAGCAGTTCCGCCACGAATTGGAAGTGGCCTATGGCGTCACCGAAGAGATCGAAGGCAATGAGCGCGCCAATGTGACCGCAGATTCGATCATGGTCAGGCGTGAAACGGCTGGCGAAGAAGCAGTCGCTGCTGATTAAATGAATTCAATCCAGCGGGTCAGGTTGAAAAGCCTGACCCGCTGGATAAACAAATTTTAGAAATCGGGATTTAAAGAAATGGCAAGGAAAAAGTATTCGATCAACTGGGAAAATGATGAACCCATATCCTTTGAAGTGGACGGCATAACCTACAACGCATTGGAAGATGTTCCAAACGAGAAGGATCGGGAAAAGCTCTCGGCAATGCTGGACGCGTCATTTGATGATGCTTTCGATGACTCCTTTGAAGACATGCAGTTTGATGAAAAGGAATTCGAGGAATTGCAAAAGTCCTCGGCGGGTATGGAAAAAATCCTGCTGGGAATCTTCTCCGGCGTGGCTGTATTGATGCTGCTGATCGCAGGGATTTCATCCTATTTCGCCATTCAAAAGATCAGCAAAGAAGAAAGCGCACCCGGCCGCATTGCGGACGTGGTCGTGCGCAAGGAATACATCAACGAGCAGGACCGCATCACACGGGATTTTTATTATCCTGTGATCGAGTTCACCGCCAGTGACGGAAAAAAGCGCACGGTTCAAATCAGCGAAGGCAGTGATTCGCCGTACTACGAAAAAGGCGATGAGATCACAGTCCTTTACGACCCCGAGCATCCCCTTGATGCGCGGATCCAATCCGCTGGCAGCAACGCCCTGATGTGGATTTTGCCAGCCATCACGGGGATTTTAGGAATTGCTTTTACAGGCGCGGTTCTTGTTGTAAAAAAACTGATGCCGCCCGCTGAAGAATAAAAAAATAAACGCTGGAGAATTGTCATGTAACACCGCAGCGAACGATTGAAAAGATGAAGGCTGTGAAAGAATTTGGCCTGATGTTCTATTTATTGTTAATTTTTAGTGGAGAAGTATGATGAAAACTGAGATCAAACCATTTACGGCAGAAATGATTCCCCAGGCAGGAGAATTGTTGTCTGCGCGGCATAAACGAAACCGCGCGAACCTGCCTTTGCTGCCTGAGCGTTTTGAAGATGCGACTGTTGCGATCAAAGCTGTCGAATCCCTGTGGCAGAAGAAATTCAAAATGGGCTATGCCGCTTTTCGTGATGGAAAGATGACCGCCTATTTGCTGGGTGATTTTTCAGTCCAACCTTGGGGCCGCTGTGGATATGTCTATTTGCCCGGGTATGCGCTGGCGGAAGGCGAAAGCCCGAAAACGCTCCAGGACCTATATTCCCTGCTTGGCGAGGACTGGGTGAAGAAGGGCATCTTCAGTCACGGCCTGTATGTTTCAGCCGCGGATGCAGATGTCATCGATGCCCTGTTCGCGCTTGGTTTTGGCAAGGAACGCGTGGATGCTTTGCTGGATTTACGCAGCGCGGAAATTTCCGAGCCTGCCAACCCCGCAGGCATTGACATTCGACTCGCTGGCGCGGGTGACAATCCCCACCTTGGCAATCTATCCCACGTCATCATGGAAGCGCTGGCGAATGCGCCCAACTGGCACCCGACCATTCCAGAAGATTGGGAGGAACTGCGCGAAGGCTGGGCTGAATTGGCAGACGATCCAGAGTGGACCGTGTGGCTGGCGCTTGAAAAAGGGACAGCTCTCGGCACCGTTAGTTTCTGCCCCGAAGAAGAGAGTGACACTGCGATGCTGGTCTCTCCGCGCACAAGCTACCTGAGCGTGGCCGCCACCCTGCCGCAAGCCCGTGGACGCGGCGTCAGCACTGCGCTCACTCTACGCGGATTGAAGCAGGCTCAAAATGAAAACTTCGAGATCTGCTACACCAACTGGATCAGCCCCAACCTGCCCGCCTCCCGCTTCTGGCCGCGCTTTGGATTCAAAGATGCCGCCTATCGCCTCGCGAAGCGGATCGACCCGATGATCGCGTGGACAAAGAATCACTAAACTCATATCTTGCTCCCGCCGCCATCCTCGGCGGCGGGTTTGTGAACTTAAACAGGAATAATCATGAACAACAATCAACTACTACAATTATTTGACAAGGAAATGCGCGAAGAGATCGAATACCCCGAAGCCCGCAAAGAGATCACCGCAGACGTGGTGCGCTTTACCCGCGAAGCGCCCGCGATGAATTTCGTCTCGAAGACCTTCGCTTCCGACGCCGACCTTGACCGCGTCATCGAGCAGGAACTGGCCCACTTCGCTCCCATGAATCAGCCGTTCACGTGGAAGGTGTACAGCCACGACACCCTGCCCACGCTGACAGAGAAACTCGAACAGCATAATTTCGTGCGCGATGAAGATGACGGCGACATCATGATCCTGGATGTGGACTCTGCGCCTTCCCATTTGTTCGACCCCGTCAAAGCGGACATCCGCCGAATCACGAATCTCAAGGGACTCAAGGATGTCGTTTCGGTTCTGGATAAAGTCTATGGCAACAACAACGAATGGGTTTACAAACGCCTCGGCGGACATTTAACCATCCCCGGTTACCTGAGCATTTACGCCGCCTATGCCGACGATCAACCCGTCTCCGTTGCGTGGACGTATTTCCAAAAAGGAAAATTCGCCTCGCTGTTCGCAGGCTCCACGCGGACCGAATACCGCAAACGCGGATTGTACACAAGCCTGCTCTCGGCACGGCTGAAAGAGATCCGCGAGCGCAGGTATCAATACGCCATGGTCGAAGCGGGTGAAATGAGCCGACCCATCGTGGAGAAGCATGGTTTTCAGTATCTGGCGACGGCCTGGGATTATTTGTGGGAGGGTGGGAAGTAAGGAGAAAGAAGAAAGAAAGACTTCCGAGATGGTGAATGTCTCGGAAGTCTTTGGTTATTAAACAGCTATAATCCGCTCCATGCCCACACAAACCGCAAAGAAAACCCATTTCGGATTCACCGCGCTCATCCTCGGCGTGATCTCCATTCTGCTTTTGGGGACCCGCTTCGCAGTGGCTTATATGCGCATCTCTCCAGAGCTCTTCGGCAGAATGAATCAATTCACCACCCTGTTCTTCTGCATCCTCACACCGCTGGCGTTTGCCCTGGGCGTTTGGGGGCACACCCGCAAAAACGACTCAAAAGCCTATGCACGCATCGCGATCGGCCTGACAACGCTTCCGTTTTTGGTACTGCTCGTACAATTCGCTCTTTCGTTTTTCGTGCGTTAGGTAACCCAATCTTTTTCTTCTTCGAGACTTCGTGCCTTTGTGGTAAAAAACTAAGGCACTTTTTCAGCCTTTCCCGTTCCATGCTTTCGAAAGACAAAGAACAACGGAATGCCCACGGCCAGATAAGCGCCAAAATAAAGCAATCCGCCGGGGCGCGCGGCAAAATCAAACAGGCGCAGGTAGGCAAACGCCGCAAGCGTGATGATCGCGACCAGTCCATACGAAGCGAGCGAGTGATGCAGGATCGCGTCCAAATTACGATCCCATAAAAATACTCCAACGGCAATGGCAAGCGCGAGATAGAACACCGCAAAACTGCGCAGGGTGAACGGAGACATCACCTCGGGGAAAATTCCGCCATTCGTACCGGGTGCGCCCACTGGAGCGAACAATCCATACAACGCCAAAAAGCCGACAAAGATAATGAACGCAACGATATACGGAAGCTGGGCATTCCCGAATTGCAGGCCAAACTTCTCTCGTGCTGGGCGGAGTCGCAGCCAGTCAAAGAATCCAAGCAGGGCAGTCAACACATTGACGGTCAATGCCGCAAGATACAACCATGCAATCGGGTGAACCAGTTGCAGTTTTGCGCGAAAAGCGATCACCACTCCCATTTCAAAGATCCCGAACAGCCATAAATAGATCAAGGCCGAGTACACGAGTCGCCACTCCCAGCGCCTGGCGCTGATCCATGCCAGCCAGGCATTGCCGAGGCACCATGCGCCGATCGTCATTGTCATGAACGCGGTCACCTTCCATGCAAAAACGGGCGCGAGTTGTTCAGGGAGAAAGAAAAGGAAGGCTCCCAAAATCGCATAGAGGATGGCCGTAAAATAAGTTAACCAGCGGGAAGTAACAGTAAGCATTGCATCTCCTTGTTTGGATGGCGATATTGTATCTAAACATCTGACGCGAAAAAGCCTGGCCGCCCAAGTGTGAAGATGCTTTATCAATTCTCCAGCAGAATTTTCAAGACCCCAGCCTGCGCAGCGTGATCAAATGCCTTCACCGCGTCAGTCATTTTATATTGATCCACGATCAGCACCGTAGGGTCAACTTCACGTTTTTCCAACAGACGCAGGGCAGGCGCGAACGGGCCGCAGCGCGAGCCGATGATGTTGATCTCATCCACCACAATGGATGAGAAATTGACATTCACATCGCCTTTGTAGGTGGATTTCATCACCAATGTCCCACGCGGACGGATCGCTTTTCTTGCGAGGTTGAATCCGTCAGCAGACCCCGTGGCCTCCACGACCACATCCCATTTTCGCGGTTGAACAGCCTCTGCCGTGGTGAATCGGATTCCTCGCGCCGCCAGCAGGCTTTGCGGGTGAACGTGACGCGTCACCACTTGCAGGTCACAGCCAGTCAACGCGAGCGTTTGCGCGATCAATTGTCCCAGCCTGCCTGCGCCGACCAGCAGCACACGGTCATCTGGCTTGAGCTGGATCTGTTGTTGAATTTCAAGCGCCGCCGCAAGCGGTTCGGTGAATACGGCCATTTCATCTGAAACCGAATCAGGCACACGATGCAAATTTTCCAGCGGCAGGGTGGTGTATTCGGCAAAGACCCCATCGCGGTTGGCAATTCCCAACACGGTGCGGTTTTCGCAATGAGTCGGGCGTCCATTCAAACAGGCTTCACATGCACCGCACACGGCATTGATCTCCCCCACCACGCGCTGGCCGATCCACGCGGCATCGGGCGCATCCACCACCTCGCCCACAAATTCATGGCCGAGGATGCCCGTATACGGATAATAGCCCTTCACCAATTCAAGGTCGGTGCTGCAAATGCCCGCCTTGCGGATCTTGATCAATGCTTCGTTCAACTTCTTCGGCTGCGCCGCATCGCGCAGGGAAATTTGATTGTCTTCCAGCCACAATGCCTTCATCGAATTTACCTCTCACTTTTTCCTTCCTGCTTACTACCTTCCACCTCTTTGCCGCACCGCTTCGTATGTGATGAATGCAGTTGCGATCGAAACATTCAACGAGTTGACTTTCCCCAGCATGGGGATCTTCACCCTGATATCCGCGTTCTGCATCCAGAAATCGGTGAGACCTTCATCTTCGGTGCCGACTGCCAACGCGATGGGCTGATTCAGGTCAACGGAAGTGTGCAACACCTCGGCAGAAGGCGTGGCGGCAAGCACGCGCATCTTTCTTAACCTCAGCCAGTCCAGCGTCATTTGCGAATCAGCTTCGACGGTGGGTACGGTGAAAACCGTTCCGCGGCTGGCACGGACCGTGTTCGGATTCCACACATCCACGCGCCCGTCGCAGACGATGACCGCGTCCACGCCCGCCGCATCGGCTGTGCGCAGGATCGCGCCAAGGTTGCCAGGCTTCTCCACAGATTCAGCAACGATCACAAATGGGTTTTCGCTTAATTTCAGATCGTCCAATGTGTTTTGGGGAATAGGGAAAAGTCCCAGCCAGCCATCGGGGTTATCGCGATAGGAGATTTTCTCGAAGACGGCGCGGGTGACGGTGGTGATTTCAGTGTTGGGAATGTCAATCGAAACAGTAGCAAGCTCGGGCGCGGTCAGAAGCGTATGCGGCTTGAGTCCAGTGCTGAGGGCCAGAGTCAACTCATCGCGGCCTTCCACAAGCATCAAACCATCCTGCCGCCGCAGACGTTTGTCTTCGCGCAGTTTGACAATGTATTTGATCTTCGGGTTTTGTAAGCTGGTGATGTCCATCATGTTTTTACAGGGTGCGGCGTTGTGACCTTACTTCACTAAAAGCAGGCAGGCTGCATGATGTGTCTTGGTGAGGATTTCGAATTTCGGGTCGCTGACCCTGCATGCAGGCATGGCCACAGGGCAGCGCGGATGAAAACGGCAGCCCGTGGGCAGGTCGATGGGATTGGGCGTTTCGCCTTGCAAAATGATGCGTTCACGGCGCATACGCGGATTTGGCACTGGGATGACGGAAAGCAGCGCTTTTGTGTAGGGATGCTGCGGTTTTTCCAGCACTTCGAGCATGGTGCCGATCTCAACGATACGCCCAAGGTACATGACGGCGACTCGGTCGGCAAAAAAGCCAACAGAGCCAAGATCGTGTGTGATGAAAATGACCGCGATCTGCCGCGTGATGCGCAGCTCGGCCAGCAGGTTGATGATCTCGGCGCGAATGGAAACATCGAGCATTGAAACAGGCTCGTCTGCGAGCAATATCTCAGGTTCGAGCACAAGCGCAGCCGCAATGACCACGCGCTGACGCTGTCCGCCCGAGAGTTCATGCGGGAAGCGGCCCAGATATACATCGGCGGGTTTTAAGCCTGCATCTTCCATTGCCTTTTTTACGCGTTCATCGCGTTCGTTTTTGTCCGTGGCGATTCCATGCACCAGAAGCGGCTCGTTGACGATCTCTTCAATGGTCTGTGTGGGATTCAAGGATTCATACGGGTCTTGAAAAACCATCTGGATCTTGCGGCGCAGTTCCTTGCGTTCATGATCTTTCAAATGCGTGATGTCATTCCCTTCGAAGGTGATGGTTCCTTCGGTCGGATCTTCCAGGCCCATCAACAACAAAGAGAGCGTGGATTTTCCACAGCCGCTTTCACCCACCAGGGCCAACACTTCGCTGCGCCTGAGCGTAAAATCCACCCCATCCACCGCATGGACGTAGCGGGGGGTCTTTGTGCTGGAGAGCAAGCCGGGGCGTCCCGCGTCGAAGTATTTTTTCAATCCGCGTACTTTTAGGAATTGGTCATCGCTCATTTTGACGCCTCAACAAGATGGCAGCTTGCGATATGATTTTCGCTTAATTGATGCAGGGCAGGTTGCTCAGTATGACAGCGGTCAAACGCCGCAGGGCAGCGTGGAGCAAACCGACAACCCGCGGGCAGGTCATCCAAACGCGGCGGGTAGCCCGGGATGGATGAAAGTTTTTTCTTCGGCTTGGTCAGGTCAGGGAAGGCCTTGATCAATTCCTGTGTGTAAGGATGGCGCGGCTCGTTGTAGATCGTATCCACGTCAGCATATTCCGCGGTCACACCACCGTACATCACCAGAACCTTGTCGCAGATTTCTGCGACGACTCCAAGGTCGTGTGTTACAAAGATGATCGAAAGTCCGAGCTTCTTGCGCAGCGAATCCAGCAATTCCAGGATCTGCGCCTGAATCATCACATCCAGCGCGGTGGTGGGCTCATCGGCAATGATCACTTGCGGATTGCAAGCCAATGCCATCGCGATCATGGCACGCTGGCGCATGCCGCCCGAATATTGATGCGGAAAATGATCCTTATGGTCAGCCGCGATTCCCACGAGGTCGAGCAGGTCGATCACCCTTGCCTGCAGGCGCAGGTCGCGCGGGAATTCAGGCATATGTTTGATGATCGCCTCAGCGATCTGATCGCCAACAGTACGCACAGGGTTCAACGCATTCATTGCGCCCTGAAAGACGATCGAAATTTCCTTCCAGCGGACTTTGTTCAATTCGTCATCGCTGAGCTGGGTCAGGTCTCTTCCACGGAAGTTCACACTGCCATTCACAACCTGTCCCGCTGAAGGCAACAGACGCAGCAACGCAAGCATCAGCGTTGTTTTTCCGCAGCCACTCTCCCCCACCAAGCCGATCAGTTCGCCTTCCTTCAAAGTAAAACTGACATTCTCTACAGCGCGGGCAGGCGCTTTTCCTTCGTTGACGTAATTGACCGATAAATTCTGGACTTCGAGTATTGTGCCTTTTTTCTCCACAGATGGCTTCGCCGCTTCGCTCTGGACCGCAGGCCTGCCTGGTGTCAAATGGTGAGTATCCAGCCTTGGGTTTAAGGTCTGCTCAAGTCCCTGTCCAAGCAGGGTCAACCCGAGCACCACCCACACGATCCCAAAGCCAGGGACAACCAATGCCCACCATGCACCAATGGACATGGCTCCGCGGCCAAAGGCGTAATTCAACATCTGTCCCCACGAAAGCGCGGTGGGGTCACCAAGACCTAAAAATGACAGGGCGCTCTCACTGAGAATGGCACCCGAAACAACCAGTACCGCCTGCACCACAAGAATGGGCATTACCAGCGGCAGGATGTGACGCACAATGATATGTCTTTTGCCTGCGCCGATGGCACGTGCACGCAGAACAAATTTCCGTGATTTCACTGCCAGCGTCTGTGAGCGGACCACACGTGCAGTCGTTGTCCATCCGAGCAGACCGATGACGAAGATGATGTTGAGCAGTGAGGGTTTGGTCAACGCCACGATGACCACGATCAATGGCAGGTCTGGAATCACGAGCATGATATCGGTGAAACGCATGATGACATTGTCCGCGCGCCCGCCGAAAAAGCCCGCCACCAATCCAAGCGTTCCGCCGATGATGAGAGAAATGAACGCGGCAAAGAAGCCCACGATCAGGGATATACGCGCCCCAAAGATGAAATTCGAAAATACATCCTGGCCGGCATCGTCGGTGCCAAGCCAGTGCTCGAGATTTGGCGCATTGTAGATATCGCCGATCTCAGCAGATGCTGAAGACGACGAGTCATGGGTAGCGATAAAGGGAGCGAAGACGGCGAGAATAAAAATTACAGAAAGCATCACAAGACCGACCAACCCGATGCTGTTCTTTTTGAAGCTCTGCCAAAAACTCTGACGGACGCCCAATTGACTGCTTGATTCATTGTTTTTTACAACAGTTTCCATTGGGCTCTACTCCGTCTGCACGCGCGGATCAAGATAGGTGTAAGTGAGGTCGGCAAGGAAATTGGCAAAGATGACCGCCACCGCGATCAGCAGGAAGGCTCCCTGCAAAACAGGGAAATCACGCCGATTGACCGCCTCGAAGATCGCGCTTCCAAGCCCGGGCCACGAAAAGACCGTCTCGATCTGGACCACACCTGCCACCGTAAAGCCGAGATTGATGGCAATGACCGTTACCAGCGGGAGCATCGCATTCTTCAAGGCATGGTCTTTCAGAATCTGAAAGTTGCTCAGCCCTTTGGCTTTGGCCGTCAGAATGTAATCTTCCGAGAGGACGTCCATCAGGCTCGAGCGCATGATCAAGGTGTATTCCGCCATATAAATAATCGTATACGTGAGTGTGGGCAGGAACATGTGAACGGCAAGATCGCCCCACTGCTGTAAGAGCGGCATGGAGCTCATGCCCGGGGTTGTCTTACCTGCCAGCGGAAATCCATTTTGACTGCCCCAAAAGAGCAGGATAATTCCAAGCCAGAACGTCGGCAGACTCCACGCAACCAGGCTGGAGATCACAGCGACACGGTCTATCGAGGTACGCGCCTTCCACGCGGCGACAATACCAAAGATCACCCCGATAATGATCGCCAGAATTTGCCCCGCACCGATCAGCAGCACCGTGTTCCATAGCCGTTCAGAGAGGAGTTCTCCCACAGGACGGTTGGTGTGGTAACTGAATCCCAGTTCGCCCTGCAGCAGGTTGCGGACATAAATGAAGAATTGCGTATCTAATGGGTTGACGTCACAGCTTCCAACCTTGATCGGGTTCAGCGACTCAAAGCAGTTGATAATGGGCTTATCCAACCCAAAACGGACCCGCAGGATCTCGATGGATTCCTTCTTCAAGCGCGGATCACGAACTCCCGCCCGCGCCGGGTCGCCGGGCAGAATGCGGAATAAAAAGAAATTCAGGATGATGACGAACAGAATGGTAAAAAGAGCCCAGCCTATTTTTCTCAGTAGAATTTGATAACGGTTCAAGGTCGCTCCTTGAAAGCAAGATACGGGGAGCGGAATATACCTTCCGCTCCCCGTATTGAATTTACTTGACTGGCTCGATCACCACCAATGAGGTAACGTCTGAAAGCTCAACTTTGGGCTGATCGGTGATCCAGCCTGTGAAGCGGTCAGAGCGATATGCCTGAGTCTCGGCATCATAGAATGGGATGATATACACCACGTCGTCATGTACCATCTTCTGCATTTCCCAAACGATACTCTTGCGGGTCTCGAAATCCAACTCCGTCTGCTGTTGTGCGTAAAGCTCATCATATTTCGGATTGGAGTAGCCTGTTTCGCTCGAACCTGTCGGAATGCCTTCGGAAGTGTACACGTACAACAGAGCGCTCGGGTCGGGATCAGAGCCCCAGCCCCAGATCATGATGTCAAAGTCGAAAGCAGGGCAACACTGAGCGGTCAGCGCATCGGGGTCAACGGCCTGCATTTCAAGGGTGATGCCGATCTCTCCCCACATTTCGCTCAGCAATTCAGCGGTACGGGGTGAAGTGATGCTGTCGCTGGGCCAGTTCAAGCGGAAAGTGAGCGGACGTGAACCGTCAGGCATTTCACGAATCTTATCGCCATCAGTATCTTTATAGCCGGCATCGTCAAGAATCTTGTTCGCCGCGGCGACATCATATTCATAATCCTTGAGGGTATTGTTGTACCAAACGCCAAGACCATCGGGGATGAGTGTCAGGCCGGGGGTTCCGAGGCCAAGCAGGATCAGGTCGATCAATTTTTGCTTGTCGGTCGCATGCGCCATCGCGAGGCGTACATCGCGGTCGCGCAGAGCGGGATGGCCCGTACAAATCCCGCCCGCATCGGTGGGACAATTCTCGGGATCAAGCTGGTTGAAGATGATGTCGGTCACACCTGGGGAGAACGGCGCACCGATCACAACTTCCACGTTTTCTGTAGTCTTTAGGGATTCAACTGAAGTATTCGGCATTTCAGTGATCAGATCCAATTGACCGGTCTTGATGCCCTGCACGAGCGCATCCTGGTTTTCAAAGGTCTGGAAAACCACTTCATCGATCTTTGGCGGCCTGGAGAAATGTTCCTTGTTTGCAGTGAGGCGCACAAATTCATTCTGGGCGTATTCAGCCATCTTGAACGGACCGGAACCGATCATTTCAAAGTTTTCATATTCCAGTTTGTTCACACCTTCCCAGACGTGCTTGGGCAGGATGTAAAGGAAAACCAACTGGCTTTCAATATTCGGGATCGCCTCTGTGAGGGTCAGAATCACTTCATTGCCCTTGGCCTCAACAGCCGAGAAATAAGTCGTGTAATATCCGTTCAGGTACGGGTATTCAGGTGTATCCTTATAGAGGTTATAGGTGAAGGCAACATCTTCAGCAGTCAGAGGCTTGCCGTCGTGCCACTTGATGCCATCCTTGATCTTGAACGTATAGACCAACCCATCGTCAGAACGCACTACGCTGTCGGCAATGCTGAGCGTGAACGAGCCATCGAGGTTGAGGTTATACATCGTGTCATAGACCAGCCCATAGATGGTATATGATTCGGTCAAAATTCCCATGCCGGGGTTGAGGTTATCGGGGCTGCCCGCCCAACCGATTCGGACGATCGATTTTTCGCCACCTCCTCCGCAAGCCGAGAGAACCAGCGCCAGGATGACCAAAATAAATAAAAATCTTCGTTTCATATGCTCTCCTCTTTGGTTGTGTTTTGAATAACAAAACGCGCCAAGGCAGAAACCTGCCCTGACGCGGGTACTCAACATCTCGTAATACTAAAATAATAAAGACATTCCAAGGGGTCCAAGAGTTTATCCTGCAAAAATTGTACTGTAATTCGGGCTATTTTGCTATACTTGGCACGAAATGGAAAGGAAATCATCATGGATAACTCTGTAAAACTCACTGAAAAATACGAACGGAATGGATGGCCTTCGGTCAAGCGACCTGACTTAAATCCACCTGCTGGACTAAATCTATCGCTTCTCACTTCCCTTGAGCGGATTCGGTCTCACACGCTTTCATCTCAGGGACAGATCGCCTGCATCAAAGACGGCGAAAGCCTTTCCGATGTCTTTACGATGTCGGCAAATGGCGGCTGGCTTTCACGCATCACCACCGAACGTCCGCTTGCCCCATATTGGGATGATGAAACTCCCGAATGGTCTCCCGACGGCAACTGGCTGGCTTTTGGAATCAAGGGTCATGTCCATATCGTCCCACGTGATGGCGGACTTCCCAAAAAGATCACCGACTTCGCCGTCGCCGCCAGTGGGCCGCGTTGGATGCCTGACTCAAACGGCCTGATCGTCACCGTTGAACGAAACGACACCGATCAATTACTGCTCACCGACCGCGATGGTTCATGGCCGCGCGCTCTCACCACAGACACCCTCGGCGATCACTGGGATGCGCGTCCCTCGCCCGATGGAAAATTCATCGTCTTCAACCTGCGCCGCCTCGACGATTTGAATCGACTCGATATCGTCCTGCTTGAAATCGCAACGGGCAAACAAACCACGTTGTACGGAAAACCGTCCACGCGCGCGATGTTGCCGAAGTGGTCACCCGATGGCCAATGGATTTCGTTCATCTCGCAGGAAACTGGGCGCGAAGAACTGTATCTTATCAAGCCTGATGGCGAAGGTCTGCATCAACTCACCAAAGCTGGGAGAGACATCTTTCAATACGAATGGTCGCCTTCAGGAAAACAAATGCTTGTGGTGGAGAACAACGGCGGCTCGTTTGAGTTAATGATGCTTGAGACAGAATCAGGTTCAAGGTCCGCATTAAGAAGCGAGAAGGGCATTCATTCAAATCCAAATTGGGCGAAAGATGAATCCTTTATCACGTTCGAGTTCGAAGGTCCGACCCTTCCGCCCGATGTTTATCGCATGGAACTTCCAAGCAAGAAAATCACGCAGCTTACTTTTTCAAATCCGCCTGCATTACAGAGAAATAAATTCATCGTGCCTGAAGTGGTTTCATACAAGAGCTACGATGGGTTGGAAATTCCCGCATTTTTGTATCGCCCTGAAAAATCAAATGGCGCGGCGATTCTGTATCCGCATGGCGGGCCGAAAGACCAATATGGTTTTGGGTGGGATGAACTTGCGCAGTATTATGCCGCAAAAGGCTATACCTATCTCGCGCCGAATTATCGCGGTTCTACAGGCTATGGCCAGGAATTCGAGCGCGCCAATTACAACGATTGGGGCGTCGGCGACACGCAGGATTGTTTGCATGGCGCAAAATATTTGCGCACCTTCAAAGACATCAAACCCGACCGCATCGCCATCACAGGCGGAAGTTACGGCGGCTACATGACCATCTGCTCGCTTTCGCGCGACCCCGAATATCTTTTCGCCTGCGGCATCACAAAATATGGCGATTCGAATTTGGTCAGTTCCTGGGCGCAATGTGAAAAACGTCTGCGGGTTTACACCGAAATTTTCCTCGGGCACCCATCGGAGAATTTACAAACCTATCTCAAAGGCTCCCCCATCACCGAAGCGAAGAACGTGCAAAAACCTGTGCTTATTTTGCATGGGTTGCTCGATAGCATCGTTCCGCCCGAAGCCAGCGAAGAATGGGTCGAAGCCTTGCGCCATGAGGGGAAGACCTTCGAATACAAAACCTACGGCGACGAGCCGCATGGTTTCCTGCGCCGCGAGAACCTGCTTGATGTTTACGAGCGCATGGAGCGTTTCCTTGATTGGTATTTACTTCCTTCTTAATAGAGAGGAAAAAATAAAATGAATAACAGTTCTTTTTTGGCTACACGAAATTCTAAGTTCTTTTTATACGAGGAGATGACTTGGGATGCAGTTGCCGAACTTCCACGTGACACGCCGCTCGTCCTCCCACTCGGATCTGGATACAACCTCGACCTGCTCGCTGACCAATTAAGCAATCCGCCCCGTATCGGACTCCTGCCACCATTCCCGTTCGGCTGGCGCGGCAGTGGACTTGAAGTGCCAGACCCGATTTTCACGCAATACATCGTCAACCTCATGGATAGTCTGCGTGATGACGGATTTACGCGGGTTTATTGCCTCGCACCACAGGGACTCGACCCGCAGTCAAGTTTCATCCTTCAACATTCTGCGTCGATTCTTCGCCAACCGCATCCATCACTGTATCAGGCACAAACTTTTCTTCCACCTGATAGCGAGCGCGGAAAAGTAATCCTGATTCCCATCGGTCACACCGAACAGCATGGATACCACCTCCCTCTTTCCGTTGACACCATCATTATCAATTCAATCGCCCAAGGCACATCAGCCAAAGTGCCTACACGCAGTTGGGCGATGCCTGTCATGCCGTATGGAGTCAGTACACATCGGTCATCATTTGCGGCGACCCTGAATGCTGGCGGACGCGCTTTCGAGGATTTTTGGATTGCTGTCATTGATGTTCTCGTCGCGCGCGGATTTGACCGCTTCTACTTAATGAGCGGGCACGGCGGCAACACTTCGTTTTTGGTCAATATCGTGAAATATGCTGGCGAACGTCACCGCCGCATTTTCTGCGCCACCGCATTTTTGCATACCTCAGGCCGCATCGGCGCGGAGGCATTGGAAAAATATCGCACATCGAAAATCGGCGGCATGGGACACGCTGGTGAACTCGAAACATCGTATATGCTTCACTTGCGCCCCGACCTCTGTCAAATGGAGCGTGTCGTGGATGAAACAGATTTCGTCGCCACGCCCGATTACTACATGGATTGGATCGAAGGCGGGTCTTTGGTTGCCAATCCGCCCTGGGATGACGACACCAAAACAGGCGCGTACGGCGCGGGCAGTCACGCCACCGCAGAAAAAGGCCGCCTATGGCTGGAAGCCGCCATTGATGAGAAGGCAGATCATGTGGAGCAAATCCATGAACAGCACGAACGGCGCGAACAGAGAAGGGATGCAGGATATGGTTTATGGGGCAAATTTAAGTAAATGGCTTCCGCACCTTTTCTTCCATCCCGCCCTCCATATCTTCACTATAACTATTGGCGTATAATCGCACCATTAAACTCCACTTAACCAAAACCAATTCATGACATTACACACGTATCTCCCTCAAGACCGCCTGCGCGCCTTATCGCGCGGAGGATCATTGCCCGACCGCACGAGCGGAGCTGCGCTATTTGCCGATATCTCTGGCTTCACGTCCTTGACCGAAGGCTTGCGTGAATCGCTTGGTTCGCGACACGGCGCTGAAGAACTGACGAAACATCTCGGCACGGTGTATACCGCGTTGATCGCTGAAGTTGAAAAACAGGGTGGCAGTGTAATCAACTTTGCTGGCGACGCGATCACCTGCTGGTTCGACGATTCAAATGGACCCGCTACGCCACGCGCTGCAACTTGCGCTTTTGCGTTACAAACTGCGATGGGCGTGTTCAGTTCGATCGCATTACCCAATGGCTCGACAACGGCATTGACTTTGAAGGTCGCGCTTGCAACAGGTGCGGCGCGCCGTTTCGTGGTGGGCGATCCGACGATCCACTATCTGGACGCATTGGCGGGGGCGACGGTGATGCGGACGGCAGTCGGGGAACATCTTGCCAACAAAGGTGATGTGCTGGTGGATGAAGCGACAGTGCAAGCGTTGGGAAATGCAGTGGTTGTCAAAGAATGGCGAAGTGACGAGAATGGGGAGAGGTTTGCCTTGGTGGAGAAGTTATCAGTAACCAGCGATCGGTTATCAGTGCGTGATGAAACTGTAGACGAATCACTGATAACTTCTGAACAACTTAGACCGTGGATTCATTCAAGTGTGTATGACCGCGAGACAACAGGACAAGCATCGTTCCTGACCGAGTTCCGTCCGTGTGTGGCGTTGTTTGTGCGGTTCACGGGCATCGACTATGATTCGGATTCAGCCGAGAGCGAGTTGGATGCGTTTATTCGCGAAGTGCAGAGAATCGCTTCGCGCTATGACGGCACGTTGATGGGCATTTCGATCGGGGACAAGGGCAGTTATGTGTATGTCGACTTTGGAGCGTTGAGCGCGCACGAGGATGATCCTCGTCGCGCGGTGAAGGCGGCATTGGAGTTGCGGGAGAAAACCAAGTTGCAGTTGCAGATGGGCATCACACAGGGACTGATGCGTGTGGGCACGTATGGCGGTGTGACGCGCAAGACGTTCGGCACGTTGGGCGATGAAGTCAATCTCGCGGCGCGCTTGATGAGCAATGCTGCACCTGGTGAGGTATTGTTGAGTGGTCACGCGTATAAAGCAGTTGAAAATTATTTTTCGTCAGAACCCCGTTCGCCATTAGCAATGAAAGGCAAAGCGGAGCCGTTACCTGTGTTCGCAGTGACGGGGGAACGCCAGCAACGTGCCATTCGATTACAAGAACCAACCTACGCCCTGCCGATGGTGGGAAGAACGCAAGAGCTGCGAGTCATCAATGACAAATTAGAGTTGGCGGAAAAAGGTCAAGGGCAGATAATAGGTATCGTGGCAGAGGCAGGCATGGGCAAGTCCCGACTCGTGGCGGAGGTGATTCGACTCGCCCGTCGCAAAGGCTTCGCTGGTTATGGCGGAGCCTGTCAATCGGATGCGGTCAATACGCCGTATCAAACATGGAAATCCATCTGGCAGGCGTTCTTCGATGTGGACCCGTCTGCGCCGTTGAAAAAACAAATGCGTAATCTCGAAGGCGAGATCGAAGACCGCGCGCCTGAACGTGTGCAAGCCATGCCGCTGTTAAACGTCGTGCTGGGTTTGGAAATCCCTGATAATGATTTCACCAAAACACTTGAACCGCAGTATCGTAAGAGCGCGTTGCGGGCATTGCTCGAAGATTGTTTGCGCGCGGCGGCGGAAAGATGAGCCGCTGTTGATCGTCATCGAAGATATGCACTGGATCGATGCGCTTTCGCATGACCTGCTCGAAGAATTGGCGCGCGCGTTGACTGACAGCCGCGTGTGTTTCGTGCTGGCGTATCGTCCGCCGCAATTGGCGCGGTTGGAAGCGCCGCGGCTCGAAGCCATGCCGAACTTCACCAAAATTGAACTGCATGAATTGAATCAAGCCGAAGCGGAGAGTGCCATCCGCGCGAAACTGGCGCAGTTGTATCCTGCGCGCGGCGGCGCACTGCCGAGCGGCTTGGTGGATAAACTGATGGCGCGCTCGCAGGGCAATCCGTTCTATCTGGAAGAACTGCTCAACTACGTGCGTGACCGTGGACTCGATCCCGCCGACCTGAACAAAATTGAACTGCCCGACAGTTTGCACACGCTCATCCTCAGCCGCATTGACCAGTTGAGCGAGCGCGAGAAGACCACCCTGCGCGTGGCGAGCATCGTCGGGCGTTTGTTCCGCGTCGAGTGGCTGACGGGGTACTATCCCGAATTGGGCGGAATGAATCGCGTGCAATCTGATCTGGAGCAATTGGCGGGGCTGGACATCACGCCTCTGGACACGCCCGAGCCTGAGTTGGCGTATCTGTTCAAGCACATCGTCACGCATGAAGTGACTTACGAGAGTCTGCCGTTTGCCACGCGCGCCAAATTGCATGAACAGTTGGCGGCGTATCTGGAAAGACAGATCGCGGCGGGGGCGTTGACCGAAGCATCCCTGCTGGACATGCTGGTGTATCACTATGAGCGCAGTGACAACCCTGCCAAACAGCGTGCCTATTTGAAGAAGGCGGGGCAAGCCGCATTGGATGTAAGCGCCTTAAACTCCGCGCGGGATTATTTTTCCCGCTTGCTGGAACTGACCCCCGAGGACGACCCTGAACGTTCCGCACTGGCGTTGAAACTAGCGGATTCGATTATGGACGACTTTCCCGCCGCGCGCGCCGCGATCGATCAGGCACAAGCCGCCGCGAAAACTGATGCCGACCGCGCCTCCGCGCAGGTATATTTGGGCGAGCTTGTTATGGGATTGGGCAATTATGCCGAAGGTCAGGCGATTATCGCCGAAGCCGTGCACATGGCGCGCGCCAGCGACGACTCACGAACATTATGTCTCGCGTTGTATGCGCTCGGCGATGTGAACTGGTATTTGGGCGAACTGGAAGATGCCAAAGTAGCGCTCGATGAAAGCCTGAGTCTGGCACGTGCGTTAGGAGACTTGGATGCTGAGTTAAGCGCGCTCAATCGGATGGGGCTTGTGGCGTTATCTCAAAGTGATCTAGCCGAAGCAGAACGGCTCTTGCGCGAAGTCCACACGCGGGCTGTGGCGGCGGGCTACCGCTTGCTGATACTGAGAGCGCTCAACAACTTGGGCTGGACTGCGGGTGAGCGCAAGGATTACGCAATGGCGAAGGAATATTACCAGCAGAGGTTGGCACTGTCCCGCGAGATGGGTTGGCAATCCGCCATCGCCTTGGTTCTCGGTAATCTGGCGGGAGTGGACATCGAACTCGGTCAACTCGCCGCGGCACGCGCGGGCTTGCACGAAGGGCTTGCGCTGGCGCAACAGAGCGGCCAGCCTTACTTGGTGGTGGGGGTGGTGAATAATTTTGGCTTTCTCTTCCACGCCGAAGGACAGACCGAGCGGGCGTTGGCTTTATTTGGCTTGGTACGCAACCAGCCTAGCTGGACCAGCGATTTCCAGCGCCAAATGGACAGGACGCTCGCCGAATGGGCGCTCGACCCGTCCGTGGTGGAGGCGGGGTTGAAGGCGGGCGAGGCGTTGGATTGGGATGAGACGGTGAAGGAGCTATTAGCTGGGTGATGGGAGTTAGGGTTAGGGGATGGTTCTGACCCCCAACCCCTAGCTCCCGACTCCTGAAAGGAGAATTATGGGGATAAAGAGTTATCGCGACCTGCGCGCGTGGCAAAGCGGCATGGAGTAGGTCGTGATGGTGTATGAGATCAGAGAGAAGTTTCCGTCGAAGGAATAGAGTCGTATGCTGTTACCCTAATATGCGCATACTTTTTCTTCCAACGTTTACAAAATGATCCATTTCCCATCCACGCCTGTTACCTCCCGATTTTAGAAATAAACTCCTCACCCTTCCCAATAAATTCAGCATGGTCATCAGGCGCAGAAGCAGACGCCATCAAATCCTGTGTCTTTTCACGCAAAACCTGACGGGCGGTTGGCGCACCTGCCTCCTGCCATTTTTCCATGCTGTAATGAGGATAGACATTGCTGATGTAATATCCGTTCTTATAGTTTCGCAGGGTGGATGGAGATTTCAAAAAGTTATTTCCTGGTCCCACTTTTGCAATCTCATCTACAGCAGAATTGACATCATCCAGTTGAAAACCATCATGCAGGCGCAGGGCCTGGTCAATGATCTCGTGCGCGTGGACGAAGGTTGTTGGCGAGATCGATTTCGAGCCAAGCGAATCTCCAATGAACGGAGCCAAGTGTCCGTGTGAGAGAAGAAGCGCGAGGGTATTCATCCAGTAGGTGTCTGCGGAAATCAAATCCATGCCCCAGCCCGTGCCGCTTCCTGAAGTGGAGCAATGCGGAATGCCGTAATATTTCAACATCTCGGAGCAGGCCACGCTGATGAGAATGCTTTGCGGATCGTAAAAATTGAGCATGGTGCGCATGTCAAAATAGACGGGTAACATGCCGAGCAAAATGGGCGCGCCTTTTTTGATGGTCTGGCTGATGACCAGCCCGGCGAGCAACTCGGCCATGAGCAGAGTCAACGTGCCCGCAGGCGTAAGCGGCGTGGATGCGCCCGCCATGCTGTAATTTGAAAAGATGATCGGCAGGCCGCGTTCGATGGAAATTTTCATTTTATCCACTGTGCCTGCATTCATCACCAGCGGACTGACGGGGTTGAAATACGGAATGATGAAGGGCTTGCTGCCAAGATCACCATGCAGCATTTCGAACATCTGCATCACATCGGGAAACCTGTTTTCATCTGAAACGAGCAAGACCAATGGCTTGGTGGTATTCGCAATGTGTTCAAGTGAGCCGTACAGGTCGGTCAATTCCTCAGGCACATCACGCACGATCCCCACGGTTGAAATCACATCGTAATGCTTGAGGCTCGAGCCGAGGCGCACGAGGTCTTGAAAATTTTTACGTTTGAAAATATCGAGCGTTTCATCCACGGGGTTTTGATAAAACAACGCGGTCACCCCCACTCCAAAGCGCAGACGGTCTTCCCCCAACTTTAGTTTATGTTCGCCGCGGCGATCGTACACATCGATCGTCTTCGGCGTGGATTTGATCGCATCTTCCACAATTTCAGGCGGAAACTTGATAATGCGATCCTCTGATTTCAAGCCGAGTTTCCACTCGAGCATTTGCAGGATCGCAGGCGAATCCACGCGCACACCAGTTTCGCTTAACACCTTCAAAACGTTTTTATGCGCTTCGAGGATCTGCTCTTCATTCATTAAAGTTAATTTCGGGCGGACGTTATTCATGTTTCACTCTCCTGCGCGCAATTGTACCGAATAAACATATCCCCTGACCAGTGTGGTCAGGGGATATGTTTTTATTGTTGAGCTTCCCAGGCATGCCGATCTTCAGAACTTTCAGCATCCAGATACTTCGGATCAATCTTGAAGACCTTGTGACCATGAGATGTCCACAATTCGGTGGCAAGGGAAAGCCCGTTACATTGAACGCCCTGAGACGAAAAATACTGACACACCCGTGAGACATCGCGCAAAAAGATATTCCACGAAGCAGGATTCGATTCAGGAATGACCACCTGCGGGAAATCGATCAACGTAATGTCGCCATCCCAATACAGGATGTTATACGCAGACAGATCACCGTGGATGCGGCCATGCTTAAGCATCAAATCGATGTTGTACACCGCGCGATCAAAAAGCGATTGGGCTTCGTCCAATTCCAGATTCACAGCATTCAACGGAGGCGCAGCAGATGCCAGATCGCCGATGTATCCCATCAGGATGGCGTTCTTCTCCATCGCATACGGCTTCGGGACATCTGCGCCTGCTTCGTGCAGGGATTTCAGGGTCTGGAATTCATAGGCGATCCACGATTGATGCCTTGCCTCTTCACCGAAAGCGGTGCGTTTTCGCATGGCGTGCAATGTGCCATCATCGACGATGACGTTGCCGCTCTCATCCAAATCGGCGCGGCCCGTGCGATATTGCTGGTCATTTTTCAGGTTGCGCAGCATGCGCGGACGATAAATCTTCGCGGCGACCAGTGGCGCATCCACAGCAACGCCAGACTTGCACAGATAGACCGAGGCCTCCTTGCCGCCCTTCACTTTGCGAAGCACATCCGAGATCCACTTGTGTTCGGCAATTTCCGAAAGAGAATCCAGCAGCCAGGCCTCTTCAAAGCGGGCGGCCTTGTAGGTAAACTGAAATTCGCGTGAAATTTCCTGAGCGCGGACAAAAAGACTGGCCTCCATCACGCGCTTCCTTGACTCACGTTTCTGCGAGACGCGTTTATGGGAAGATTGCGTCCCGTCTTCATTTAATTCGTCGAGTTCTTCATAAAACTCAAGAAGTTGATTTTTACTCATTTTCAAACAACCTTATACGTTATAAAAATCTATTTTCCATCGCCCTGCGTTAAAAACAAAACCGCAGGGTCAAGCCCGCGGCTGATCGGAATCAAAAACCGCAGGGCAAAAGCGCACTGCGGTTCAATGTTGAAAAGGCAAAAAGCCAGTATTACATTAACCCTGCAGGAGGCGCGCAAACAAGTGCTTTGACAGCTAACAAGATGGATTTCATTTTTTCGTGCCTCCTTTCAAAGTGAAATATAGTAATGCGATTTTATCGCGGGAAATCAGGCGTGTCAAGAACGGCGGCGGGAGCGTATCAAGACCGTCAGATAAAGCGCAATGCCGAAATTGAAAAAGCTCGCGCCGCGAATATCAGGAACCGACCCAATGGCAACGGGCCAGATCAACGCCAGCCAGTTCGCCAACTGCGGAACAAAGACCTTGTCATAAAGAATGATCGTCACCGCGCCGATCAGGGCGCCAGGCACACTCCCAGCCCCGCCCAGAATCACCATCGTCAGGATCATGCTGGAAACATGAAAAGCCATCAAATCTGGTTCAACAAAAGACAGGGTGCTGGCATATAAAACGCCAGCCATGCCCGCCATAGCCGAGCTGATCATCAATGCCTGCGTGCGCGCAAGGTTCACATCCACGCCCACAGATAAAGCTGCCAGTTCATCATCGCTCAACGCCATCCAGGCCCGTCCGGTGCGTGAAGAAATGATCTGCTGGCTTATCCATGCGAGCAAAACGATCACAAAGAAGACCAGATAATATCTCTGCATCTGCCCGGCAAGGCTGAAGCCCAAAATATGCGGCGCAGCGATCCCGCCGATACCGCCCATCCCGCCTGTGAACTCGAGGTTGATGATCACCTGCCGAACCAACAAGCCAAAGGCAAGAGTCGCAACTGCAAAAAAATCGCTCCGCAATCGGCGTGCGAGACCGCCTTTCAACCATCCAAAAAATGCACCCATCGCAGCGCCCAACAGCAAGGCGATGGTTATGTCAAATTTTGCAGTGAGCAAAGCCGTCAGATACGCAGACAGCCCGAAGCTGGCGGCAAAACCAAGGTCCAGCAAGCCCGCGACTCCGAGCGCAAGATTTAGCCCAAGCGCCAGCAGAATAAAAATCCCAGCCAGGCGCAAAATGACCTGTCCGCCTTGAAACATCAATGGAAATGCAAACAGAACCAGCAATGCGATGACGAGCCAACGCCTCCCACTGGACCCTTGAACTGGTGCCGTCAAAATTACAGAATCACGTACGACAGTTGTTTCTCCCCCATCCGCATCCGAAGTGAATCCGTTCGGCCGCCAGGCAAACAACAAAATCAGGATCAACAACAGCAACGCAGGAGTCCACTGTGCGGTGAGGTAATAATCGCTTAACGAGGAAAGTCCGCCGATCAAGAATCCACTCACCAGCGCGCCAAACGGATTCCCAATGCCGCCCAACAAAGCAGTCATGAACGCAAATAGTCCGCTTTGTGCGCCATGCGAGCCAAATGGGCGTGAATAATATAAAGCGAAGATAAATCCTGCCGCCCCAGCAAACGCACCGCCAAAAGCAAACGCCTTGCGGATCGTCCCGCCGATGTTGACTCCCAATATTTGCGCCGCCTGCTGGTTTTGAGAAACCGCCCGAATGGCGCGGCCCGTACGTGATTTTTGAATAAACCAATTGGCAAGTGCCACCAAAACAACCGCGGAGAGAATCACAAATACATCGCTAAAGCGGATGATGACATTCATCGGCAATCCGAAATATTTCACCAGATTGATCTCAGGCAGGAATGAAGGAATGCCATCTGTGGGCACTTCAGGCAAACCCGGTACACTGCGATGCTCCCCGGGGATCCACGAGCCCTGATAGGTGCGCCAGACAAGAGCGCCTTGAAAAAGAATAAACGACAAGCCAAGTGTGGCGATCAATGGCCCAAGCCTTGAAGCACCTCGAAATGGAGCAAAGCCCAATATCTCCACACCCACACTTAGCAACGCCCCCAAAGACATTGCCAAAAGAAATACAAAGAATAAAGCGCCCGCAAGTTGAAGCGGGGGCCAGTTTTCACGAATGCCGATGATATTAATAATGGAGGTGACCAATGCAGTCGTCAGCGCGAAGACATCGCCGTGCGCCAGATTCAAAGTGCGGACCGTGCCATAGATCAAGGTCACGCCGATGGCGTTCAACGCAAGAACTGCGCCGTTCGACAAGCCAAAGACAAGAATTTGAACAAAAGTCTCGAATGAATTCGGTGCATTTGGGTTTCGTGGCTGCCCAGCCTGCCCGGCTTGAGTCTCGGCTTTTTCCGCTGTCCAATCCACTTCATAATCACCGTTACAGCGCGGCTGTCGGTCATGCCAGTGGATGGTCATATGCCCCGATGCAGACTTCAAATTTGAAAACGAAGCATCGATGGAAAGGTCGTCACCAAGCACTGCGGAAAACCGATCGTCGACGATGGCGAGTTCATCTGCGACATCCAGATGCCCGTATTCGATCCCAGTGCAACTGATGCCATCTGTCCCCGTAAAACTGTACACGATCCCAGCCAGATGATTCTCGCGGATGGTAAATTTGACCGTAAAGGATAATCCGTCCTGCGAGAGACCTGTACCACCCCACTCCCCATCGTTGGATGGGATCGTGATCAAAGCTTGCGCAGGCTGGGTCGCGATCTGCTGATTACCACAGGCAACAAGAAAGAAAAGAGCGATACCAATAAGAAGAATTTTTTTCATAAGGCGGTAAGTTTACTTGCGAAGCAATCAATTGGAAATGGCCATCTGCGCACTTCGGCTGCGCACCACTCAGCGCGCAGATTTTACTTCACGTATTTATCAAACAGTTGCGCGGAGCGTTCCATCAAATAGAACCACTGATCGTATTTAAAGGAATGTTCCTCGCCTTCCACGCCAATGAGCTGGGCTTCCCTGCCCGCTTCAAGGAAGGCATCGTATAACTTTTTTGACCATTCGGGCGGCGTGCCTGCAGAGGTTTTGCCATCTTCGGTGCCGTAATTGATCTGCACAGGCGCTGTGACGTTCTTCAAATGATAGATCGGAGAGACCGCTTTCAGAATAACAGGATCAGTTGTCCCTTTAAAGTAGGCCTCGATCAAGTCATCGGGTAAATCCAAGGGGAGAATGTCGGAAGAATTACAGCCAAAGGTCGCTTCACCTTCGAAGACATCCCCGAGACAACCCGGCCCCCAACGGCCGATGACCTCTTCAAAATCACCGCTGACGGTGGAATATAAAACCGCAGCTTTCACGCGGTCATCAACGACAAGCACTTTCAAAGTTGTGCCGCCGCCCATGCTGTGCCCCCACATGCCGATGCGTTCGGTATCTGCTTCAGGAATGGATGGAAGTGCGTTCATTAAATTGATGACATCGATGGCAAGACCCGAGTAAAACAAACTCACACCTGTCTCTGCATTGGCCCAGCTGCGATAATCAGAGGAGACCGTGAGGTAGCCGCGTCGATTCAGAAACTCGGCGGCGCGGTCGGTGCCATCGCCGGAGTTATAAATGTAACGGGAAAAGAACCCGTGATTCATCACAATGACTGGGAACGGAGCTTCGCCAGTTTTCGGGATTTGCAAAATTCCCGTGATGGTCAGGCCGTCGCTGGGATATTCGATCAAGTAGCGCGTGAAAACCTCAGTCTCAAGCAGAGTCTCGCGAATGATGATCTTTCCACTTTGAAATTTATGTTTCCGCAAGCCGTCAATGGTGAATGGCTGCAACGCTTCTTTGGGTGTCATCGTCGCCGTCGGCGAGGGTGTGATGGATGGCGTAAATGTAACTGGAACGGGTGTATGGGTTGCAGTTGAAACCACTGCCGTTGAACTCGCAGGTGTGGACAGGCAGGCAGAAAGGATGAGCAATACAGGGAGTATTAAATATCGGGCACGGCTATTCATTGGCTTATTGTATTCGTATTTAACGCCGCATCGAATAATGTAACCGCACGATCCATGAACAAAAGCCATGCATCCCCCGTGAAGGAATGACGCTGGCCGTCGTAAACAAATAATTCCACGTCCTTGCCTGCATCCAACAAGCCTTGATTCAATTTATACGACCACTCGGGCGGCGTGGAACCGATGTAGTCTCCATCTGCGGAGCCGATGTGGATTTGGACTGGAACAGATATATTTTCCAGATGGTAGAACGGAGCGATCTCGCGCATCCTCTCCGCGCTGGTAGCGGATTCAACATACGCGGCGATCATCTCCGCTGGCAGAGACTCTGGAATGACATCCGCCGAGTTACAGGTATCCAGAAGTTCACCTGCTAAAATATCGCCGATGCAGCCATAGCCCCAGCGTGCGATCAAGTCGGCATCGTCGGCGGAGTTGGGTGCATACAACACCGCCGCGCGGACAGGTGTCTCAAGCGTGAGTATCTTCGTGGTGATGCCGCCGCCCATGCTGTGTCCCCACATGCCAATGCGCGAAACATCTGCCTGTGGGATGGATGGCAGAGATGCGATCAGGTTCATCACATCAGCGACCAAACCTGTGTGAAAGAAAGACGGACTGATATCCGAACCGCCCCAGGTGCGGAAGTCTGATGCGATGGTGATGTAGCCGCGCGACACAAGATATTCGGCTGCACGGTCTGTGCCGTTACCTGATGTGTAACTGCTGCGAGCGGCAAAGCCGTGATTCATGACGATGACGGGAAAAGGTCCCTGCCCTGCTGGGATCTGGAGAATGCCTGTGATGCGTAATCCGTCTGAGGGGTAGGAAATGAGATAACGGGTGTAGGTGTCCGTCAGCCCGAGGACAACATCCAGCGAAATCTCGCCGCCTGTGAAAGTCCGCTCGCGCAGGCCTGCAATGGTGTAGGGATACATCAAATGCGGGAGCGCGGTCGGCGAAGGAAGGGCGGTTGGGGTTTCAGTGATGGGTATTTCAGTGGGACGAATGATGGTGACGATCGGCGGAGGCAATGTGACAGTGGGAGATGCGGGAGCGGGCGAGCAGGCAGTGAGAAAAAAGAAAGAAGGAAACAATAAAGGGGTTCGGGGCATCCTGGGGATTGTATCACGGTTGAAGCACCGGCGCAAAGGAGCTTCACCCGTAAGTACGCACTTACCGTTCACATTACAAACTTGGTGCTTTCCACTTCTTGATCACCTCTACAAATGGAGGAAGGATCTTCTTTGCATTAAACGGATACCAACCAATCTCACCGCGCACGGCTTGCTCCTTCAACTCGGTGGAGCCCCAAATGAGGGATGCGCCAAATGCGCCAAGCAAGGCCGATGCCCAGTTGTTTGAAATGAACAATGAGCCCAAAATGCATAACGCCCCCGCCCCCATCACATACGGCCACCACAAGTGACCGAAGTAACGTTCCCCACGGATCACCCACACGAAACCCAACCCAATAATGAAGAGAGTAGCAAGACAAAGCCAAAAACCAAACCAGTTCATTTCGCACTCTCCTTGATGGACGCCAATTCGGCAGCAGAATATGGAGTGCCGCGCGGGTCGCGGTCGAGCCAGTCAATCGTTGTGGCTTCGGGATATTCAGCAAGGATTCTTCGCATGGCGCGGATTCTTCGGGTTGGCGGGCGCATGTCCATGCTTGATGCGTTTGGGTTGGCGAACGGCGATTTCGAGCGCGTCCCAAAACAATGTCACAGAGAGGATGCCGCAGATCGCAGACAGAGGCATGCTTGAGGTTAAGAAAGAGGCGGCTGCAAATCCGGCACTCAGTACAAGTGCGCTCACAGTCGGCTTCCACAAATGAACCGTCTCACGTTCGATCTTGCGGACAGAGACATGCCCCAGCCATACGCCGAGGAACGTGGCCGCCGCTGTAGCCAACCCAACAATGTTAATTTCCATAGTGATATCCCATCGTTTATAAATTTAGAATCGTGGCGAAAAATTATATCTTGCACTTTATGATATTGCTTACGTAATATGTCCATTTTAGTGCGTGACATATCACATATTAAATCTCTCACGCAACTCTTAGTGAAATCTCCAAAATCTATATATACATATCAGGTAATAAATATAAAATATCACAGGCCGAGGAGAGCAAAAACAGGAGACTGTGTATGCACATTGCTGTCATCGGCGGGGGGATTACAGGTTTGAGCGCCGCGTGGGAACTTCAACAACGCGGCATCAAATTTACCTTACTTGAAGCCTCAAGTCATTGGGGCGGCAAGGTCATTTCATCGAAACTTGAATTGAATAAAGACGCACAGTTTCTGGTTGAAGGCGGGCCTGATACTCTTATCACGCGCAAGCCTGAGGCTTGGGATTTGGCAAACGAGCTGGGGATGCTCGACCAGGTGGTGAACCCTGGCTCTGAAACCAGCGGGACCTACGTGCTGGATCGCGCCTCTCTCTACCCGATACCTGTTTCGCCGACGAAATTCATCTCCTCCCCGCTGCTGACGGTGCGCGGGAAATTGCGCATGCTGGCTGAACCATTTCAACCCGCCCGCCGCGATGACGAAGATGAATCGCTGGCTGATTTTGTGCGCCGCAGGCTGGGACATGAAGCACTGGATAAATTCATCGGCCCCGTGCTGGGCGGAATCTACAACACGAACCCAGAGACGCAGAGCATCATGGTCTCTTCGCCGATCATGCGTGAAATGGAAAAGGATGGCGGCGGCTTGTTTGCGGGTGCGTTGAAGCGCGCCTTCCGTGGCGGAAAACAGAAGGGACCGAAGAAGCCGCGCTTTGTTTCCTTCAAGAACGGCTTGCAAGCGTTGACAGATGAACTTGCCCGTCAACTCAAAGGGGATATGCGCTTGAATGCGCGGGTTGAAAAGATCTCACATCACGGGAATGGCTATCAAATCTTCATGGCTGATGGAAGCTCAGTACAGGCAGATGGTGTCATTCTCGCGACGTTGGCGAATCAGACATCAGCGATGATCAAGGACATTGCCGCAGAAGCCAGCCGACAGTTAGGCGAGATCCGTCATCAGAATATTGGCACGCTCTCGCTCGTGTATCGCGAGGCGGATATTCCGCGCGAACCCGTCATCAGCGGATTGATGATCCCCCGCCGTGAAAAGCGGATGATCGATGCGGTCACGTTCACGTCCCGCAAAATGCCAGAGAGGTCAACGGCTGGGTATGCTGTGCTGCGAGTCTTCATTGGGGGCGGCGCGCCTGAGATGGTGGAATTTGACGATGAGAGGTTGATCGAGGCTGTGAAGAAAGAACTCGCAGAGCTGCTCGGCATCACCGCTGCACCGCAAACGTGGACGGCCTTCCGCTGGCAAAGCGGATTCCCGCAAGCGCATGTCGGTCATTTGAAACGCGTGGATGAAATTGAAAAGTTGCTGCCAAAAGGCCTGGCGCTGGCTGGCAGTTCATATCGCGGCATCGCCGTGCCTGATTGTATTCATCAGGGACGTGAGGCGGCGGCTAGGCTGGCAATGAAGGGAAACATGTGAAAAACCTTTTTGAACCACGGAGACACGGAAACACGGAGAAAAAACAAATAAAAAACTCCATACCCTCCGTGCCTCTGTGGCTCAGTGGTTAGATGTTTGGATTTTTTCAATTGGTCAATTCAATTCTAGGAGCATACAAAATGAAATTCGTTCGTACTCTAAACAATGCACGGCTGGCGTTCTTCTCCATCGCGTACGGGTTGAGCGGCGCGTTGATCGGCGGGACTCTGAACCGCATCATGATCGCGGAGTTGGGTCTGCCTGCAACACTGGTGGCATTCTTCTTCGCCATCCCGCTTTTGATCTCACCTGTGCGCGTGTGGCTTGGGTATCGCTCAGACGGATACCCCGTCTTCGGGAAGCGCCGTGAGCCGTATATCATCTTCGGCGCATTGGTGATCGGGTTGGGAATTATCGCGACCTCACGACTGGCAGCGAACCCAACCAAAGTGACCGCACTGCTGCTCTTGAGCGGATCGTTGTCCTTCATGCTGTACGGCCTTGGACGTAACCTTGCGCACAACACCTATCAGGCGTTGGTATCCGACCGCTATACGGGAACGTATCGCACGCGCGCCATCACCTTCTATGAAGTAGCGACTCTGCTTGGCTCGGTGATGGGAGCGGGATTCATCGGCAAGGCACTGGAAACATATGACCCTGCCAAGTTGATCAGCGTTGCGACAGGCGTGGCAGTTGCCATCTTTTTACTGGCGACCTTCGCCGCCATTGGACAGGAATCCAAGAATCAAGTTGCAGAGACTGCCGCAGAGCAGGCACGCAAGATGCCTTTCCAGCAAGTGCTGCGAGATGTGGTATTCGCTGACCCGCAAGTACGCATTCTTTTCACGCTGGTGATCTGTACTTTCATTGGAACACTCGCGCAGGATGCTTTGCTTGAGCCGTACGGTGCGCTGGTACTTGGCATGAGCGTCGGTGATACCACCCGCCTGACCATGTACTGGGGACTCGGTGTATTGGCTTCGATGCTTTTGTCTGGCTTGTTCCTGATCAAGTGGTTGGGATATATGAAGCTGATGCGCACAGGCATTATTGCCAGCATTCTCGTTTTCATCGGGTTGATCGTGACGGGATTGATGGGCAACGTAGGTATCTTCAAGAGCCTGGTCTTCGTGATGGGAATCGGCACAGGCTTGGCGGGCGCGGGCATGTTGAGCGCGATCATCTCCTTCACTACACCGATCCGCGCGGGGATGTTGATGGGCGTATGGGGCGTGGCGAACATGGTCGGCCATGCGGTCGGCAATTTGACGGGCGGCATTCTCGTGGATAGTGTCCGCTATGCGACGGGGAATGCGTTCTTTGCGTATTCGTCTCTGTTCACGATGGAGGCGGTGATCCTGCTTGTGGCGTTGAATTTGACGACGAAGCTGAATGCGAACACATCCCGCGCACATGTGGAAGAGACTGAAATATTGGCTGGTGTTGCAGCAGCAGATTAATAACTCATCTTACACACCCAGTCGTAATTCCCTCCGAAGGATATCGGGACGATGTGGATAGCGACACTTGTGCCGCACGCCAGTGCGGTGAGGGCCTCCGAGGCAATCGTAGAGGTTCTTCGCTGTCGCTCAGAACGACATTGCACAAGGTGAGGTAATAAGCTTCGTATTTTCCAAAGATGGACAGGGCTCTCTCTGTCCATCTTTGACTTTAATCTGGCCTCGGGGGAATTCAATATTCGCGAATGTCTTCGATCAACCCTTGTGCAAATGAATCTTCCGCCTGGCTGATCAATTGCAGGGCAACGTCTTCGTTGACGATGGCTTCGCCGCAGTTGGGGCAAACCTGGGCTGGGATATTATGGATGACCAGTTTGAATTCGTCGCGTTCAAAGGTGATGGAGGTAAAACTGTGGGTTGTCTCGGCTTGTCTACAGATGATGCAATTCATAGAGAGTTCTTTCACCACGAAGTGGCATAAAGTTTTTAGGGTTACTTGCGGCTCCGAAAGTCTTTTTTCCATTTACTGGCGTCGGGCAGATACACGGTGATGATCGTCGTTTGCATTTTGGCGTGGTTCTCAGAGGTCACCACATGGAAGGGACGTTTGCCCTGAAATGAGAGGAGCAAGCGGCTGGGTTCGGGCATTTCGGAGGAGTAATCCTCGATCACATCCGCGGTCTCCAAGGCTTTGCGGACCTTGCTGACGGGTATCTCACGTTCGAACATTCTTTGCACCGCGTGGGCGCGAAATAGGATGGCAGTCATTCGGACATTATACTTGCAGGTTATGTTAAGTGCGTGTGTTGTCCTTCGACTGCGCTCGGAGGGCACTCGCTCCGCTCAGGACGAAGGGATTGAAGGCACTTGCACTCAATGCCCCCACCCAACCTCCCCCAAATGCGACGGTATTTCTGTCGTATTTGGGGGAGGTGCCTGCGAATGCAGGCAGAGGGGGTAAAATAACCCGCCATGAAAAACTCTCCGACTGAATATTTTGGAAATCTCGCTTTGCTGCTCGATCTGGAAGCGGAGGCTGAGAAGCGGGAGGCGGTGCGCGAGCGCACGAAGCTCTCCCCTGCCGAGGCTGAGGCAACGGGCAACAGCCTGATCAACCTGGTCATTCGCGAGGAAGGCTATGGGCTGGGTGGACATTTCCTATTGGGATTTGGCAAACGCAACGAGACCCTCTCCCTCCCGTGGACAAGGCTTGGGGTGGGCAGCCCCGTCATCGTGTCGGAGGAGCGCGCCTCTTCGGCGAATGTAGAGAATGGCTGGCGGGGAATCGTCAGCGCCATTCGCAGGGATGCAATTCAGGTGGCGGTCAGTCAGTTCATTGAAACAGAAGCGGAGAAGCCCACGTTTCGGCTGGACCGTGCCACAGACGAGATATCGCGTTTTCGACAGAGACAGGCCATGGAGTTGGCAAGAGGCGCGAGCGGGGGCAGTCGGCTGGAAGTGCTGCGCGATGTGCTGATCGGGGCGGCGGGGCCTGTCTTCGAGAAGATCGAACCGATTCAAGTATTCAACAAAAAACTAAACGCTTCGCAGATCGAAGCGGTGCAATTCGCATTGAGCGCGGAGGATGTGGCCATCATCCACGGGCCGCCTGGGACGGGCAAGACCACCACACTGGTGGAGTTGATCCGTCAGATCACGCGGCGCAGACAAAGCGTGCTGGCCGTGGCATCGAGCAACCTGGCGGTGGATCATTTATTGGAGCGCCTGATCGCCGCTGGAGAGAATGTCGTTCGGCTGGGGCACCCCGCACGCGTTACACCCGAACTGCGTGAACACACGCTCGACCTGCTGGTTGAAAATCATCCCGATGTGAAGATCGCGAACAAACTCACACGCGATGCGTATGCCCTGCGCGACCAATCCGTCAAATGGACGCGCGCCAGACCCGAGCCTGGCGCGAAGCAGTCGATGCGGCAGGAAGCGAAAGACATGCTCAGGGAAGCATGGCAGATCGAAGAACAGGTGACCGAAGGCATCCTGAGCAAGGCGCGCATTGTGTGCGCCACGGCCACGGGCCTCGACCGCGATCGGCTCGAAGGGAAATATTTCGATTGGTGCATCATGGATGAAGCCAGCCAATGCACCGAGCCCGCCGCGTGGATCCCCCTGCAATATGCACAGCGGCTCGTGCTGGCGGGCGATCACTGCCAGCTTCCGCCGACGGTGCTTTCGTCTGAGGCGATGCGCGGCGGTTTCAACATCAGCCTGATGGAACGCCTGCTTACTCTCCACGGCACTCCATCCGCCGGGGACGGCGGATGGAGCAGGTTACTAAATGTGCAATACCGCATGCATGAAGACATCATGTCTTTTTCTTCGGATGTCTTTTACGATGGGAATTTACAAGCCGACGAAACGGTCCGCACCGCCCTGCTGGCTGATCTTCCTCAAGTAACATCATCGCCACTGACAGCGACTCCCATTCACTTTATCGACACGGCAGGCGCCAGCTACGACGAAGAGCGCGAACCCGACGGGGACAGCCGCCTGAATCCACAGGAGGCGAATCTGGTCATCCAGAAAGTGGACGAGTTGCTCGCCTGCGGAGTCTCGCCCGCAGACATCGCTGTGATCTCGCCGTATTCGGCGCAGGTGAAATTGCTTCGAGAGAAATTATCCAAGTCTTCCGCCGGGGACGGCGGAAGGAGCAGCATTGAAGTAGACAGCGTGGACGGGTTCCAGGGCCGCGAGAAAGAAGCGGTGATCGTCAGTCTGGTGAGATCGAACCGTGAAGGTGAAGTCGGCTTCCTGGCGGATACGCGCCGCATGAATGTGGCGATGACGCGCGCACGGCGCAAGCTGATCGTGATCGGTGACAGTGCGACGATCACAACGCATCCGTTCTACGAGAAGATGGTGAAGTATTTTGAGAGTGTGGGGGCGTATCATTCGGTGTGGGAGGGTGAGGGCACCACCGCTCACTTGTGAAGGATGAATAAACTCCCCCAATCGACGGTATCTCTGTCGGATTTGGGGGAGGACGGGTGGGCAGGTATTTTGACTCTGTGGGCGTATCATTCGGTGTGGGAAGAGTAGAGCAGCCCCCTCCGCCGTTGGGTCTCGATATGCTGGAAGAACACCAGCTACTCGACCAACAGCGGTACCTACCGCTCACTTCGCTCGGGTACGATGTCCCCCAATACGACGGTATTTCTGTCATATTGGGGGGATAAGATGAAGGGTTATAATTATTGCATGAGTCATTCTGTAGAAGTGACGGGCGCACAATTGGCCAATGCCTTGCATATGCTTGGCGTCAACTTCATCATGGGCGGATCAAACGACAGCGAGGCGCTTCACCGAGATCCCAAACGCATGATCGCAGCATTGGCGGATAGCAAAGAAGCACGTTTACGCCTGTCTCTCATTCCTTTATTTCTTGAGCACCCTGAATTCTCAAGCCATGTCCGCGAGGTCGTCCATACTTTACCGCCCCGCACGCGACTCATTCTTCAATGTTATTACAGCGCGGCGGTTTGGCTGCAAAGAGTTCATCGCTCAAAACTCACCACATTCACAGGGGAGAAACAGACTCTGCCTGAGCAGTTTTCCAGGGATCTGAACCTGCAAATCACAGACGACCCTGAAACGAACTTATTCCTGCTCGCTGAACGGCATAGAGAATTAAGCGGCGAAAAAGTGAACTGGCTGGGAACCTACAAGCACGCCGCCCAGATATTCATCAAAGGATTGGAAATAAAAAGCCGTGGATAACAATGAGCTTCAAAATGCACTGTCGAAACTGGGGCAACATATTACAACCCCCATCCGTCTATACCTGATCGGGGGAAGCGCACTTACGCTACTGGGAAGTCCCCGCCAAACCATTGACATTGATTTTATTGGAAGCGATCTTCCCACAGACATGGAACATCAGGCTTTGCTTCAAGCGGCAAGAGAACTTAATATTTTTCTGGAACCTGTACCTCTTGAGCGCTTCATCCCCCTGCCTAAAGGCGACAACAATCGCGCCATCAGAATCGGACAATTCAACAACCTCGAGATCTACGTCGCAGACCCATACAGCATCGCGCTCAGCAAATTAGACCGCGGGTTTGACACCGACCTTGATGACATTATCTTCCTCATCCAACATGGGTACATTGAGATCGAAACACTAAAACAAACCACAGAAACCGCACTGCAACGAGCACGCGAATTCGACATTAACCCGAGCGACTTACAGGCACATCTTCAAATCGTGCAGGAACGGTTGAAATAATTCTGCGATCTGACGAGTACGGCGTATCTGTTCCACGAGAAGATGGTGAAGTATTTTGAGTCTGTGGGGGCGTATCATTCGGAGCCCCCCCCTCCTGCCTTCGCAGGCACCTCCCCCAAATCAAGATCGGATTTGGGGGAGGGTAAAATGAATGGGGTGAGATTTATTACCGATACGGTCTGATTGCAACTTTTGGGGGATGTTGGGTTTTGGGCGTGGTTTTGTAAAATGGGCGAAATGGCGGGACATGGATCGTAAATTTCCACTTTAGTTGATTTTGATGAGTTGAATCCTGCCATTGTCGAGACCCAGGGGTCGGGGTGTTCCGTCCGTTTGGGATAGGTTTTTGCGTCGCGGAGATGCGGAAAGGAGGGCCTATTTGAGGGATACAGAATCGATAGAGGATGGATAGAGGATGGATAGAGGATGACCACACCAATAACTCAATCAAAATAAGGAGCTAATCATGGCTAAAGTACGCAACAACATCATCATTCAGGGTCTGAGCGGTTCGCTGGGAGAGCAGCTTGTGATCAAACAAGACAAGGCGGGACGCACGATCGTGGGCGTAGCCCCATCCTTCGACCCGAACCGCACCTACACGGAGGCGCAAACCGAACAGCACGAGAAGTTCCGCGATGCGTCCATCTATGCGAAGGGCGCGAAGGGGGAGGAAATCTATGTGGAGAAGGCGGAAGGGACGCCGATGAATCCGTACAATGTGGCGATGGCGGACTGGTTCCATGCGCCCGAGGTGACGGAGATCGATGCCGAGGCGTGGAGCGGACAGGCTGGGCAGGTGATCCGCATTCAGGCTGTGGATAACGTGCAGGTGACTCAGGTGAATGTGGTGATCACCGACGCAGAAAATGCGGTGGTGGAGCAAGGCGCGGCGGTACGCGCCGAGGGGGCGTGGTGGGCTTACACGACGACGGCCACCGTTGCGGGTGAGGTGAAGATCGTGGTGACGGCACGGGATCTGCCTGGGAATATTGCTTCGTTGAGCTGGGAGAGTTAG
>JADKEA010000014.1 GCA_016718275.1 Candidatus Villigracilis affinis
CGCCTTCCATAAGAGCCGCCTCCAAAACATAAAATATGATGTGCTGATACAATTCTACACACAAACCCCACTTCCATGAACAAATCTCAACGCTCGTTTTCCAATTTGCTTTTCATGCTGCTGGCTTTTGCAGTTGCCTTTGGATTGCGGACATACGCCGCCAGCCGCCTGTCAATTGACTACGACGAAGACGACTACCTGCGCGCCGGGCAGGAATTTGCGCATCTCATCCGTACCGACGACTGGTACGGCTTTCTCGAAACGAACTATCGCCCCGAACATCCCCAACTCGCCAAGATCATGTTCGGATTAAGCATCGTCAACCTGCCCGAAGAAGAATTGATCGCAGACCTGCCCATCACCGCGAATCCAGTGAGTTCCCTTCCTCCCGCCCTGCATGCCACGACCCGCGGACTTGCGGCCTTTTTTCGGCGCATTGACCGCTATGCTGCTGGCGATGGTCAACCCGCTTGGCGGGCTGATCCTTGCGGGACACAGTTTCACCATCAAATATACTTCACAAGTAATGCTCGATGGGTTTGCCGCGTTGATGAGTGCCTGCGCCGGGTTGGCGTATCACATCTCGAAGAACAAAACAGGCAAAACGAAAACCACTTTTGTGATCGCTTCAGCGGTGTTTTTAGGGGCGGGCGCATCGTCAAAATACCTGCACTCCGCAGTCGGATTCGCCATTCTTATTGACTGGCTCTTGACTGCAAGACAGGCGGGCGAAACAAAAAAGTATTTCCGCAATGCCCTGTTGTGGGGAGTGCTGTCACTGATCGTGTTTGCCGCGTTGAATCCGTTCTATTGGCCCGATCCTGTAGAACGTATTCCAAGCCACAGTTGAGGCGGTGCAAACCACAACCACAAACCCAAACGTAAAACGTGCCAACCTGCCCATTTGGGAGCCGCTGGCAAAACTATCCTCTTCGGTGCCTGAGGCATGGAATGAAGAGGGTTTTATCTTCCGCCTCGACGGATTGATCTTCGTCTTCGCCATGTTCGGACTTGCAGAAACATGGAGGAAGAATCGTTTTATTTTCATCTGGTTTGCGGTTGATATTCTGATCCTGCTTGCGTGGCAAACGAAATGGGCGCAGTATATCCTCGTCGCTACGGTGCCGCTTTCGTTCATCGCGGCGGAGGGGATCAAGGTTACGGGTAGGTCCATTGCCGATTGGTGGCAGACCAGAAATCGGTTAAGAAAAGATGCGGTGAAGTCATCCACAAAAGAAACCCGTCAGGCACTTCCCTGGCTTGTACCTGGCCTGCTGTTTTTCTTCATCCTGACCATTGTGCCCATTGTGTATCAATTCGCCATGTCCACTACTACATTGAACGGGACATCCCTGCGCGACGGATTGCAGGGCGGCATTATGCGCGAGGTGCTCGGCGGCGTTAACGGACAGATCGCCATTCCACCCGAAGATGCCGAACTGGACCGAAGCAAGGTGCATTTTGTCGGGCTATGGAATTACCCTGAGACGGTGAATTTTCTCAGTGAAGTTGAAATGATCTTCTTCAGTTATTTCTGGACGATTACTTCGGTGGCGTTGCAGGTAGTGCTTGGCATAGGCGCGGGCCTGCTACTTTGGCGCACTGGGGGCCGAATGCGCAAACTCTGGCAAGCCATTTTCATTTTGCCGTGGGCGATCCCTGAGGCAGTAGGCGCCCTGCTGTGGCTGAATATTCTTTGCGCCGTTCAACGGCTGGCTGGCATTGGCGGTGAAAAATATGGCGCAGAGATTCCCTTCGGCGGGATGATGGGCTGGGAAAAAGACCCCAACAAGGTTTTGATCGTCATGTTGATGGCTGCGCTTTGGTATGGCTTCCCGTTCATCATGCTGGCGGTGAGCGCGGGCTTGAAGATGATCCCGCGCGATGTGTTCGATGCCGCAGCAATCGATGGAGCCGACTCCTGGCAGACCTTTCGATATGTGACTTGGCCCATGCTGCAACCGCTGGTGCTGCCTGCCGTGCTGGTGCGCGCCATTTTTGCATTCAACCAGTTCTATCTTTTCCAGATGTTCCTGCCGTATTACCAGAATATCAGCATGACCACGCTTTCTTCATTTTCATATTATGTGTTGTACGGCGGCAGGGAATTCGCCTTTTCAGCGACCATCAATATCATTTCGCTGGTGCTGCTGAGCGGATTCGTGTTGTTGTTGTACCGCCGAAACAAAACGGCGGAGGATGCGGTCTATGCCTAAAAAATTTTCACAGGCTTTGGCGCAAATCGGATTGGTCCTGATCGGGTTGTATGTCCTGTTGCCCATTTGGGGCATCCTCAGGCTGTCGTTCGATGGGGCGCTGACCAGTGCGCCCACGGAATTCCGCTGGCTTCCAAAAGAGCCAAGCTTCGAGCCGTTCTTAAAAGTGTTAGACAGGCCCTATCAATCGGTGGAATTCGCAACCCTGTTCAAGAACAGCATGGTTGTTTCCAGCATGGCAACCCTGGCCGCCATTGTAATGGGCACAAGCCTGGCGTATGCCTTTGCACGTTTTCGCTTTCCGGGGCGCAAACCAGGGCTGTTACTGCTTTTGTTGACGGCGATCCTACCGCCGATCGCGTTTGCGCCGCCGCTTTACATCCTGTTGAATCTGCTGGGAATCCGTACTACGCACTTCGGCCTGATCATCGTTTATGCGGCTTTTGCCATGCCATTTTGCATCTGGAACATGCGCGCTGGTTTCCAAAGCATTCCGAAGGAACTGGAAGAGGCGGCTTTTCTCGACGGCGCGAGTCAATTCGTGACCTTTTTGCGGGTAAGCCTGCCGCTGGCACTGCCGTCCATAGCGGTGGCGGCGATCATCTCCTTCCTGACGGCGTACTCTGAGTTTACAATCGGCTGGCTGTTCATGGACCAGAGCGATATGGTAACGCTGGCAATGGCGATCTACGCCATCATCCAATCGGGGTCGGCGCAGCCCTACAGCCAATTGGGCTCCTTGGCGCTCATTGTGTCGGTCCCTGCGATTGCCATTTTTCTATTTTTTCAGAACACATTGCTCGAACGTATGCTATTCGGTGCAATTGACGAATAAATGCAAGACAAACAAAAATCATCTTACCGAGGTCATGACATGAAGATACCAAGCTGGGTGCAAGACACGATCTTTTACCAGATATTTCCAGACCGTTTTGCAAAAAGCAGCCGCAACCCTGCGGCGACACTGCCGTTTGAGCCGTGGGACTCAGCCCCAACCACGCATGGATTCAAAGGCGGCGACTTGTACGGCGTGCTCGAAAAACTGGATTACATTCAAGAGCTTGGATGCACGGCGATCTATCTTAACCCGATCTTTGCTTCGGCTTAAATCATCGTTATCACACCTTTGATTATTACAACGGCCGTTGTTGGGGGGCAACGAGGCGTTAAAAAAACTACTCAAGGAAATGCATAAGCGCGGCATGCGTCTGATTCTGGATGGCGTGTTCAACCATGCTTCACGCGGATTTTGGCAGTTTAACCATGTGCTGGAAACTGGTGACGCCTCGCCGTATCGTGACTGGTTCTATTTTGATGAAGAGCGCCTAAAGGGACATAAGAATTGGGGGGCCTACCCCACTGCGCATGAACAAAGGGCGCTGAATCACGAAGACAGCCTGACCGCTATCGGCTATCGGGCATGGTGGAATTTGCCCGCGCTTCCAAAGTTCAACACCGATACCCCCGCGGTGCGCGAATTTTTGTTTGACGTTGCCGAGTATTGGATCAAATTCGGCATTGACGGCTGGCGGCTGGATGTGCCCGGAGAGATCAACGACGATGAATTCTGGCGTGAATTCCGCAGGCGTGTGCGCGCGATCAACCCCGATGCGTACATCGTCGGCGAGATCTGGCATGAGGCACAGCGCTGGCTGCAGGGTGATCAATTCGATGCTGTGATGAATTATCTGGTCACCACGACTTCAATGAACTTCTTTGCGGCCAACAGCCTCGATATGTCTGTCATTCAACATGCAGGTGGATTGAAGGACCGTGTGCGGCCGATCAACGCGTATGATTGCGCCAATGAACTGGACCGCATTCTCAATCTCTATCCCTCAGATATTACCTATGCCCAGCTTAATCTTCTCGATAGCCACGACATGCCCCGTTTTCTTTCCTGCGTGAACGAGGACAAAACTGCGCTCAAGCTGGCCTGGCTTTTCATGTTCACCATCCCTGGCGCACCCTGTATCTATTACGGAGATGAAGTGGGGGTCAACGGAAAGCATGACCCTGAATGCAGAAAATCCTTCCCGTGGGATGAAGGCCGCTGGGACCATGACCTGCTTGATTACGCTAAAGCCTGCACCACTCTGCGAACCGAACATGCGGCCTTGCGGCGCGGCGATTACAAACGCATCCATGCGGAGGGTGAACTGCTGGCGTATTCACGAAGTTATCGAAGTGAAACGCTAATAATCGCCTTCAACACCTCAAACGAGGATAAAACATTGGAATTGCCGCTCGATAAAAAACCGCACGTGCTGTTTGGCAAGCCTGTGATCTCTGAAAATCAGGTTACGATTCCCGCCCGCAGCGGGGTTGTGTTGAAATAAGGAAACATTTATGAGCAGTGCTTACACCCCCATTCAGCCTGTCAAGCTCACTCACCCTGAGTGGAGCAAGGACGCGGTGATCTATCAGATCAATACGCGTCAATTCACACAGGAAGGGACTTTCAAAGCGGCAGAGAATCATTTGCCGCGGCTGAAAGAAATGGGCGTGGATATTTTATGGCTGATGCCCATCCATGAGATCGGGGAAAGAATCGCAAGGGCACGTTGGGCAGCCCATATGCCGTAAAGGATTATTACAGCGTCAACCATGAATTTGGAACGATGGAAGACCTGAAGCATTTTAGAAAACCGCCCATGAAATGGGAATGTATATCATTTGGATTGGGTTCCGAATCACACCGCCTGGGACAGTGTGCTGGTAAGTGAACACCCCGATTGGTACACCCGAAGCTGGAAAGGCGACTTTCACCCCACCCCTTGGTGGGATTGGACAGACATCATCGACCTGGATTATTCCAAGGTTGAGGTTCGGGAATATATGGCAGAGGCGCTGAAATTCTGGGTGCGCGAAGCAGATGTCGACGGATTCCGATGCGATGTGGCGGGGTTCGTCCCCATCGATTTTTGGAACGTCGTCCGCAAGGAATTAGACGCGATAAAACCCGTTTTCATGCTGGCGGAATGGGAGGCCCGCGACCTGCACGCTGAGGCCTTCGATATGACTTACTCGTGGAGCTGGTATGACACGCTGAAGGTGATCGCCAAAGGTGAAGGAGATGTATCGCTTCTTTATGTTTATTATTCGTGGAATGAAAAGGCGTTCCCATTCGACATCATGCGCATGCTTTTCGTGACCAATCACGATAAAAATGCATGGGACGGGACGATGAACGAAACCTTCGGCGATGCCCTGGAAGCCGTCATCGCGCTTTCGGTCACCAGCGAGGGCATGCCACTGCTTTACAACGGTCAGGAAGCGGGCGAGGAAAAACGGCTGGCCTTCTTTGAAAAGGACCCGATCGTGTGGAAGGAACATCCGATCGGCGCGTTGTATAAGAAATTGTTCACGTTGAAAAAGAAAAATACGGCCTTATGGAATGCCAAATGGGGCGCGAGAATGATCCACGTGCCGAGCACGGCTGAGGGAAAGGTTTTCAGTTTTGTGCGCCAGAACGAAAAGGACAAGGTCTTTGCGGTCTTCAATTTCTCGGCTGAGCCGCAGGTTGTGCGTTTTCAGGAACATCTTTTCCACGGCAAATACACAGACTATATGAGCGGAACACAAGTGGATCTGGCGGATGCGACGCAATTGGAGTTGAAGGCCTGGGATTATCGAATCTTTGAACGTCAATGATGGATAAGAAATTTTCATCGCAGAGCTCACAGAATTTTCAAATTTAGCCTGCCCGTGCCATTTCGGGTAAATCGTAACAAATAGACTAAAACAGGGTTTTATTCGTAGATGCAACGACCATCTGATAAGCGGCTTTCGAAAAGCGCGTATGACTGGCTGAGGGTTTCACCGCTGGCCACGGTCACCACGTATGCCTTCCTCTCAGCGGCCGATCTGGGGGATGGCATTTGCAATGTGATTCCGTGCTCCTACAGGGTGGATTTTTACCTGAGCGCATTGATCGCATTGCTGGGTTCCGCGCTTTGGCATCTCAATCTCCTGAAATATATCAATAACAAAGACAGTGAATTCGTGCGCTGGCATGGGCTGCAAGCCGCGCTGATTGCGGGGATTCGCACGTTAATTCCGATCCTTTTCCTGATCGCTGATTTTCTATTTGAATCGGGTGGCTTTATTTTCTGCATCAGCATTCCTGCGCTGCTGGTCGTGTGGATGACGGCCACCCCCTGGGGGAACAAACAGGTGGATGGTGACGAATGCAAACTGGCGACTTGGCTGGGAGAACCGATCTCTCCCCCCGAAACATGGCCTGCAGAAACACCTCAACAATCCTACACACAAGCAACTGAAACCTCCTCCGAAACAAAAAATGCGGAAGAGGCAATTCCCCTTACCGACGAATCCTTGAATACGGAAAACCCCATGACCAGACTCTGAATCTAAAAACCCTGAAGATGTACTCAAGAATATTCTCGATGGCCTGCGAAGTGCGGACGATGTCAGCCGCTTGAACGCCATTTCGCAGCTGCACCTGATCAACTACAGCAGTGAAGCCATTCGCAATGAGCTTGAGAAGCTGGCGATCCACGATGAGAACGCAGACATCCGCAAGGACGCTTTGATCGCGCTCGACACCGCCACCCAGAAACATGTCCGCAGCCGCATTAATAGATTGGAAGCGGGCAGTCGTTTTATTATTTTGAGCGAGATCAGCGAATGGGAAAGACTCGGCCTGTTGGACAAGGTCAAGGCGGCGGTGCTGCGCAAGCGATATGACTTTGACAGGACCGCGACTCCTGCGGCCCGAACTGTGAAGAGTGAGACTGAAAGCGCCAAACCACAGACAACCTCCGCGCCTGAGCCTGCCGCGCCGCCTCCGCCCAAAGCGGAAGCGAAACCTGAAGAGCCACGTGCCACATTGACCCAGACCCTGCTAAGCGAGACGAGCATCAAGATCGCTTTGTATCTCGGCGCGTTCTTCGTGGTGGCTTCGGCGGCGATCCTTGCGGCGCTTTCACCTGCGGCGCGCCTGCCCGTGCTTTTCATCGCCTCGTTCATCTTTGGCGGACTTTCCATTGTGATTCGCAAGCGGCTGCCGCAGCCGAGTTTCGCGCTCTTCATCGTGTTCTCGTTCCTGCTGCCCATCACCGCGAGTGTGCTCGAGGACACGGTGCAATTCTCGCCTGTCTTCAGCTCGATCTATTGGGTGCTGATCTCGATCTCGATGGCGTTGATCTGGGGCGGCAGTGTCTGGCTGTATGAATCGCGGGTATTCAGCATGATGAGCTTCATTGCCTTTGCGGTTGCCTTTACCGCATTGGGAATGTCTTTGGCGCGGAGCCAGAGGTCTTTGGCGCGGTCACCAGCCTTGCCGCGCTGGGAGGATTGCTGGGCGTGTGGATCCTCAAGAAGTGGAAGGGTGACAAGTTCGCGCTGCCATTATTCCTGACGACACTGGCCGTACAGGCGCTCATCCTCGGCGGTACGATCATTGTCTTTGGCGTGCAGCTTTACGACAGGGACAGCTCACAACTTTGGAATCTTGCATCTGTGTTCACGTGGGGAAGCGCGTTCATTTTCTTCGTACTTGCGGATATTCTCGTCCCCTTTGTTTTCTTCTCGTGGTTCGCGGCGCTGGCTTTGATCCCGATTCCGTGGTTCATTGGCTCGGCGTTCGATATGGAAATTGCGGGGCTGGCTTTGCTGCACATGGTTTGGGGGCTGATCCTTTCAGTCGTTAGCGAGGCAGTTCACAGGTTCGACAAGACACGCAAGTTCAGTCTGCCGATGCTGCTGGCGAGCATTCCCACATTCACGCTGGCGTTGATCAATGCCTTCGATAACGGCGTGCCGCTGGGGTTTGCCATTGCGCTGGGAGTCGCGTGTGTGTATGCGGCGCTGCATTTGATCCGCGCGCGGGGGTGGTTGTGGGCGCTGGCACTGCTCAACTTCATCATGGCTTATTTTGCCTTTTTCAACCTGCCGCTTTTCGATAAAACGGAAATCTATTTCGGCTATCTGTTGCTCGGCTTAAGCGTACTCTTTCTGCTGCCCGACCTGTTCTCGAAAAACGACTTCAACAAGAATATACACTGGCGATTGGCGCCGCGCATTTATGGTGTGCTTTTCACGCTGTATGCAAGTGGAATGTTCCTTGCCGTGGAAAGCCAGCAGCATGCCTATATTGGTTTCGCGGTGCTGAGCGCTTTCTTTGCGCTGTACACCCTGGCGCAACGCGAGGCTTTCTACGGATACATTCCTGCGGCGTATCTGGCGTTGACGGTGCTGTTTGCGCTGGATCATTTCGAGCTGGATCTGTGGATGCCCGCGCTCACGGTGCTGGCGGCGCTGTTTTACCTGGCAGGCACGGCGGCGCTTTCAAAGGAAAGCTGGTCGCGTATGCTGCGAAACTGCGCGTTGATCCTGGGTACGCTGGTTTCGCTCGTGGCGTTGTTCACGCTCAAGGAAACGGGCGGCTGGTACGCGCTGATCGTGGGTGTGCTGTTTGCTTCTGAAATGTACCTGACCCGCAACGGCTGGTTCGAGATCGGCCTTCCGATCCTGTTCAATATTGGCGCGCTGTTGATCCTGCGCGATTTCGATATCACGCGCTCCTTCCATCACCTGCTGGCTTACAGCCTGGTGTGGCTGGGCAGTGACCTGATCGCGCACCTGACCTTTGCGCACCTGCGTCCGCTGAAATGGATCGTGCGCGGCGTGGGGGCGTTGCTGACGATCGTCAATTACGGGGCACTGCTTTCCTTTGCGGATGCCAAGACTGGAACGCTCGATTTCGGAATTTATACGCTTCTGGTCTTAACGATCAATCTGGTCTATCGCCAACCCAATTTGCTCTACGCTTTTACCTTGACCCTGCCACTCTTTGTCGTTTTCGGTTTTCGCGCGATCGGGGTCGAGAAGTGGATCCATCCTGTTATTTTTGTGGCGATGGTCTATTACGCGGCGGGATTTTTCCTGCGGCTTTCGCTTCGCGAGCGCGTGAAAGATTGGGATACGGCTTTTCTTTTCAGCGGCCTCGGGTGGGGCGTGATCATTTCGATGGCCGCACCCATTGTCGGCGGGTTGGATGCGGCGATCCCTGTCGCGATTGCCGCCACACTTTGGGCGGTGGAGGCTTTCGCGCGGAGAAATGTGTGGCTGGGATTTCCCGCGAATGGGCTTTATCTGCTATCGTATTTCATCATTTTGATCGAGTTGAAGGTGGACCAGCCGCAGTTCTTTTCGATGGGCGCGGCGGCGCTGGGGCTGTTGCAGCATTATCTGTTGACGCGCGCGGGGAGCAAAACGGGGACGTTCATCATGGGGATGCTTTCGCAGTTGACGCTGTTGGGGACGACGTACATTCAGATGGCGAATACGGAGCAGTTGATCTATTTTGTGGTGCTGTTCTTCCAATCCATCGCAGTTTTGTTCTACGGGCTGGTGATCCGCTCGCGCAGCCTGACCTTTACTCCGATCGCGTTCGTGGTGCTGGGCGTGATCACAGTGTTGTATACGGCGCTCAAGGGATTGAACACAGTGGTGCTGATCGGTTGTACGGGGATGATCCTGTTGACGCTGGGTATTTTGGCGGTGTTGATGCGGGAGCGCATTACGAAGCTGGGCGAGCGGTTGAGCGACTGGAAAGCGTAGGTGCGGGGGATGTCAGGTGCCAGGTTTCAGGTTAGAAGGTTGGCAGGTTGTTGGGGGTGTTAGCTGTCGAGGGGAGATTTAACGGCGAGGCCGCCGCGTTGTAAAACATGCCTTCGACAAGCTCAGGAAAGGCGTATAGATCATGGTGGTTTTTAGATCTTTGCGGCCGAGAAGCTAAGGATTTTTTGGTTTTTGGGTTGATACAACAGTTGTTTTTGGGGTTTCTACCATTTTCTTGCCCCATTCTGGTGGTGACTGTATAATGACTGTTATGCAATATAAAGGGTATTATACAGCTCACACGCCGTATAACACCCCGTACAGGGGGTTTATACAGCGCGCTGTATAAACCCTAGTTGGGCAGTTCCTTGTAAAACAAAGAAGAACAATTGCAGAACATGGTTAGTCATTAAGTATGAATTTTTTCAGGCTTCCAACCTATGCCCCATAAATTTTCTGAAGTCATCCTTTTTATTATTTTGGCTTCGGTTTTACTCCTCGGATGTGCTAACGATGAGCCCGAAGAAATAATCTCAAAAATTCAAGTTTCTTATCCAGTCTCACAAGAAATTTCCAAAGCATCTGGAGTTGGAATAAGAATAGAATTAATTAATGAATCCAAATATTGCGTTATATTTCCTATAGTAACTGGTATGAAAATTTATACAGAACAAAATGGAAGCCAGTTGGAAGTAGAAAATTTAATCAATATCATTGGCGACCAAAACATTAATCTAAATCCAAAAGATGAGATTTTTTCCTTATTATTTCTAGATATCGTTCCTGACCTTTCTGCTATTACAATCACAGAGCCAACTCAATTCTTCGTTAGTCTGTCCAGGATATTTATGCGATGATAAAAATGTAGAAATCACAAAAATAATATCGTTTACTGTAATTCCTTAGTGTTTTGGTTTAATGAATGTGCTATAAAATCAATGCCGCGCTTTTTCAAAAAACGCCGCCCAACAAAGCGTGCACCTGACGCTGGGGATTCTGCGCAAACCTCAAGCAGTTTCCTACGCCTTATCATTTTTCCAGTCGGACGGCGTCCCGCCGCCCGCCCCAGCGCGGGTAACGCAAACCGTTGGCACGCCCCTTGCAAAAAGGCATAGAGATGAAAGATAACGCTAAAAAATGGGTTAAACAATCTGTTAACTACTTCAAAGGCATGGGCTTTTTTCAAAACGGTTTTAATCTTGAAAAAATTCACGAATACGTACGAGATGTCTATTTCGATGAATATCTTGAACGGCAACCCAAGCCACATGGGTGGGGCGCACTAGATTGGCTTTTACTTTCGCAAGACACAAAGCGAGTATCTAGTGTAGGAGACCAAATTATTAACGTGAACGATACATCAAAAGATTATATTGACGCAATTAATCATTGGGGTGTAATTTCAAATGGTGTATTTACCCCAATAAACATTGATTTTCAATGGATTAAAAAGTTCGATATATTTTCTATAAACCTCGATTTCAAAGACAAACATCTCACTTTCAGATCCGACTCAAGAAGTAGAATAGATGACGAATTACTTTTCATGATTAATGGATTAATGGAAGGTACGGAGTGTCTTTTTTATGAATGCAATGCAGAAGGTATCGAGTCTCAAGTAATCGCTCTGACAGAATATGAAAAAGAAAAACTTACAAAAGAGCGCGGCTGGCATTGTCACTTGGGAATACAATAAAATGCTTTTACCATTGGCAGCGTGCCAACAAAGCGTGCACCTGACGCTGGGGATTCTGCGCACATCCCAGGCAGTTTCCTACGCCTTATCATTTTTCTGGCTGGACGGCTTCGCCGTCCCCGCCCCAGCGCAGGTAACGCAATCCGTTAGCCCGCAGAACAGAGTCATTGCATTTGAAATCTTCATATTTGTGTTGACACTCTTTCCCTCAGTTGATAAAGGATTAAAATAATGTCAGAAGAACAACAAATGAGAAAAGTTATTTTTGCCATCAACATCACAATAGACGGCTACTGCGGCCATGAAATGGGGATCGTCGACGACGAATTGCACGAGTACTTCACTGGGCTCTTGCGTGATTCAGGCATTGAAATTCTCGGACGCAACACGTATCACTTGATGTATCCATACTGGCACAATGTCGCAGTGAATCAATCGGAAACGAAAACGATCAACGAATTCGCACGCACATTCGATTCCATACCAAAGATTGTCTTTTCAACGACATTGAAGAGCGTGGAGTGGAATAACACAACGCTCCTCCACTCCAATCTGCGAGAAGAAATTATGAAGCTGAAACAACAGCCAGGAAAAAATATTTTCATTGGTGGATTGAACATCGCATCGCAAGTTGCAGAATGGAATCTCATCGACGAGTATCACTTTGTCGTTCACCCGATCATTGCGGGAAAAGGTCCCCGCTTGTTCGAATCGGTCAAGAACCTTACATTAAATCTTGCTGGATCAAAAACGTTTCGTTCGGGCGTTATTGCGTTACATTATAAGAAATAAAAAATGAAAAGCGGGCTAACACAGCGTGCACCGACGCTGGGGACTGCCCGATGAGCGTGCGCAAATCTCAGGCAGTTTTCCACGCCTTATCATTTTTCCAGACGGACGGCTTCGCCGTCCCCGCCCCAGCGCCATCGGACGCCTCATTTCATCATAAATAAATCAATTGAGACAAAGAAGGTTCATGACATCCATGAGCACAACCATCATAAGCATATTACTGGGAATAGGCGGCATGTTTGGATGGGGAATATACGACTTTCTAGGCGGCGTTTTTGCTAAACAGATTGGGTCTTTTAAGTCTTTGTTTTGGTCACAATTGGCTGGTTTAGGTTCTATCTTTCTACTTGCCATTGCTTTCAAATCAAGCACCAACACCCCTGTTTTGACGACTATTTTATCCTTAATCGCGGCGATACTTTATTCTGCCGGGTATTTGTTTTTCTTCAAAGGCTTTGAGATAGGCAATGTATCAATTATTGCAGCGACCATGAATCTGTGGGCTGTGTTTACCATGTTGTTTGCGTTTATGTTTATGGGGCAGCGGCTTTCTGTTTTACAAACTTTAGGCGTCTCAATGATCATCTTTGGCGCTACTTTAGCATCCTTAAATTGGAGCGAAATTGGAAACCAAAGATTCCAACTTTCAGCAGGTGTCAAAGAAGCAGTATTCGGGGCCTTCTTCTTTGGTATCTTTTGGAATGTTAGCGAGATCATCTCCGAAAAAGTCGGTTGGTTATCAACAACTCTGTTTATAAAATTTGGAATCATCTTGTTCTTGTTAATCTTCTCGCTTCTTGTGAAACAAGGAATTGGCTTGACCAAAATTTCCGCAAAAACAAAATACATCATTTTATTGATGGGCATTATTGAAACTGGTGCAGTAGCACTTGTTAATTATGGATTGACAATCGGAGACGCAATATTGATCACACCTATCGCCTCCGCATTATCAATAGTGACCATAACACTGGCTATTATTTTCTTGAAAGACAAAGTCACCAAACTTCAAGGCATCGGAATCGTTACGGCAATTGTCGGTATAATCTTAACTGCGCTTTAATTCTCCCTCGGTTTACTTGAGCATTCTTACAGCAAACGAGTCTTCGAGGTCAAGCGCGCCTAACAAGGCATGCATTGAACTACGGGGATCATGCTGTCATCTCAAGTGTTTTTCTGCTCTTGAGCAGAATCCATGCCCGCCGCCTGTCCCAGCGCTAACAAACTATTAGCAGCCTGTGCAAAACGAGAAAAAAACATGCCAAAATCCATTAAAATCGCGGTTATACAAATGAATGCATCACCCTCATCTATCGAGGAAAGATTGATGCGGGCTGAAAATTTTGTTGTTCAGTGCGTTCAAAATGGCGCACAACTCGTCGTCTTACCAGAAGTTTTTAATACAGGGTATGAATACAGCGATAAAAACTATTTACAAGCAGAGACCTTTGATGGTCTAACGACTACCTGGATGAAAAAAATCGCTTCTTATTATCATGTTCACCTGGCAGGGTCATTCCTTCGCAGAGAGCAAGATAACATATTTAACACCATGCTTCTTGTTTCCCCAAGTGGTCATCAATGGCACTACGATAAAAATTATCCCTGGATTTGGGAACGAGCATATTTTCAAAAGGGAACAAATACGACCGTTGCGGATACAGAATTGGGGAAAATTGGATTTCTTATCTGCTGGGATGTTGCTCATCCAAATTTGTGGCAAAAATACTCAGGCAAAGTAGAACTAATAATAGTGAGCAGTTGTCCTCCAAAGGCCCTTGATCTGGCATTAGTTTTTCCAAACGGGGAACGAATTATGAGTAAAAATGCGGGATCGCATGTCCAACGAATAAAGAGTACGTCCGACAAGACTTTTGGAGAATATTTACGAAGGCAAGCCAGTTATTTGGGAGTTCCAGTAGCGCACGCAACAAGCACAGGAACTTTCACCTCATTAATCCCTAAACCCAGGTTATCTTTAGCCGTGCTCTCACTAATCTACCCCCCATTACGGAAATACAGAGCCCAATTTAACCATGCTCATATGGAAGCCGGTTATTTTAACGAAGCCTATATAGCCGAAAGCTCAGGGGCAATTTTACAATCTGTCGATCCTGATACAGAAGGTTTTGCGATAAGCGAAGTAACACTTTCAGATTCTCCCCTGCAACCGAAAGGAAAACAACCTCCTTTTGGTATTCCCAATTTCATCTACCTGTTTGACACAGTTGCCAACATAATACTGGCCTCCGAATATAAGAAAAAGACACAAAGGTATTTTTCAAAGCAGGCTCACCTATAAAATACGGCGGCTAACAAAGCATGCACAGGAAATATAGCATGACGCTTGCAAAACCCATGAATCAGGCATAATTATCATAAAATCTGGTAAAGTACCATTATAAAGCGAGCAATTCTTCATTTCTTTCAGCGCCTAAAAAGCAAACTTGGATAATTTAGGCTTACTCACTTTCAAAACCCACTCCATAACACATTAGCGGTCGAACGAACGAGGCATACAGTGAATAACAGCACAAGATCGGAAGAAAGCCAGGGGACAATCAAAAAGAAGCCGTTTCAATTATTACGCTACTTCACTATAACGAGTCTAATCGCCTTTGTGTTGGTGGCCGTATCATTAGTCACATTCTATCGTCGGCTGGCTGTCAAAGAGCTGATCGAAATTGGGGAATCCAAGAACGCAGCATTAACCCAAACTTTTTCAAACGTCATCTGGCCTGAGTTTTCAAATTTTCTCGGCACAACATCTGATCTGAGTGCAGACGATATCCGCGCCCACCCTGAGACAGCTCGACTTCGACAAGCAGTCCTTGAGCAAATGCAGGGGCTATCAGTGATAAAAGTCAAGATATACAACCTGGAAGGAACGACGATCTTTTCCACTCAAGAAAGCCAGATCGGTGAAGATAAAAGTGAAAATGCTGGTTTTCTTACGGCACTCAATGGAGGCTTAGCCAGCGAGTTAACTCATCGGGACACCTTCAGTGCTTTTGAAGGCGAGATTGAAGACCGTGACGTGATCTCAAGTTACGTTCCCATTCGAAATGACAACTCTGATGTGGAAGGGGTATTCGAAATTTACGAGGATGTGACTCCTTTGCTGGAAAATATTTCAATCGCCCAGAGGAACATCGCCATCGGAGTGACCTTGATTTTAGCTCTTTTGTATATCATCCTGTTTCTCCTTATCAGTCGGGCAGACGCCCTGATCAAGAAACAATTTATCGAGCAACAACTGGCTGAGGAGGAAATACAAAAAGCTTACAACAGGGAGGAAAATGTTAATGAGTTTTTCCGTTTTGCCCTGTTGAACATTATCGAATATGTTAATCGCGGCAGTGAAAAAGAGACCCTCCTCACACACCTTGAACAAATTAAGCAGCAATTCAACGACTTGAAATATTGGCGACCCAAAAGCTAGCAGGGGAGTGTTCTTTTCAAACATCGATCAAGATAATCCCATCGGTATATCTGGATGAAAACAGGAAGCCGAACTCCCAATGTCCAAACTTGGGAGCAGGGTAATGCTTTGATATACTGTAACAATGAACATCGAATTTAACGGCAAAATTTGGTTCTGGAAGGGACCCGCCCCATGGTTCTTCGTGACCATTCCAGCGAAGCAGAGTCGCGACCTGAAAGCAATATCAGGATTGGTGACTTATGGTTGGGGAGTGATCCCAGTACATGTTCGGATCGGCAAAACCGAGTGGACAACATCCTTGTTCCCCAAAGATGGAAATTATATTGTCCCCATCAGGGCCAGCGTCCGAAAAGCAGAAAACCTTGAAGAAGGTGACAATGTGACTATACAGCTCGAAATTCGTTAATACACAAACCATTTGGAAACTGGTGGGGATTCTTCGGCCAAAGTGAAAAGATTCAAGCCTCCGCATTTTCCTGTACAATATACTTGATCCATACTCAACCACCGGCGAATAACACTCACTGCCAAACTGTTCCCCAAAAAATAACTTTCCATAACCTTTGATAGTGTTTGCGCCCACAACAAAAACATATTGGAGAATTCAATGAACCCTCAACAGGAAATCCGCTTGCTATTAAGAACATTTCAGGATGGCTACACTCGCCGTGACCTCACCCAGGTGGATGCTTTCATGGATCTGTTCACGCCCGATGCCGAAGTCATCGGCACGAACGGGGTCAAACCCGGCGTGGACGAATGGTACACCAGCCGCGATTCTGCCCGTGAATTAGTAGCAGGCGACTGGGAGTCATGGGGCGATCTGCGCCTCGATGTAGATTCAGCCTCAATCCAAGTCAACGGCGATGTGGGCTGGATCGCCGCATCCGCCACCGTTTCAAAGACCATTGGCGCGGAAAACTATGCTTCATATCTGGAATTCGTCCAGAATTTCATCAGCACATCCAGTCTGCCTCCAGAGCAAAAACTTCATTTCATCCTGCGCGGTGGGACAAATACCGTCTACGAACTCCGCCGCGGGGAAAATTTTGTCTGGGCACTGCGTTTAACCGCTGTCGTCGTGCGCGAAGCAGGGAAGTGGAAGTTTGCGCAGGTAAACTTTTCATTTCCCACCGTCTACTTCCCAGATGTACGCATCATGGATCAGGTTTAGCACAATGGGCATTGTCCATATGTAAAAAATAAAATCAGAACTTACAGGTTGCATCAAAAAGGAGCTTCATTATGGAAGAGAATTTTCTTGAGAAGATATTTGAACACAACAACTGGGCAAACCTCCAGATCATTCAGGTTTGCCTGGCCTTAAGCGATGAGCAACTCGACGCCGAACCTCAATCTGCCATGAAGGGGAGCATTCGCCTCACTTTACAGCACCTCGTGGCTGCGCAACATAGTTACTTGAGGACTCTCACACTACCGCTCGAATTGAGACGCGAAGCCTTTACGGTGGAATTCAACGAATTACAAGAGTCCGCACAGAAAAGCGGAGATGGGCTGCTGGCGCTGGCCAGAGGCGAGCAAAAACCTCTGACGCCTCAACTCCAAACAAGGGATGGTCATCTCGCGGACCCCTGGGTGCTTATGGTTCAGATCATTAACCACGCAACCGAACACCGCGAGCAGATAAAAAGCATGTTGAGTTCTCTTGGAGTGACTCCGCCAGATATTGATGGCTGGGACTACGGAATAGCAACAAACGCACTTATTCCGATATCAACATAATCCTATCCTTCATCAAAGGAAACAGAAAATGCAATTTGAAATCCTCTATCAAGAACTTGTTCACGGCGCAGAAATTATCCATGCCCTTGCAATGGGATGGACACAGGCAGAGGCGCAGATCAAGCCAGATCCCGAGTCGTGGTCCATTCTCGAAGTGCTGTGCCACCTCCACGATATCGAACGCGAAGACTTCCGTCAACGCCTCGACTCCATCCTGCACTCTCCCACCGAAGAGTGGACAATTTTCGACCCCGGGACCTGGGTCGAATCGCGAGAATACAACAAGCGCAACTTCACCGAAACCCTCAACAGTTTTCTGGAAGAGCGGAATAAGTCGCTGGCCTGGCTAAAGAACCTGTCAGCACCAAACTGGGAATCCGAACATACCGATCAATACGGTTCGATCAAGGCGGGCGAAATGTTCTCCGCCTGGGTGGATCATGACAACCTGCACATACGTCAACTGGTGGAATTACGTCAGGCCAGGATCGTAAGGCTGGCGGAACCGTATGATGTCAGTTATGCGGGCGAATGGTAAGAATCCAAGCCAAAGGAAGCAGCATGTCCGTCAAAAATATAGATGACTATATTGCAACTTTTCCGAAAGGCACGCAAACAGTCCTGAAAAAACTGAGAGCAACGATCAGAAAAGCTGCACCAAAAGCGGAAGAGACCATTAATTATCAAATCCCAACCTTTACCCTGCAAGGGAATTTGGTGCATTTCGCGGCCTTCAAAAACCATATCGGCTTCTATCCCACTCCATCGGGAATCGAGAAATTCAAAGAAGAATTATCTGTGTACGAAGGAGCCAAGGGCTCTGTAAAATTTCCGCTCGATAAACTGATACCTTATGCCCTGATCACGAAAATCGTCAAGTTTCGAGTGCAGGAAAATTTGGAAAGAGCCGCAGCGAAAGGCAAAAGGAAACAGACTCCCTCCAAACTATAAAACCGATTCCCTCCTATAGAATGGTTATCAAAAATTCATTCAATTGCGGAGCGAAGAAATGAAAACATATTCTGATTGGGTCAAAAGATTTTTGCCGTTGCTCATAATGACTTGCATTTTCCTGGCTGGCTGCACCACGGCCGAAACAATGACGACAGAAGTATCCATGCCAACATCCGTCATATCTCCCGCGGAAATCGCCTGCACGGTCACTGAGGCGGAGTGGCTCAAGCCACCCGAGGATCCTGCCGTTAACGATGCACCTGCCGATGGATATTATTTTGTAAACTCAGACCGTTCAATCTGGGCGTCTGCATGGTGGACACAACCAGGTGAAGATCACCTGCACGCGAGCGGTGATGATATCAAAGTCGGCTGGTTTCGACCTGAGGGTGCCGAGTTGGAAATTACAGGCCGGCGCTTGGATGGACAAGCTTCCCCGCTCCAATCCGAAATTCCGTGTTGTTACCCAACCCGCTTCCAGGCTACAGGCCTGATCTTCCCAACAGAAGGCTGCTGGGAAGTCACTGCAAAAGCAGCAGACCGCCTTCTTACCTTCACAGTCTGGATCGATCCCTAATTCGACATGAATGAGAAAAATCTGATTGAACTTCGCCTTTGGTCTGAGGCTGACCTACCCCTTCTCGAACAGCTGATGGGCGACCCGGTCATGACCGAACACCTCGGAGGGCCCGAATCCCCAGAGAAGATCTTTAAGCGCCACGAGCGTTATTGTCAAAGCAGCAGAACAGGCAAAGACCTGATGTTCGCAATCATATTCGGTCCTGAAGATACTGCTGTCGGCTCGATTGGATATTGGGAAAAAGAATGGAATGGCCAGCATGTTTGGGAAACGGGATGGAGCATCCTTCCCCAATTTCAAGGTCATGGCATCGCTACAAGAGCGACCGCTCTCATCATAAATCGCGCCCGCTCAGAAGCAACGCGTCAATTCATTCATGCTTTCCCCTCAATTGAAAACCCCGCATCGAACGCCATTTGCCGAAAAGCAGGGTTCACATTTCTGGAAGAAGTAACTTTCGAATACCCACCCGGCAGTTTTATGCGCTGTAATGATTGGCAGCTGGATTTATTTAAAACAGAGTGATTGGAAAATAAGAACGCTTCAAACTACCCCCAAACTGCTTTGACCAATTCAGGCAGAATCTCCCCGGATTTACCGTGAAATGCAAAATCCACCTTGGGTGTCAGCGGAGTCGGCTCAGCGTTGACCTCCACCACAACAGACCCTTTATTACGTGCCGCATGTGCCAGGGCCGCCGCTGGTTGAACCACGCCCGAAGTCCCGATCGAAAAGAAAACCTGACAAGTCCGCGCGGCATTCACCGCAGATTCAAGTTCCGCGCGTGGAAGGGATTCCCCGAACCAGACCACATCTGGTCGCAGCATACCATTACACCTCTCGCAGCGCGGCACAGACTCAGAATCATCACCCCACACTTCAGTGAAAGTCCCACACTCTGAGCAGCGCACTTTCAGAATATTGCCATGCAACTCAAGGACATTCGAATTGCCCGCCATGCGGTGCAGTCCATCCACATTTTGGGTGATCAGAGTAAAGGTCTCGATCCTCTTCTCCATTTCCGCCAAAGCGTAATGACCCGCGTTGGGGCGCACGCCTTTAATGGCCTCACGCCGCCATGCATACCAATCCCACACGAGCTTGGGGTCACGGGCAAAGGCTTCGGGGGAGGCCAGATCCTGAGGCTTGTACTGTGCCCAAAGCCCGGACTGCGCATCTCTAAAAGTGCGTAGTCCGCTTTCTTGTGAAGCACCAGCTCCCGTTAAGACAGCGACTCGAGTGGCTTTCGTCAAATAGCTGATCAACTCAACAGGGAATTCCATCATGGGCGTAGCACTGTCGGTTCGGGAGATGGACTCGGGCTCGGCGTCGGGACACATTCCAGCAAAGATAATCTTTCGCTAAAAATTCCCGTGCGACCGATCTCGTTCGCATCGGCATTGGTGGCCACGAATTGATATTGCACCCACGGGTTCTCGAACGAATCAACACCTATCATTTCATCGGGAGTCAATTCATAGGTGAATGTGCCCGCGCCGATCGTAGACATGCCGATGCTTGTCCACTCACTATTTGTGCCAGTTTGCTTGCTTTTGAAACGGACAAAAAGCACGACAAAGGCCGTGCCTGCTGAATCTGCAACTTGCGCGACAAATTTAACAGAAGTCGGCTGGCATTCCGCGCCTTTGAAAAATTCCTTTGACGAAATATTGACAGAGACAAAACCTTTCATTTCCACGCCAGGGGTGGGCGTATCCGGTGTGACCAAAAAGATGGATGTTTCCGTCGGCTGTGTGGAGGTGGGCGTAATGGTGGGAGTGAGCGTGTGAGTCCGCACACCCACGAGCGGAGGGGTGGGTGTAAATGTAAGTGTGGGTACGGTGGGCGTTAAAGAAGGCAGTTCTGTCGGGGTATTTGTGTCTGTGGGCACAGGCGTGGAATTCCCGCCCGGCAAAAGCATATTCAGGGAGCAGGATAAAAGCATAATGGAAAATAGCGTAATGGCATATATTTTTTTCATCGCCGAATCCTTTTAATTTATTTGCACGGAGAAAGCGAAAGTGAGTTTGTGTAGATCATCGTACGGCCAATGATCTCTCCCAACTCATCGGTCGCCACCAATTGAAAGTAAACCCAGGAATCCCTGTAGTGGTTATGCCCCTCGATCTCACTGCCAACCAGTGTATAAGAAAACGTCCCATCGCCGTGTTTTTCCATCACATCGCCCTGAGTCCAGGGAGTGTAGTCTTCCTTCAACAACGCTTTCACACGCACAAAGATGACCACACTGTACACATCATCGGGATTTTGAACCTTCGCAATGATCTTCGCCTTGTTATGTTTGCAGCTGCCCCAAAAGATCTTCTCCTCTGAAACATCCACCGAGACAAAACCAAGTCCGGGGCGGGTTGGGGTCGGCGAAAGGATCGGGGTGGCGGTGACACTGCCAATATAAATGGGAATCAATTGAAACGTGGCCGTCGGTCCATTCGGGTCCCAGGTTGGGATGCGCACGATCGTCGGCAGGGCGGTACGCGTGGGCGTAATGGTGATCGTCGGTGTAATGGTAGGTGTGGACGTGATGGTTGGCGTGGGTGTGATGGTCGGCGGTTCCGCAGTCGGGGTCGCGAGCGAACACGCCTGCATGAAAATCGTCAATATCATCACAAGGGATAGCCTTCGCATTAAAATACCTCTTTCACGCTATAATTATCAATCAGATTCTACTGCCAATTATAATAACATGGTCTCAATTGATGTAACCAACCTGCAAAAAACATTTCAAACCAAACGCAAAGCCGCGGGCTTGGGCGGTTCCATTCGCTCGCTTTTCAAGCCCGATTACAGTTCAGTCGAGGCCGTGCGTAACCTATCCTTCCAGATGAGCTCGGGGGAGTTGCTCGGTTTTATCGGTCCGAACGGCGCGGGAAAATCCACCACCATCAAAATACTCACGGGCATTCTGCATCCAAGCGGAGGCGAGGCAAAGGTGCTCGGTTTCACACCGTGGATCGACCGCCAGAAACTTGCCTATCACATCGGCACAGTCTTCGGGCAGCGGCCGCAGCTCTGGTATCACCTGCCCGCCATGGACACCTTTATTTTATTCGGAAAAATTTACGAACTCGACGATGTCGAAACCAAAAAGCGCATCGACTTTCTCACCGAAGCCTTTGAAATAAAGGACTTGCTGGATGTGCCCGTGCGGAAACTTTCCCTCGGCCAGCGGATGCGCTGTGAAGTGGCCGCCTCGCTCCTGCATCGCCCGAAACTGCTCCTGCTCGATGAGCCATCCATCGGCCTCGACGTGGTCGCCAAACAACACATCCGTGATGCGATCAAACGCATGAATCAGGAGGAAGGTGTGGGCGTTTTGCTCACCTCGCATGACGCAGGCGATCTCGAAGCCTTATGCAAACGCGTCATCATCGTCAATCACGGACAGATCGTGTACGAAGACAAGGTCTCGAACCTGAAACGCAAATTCCTCACCACAAAACTTGTGGAGGTACGCTACGCGATGGAGGTCTCCAAAGACTTCGCCATCCAAGGCGTGGAAATATTAAAGGTCGGCCATTACGGCGTAAAGTTGAAATTCGACACAACCAAAACAGCCGTTGATTCGGTCATCTCCCATCTTTCGGGCGCGGGTGATATTGTGGATATCACCATCTCCGATCCGCCGTTGGAAGAAGTGATCGCAAAAATTTATCAGGAGGCAGAAAACGCTTAACGTTTCAAAACTTATGGACAAACAATTTTGGGTCACCATCCGTGAAAATAAATACGCCTTTCCAGAAGGTCAAGATCTCACAGCTCTGACCGATGAACTGTTCTCCTACATTCCAAGCACCGACCCCGACCTGCGCGATGGGATCGCCTACGAGATATTTGCCAATTGGATCGAAACCGAACCCTACCAGGCTGACCAGTTGCGCGGTTACCTCACGCGCCTGCTCGAAAATCTGCAAGTAGGTCTCGGTGAAACCGACAGCGACTCTGTTTTTGGGCGAGCCTTCTCTGTGCTGTTTCTGGCAGAAGTGATCCATCGGGACAACCAACAGCCTTATCTTGATCCGCACGAAGTGACAGAAACTCTCGAGCGTGTTCTCGCCTATCTTACAGCAGAGCGTGACCCGCGCGGATATGTTCCCGTCAAAGGCTGGGCACACGCTCTCGCCCACACCGCAGATACGCTGATGGTCTTCGCCCGCAGTCCGCACCTCGACGAAGCGGGTTTAATTCGCATCTTGAAGGCGATCTACGAAAAGATGCAGGCTGCCACGGGTTGGATCTATGTCCACGGCGAAGATGACCGCCTCGCCCGCGCAGTGGTAACTGCATTTGCGCGCGAGACCCTCACACTTGACCAGATCAAAAACTGGCTCGAAGTTTTTTCAGCAGGCTGGAAAAACGCATGGACTGATGAAGGTCAAACACGCGCCTATTTCAACACACGCAATCTTCTGCGCGCCATTCACATACGCACATTGTCAGTAAAGGATTTGCCGCGCAAAGAAGAACTATCCGCGCTCATCCTGGATGCCATGACATCCATGCGCCCGTTTTAGATCCCTCCTTCTTTCTTCTTTCGTCCTTTCCCATGAAATCCATCTCGAAATACTGGTCCATCTTTCAGATTACGCTCATCAACTCACTGGCTTATCCCGGTGAGTTGGTCGGGCGCAGCCTGATGATCATCCCTTTCATGTGGATTTTCTACCAACTGTGGAAGGTCACCTTCAGCGCGGCTGGCGCGGCAGATGGCATGATCAACGGGTTGACCCTGCGGGATACGCTCTGGTATCTCATGCTGGCCGAAACCATCGAATTGGGACGCCCGCCAATCGCACGCACCATGTCCGAAAATGTCAAAGACGGTTCCATCGCGTATATTCTCAACAAACCTTATGATTTTCTGCTGTATCAGTTCAGCACCGCCATGGGCGAAACCATCTTCCGCGCCATGCTCAATGCCGTCTTTGGCGGGCTGACCGTTTGGTGGCTGGTCGGCACGCCCAATCACCCCGAAGGATTTTTGATCGCGCTGCCTGCGATCTTCGGCGCATGGATTTTGCACTTTTCCATCAACGCCATGATCGGTCTCTCTGCCTTCGTGGTGGAAGATGTCTCCGCCTTCACATGGATCTATCAAAAACTCGCCTTCATTTTCGGCGGCATGTTGATTCCGCTGGATTTTTATCCGCAATGGCTGCAAAACATTGCAAAGCTCTTGCCTTTCTCCAGCGCGATCTATGGACCCGCGCGTCTGTTCGTTACGCCGACGCTTGAGCTTTTCATCAGTGTCATGTCCTTGCAAATCACATGGATCATCGCGCTCACCTTTGCACTTGCGATCGTTTATCGTCGCGGGCTGGCGCAATTGACGGTGAATGGCGGCTGATATGAAAGAGTTCAAATTCCTCTTCGCCATCTGGAAAACCAACCTGCAATCTGCCATGGAATATCGCGCCGCATTTCTTACGCAAGCCATCGGCATGATGGTCAACAATTTTATCTACTTCGCGATCTGGATCATCTTCTTCGACCGCTTCAAAGATGTACGCGGCTGGGGCGTCAACGATATGTACGTCACCTTCGGCGTACTGGCCAGCGCATTCGGCCTCGTAAGTCTGCTCTTCGGCAACGCCTTCAACCTCAGCGACATCATCGCCAAGGGCCGCCTCGATTACTATCTCTCCCTGCCGCGCCCGGTATTACTGCACACCATTGCCAGTCGCACCATTGCCAGCGGAATGGGAGATTTTCTCTACGGATTCGTCAGCTATGGACTCTCTGGATATTTCACTTGGGATGGACTTGCCCGCTACGTTCTTGCCACCCTGTTAGCTGCTACTGTTTTCGCAGCATTCCTGATTCTGACGCAGAGTCTGGCATTCTGGTTCGGCATGATGACCAATTTCAGCAACCTCGTGCTCAACGCCATGCTGACCTTCGGGATCTACCCGATCACCCTCTTCGACAGCTATGCCAAACTAATCCTCTTCACACTGATTCCCGCCGCATTGATGGGTGCCATCCCAGCCGAATTTATCCGCGCATTTACATGGCAGACGCTTGGCGAATTACTGCTGGGCGCAATCGGGTTTCTCACATTGGCAATCTTCACCTTCCGCATGGGGCTGCGCCGCTACGAAAGTGGAAGTGCGATACAGATCGAAGTGTAACCAGATGAATCTCAAACAAACCCTCGCTCAGGAATTACAGGAAACGCACGGGGACTTTCTTACGCTGGTCAATTCCATTCCAGAATCAGATTACTCTCTCCCCACCGACAACCCCGCTTGGACAGTCGGCGACATGCTCTTTCATATCACACTGGGTCCACGTGCGCTCGCTTTCGAGGTTTGGATGATTGCCCACGCGCGCGGGCTGTTTCAGTTTGGGCTGAAAATTCTGCCTTTTCGCCTCTTCAACCAAGCCAATGCGCGGCTTGCTCGCAGGGGACCCCGAATCAGCCGTCAGAGGCTGATCAAGGCTTATGAGGCAGGGCACGCAGGAATCAGGTCCCGTTTGAGGCGGACCCGCGAGGGTGATTTCCAAAAATCGGTGGTGTATCCTGTCGAATTGTCGGCGGAATTGGCGGGTGAGGTCACTATTGAGCGTCTTTTTCGGTATGTGAAGGGACATTTTGAGGCGCATAGCAGGCAATTGAAGCGTTAATTCTCTGGTATAATCTCGCCCGTGACTGGTCCTGCTCTACGGTCAAAAGCTGTGAGCACGGAGACCTGCGTAATCTAAAAAAGAAAGGAAGCATACGTCATGCCGCTTGCAAAAGAAGTCAAGACAAAGGCGATTGAAGATTTTCATCGCCACGACAAGGATACCGGTTCGCCTGAAGTGCAAATCGCCATCCTGACCAATCGCATCACTCAGCTCACCGAGCACTTGCGAAGCAACAAGCAGGATCAATCCTGCCGCCGTGGTTTGCTCAAATTGGTCGGTCAACGTCGCCGATTGCTCACGTACTTGCGCTCAAGCAATTACCAGCACTATCTGAACGTAACCGAACGATTGTCACTCCGCCGCAAATAAATATAACGTGGTTACCCCGTAGGGACACAGCGACGCTGTGTCCCTACACTGTATAAAGGCCTCCGCCGTCAGGAATTGAATAGCGCGAACAACCGTGGTTGTTCCCACTCTTCAGTCCCTGACCCTTGGCGGAAAATTAGTAAAGCGAGATATGATCTCGCGCAACAGGAGACAATATAATATGAAACCCGAATTAAAACGCTATTCAGCCGTTGTTGGCACGCGCACATTCACCTTTGAGACCGGCACACTCGCCGCTCAAGCTGGCGGCGCGGTCACCTTCGGCGTTGAAGATTCCATCGTGTTTGCCGCAGCCACCATGGGCGGCGTTCGCGAAGGCATCGATTTCTTCCCCCTCTCAGTCGACTTTGAAGAACGCATGTACGCCGGTGGCAAGATCCCCGGTTCGTTCTTCCGACGCGAAGGCCGCGCCTCCACAGATTCCATTCTTGTGGCGCGCCTGACGGATCGCCCCCTGCGTCCGCTTTTCGCGCATGGCATGCGCAATGAGGTGCAAGTCATCATGTACACCTTTTCAGCCGATGGAATCAATCCTCTGGATATCCTCGCGATCAACGCCGCTTCCGCCGCGATCATGATCTCGGATATTCCGTGGGGTGGACCGGTCGGCGCTGTAAGAGTTGGACGCGTGAACGGTGAGTTCGTGCTCAACCCGACTTTCGAAGAAATGAACGCCTCAGATCTGGACCTGAGAATTGCCGGCACTAAAGAAGCGATTCTCATGGTTGAATGTGGCGCCAACGAAATCCCCGAAGATGTAATGGTCGCCGCGCTGGAATTGGGACACCAGTCCATTCAGCCGATCATCGATCTTCAACTCCAAATGCAGGCTGAAATTGGCAAGCCCAAGCGCGAAGCCACCATCACCACTGCGAACGAAGAATTACAGAAGAAAGTGTTCGAATCAGTCAACGCCAAGATGAATGAATTGCTCGACAAGCCCTTGAGCAAAGTTGAATTCTACGGCGGCATGGACGAATTACAAGCCGCAGTCGTTGCCGAATTATGCGTCGAAGGTGACGCAACCGCTCCTGCCGCAAAAGATGTCAAATCCGCCTTTAGCGAAGCCGAACACAAGATCGTGCGTGAAAGAATTTTGGGCATGGGCAAGCGTCCCGATGGGCGCACCCCCACCGATATCCGCCCGATCTGGTGCGAAGTGGGTCTTTCCCCCCGCGCACACGGAACTGGTTTGTTCACACGCGGCGAAACACAAGTATTATCCTTTGCGACACTCGGCACGTTGGGTGAAGCACAGGAGCTCGACAACCTATCCCCAGAGAAAAATAAACGCTACATGCACCACTACAGCTTCCCGCCTTTCTCCACAGGCGAGGTGAAGATGCTTCGTGGACAAAGCAGGCGTGAGGTCGGCCACGGCGCGTTGGCCGAGCGTGCGCTTGAACCAGTTCTCCCGGCGGAAGAATCCTTCCCGTACGCCATCCGCGTTGTATCCGAAGCGTTGTCTTCCAACGGCTCAACCTCGATGGGTTCAGTCTGCGGCTCGACACTGGCTTTGATGGACGCAGGCGTGCCGATCAAAGCTCCCGTATCCGGCGTAGCCATGGGGCTCATCACCGATGAAACAGGCCGCTATCAAATTTTGACTGACATTCAGGGAACCGAAGACCATCTCGGCGATATGGATTTCAAAGTTGCGGGTACTGCCGCTGGCATTACCGCCCTGCAAATGGACATCAAGATCAGCGGTTTGAGCACCCAAATGATGAAGGAAGCGCTCGCACAGGCAAACACCGCGCGCATGTCCATCATGGAAAAGATGCTTGAAGCACTGGATGCCCCGCGCGCGGAATTGAAACCGCACGCCCCGCGCATCATTACTGTGAAGATCCCGATCGACAAGATCGGTGCGCTCATCGGCCCGGGTGGCAAGAACATCCGCGCTTTGCAGGAAGAAACCAATACCAAGATCGACATTCAGGAAGACGGCACAGTTTACATCGCATCCACCGACAGCGTCGGTGCGAAAATCGCCAAGGAGCGCGTGGAAGGACTGAGCGAGTCGGTGGTGGTCGGAAATATTTACACCGGCAAGGTTGTCCGCATTGAAGCCTTCGGCGCATTCATCAACCTGCTGCCCGGCGTGGACGGATTGGTTCACATCTCACAACTGGCAAGCGAACGCGTGAATTCTGTTGAAGATGTTTGCGCGATGGGCGACGAATTGACCGTGATGGTCACAGATATCGACCCGCAAGGCAAGATCCGTCTTTCCCGCCAGGCCGTGCTCGAAGGTTGGTCTGCCGAGGAAGCCCGTGAGAAAGATAAGGGCGGACGCGGTGGCGGCGGTGGACGTGGCGGAGACCGCGGTGGTAGGGGCGGCGACCGCAACGGTGGACGCGGCGGAGATCGTGGTGGCCGCAGCGGCGGCGGGGATCGCGGCGGACGCAGATAATCGTTCACGAAAAAAAGAACAAGCAAACGGGTGAAAGAATTCAATTTCACCCGTTTTTATTTTTTGGAGTCCAAATGAACTTTCATCTTATTCAATCTCCCTCTGCGGGCGTAATGATCCGCCCGCATCGCTTCCTTTCAAACCCCGAGACCGTGGCCGACAACGCTTTTCAATATATTATTCCCGATGCCGAACCAGAAATCATCGCGGCGCAAGCCACCAGGGAGTTCGATCAGGCTGTTGAACAACTAACCGCCGAAGGGATACACATTCATGTGTTTGATGACTACGGCGAAAGGGAAACTCCCGATTCGGTCTTCCCGAACAACTGGTTCTCGACCCATCATGGCGGGCGCATCGCCATCTTCCCGATGTACTCGCCAAGCAGGCGGCGCGAACGGCGCTCTGACATCATTGAAATGCTCAAGGCCACCTACCGCGTAAAAGAAGTCATTGATTACTCAGGCTTTGAAAATGACAAACTGTTTCTCGAAGGGACTGGAGCAATGGTCTTCGACCATATCGAACGCATCGCTTATGTGGGCCAATCCAACCGCGCCGATCCGATTATTTTGGAAAGATTCTGCACCACGTTCGGTTATGAGCCGCTCACTTTTGTCACCGCCGATAACAATGGCAAATCGATTTATCACACCAATGTGATCCTCACAATTGCAACCGAGTTCGCACTGATCTGCCTCGACATGATCCCAGATCCGCTGCGTAAAAAAGAGATCGCAGACCGCCTGACAAACAGTGGCCGCACAGTCATCGAACTTGACCGCAATCAAATTTCTGAATTTGCAGGGAACGCACTGGAAATGACGGGTAGAGATGGCAGAATCCTGGCAATCTCCCAGCGCGCCGCATCGGCATTACGAAAAGATCAAATTGCGGTCATCGAAAAAAGCGCCCGTCTTCTGCCTTTGCACATTCCCACCATCGAACTCGCGGGCGGATCTGTCCGCTGTATGATTGCAGGAATCCATTTAACGGCAAGATAGCAGGCAGGATGTTCTTAAGACGAGCGCGGATACCTTCGTTCGTCTTTTGTTTTAATGAGCAGTGCTATAATTTCGACACAACGATTTAGACTACAAAAAAACAATTGGAGCATTAAGCTGTGTTCACAACAAGAAATACATTTTCCGATTTTTTATTTTCGGGAAAATGGCGCAACACCCTTTTATTTGTGCTACTTTCAGCACTGATCATTTACCATATCAGCCTGGTTAAACTCGCTGGACCGACCAAATTTGACGATGCCTACATGTTTATCCGTTATGCCGATAATTTCCTGAACGGCCACGGAGTTGCCTGGAATCCCGACGGTGTCCAGACTTATGGCGCGACAAGCATTCTATACCTTGCGCTTGTCATCGTTGCGCGGACCGTTTTCCAAAGCATGAGTTCAGGCGGACTGCTCACACTCCTATCTGCAGGGCTTGGTCTGCTTGCGATTTTGATGACCGCCTACACCTGCAGTTGGTACGCGGAGTCAAAACTTCTAAAGAACTCCTTTTTATGGGTGGCAGTGATCCTCACTGCGTTTTTCGTCATAGCCCCTGTATATTTATTTCACATGGCAAGCGGAATGGACACAACCCTGTCACTGCTTTGCAATACGCTTCTGATATTTGCCACCCTGGGTTGGGTCTACAACGAGGGCAAATACAAACTCTTCCTCGCGTTGACTGTCTCCGCAGGCTACCTCGCCTTTTTAGCCCGCCCTGACAATCTCCTTTATGTATTCTTTTTTCCACTGCTGGCTATCCTTCTCCTGGCTGGTGACGACAAAAAACAGCGGATCATCCATTTCTTTGGATGGCTGTTCGCCATACTCACATTCGACACATTGATCAAGTTCGCAATTTTCCGCGATCCACTGCCACTGCCTTTTTACGCCAAATCGAGTGGATATTACGAAGGCTACATGGGAACAGGCACATGGAATCCGATCGAATACTTGTTTGAGTTCGGAACCTTTGCCCTGCCGTTCCTGGTCGTGATCATCTTTTCGTTTACGACAAAAACAGCGAAGCTCTTTGCTGCTTTTGTCGCACCTGTCATTTTGACATTTGCGTATTATTTTACGGTCATCCAGATCATGGGATTTGAGGCCAGATACTACTTCCCAGCGGCCCCCTATCTGATCGTCGCCAGCTTCCTGATGCTTGACCGACAACTCGCATCCTATAGCAGCGAAGAATCACCCAGCAACAAGCTGATTCGCCTCGCAGTCATATTGCTATTCGTTTCGCTTCTTTCCAAATCCACCCTGAAAATGATCGCCGGTAACACCTACAAAAATATGTTGGTTTCCTCGGCTACACGCTACTCTCCATCGACTCAATACATCACCCCAGCCGCAAAAGAGCTCCCCGAGCGCGGAACCTGGCCCATGGTACTCGCTGTGGCGAAGATCTCGAAGTCTCTGCCACAGGGCACAACCTTCGCCCAATCTGAATATGGATTTGTCGGTGCGGAAGCACCAAACATTCAAATTATTGACATCGTTGGCTTGCACGATCCCTACTTCGCCCATAACGGATTCTCCGTCGACGAATTTCTCAAGCGCAAACCTGACCTGATCTGGTTCCCACATTACGACTACACAAAGATCATAACGGAAATCATCGACTCACAGGAGTTTTGGGAGCAATACGACTATTACCCCGGAGCATTTGATTTTGGCCTTGCCATTCGGAAAGACAGCTTAAATCATCAGGTTATAGATGAGACCATCAACAAAGTCTGGCGCGAAATCTACGAAACGCGCAAGATGAAAGATTACCTCGCAACACCGATCGTCAGTCAGTAATCCACTCCAAACAGGAAAAATACATGACGCGTTACTTCACATTTCTTCGAGCAATTAATGTCGGCGGGCATACCGTCAAAATGGACGTTCTTCGCCAGTTATTCGAGTCGCTGGGGTTTTCCAACGTCGAGACATTCATCGCCAGCGGAAATGTCATCTTTGAAGCAAAAACAGCAGACGGCAAATCCCTTGAGAAGAAGATCGAGAAGGCACTCAAAGAGGCTCTTGGATACGAAGTCGCCACCTTTATCCGAACGGACGCCGAATTTACAGCAATCGCTGCATACAAACCCTTCCCGCAATCCCTGCTGGATTCAGCAGCCGCTCTCAATATCGGCTTCCTGGCAGACACCCCCGAGGCAGTCACAAAACAAAAGCTGATTTCATTGAAAACCGATATTGACGACTTTCACATCCACGGGCGAGAGTTGTATTGGCTGTGCCGCAAAAAGCAGAGTGAATCAAAGATCTCCAATGTCGTGCTCGAAAAGGCACTTGGGCTAAAAACGACCCTGCGCGGCATCAATACGATCAACAAAATGGCAGAGAAATATATTGCAAAATAGAAAGCGCGGATTCGAGTCCGCGCTTTTTTCAGTCACAGGCCAAAGCGCTGAGCCTCCATCTATGTTAGACTCATGCTCCGATGAATTCCAAATTCAAATTCCTCTACGATCAATATCCGCGCCAGTTCTGGTTGATGGTCACAGGCATCGTCATCAGTACCGCTGGCGGAAGCATGATCTGGCCGTTCCTGCTCATTTATGCGAGTGGAAAATTGAATCTGCCGCTCAGCACCGTCGCCACCCTCATTTCGATCAACGCGGGTACAGGCCTGTTCGCATCGTTCCTTGCTGGCACACTGGCAGACAAGGTCGGGCGCAAAGCCGTGATGGTCTTCAGCCTCGCCATGAACGGAATCGCATATCTTTTTCTCATGCGCGCCGAAACCTACCCGCAATTTGTTACACTGATGATCTTCATCGGCCTATCCAACCCGCTGTATCAGGTGGGTGCAGACGCCATGCTGGCAGACCTGATCCCCTCTGAGAAACGCACCGATGCCTTTGCCATTAACCGCATCGCCAGCAACTCAGCCTTTGCGCTTGGCCCAGCCATCGGCGGATTCCTCGCATCCAATTCATACAACCTCGCCTTTTACGGAGCCGCTGCGGGCTTCCTCTCCTACAGTTTGCTGTTATTCTTCCTCGCACACGAGACGCTCGATAAAACCCTCAGCGCAGGTACTGTTAATTCTTTAGCCCCACAGCCTAAAGGCGCAGATGGATACGTCCGCGTTTTTCGAGATAAAGGCTACATGGCCTTCGTCGCACTGATGGCAATCGGTCTCATCGCGCCCACCATGGTCTGGATCCTCATGCCCGTATATGCCAAAACAAATTTCGGCCTGCCCGAAGCCCTCTATGGCTGGATCCCCACCACGAATGCCATCATGTGCGTCTTCGTTCAATTTTCGGTCACGCAGATCACACGACGGCACAAAACCCTCCCAGTTGCCGCGACAGGCATGCTCATTTATGCGCTCAGCGTCGGCAGCGTGGCGCTCATGACAGGCTTCTGGGGATTCTGGCTAAGCATGGTTTTGCTTACGTTCGGCGAACTGATCGTCGTGCCAACCGCCAGCAAATACGTGGCCGACACCGCCCCCGCCGACCTGCGCGGAAGATACATGTCAATTTATTGGCTGGGTTGGGGCCTCGCCCGCACACTCTCCCCGCTCATCGGCGGGTTCATCAACGACAGAATCGCCCCACAGGCCATTTGGATTGGAGGTCTGCTCATCGGCCTGACCAGCACGTTTGGATTGATCGCACTTAACAACATCACCCTGGCTAGATCAGCGCTTCGCACCCAGCCGAAAGTTGATTCTGCCTCCTGAAAGATTCACAGCACGAAAGGAAAACACCATGACCGAATTATCGATCGAAAAAATTCAGCAGGAATTCCGCGGCTACTGCCGCCGCATTGATCCAGCCCTTGCCCACGCAACCATTCAAACATCAAGAGGCGATGATGGCACCTCTCATCTTGAGGTCAGTGACAATGCCTATCACTACATCGCCACCGAGCGTGGACTCATCCTCAGCCAAAAGACGACCGAGGACAAGGAAGAGTTACTCTACTGGCTGGTTGACGACATCGCATGGGGCAGAGCGATGGCATACGAATTCAAACACAGAATCAAGGGCGAAAGTTTTCGCCGCCAGCTATTCGCTAAAAATATCGAATTCCTCAACAAGGCAAACCCAATCTGGGCGGAGAGAAAGCAAAGGGAATTCGATGAAATCCTCGCCGCCAACCCCTTCGATGACGAGGCCGAAGGCTAGAAATTCTGCTGAATGCCTCTGTGAAAAGAGGAACGATAGCAGGCAAAAGGGGTTATTAACTTAGCACTACCCGCCACCCATACTGGTTGCGATTTTAATTTTAATGAACTGGAGTAATGCATGAATCTACCTAAATTGATCCAGGGCGGCATGGGCGTCGCCATCTCCGACTGGAGGCTCGCCAAAACAGTTTCGAAGCTCGGGCAGTTGGGAGTGGTCTCCGGCACAGGCATCAGCCGCGTACTCGCCAGCCGCCTCATGGACGGCGACATCAGCGGAAATGTGCGCCGTGCTTTGGCAAATTTTTCACTTCCGGAACCTGTACAGCAGATCATTGATCGGTACTACACGCCCGGCGGAAAATCCGCGACAACACCCTACAAAACACCGGCGGCCTACACCATCAAACCGCCAAAATTTCTCGATCAGGTCACTGCAATCGCCAACTACGTAGAAGTCTTCCTCGCCAAGGAAGGCCATTCCGGCATTGTTGGAATTAACCTGCTCGAAAAAGTGCAGATGCCAAACCTGGCCTCCCTCTACGGCGCAATGCTCGCAGGCGTAGACGTGGTTCTCATGGGCGCTGGCATCCCCACACAAATCGCTGGCATCCTCGACAAATTATCCAACCACGAACCTGTCTCCTACCGCCTCGATGTCCACGGCGCAGACAAGGATGACGATCATCGCATCCATTTCGACCCTGAGAGCGTATTCCCCGGCATTGCCAAATTGGTCGGCAAACTCAAGCGCCCCAAGTTCCTGCCCATCATTTCGTCGGTGGTTCTGGCCCAGGCATTGATCAAACGCAGCGAAGGCGCAGTAGACGGATTTGTGATCGAAGGCCCCACCGCAGGCGGGCACAATGCCCCTCCGCGCGGTACCGTCAATTTGAATGAAAAAGGTGAACCCGTTTATGGTGAAAAGGACGTAGTCGACCTTGATAAGATGAAACTCCTCGGCCTGCCCTTCTGGCTCGCTGGCGGCTATGGAAACCCGAAACAGGTTCAATCCGCTTTGGAAGCTGGCGCGGCAGGCGTACAAGTGGGAACAGCTTTTTCATTGTGCAACGAATCCGGCATGCGCGCCGACTTGAAACAACGCCTGATCGATAAAGTGCGGGCCGAAGAGGCACAGGTGTTCACCAGTCCGCTGGTTTCGCCGACCGGCTTCCCATTCAAAGTGGCACAGCTCGAAGGCACATTATCCGACCCCGATGCATATGGAGCCCGCAACCGAATTTGCGATCTCGGTTTTCTGCGCATCCTTTATAAGCGTGAAGACGGCTCGGTAGGCTATCGCTGTGCATCCGAACCCGTGGACGCCTTCGTCAAAAAAGGCGGCGTCATCGAAGATACCGTCAATCGTTCCTGTCTGTGCAATAACCTGACCGCCACGGCGGGCTTTCCCCAGGTCCGCAAGGATGGCTATGTAGAAGAGCCCATCATCACCTCCGGCGATGATCTGGTGGCAGTTGGACAGTTCCTCAAGGAAGGCAAGACCAGCTACTCCGCTGAAGATGTCATCCGATATCTACTTGGCCCATTCATGAACGCAGGTCCTGCAACCGCCTAGAATTTTCAATATACAAAAAGCAAATCCCCGTGAATCATAAAAATTCACGGGGATTTTTGTTATCAATTTTCCGAAACTATCCACCCAGCATTGCTTCCAAATTCTTCTTTACCTGTTCCCATTCGCTATCGATGATGGAATAAAACACCGAGTGACGGTAATGTCCGCTGGGCAGGATCATGTGATTTCGCAAAACGCCTTCCTTTACAGCGCCGATCCGCTCAATGGCTTTCTGCGAGCGGACATTTCGCGAATCGGTTTTGATCTGCACTCGGATGCAATTCAAGGTCTCGAAGGCATGCGTCAGCAACAGATATTTACATTCCGTATTCACAGGGGTGCGCTGAAAATCAAGGCCATACCATGTGCCGCCCACTTCAAGTCCGCGGTCCTTGGGCATGATGTTCAGATAACGGGTTGCACCTGCCACGCGGCCTGAGCCCAGGTGGATGACCGTGAAAGGCAGGTCTGTCCCTTTTTCACCGCGTCCCATAATATCCAACACCCAATTCCGCATATCTTCTTCGGTTTCCATGCGACCATAAAGCATATAATCCCAAAAATCCTGTCCCACACCAATTTCAGCGAGTCCTTTTATATGCGCTTCGCTCAAAGGCTCAAGCCGAACGTGTTTACCTTGTAAAGTGACTGGGGTTATCCACGGCATTGTCATTTCACACGCCCAAACAATTCCACGATCTTTTGATATCGAAAGTCAAAGATGCCATTCAATCTTTGGCGTATCCAAACTGCATTTACAACATCTCCAATGAGACCAAACGGCGCGGCATAAGTGACATGATCGGTCATTTTCACGCCAGCAGGCACGGATTCAAAGCTGTGCTCGTGATACCAAAAACGATACGGCCCCACACGCTGTTCATCCACGAAATATTCATTCTCGCGGACATGCGCGATCTCGGTCAGCCACAACGAACGCAATCCGCGAACAAATTCCACACGGTATTCAACGATCTGACCTTCGTACATTTTCACGTCACCGCCTGAAACGATCTCGAATTTCATATCAGGTGGGGTGATCTCATCCAGGTTCTTTGGATCACAAAAATAAGCCCAGACTTTTTCAATGGGCGCAGGGAGAATTTGCTCGCGGTGAAGATAGTTGATCATTGTTAGTCTCGACCGGGCCCTTTTCAAGCAGTCAAAATATCCATGAATACCCGACCAGTTTCCAGGAATTATCCCTTCAACCAATCCTCTTCTCTCTTATCCTGTGAAGGCAGGTAGGGAATCTTTGGGCCTTCCACACCTATGAATTGCGCAAGTGCGGCGCGCATGGCAGTGCGGTCATCCCACAGATATTCCGTTTTTCCAAAGCACATGGATTGTTCATGGCCCTTGCCACAGGACAATACAATATCGCCCTCTTGAGCAAGCTGCAGAGCAAATTTGATCGCCTCGCCCCGGTCAGGGATTCGCCAGAATGTCTCCCCTTCGCGCCCACCCTTTGACCGTGCGCCTGCAGCCATCTCTTCGAGGATTCCATCCAGCGATTCGGTGCGCGGGTCTTCGGCGGTCAATATGGTGAGGTCCGCCAGTTCTGCCGAGGTCTCTGCCATCATGCGCCGCTTTTCCTTGTCGCGCAACCCAGCAGACCCAAAAATGGAAATGACGCGCTTCTTCGTCATGGTCCTGCCCGCTTCCAAGGTAACTTTGAGCGCATTGGGTGTGTGAGCAAAATCCACGATGGCAGTGAAATTCTGTCCCATGTCAATGCGTTCCATACGCCCGGGGATTCCATCCAATGAGGCGATTCCCTGCGCGGCAACCTCGGGTTCGATACCCAAACCATGGACAGCCGCAGTAAAAGCCGCAAGACAATTCGAGACATTATAGGCTCCAACTAATTTGCTCGAAATGCCTACGCGAAGACTTTCTGATACAGCATTAAAGTGAATGCCCGAAGGAGCGTATTCGATATCCACAGCACGGACATTCGCATCCTCGCCCAGCCCGTAATTGATCTTGTTTACTTTGACGAATTTGTTCAAGAAGTCAAATGATTTGGCATCATCACGATTGATGACAGCCAGCCGCGGGTTGCCCAGCGGCTTCGCATGTGTCCATTCAAGGCTGGTAAAAAGTCTGGCTTTCGCGGCGCGATAATTTTCGTAGCTGCCATGTTCATCCATATGCTCATGTGTAATATTGGTGACAACACCGATATCAAACTCAGAAGCATCCACGCGATACTGCGCCCATCCATGCGATGTGGTCTCCAGCACTACATGAGTCAAGCCTGCATCCACCATCTTTGCAAGATACGCTTGCACATCATGCGCGTCGGGTGTGGTGACGTGAAAACCTGTATCCAGCACTTCATCCCCGATCACAGCATTGACAGTGGAGATCATGCCAGCTTTGATCCCTGCCGCGACCAATATCTTGTGGAGCAGATTGCTCGTCGTCGTTTTGCCATCCGTGCCGGTTACGCCGATCACCGTCAGCTTGCGGGCAGGCCAGTTGTAAAACGCAGCAGCCAACCAGGTCAGGGCTTGACGCGGGTTTTTCAATCCAACGTAAGGATAGGTCGGGGCGACAACCCGTCCCAACTCCCCTACGACCGCAGAGGCACCATTCTCGAAGGCTTTCTGGATATAGTTATGCCCATCGGCGAATCCGCCTTTCATGGCGACAAAAAGATAACCAGGCTTCACAGCGCGGCTATCAATGGCAATGCCGGTAATTTCGGCATCAGGAATATGTTCAGGCTGGGAAAGGGGAAAATCAACAAACAAATTTTTCAATAACATTGATCTTTGTTTATCTCCGTTCGTGATGGTTTAAAACAAAAAGGGTTCTGGTAATTTTACCAAAACCCTTTTTATAAACGACTGAGGTGTTACGATTACTTCAACGTCTGGCGCAGGCCTTCGAGCTTGCCAGCGACGGAACCATCGAGGACTTTGTCGCCGATCTTGACGACCAAGCCGCCAAGGATACCGGGATCAACCTTGAAGGAAACTTCCTTGGCGCTGAAACTCTTTCTTGACAGTTTCCTGTTCCTGGCTGCTGAGCGGCAGAGCGCTGGTGACTTCGGCGGATTCGCCCTTGAATTCACCTTCGACGACAACCACTTTGCCAGCTTTCACGCCGGAGAAGAATTCGTCAATGAGCGCGTGCTGTTTCTTCTCATCCAGAGCTTCGCCGACGAGTTTGTTCGCAGCGGCAATGGCGAGGGCGGCAACCTGTCCACGGAGATCACCGAGGATGCGATTGCGTTCCATTTCGGCTTCGGCCATGGCGGCTTCGCGGGCCTTGGCGGCTTCAGCTTCGGCAGCGGCTTTGACGTCCTTGCCTGCGGTGGCAGCGCGGTCAGTGGCTTCACGAACGACCTTGCCGGCTTCGGCCTGTGCTTCAGCGAGAACCTTGGCAGCTTCTTTTTCCGCGTTAGCGCGGGCTTCGGCTGCTACACGGGCATCTTCGAGGCCCTGTGAGATTTTTGTTTTGCGGGATTCCATCATATCCAACATGGGCTTGTACACCCAGGCGTTCAATGTGAGGAACACAATTGCGAACGCAATCAATTGGACAATGAGCAATCCGAGATTAATACCAAGAGCTTCCATGTTTCTATGCTCCTTGAATTACACGACTTTGAAGAGCATGAGGAACGCGATGACCAGACAGTAAATAGCGATTGATTCGGAGAACGCAACGCCGAGGATCATGTTGGTCAACAAGTTACCGTATGTATCAGGGTTGCGGGCCATGCCGCCGAGGGCGCCCTGCACGCTCAAACCGATACCTACACCAGCGCCCGCGGCGCCGATCATAGCCAAACCTGCGCCCACATAGCGCATCGCATCTAAAATATTTCCATCCATGTTACAAGCCTCCTTAGGTTATCCTAATTATTTATGAATTATTTTTTCAAAAAAATTAATGTTCAGCGTGTTCTTCGTCGCCATGACCCTGCGTGGCCATTGCCATGAATACCATGGTCAACATACCGAACACGAAGGCTTGAATGACACCCACGAACAATTCGAACATCATGATCATTGAAGGCAAAATACTGATCTTGCCAAGCAATGAAGCAACCACAGCCACCAACACCACACCCGCGAACATATTACCGAAAAGACGGAATGTGAATGAAAGGATCTTCGCGAATTCAGAGATGATTTCCAGCAAACCAACGAGGAAATCCATCGCGCCGAAGAACGGCACTTTGAACATGCGCTTTGTGTTGAAGAACTTGCTGAAGTAGCCGAGTCCCTGCGCACGGACACCCATCACCTGAATTGAGAAGAACGAGATCAAGGCCAATGAGAGGGTGAAATTCAAATCCACAGAGATACCGCGGAAGAACGGGGCCAGAATATAACCGCCTTCTTCAACTTTATCAGGAAGAATCCATTATCGCCCAACCACCGCCCAACTCAGCAATGGCATGGCCTTCGCCATGAGCGTGGTGGATCACACCGATCGACTCAAAACCAGGGATCAACTTAAGCAGGTTCGCAAACAACACATAGATCATGATCGTTGCAAACCAGGGGAAGATCGCCTTCGCCCACTTCACGCCAGCAGAACCCTCGGTCATGTTATACAACATTTCCAAAATAGCTTCCATCACATTGCCAATACCACGCGGCACAAGATCAGTCTGTTGGCTTTTCTTCAATGAACGATTTGCGGCAATTGCAATCACCACCAGCAGGACAATCGTCACTGCCAAAGTGGGAAGAGTATTCACCAAATAGAAGGGGCCAGCAAAACCGAGAAAATTCTCAGTCAGTGGCTCCTCGATCAATTTTTCGGCGGCAACCGTGATCTCAGGCTGAACAGGGACATAAATCCCGCCCAGAATAAAACCAGCGATCATAAGCACTAGAACAATCCAGCGCCGCCAGGGGGTACGTTTTTGGGTCTCCAAGCCCGCCTCCTAAGCAGTAGTTTGTTTCTCTTCGGCTTCGTATTTTTTCCCTCAGACGCGCCAGCGTTTTTCGCGCCGCATACATCATCAGGAAGACCGAAAGAGGGATTCCAGCAAATAACAACACCAGTGTAAACACCGGTTTCGTTCCGAACGTTTTATCAAGCCACACCCCGCCAAACACAGAAGCCAGAATAATAGCTATGGTAATACAACCCACCTGCCCGATCATTACCACGAGCAAAGTGTATACCATGTTCTGACGATTGGTCTGCTTGGTTTGTGTCATGCCGCACGATTATAACTGACAGGTCAAAGGGATGTCAAACAGAAATCCAAATTGGGATTTCCCGCCCGAAGCGCATTTTCAACGCCTGAGCAACTCCCTGCCATTCAGCTGCGTCGCCCCTCTTCAACGCACCTGTCTGGACCATTGGTATGCTTCTGTTTCGAAAAGATCATCAACACCGAAAAAGGCCGTGGACAATGGCCTTTCAGCCATCGTCCACAGTCTGATTACTAGAACAAATTCAACGCCGCCGCGTCAGACCAGCTGAACCATGGAGCAAAGACCGTACCGACCAAAATCACACCGACCACCAATACCACAAGCGCAATGGTGTATGGACGAGTCAACGGAATGGGGTGGTTCTCCTCGTCCTCGTTCGGCATACGGTAGAGATACACATACTTCAACACGTTCAAGTAGTAGTACACGCCGATGATGGAGTTGAGAATACCCACCACAACCAGCCAGGTGTAATTCGCCTGAACACCCGCGGCGAAGACAAAGACCTTCGCCACGAAACCGCCGAACGGAGGCATCCCCGCCAGCGAAAGGAAAGCGGCCAGCATCATCAAACCCATCAAGGGATTGCGGCGGCTCAAACCAGCGTAATCTGTGATGTCTTCCAAGCCAGTAACTCGGCTAAAAGCCATGACAAGACCGAAGGCGAGAAGATTGGTTGCGATGTATGCCGCAAGATAGAAGACCACACTCGCCGCGCCAAGCTGACTAAATGCAACCACACCGATCAACGCATATCCTGCATGCCCGATCGAAGAATACGCAAGCAGGCGTTTGATATTGGTTTGGGAAATAGCCAGCAGGTTACCTGCGGTCATCGTCACCGCTGCGAGAACTGCGAGGATGGTCGTCCAGGAGGAGGCAATGTCGGGGAGCGCCACGAAGAACAGGCGGATGATCACCGCAAAGCCCGCCGCCTTGGAAGCCGTGGAAAGGAAACCCGCCACAGGAGTCGGCGCACCCTGATAGACATCGGGGGCCCAGAAGTGGACTGGGACAGCCGCAATCTTGAAGCCAAGACCCACCACCAGAAGGCCGATCAGGCCAAAGGAAACATAGAGCGGAAGCTGTCCAGCGGCGAGCATTTCAGAGAGTTTGTAAATGTTGGTCGTGCCGGAAAATCCAAAGATCAGGCTAAATCCATAGAGCAGGACGGTGGAGGCCAGTGTTCCAAATAACAAATATTTGAAACCTGCTTCAGTGGAGCGGTCATCACTCAGGAGGAAGCCAGAGAGAATATAGAGCGGAATGGATGCGGTTTCAATGGCGAGGTAAAGCATGACCAAATCGGCGGAAACGGCCATCAAATTCATGCCAATGATGGAGGCGAGCAGCATGAGATAAGCCTCGCCGCGCTGACCTGCCTTGTCATGATCCATCAACAGGAGGGCTGTTGCCGCGCCTGCGAACATGAACAGCATCTTGAAGAAGAAACCCAGCCAGTCAAAGCGGATCATGCCGCCGAGGACGGCTGTCGGCTCGCCAGGCTGACCGATAAGCAAGCTCACGATCATGGCAACAAAAAGACCACCCGCGGTAAGCCAGCCCACGTTGCGGCGCTGTTCTGTTTTCCAGAACGGCTCAACAATGAGCAGGATGATACCGAGGACAAGGATCAAAATTTCGGGGAGGATGGAAGCGAAAACGGTTGAAGTAAACATTATGCACCTCCCAACAGGCGAAGCACATTCTCAACGCCTTTTTCCACCATGGGAACCATGACAGCGGGGAACATACCGATAACGATCATGAAGAGGCAAAGCGTTGTGATCGCAACTTTATCCAGGATGGTGATATCGCCGATGTGACCGCGAAGATTCTCAGGCATCTCACTAAAGAACACCTTGCGAATGTTCATCATGATATAGGCCGCAGTAATGACAATTGAAATGCTGGCAATGACAGCCACCAGCCATTGGCGTCCCCACACGCCCATGAAGATGGGAAATTCCGCGACGAAACCAGAGAAACCAGGCATGCCCATCGAAACCAAACCACCGATGATAAAACCAATCGTGGCAAAAGGCATCACCTTGGCTATGCCGCCGAGTTCGGGGATCATACGGGTATGGGCACGATCATAGATCATGCCTGTAACAGCAAAGAAGAGAGCCGTCATCACACCGTGGGAGAACATTTGCACACCAGCCCCCACGAGACCGTCATGGTTGAGCGTGGAAACGCCCAGCACCACCAGGCCCATATGCGAAACGGACGAGAAGCCGATCATGTATTTCATGTCTGTTTGGACGAAAGGCAATAAATGCACCGTAAACCACCGCAACGGCCGCAAAAATCATCAGGAGCCACGCCCATTGCTTCGCGCCTTCGGGCAGGAGCATCACACCCACGCGCAACGCAGCGAACGCGCCGAGTTTCATCAACACACCTGCGTGGAACATGGAAACGGCTGTCGGCGCCGCAACGTGACCGTCAGGCGACCAGTTGTGGAAGGGCCAGATACCGCCCAAGACTGCAAAACCGAGGAAGACAGGTAGGAACCAGATATATTGGAATGTGGCGGAAAATCCCGCACTTTCCATCTGGATCATATCGAAGGAAAGCACACCCGTGTTCTGATACTGGGTCCAGTACATGGCGAGTGCGCCGACGAGGGCCACGACGGAACCGATGAACAGGTATAAGGTCAGTTTCATGGCGGCGTATTCGCGTGTCTTTACCCAGCCCCAAATGGCGATGAGCAGGTACATCGGGAACACGGCGATTTCATAGAAGAAGAACAGCATGAACAGGTCAAGTGAAACGAATACGCCGAACACACCGCCTGCGAGCAGGAAGAGGAAGGCAAAGAATTCGCGCGGCCTGTCTTGAATGCCAGCTTTGACATGCGGATCTTCATCACCCCAGGAGATGAGCACGCCTGTGAACATTACGATACCTGTGAGCAGCACCAGCGGAGTGCTCATGCCGTCCACGCCGAATTTCAAATTGATACCCAGCGCGGGAAGCCAGTTGTATTGTTCAATGAATTGATAGCCTGTCATGTCGCCAAGCAGGTACTGCAGGTACAGCCAGCCCGAAAGCAACAGATCGAGCGACGCAGCAGCAAGCGCTACCGCACGCGTTTCATTCTTCCGATTTGCGGGCATCATCAGCATGATGGCTGCCGCAAACATCGGAAGGAAGGTAATAACACTTAGGATGGGAAAATTCATCATCCACCTCTTAGAACAGAGCCATGACGGCTTTGTTGATGACGTCGAGGATCCAGGCAGGCCAGACGCCGATGACCAAAATGAGGACCATCAACGGAAGCATAACAAGGATTTCGCGGGTATTGATTTCAGTCAGTTTGTGCTCTCCATGCGCCCAGTGTTCATTCAAGGGGCCGTGCAGAACGCTCTTGATTCCCTTGAGAATATAGGCGCCTGTGAAGAGCAGGCCGAGCATGGAAATGGCAGTGTAAATGGTCAACACAGGGTACGCGCCTCGAACCACCATGAACTCGGAAACGAAACCATTGAGTCCGGGCAGGCCAAGCGAGGCCATACTGGTGAAGATCAGGATGCCGCCATATACTGGCACAAGCGGGAACAATCCACCAAAATCATTGAGATTACGGGTGTGCGTACGCTCGTAAATGACACCGACGAGGAAGAACATGCCCGCCGCCGAAAGTCCATGATTGAACATCTGCAAGACCGCGCCGCTCATGGCGATATGCGCATCTTTCGTGCCTGACGCCAAACCTGCTGCGGCGATACCGAGCATTACAAACCCCATGTGATTGACAGAGGAATATGCAACAAGGCGTTTGAAATCTGTTTGAGCGTAGGATGAAAACGCGCCAAAGACGATGGCCGCCACGGCAAGGAAAGCCAGCGCACCCGCAAATATCTTCGCTTCAAGCGGATAGAATGGAAGCACGAGGCGGATAAATCCATATGCGCCGAGTTTGAGCAGCACGCCCGCGAGGATCATCGAGCCAGCGGTCGGGGCTTCAGTGTGCGCATCGGGCAGCCAGGTATGGAAAGGCCAGACGGGAACTTTGATCGCGAAGGCAATGACAAAGGCCCAGAAGGCAATGCTCTTGACGGTATGCACTGGCATACCAAGCAAAATGGAACCAGGATCCAGCGAGTTCCAACGCTCGTAAAGAGCCACCAGATCGTAGGTCCCGAAGAGAACGCCGAGCATCTGCACAGCGAGGAGCAGACCAAGCGACCCCGCCATGGTGTAGATCATGAACTTGAGCGAGGCGTAATTCCGATTGGCACTCCCCCACTGATTGATGAGGAAGTACATCGGAACGAGGCCGATCTCCCAAAAGACAAAGAAGATCAACAAGTCGAGCGCCATGAAGACGCCGAGCATGCCTGTCTCAAGGAAGAGGAAAAGCATGAAATACGCCTTGACCTTGTCGCTGATGTTGAAAGAGGCAAGGATGGCAAGCGGCGTGAGAAGTGTGGTGAGCAAAACCATGGTGATGGAGATACCATCCACTCCGATATGGAAGGTGGAATTGATAGCTTCGTACCATTGATATTGTTCCTGAAATTGGAAGCCTGTTCTGTTGGGATCAAACACGTTCCATAAATAAAGGGTGAGACCAAACGGGACGAGGCTGGCAGCGAACGCAAACCAGCGATGAAGTTTGGCTTCTTCACTCGGCAGGAAAAGCATAAGTACTGCCGCAACGGTCGGGAGGAACAAGATCAGGCTAAGGAGATGAGAATTGAGAAAGTCCATCTTGCGCTCCTATGCCAGCGTGAGAATGTAGTAGACCAAACCGCCTACTACGAAGAGGAGTATCAGCGAAAGGATGAGATATTGCTGAATACGCCCTGTTTGAATGGGACGAAGGTTCTTACCGATCCAGTAAGTTGCGTCAGCGGAACCGTCACCGATGAATTGGTTGATGAAGGGCACATCAAAGTAATTGCGGATGGCCGAACCAATTCCACCAGTAGTGGGACCAAAAGCATGCAGGATACCGTCAATCACGCCTTGATCCATGAACTTGTAGATGACATTCTCCGCGAGCCAGTAGGCAGGCTTGACGAAAATGACGTCGTAAATCTCATCGAAGTAGTATTTGTTCTTGAGTAGGCTAAATTGCAACTTGTCTTCCGCGGGAGAATTGACGTTGCGATAAACCAGCCAGCCCAATCCCAAGCCACCGAGGGCAACAACGAGAGATGTTATCAATGGCCAAGGACTGAATTCCACCGCTTCGGGATGTTCCGCCAGCGTACTGCCAACGAATTCATGGAACCAGTTGGGCACAAGTCCGCCGAGGAGTGGGAAATGCTCGGGAATGCCGACCCAGCCATAGGTCACAGCAAAGAACGAGAGCACTACGAGCGGAGCCGTCATGGTCCACGGAGTCTCATGGGCATGTTCGGCTTCCTGTGTGCGGGGTTCACCGAGGAAGGTCAGCGTGATCTGACGCATGGTGTAGAAAGCGGTAAGGAAGGCCGCAAAAGCGAGAGTCGCAAAAATAAGTGTATGGCCGTGACCAAACGCATCCGCAAGGATTTCATCCTTCGACCAGAAACCCGCAGTTACGATCGGGAACCCTGAGAGGGCAAAGCCGCCGATGAGAAAGGTCCAGAATGTGATCGGCATCTTCTTGCGAAGGCCGCCCATGTTGAACATATCCTGCGGATCAACTTTGTGGTTACCAGTATGAAGTACGCCATGCTCCATGCCGTGAATGACAGAGCCAGAACCGAGGAAGAGCAAAGCCTTGAAGAAGGCATGTGTCACAAGGTGGAAGACAGCCGCAACGTAGGCATGGATACCAAGCGCTGCGATCATGAAACCAAGCTGTGAAATCGTCGAGTAAGCCAAGACGCGCTTGATGTCGTTCTGCGCCACGGCGATGGTCGCCGCGAAGAGTGCGGTGAACGCACCAATGAAAGCGACAACGGTCATTGTCTTTTCGTCGAGGCTGATGATCGGGAACATGCGGATGACCGCATACACACCCGCCGAAACCATCGTCGCCGCATGGATCATGGCGCTGACGGGGGTCGGGCCTTCCATCGCGTCGGGCAGCCAGACATGCAGCGGGAACTGTGCCGATTTTCCAACCGTACCGATGAAGAGCAGCAAGCCGATCAAGCCCGCCGCAGAAAGACCAAACACACCGCTCGGAACAGAGGCAAGGGTGTGCAAAATCTCTTCGGTGAAGATCTCACGGAAGGATAATGTGCCGGTCACGCTGTAAAGGAAGGCAATACCCAGCAGCATGAAGACATCGCCGATACGGGTGGTCATGAAGGCTTTGATGGCGGCATTGCGCGCGGATTCTTTTCCATACCAGAAACCGATGAGCAGGTACGAGCACAAGCCCATGATCTCCCAACCTACAAAGAGGGTCAGGATGTTATCGGAAACCACGAGTGTCAACATGCCGAATGCAAACAAGCTGATGAATGCAAAGAAGCGCGAGTACATCGGCTCAATTGAAAGCACAGTGTGCTTGTGGCCGAGGTCATCGGTTACGGTTGCTCCATGCGGCGGCAGGCCTGCATGATCGTGATCGCCCGCAGGCTGGCCAAAGTTATGATAGCCAACGCTGTAGAGGAAGATCATCAACACCGTCCACGCAACGAAGAACAAAACGGTCGCAGAGAGCGGATCAATCAACACGCCGATCTTCAACCATGTGTCACCTGTCGGCAGCCAATTAATGGAGCTTGCGAAAGGTTCTTCTGCAAAATGCTCGACCTTTATCGCATTCCAAAAAACGATCATGGCACCCAGCCACGATAGGAAAGCCGCGCTGATCGCCACCGTATGGCTCAAGACCTTGCTCTTATTCGTGAACAACACGATCAGCGCAAAGGCAATTACAGGTGGCAAGGGAATGAACCAAACCAGATTAGTCACAAATTCATGTGTCATATACGTCCCTACCACTTCAACATATCGAGTTCATCCGCGACCACCGTATTGCGACGGCGATACACGGAAATGACCAAAGCCAGGCCCACGGAAACTTCCGCCGCGGCGACCGCAAACACGATGACGGCAAAAACCTGCCCAGCCAGCACCATCACGTCACCGTAACGCCAAAACGCCACAAGGTTGACGTTGATCGCATTCAACATCAATTCGATGCCGAGCAGGATCGCAACGGCATTTCTACGAGACAGTGCGCCAAACAAACCAACACTGAACAACGCCGCCGCAAAAATGAGATACCAGGAAAGTGGGATCATCTCTTCAGCCTCCTATTTGCGTGTGAACGCGACATAAACTGCGCCCACCATCGCCGCGAGAAGAAGAACGGATGCGACTTCGAACGGCAGGACGTAAGCTTCGGGTGAGACGAGTTGATTGCCCAACTCGGCCACCGCATCAAAACCTGACGGGATGGCTGCTGCGGTTTTCGAGAAGCCGCTCCAACCCTGAAGCAAAAAGGCGAGACCCACGAAGGTCAACACAGCCACGAGCGCGCCCGACCACCAGTTCTTGTTCAATTGCGGAGTATTGTCGCGCAATTCCCTGCGGGTCAACATGACCGCAAAGATGAAGAGAATGGCGATCGCGCCGATGTATACAACCACCTGCACCACTGCGATGAAGCCCGCGTTGAGAATGGTGTAAATGATCGCCACACCAAAGAGCGTAGCCACCAGCCACAACGCCGCATGGACGAGGTTTCGCGTGGTCACCACCAGCAAAGCTGATGCCAGGGTGACACCTGCAACAATTAGAAAAATGATTTGTTCTGCTGTCATAAGATCTCCTGTTTCGTCCTGAGCGGAGGGCCTTGTTTTTTTAAGCCCGTAGTCGAAGGATTTGCCCGCAGTTCACCAAAGGGTTTGTCAACTACGCTCAGTGCGAAGGATTTAGTGGTGAGCCTCCACCACCTGTTTTACACCTTCAACCCGTTCGCGCTCCTTTTTGCTCGCCGAGCGGACAAACTCCAGCGAAATCCACGCGACAATGACATTCGAGAGGAGCATGCCTGTGATGAAGAGCCAGCTCGAAGCGTCGCGCAGAAGCGCGTTCATCAGGGCGGTCACCATCACCAGCACAAAAGCGACGGGGGTGAGGAATTTCCAGTTGAATGCCAGCATCTGATCGATACGGATACGCATCACTGTGTATTTGACCCACATGATGACCCAGTAACCGACGAGCGCCTTGAACAGGATGATCGCGATCGCAAGGAAGGGACTGACCTTTTCCAGACCAAAGAAGCGATACCCGCCAAAGAAGAAAATGGCCCAGAAACCACCGAAGGTAAAGGCATGCAAAAGCTCGCCTGCGTAGAACATGCCGAATTTCATACCGGAATATTCGATGTTGTAGCCGGAGACCAGTTCCGATTCGCCTTCAGCGAGGTCGAACGGTGCACGTCCTAATTCCGCAATGGCTGCGATCAAAAAGATCAGAGCGGCAAGCGGCGAAAGCAGAACGAACCAAATATCCTGGCTCTGAATGATCGCGTTCATACCCATTGAACCCGCAAAGATCGTCGGGATGAGCAGGGTTGCCAGCATCGGGATCTCAAACGAAACCATCACAGCCACCTGGCGAAATGCGCCGATGACCGAGAACTTGTTGTTTGACGACCAGCCCGCCATAATGATCGAAAGCGTTCCGATCGAACCAGCCGCGATGATGAACAACGCGCCCGCATTCAGATCCACGCCGAGCATCACAGGCGCAAGCGGTACCACCGCCCACAGGATCAACACCGACATCATCGAAAGCATCGGCGCAAGGTTGTACACGACCTTGTCGGCGCCATCGGGTGTGGTGTCTTCCTTGATCATCAGCTTGATGATGTCTGCAAATGGCTGGATCAGGCCGAACGGTCCAAGACGATTCGGGCCGATGCGATCCTGAAAACGCGCCACCACCTTGCGTTCGATCCACACAAGGAAAATGTCCACCACCATCAAAATGGTGATGAGCATCAATACGCCGAGGAAGGCGACGAGAACCTGTGCGAACACATCGTTCATGCCCCAGCCGACAAAAATACCTGTCAGCCAGTCCGCGGCAACTTTTAGAGGGTCATTCCAAAAATTCATAAGTCACTCCTGTAAATCTGTAGAGCGAAGTGCCAGTTCGCTCTACGAAAATTTACCTGCATTACACAAAGAAAAGGCTGAAAGGAAAAATCCAATCAGCCTTCTCTACAATGTATTAGGAAACTACGCCCACTCCAACATCCCTTTGCGCCAGGTATATACCAGGCCTGCAACGAGGATGAGAATGAAAATGATACCTTCAACAACGGCAAACAATCCCAACTGGTTCAACTTTACAGCCCAGGGGAAAAGAAAAACGGCTTCTACATCAAAGACGAGGAAGACCAGCGCAAAAATGTAATATTGAGCCTTGAACTGCACCCAGCCCTCGCCGACAGGTTCAATGCCGCACTCATAAGTTGATTGTTTAATGGGATTGGGCTTCTTGGGTCCTAAAAGCCAGCCGACGCCAATTGCACCCACGGGAATGATCAAACCAACAATAAAAAACAATCCAACGTAAAGCCATTCATTCATCTGTACGCTCCATAGCAAAAAATCTTGTAATTTTGGAAATTGTACCATATAGAACAAATCGCCCCTATAACTGCATGTCAATATTTTAGGTGATTTTCGTCATATATTTATTTGGCCTATGACGGTTGCTTTTTTCTCCGAAACTTCAAAAAAAACTTGAAAATATCCTCTAAAAACGGGAACCCGACAATTCCGCCGATGATGGACCCAATTACCCCGGAGGTCCTCGCCACATTGACCGATAGCCCGAAAAAATCCACCGCTTCTATTTCGACCGTCTGAGCGGATACGGCAATTCGGCTTTGTTCTCCCGTTGAGATCTCCGCAAAGTTCAAGTGCAGCCAGACCGTACCACGGTAGATGCCTGTCTCCTGCGGGCGGATGCTCCAAAAGAACGTTGCAGATTGCCCACGTTTCAGCGGCTCATAGATCGCACCCGAGGGCTGGATCTGCATGCCAGCGATATCAAGCCGTGCTTCGGCTGTGACATTATGCGTTTCATACAGGTCAGGGATTTCAATGACTTCGCCCGTGATCACGTTCCCCTCGAACTGCGCCGTCGGTGTGATATTCCCCAGATCGTCCACTTCCAAGGTCAGGCGGACAATATCCCCTTCCACGCCTGCGCGCATCTTGGGCGGGAATTCCAATGTGAGTCGGCGGGTTTCAGGGATCGCAGGAGATTGAGCAGACTCACTGTCAGCGGATTCTGTCGGGCTGGGAGCCGATGGGGTCGGTTTACCCGATGCTCCAGAGGAAGGTTGTGCACTCGTCCCAGCACAGGCCAGAGACAGGAAAAAGACCGTCAACACAGGGAAGATGATCAACAAATAAAATGAGCGAGGGACCTTTTTCATCATGGAAGCTGCATTTCCGTCGGCGCGATGACTTGAATACGCGTTTCGCGCGAGTTAGGCAAATATCCCCAAGCCAGGAACGAAATCGACAAGGCAAGAATAGCAAGAGCAAGGAAAAGCCGCAGACGTTTTTTCACCGCGCCACCTCCTCCACCTCCTCATACCAACGTACGCGCGTACCCACTTTATCGCGCATTTGCCAGGCAAGGGATTTCTGCATTCCATTAAATGTATCCAGCACCCGATCAACGCGCGCAACAATCAATGCCCGTTCGTCAGAATTGAGTGCGACATCATCCCCAGAAACCACTTCCTTGACCCGCTCCAAATTGATGGAGGTGGTTTTATACAATCCCCAGTCACTGCCGCACAAGGCAGCGATGACACTCAAATTGATCACTTCATCATCACCCATGCCGACTTCGGTGTTCAAAAACAGGGAGGCAATATCCAAAGCATCCTTGCGGTTGAGGTGCACGATCTGCGCCTTCGACAACAACAACTCCGCAAGTGGAATGGTGATGGGGTCGGCCTTCAAACGATTTTCGAGTGGAATCTTATGACACATCATAAAATCACCGACAAAAATATCGATCTTCATCTCGGATTCATTGTGATAGTAGATCTGACGCTGGTCCCCATTCAACACATTGAACTGCCTGTGAGGAGCATAGCCCACCTCAGGCATGAACGCCTCGAATTCACGGCGCTGTTTTTTGGCAACCACAAAATCAAGATCGGCAAATTCCCTGAGGAACAGAGGGTGATTTTTTTTGTTATGCGCCTGCACCGCCAGCCCGCCAATGGCGCGCAGTTGAATATTTTTTGCGTTCGCCGCATCGATAAGGCGATGCATTTCTTGTATGATGTCCAAGTGATTCTATCCTTTGGGAAAAATGTAAACATGAATACAGGTAAATAAGTATACATGTTTCCGTGCCCGCGTGTCTACGTGTTCACCTTTTCACTGCCTTACATCCTTCATCCAAACCCCAAAATCAGCCGAGGCCATTTTCTCCTCGGCTCTGCCCCAACGCTCCAGCGCCCAGCCCCAAAAATCAAACTCAATGGTGGAGATCTTCTGTTGAATGGCGGCCCACAATCCCCAGCCTACATCAGACATGATCATGTTCAATTTCATGCGCGCGATCAGCTCGGGGGTCGCATCTCCAAAATACGCAGCGCAAACTTCCATGATTTGTTCGTCATTGAATTGCATTTCCTGGCAGGTATTGCCAAGTTCAAAGGTCGGGTCGTTATTACCGCTGTATTCATAATCGATCAACCAGAGCTGCTCGCCATCGTCGATGTAGTTTTCTGCAAGCAGGTCGTTATTGCATGGGACAGTCGCCAGTGGATTGACCGACATGGCCTTTTCGATCTGTGCGACCGTGTCCAATCTGGCGGAATATCCATCGGGGATCTTGATGTCGCGTTCTTTGCATAGGCGCAGATAATATTCCGTAAGGCGAAACATATTGAAGTCCGTCAAGAAGCGTTCGCCAGAGTGGAGTCTCTTGATGGATTGAGCCATGCGCGTCGGCATACCCTTTCCATTCAAGGCATCCTTCGACATGGTCTTGCCGTTCAGGAATTCGAGAACCATCACGCTGTGTTCAGGGAAGTGATGCAAAATCTTTGGCGCGACTCCCGCCTGCGCCGCAGCCCTGCTGTTGTGATATTCGTTTTTGCGGTCAATGGCCAGGAGCTCGGTACCTTCGCCCGGCACGCGGATAAAAAATGGCTGGCCATCCACATGGACTTTGTAGTTGGTGTTGGTCAGCCCGCCTGAAAGATGTTCGATCGAAACATCCCTCCCGCTCCAATCCTCTATTTTGGAAACCACTTCGTCTATTACTGGCATAAAACGCACTCCCGTGGGAAATGAAAAAGGTGACAGTTATCTCTCACAAGATAACTGTCACCCATTGGAGTTTATTTATTCAACAGGAATTTCGGTCTGGACCTTATCCATATCGATGCCGCCTTTTTTGCGGTAGGACTTGAAGCCATAATAAATGGCCGCGGACAATGCATAACAGGTCACAAGGAATATGATGGAATTCGTATTCTTGAAACTAATGCCATACAACCCGCCGCCTTCACCGCCCGTATTGAGCCAGGGATCGAACAACCATTCCACGAGTAGGAATCCGAGGAAGCTGGCGAAGATTACACCCGCGACCGTGATGAGCGGAATGCCGAACACTTTCATCTGGGCAATTGGAGAGGCCTCAAAGAGTTCCTTCTTCTTATATGGAAGAACAATCGCTGCGATGGCTGTGCCGAAATACATGAAGGCAATGCCCTGCGTGGCAGCCAGGGTGATGGAGTAAAAGCCGCCCACGTTGAAGGCATATAGATATGACACAAGCAAGGCGGGCACCACCATCAACAACATGGCGTTGACCGGGGTGCCTTTGTCATTCAATTCGGCGACCTTCTCAGGCAGCAAGCGGTCAAACGCTGCAGCGAAGATCACGCGTGTGGAAGAAAGGAACAATGTGCCAGCCCAACCAAACCACCAGAAGCTCATCAAAACAACGACAACGATCTGAATGAGGCGATTGCTGGTCAGGAAAAGCGCAAGCAAGGCAGGGTAGGGCCATACAGGCAAAGGCACTGTAGCTCCATACCATACGGAATTCCACCAGGCACCGTTGGATTGCATATAAAAATCCCACCCAATGGTTCTGGCTACGCCAAGGAAGAAGACAATTCCAAGCGTGGTCACAGCGCCGAGAGCCCAAGCCATACCGGAGAAGTTGCGTTTGTAATCCGTTGCGCCGCGGACTTCACCATAGAGGGTTGCGCCCCAATTCGGCCACAAGTTAAAGAATACAAGCCACGGAAGCGTGAGGAGAACCAGCTTAAAGGTTCCGCCGGTTAAGGGCGTTGCAGCGCCGGCCTCTGTACCCGCTTGAACAGTGGCATCATACGCACCGGCCTGAGCACCAAACAAAGCAGTTGCATTCTTTTCGTAGCCAGCCTTGAAGGCATCGGGAGAACCGGTGAAAAGCAGGACGATCACGATCAGCAGTCCAAGCATACCTGCATAGAAGGAAAATTTTTGAATCCGCGCATAGGTTTTCATACCGAGCATGATCACGAGTGCGACAAATCCGAGCGCAATCAAGGTGCTGACAAATAAAGGCGTGCCTGTGCCCGCAAACCAAACGGCGGCATCCTTCAATCCAAATACACCGAGAATGGGCACCATCACAACCTGTCGGAACATGTCACCATACACCGGGGTCCACAACCACAACGTGAACCACCAGCCTGTAATGGCGAGGATGAAACCAACACCTCCGCCAAATATGCGGGTCATCCAGACGTAATCACCGCCGGAACGGGGCATTACGGAAATCAGGGAGGCATATACGATGATCTCGAAGATCAAAAATACGGCACTCACGATGAGCGCGTTGATCATGCCGCCACTGAAGAAATACATCTGGCTGAAGCTATAGAACCCCAATGTCACAATGTTGATGGAAAAGAACGCATAAATAAATGCGTCGAAGACTGACCACGAACGGACCATGCCAGTCGCCTTACGGACAAACAAGTTGCTCATAACTCTCTCCTCTTTATGATATTTTCAGCAGGGACGCAGCGGTGCATCCCTACATGTAACCTAACCTGTTGTCAAAACGTAATTATCGATCGTGTTCTTTCCTAATTTTACAATGGTGCCAAGCAGGGTTCCCTGCTCATACATGGAACCTGGGTTAATACAAAGCGTCTTGCCGATCCTTGTCGCGCCGCGGCCTTCGTGAATGTGACCATGCAGACTCAACAGTGGCTGCACTTTTTCGATCGCCTTTCGCAGGGCGGTTGACCCGACGGGGATCATCGAATTGCCTGCCAGCACCGGTCTCAAATCCGCGTCCAACTCCGGCGCTTCATCCAAACCTGATTTGTGAGGAGGCACATGGATATTGAAGATGGAGTTGCGCGGATTCTTGAGCTGTGAGTACATCGCCTCATACCTGACTGCAAGCTGGTCCTCGTTCTCTTCACGGTGCGTCTTCCAGGGTGTGATATTGCTCCAGCCTGAAGCGATCATCTCGTGATTGTCGTCCAACTGGGAAACCAGTCCTTCGACCAGCATCACCCGCTTGCTCGAACGAATAATCTCGTCCACTTCATCCATATCATCGTTGCCCGGCGAGCAGTAGACTTTCATGTCCGTGCCGTCCAGCTTTTTATCGGCGAGATCCATCCATTGCTGCACGACCTTGAGCACTTCCTGCAAAAAGATCCTGCTGACTCGTTCGGGATCCTTTTCCAGTTCCGCGATCTCGTCGGGGTTGGTCAAGTATGGATAGTAGCCGCGGCTGCGGACACGTTTGGTCATATCCGCAAGCTCTTCTTCATTTGTTGTATCAAACACCTGTTCCAGCAAAGTGATGCGGTAATTTTTGCCGCCCTGATGCACAAACGGGATAACCGCCTTGCCCGTCATATCGCCGCCAAGTACCAGTTTGTCGGCGCCGTAAAATTTCCCCGCATTAAGAAACTTGCTCCAGCAAATATCCGAACCGTGTATATCTGTCGCAAAAAATATGGTTGTCACATGCAAATCCTTGGAATATGGGATAACTTGCAGAGGTGGTGCGGAATTGATTTCGCCCATTATACTCCCCGAAAAATAGAAAGCAACAGATTTGTTAACAAAAAACGCCCGCTTTATAGCGAGTTTGTGAAGAATGATTCAATTCAAAAGTTAAAACGATTACGACAAAGAATCCAACAACAGGTATTTCATGTATTGTGCATGCTCACGCCGTTGAAGCAGCGACGAGATGATCCATTGTGCAAACACAAAAAGAATATACATCAGCCTTAATCCTCGTTCTTTCAACCACATGATAATCAAAGTATAGAAGCATGGTCTTAAGCGTGGGTTGTCAGCGGGTTAAGATCGAATTAAAGATGGTTTACAGATATATCCAACCGAACTTCTCCCATTGACTTAAGGTGCACCGCCCGATAAACTTCCATTTAATCAAATCAGAGGACTGAGGAGCAACGGGCATGGCAAAAAAAGCATCACCCGTAGGCAGGGCCGTTAAAAGCGGCCTAAAAGCGCAGGCAAAAAAGGAAGGGCAAAGGCTGCAAGGCCATCGTCCAACATTCCTTGTTGCCGACCCGTCATCTCCAATTTCACAGATCCATGACCTCGCCTGGGTGGGGCAACATACACAGGCGATCAAACTTGCCACGCAGGAATTAGCCAAAGACAACCAATCGCTTAAAGATAAACTGAACCTGCTCGACCAGCGCGCCGAGTCTTATCTTGCTCAGGGGACATTTAGCCTTGCCAGCAAAGATGCCGAATTAATGATGGAAATGACCGAGGCCGATCATGGGGAATTGAAAGTACAGGCGCTCAACCGCAAAGCTTTTGTACAAATCAAGACAGGCGATGTGCAGGATGCCATCAAAACCGCCACCTTGGCAGTCGAGATCGCAAGTTCGGAAGAGGTACACGATAAACGATTGCTTGCACTGAGTCTCTACCGATTAAGCGAGGCTTATAAAAACATCAGTCATTACGAGGCGGTGATCACAACAGCACAGAAAGCCATGGAGATCTTTCTCGCCGAAGGAGATCTCTCCGGGGCGGGACGGGCCAGTTGGGTCATGGCTCCTGCCTATAACGTTTTGGGCCATGCAAAAAAATCACGTCACGCCGCGCAAACTGCACTGGAATTGTGTCAGCAGGTCAACGATCAATACGGAATCGGAAACGCCCTCAACGGATTAAGCTCCACTGACCCGGATATTGCCGAACGCATCCATCATTACCAGCAAGCCATTCGAGCCTTTGAAACAGCGGGATATCTGGAACGCCAATCCGCCGCCACTGGAAATTTGGGATTCACCTATGCCGCACTCGGCCTGTACAATCACGCACGCCGACTGACCCGCAAAGCCCTGGACATAGACCGAGGCATGGGCGCAAAAATCGGCATGGCGTATTGGTCTGAAAATCTATTCGACACTGAATTGAGAATGGGACTCATTGAATCAGCCCGCGAACACTTGAATGAAATGGGCAAGCTCGTGCCCGATTTCGGCGACCCGCGCATGACCGCTAGTTTCAGCACGAATCAAGGTCTCATGGCGCTGGCAGAAGGAAAAACGCAGGAAGCCATCCCTTACTTTCAAGCAGGTGTGCAGATCGCCCGCGAAGTCGAGTTGGGAAATGAAAATGTCCATCTCACCTACCTCGCCATGGCGCACCTGAAAAACAACGACCCTGCCGCGGCACTCGAAGCCTCAACGAAAGCCACTGAAATCCACCGCAGCCAGGATTACAAACTGCCAGATAGTTTCACCTCCCACGAAATCTGGTGGGCACATGCACAGGCGTTATTTTCTAATAACAAAGAATCAGAAGCACGCAAGGCGCTTGCACAGGCACACGCATTTTTACTTGAAGCCATTGCCAACGTGCGCGATGAAGGCTTGCGCCGCAACTATCTCAACAAGGTCAGGGAGAATCGCGACCTCCTGCAATTCTGGATCAGCGACGGCTCACGCAAAGATTTAAAGCGGAAACCGTCGAGAAAAAATCTATTCGCACATCAATACCTCAAGTCGAATGCGCGCGAACCGTTCAAGCGCCTGACCGATACAGCCTTGCGCCTCAATGCCCTGCATACAGTTGCCGAGATGTACACCTTCATTGTAGAAGAAGCCACAGAATTAAGCGGCGGCGAGCGCGTGTTGTTCATTCTTGAAAAAAATGGAAAAAGCGAAGCGGCTGAATCCATCCTCCCACGCGGAGAAAACGCACAGGATGTACTCAACTCAATTGACCCTTACCTCACCCAGGCACGTCTCACGCGGACCGTGCAGCTGATCCTGCCTGCGAGTGACAGTGTCAGCACTTTGAACAGAGTCATCGCCCCGCTCATCGCGCAGAACCAGATCATCGGCTACATCTACGCCGATATGGATTCGCTCTACGGCACCTTCACCGAAGTGGACCGCGACATGCTCGGCATGCTGGCGAATCAGGCCGCTGTCGCGTTGGACAATGTTAATTGGGCACAGGGACTCGAGCTCAAGGTCCAGGAAAGAACCGCTGAACTTCATGCACGCGTCGATGAACTCGCCATCCTCAACAGCGTGCAGGCGGGGCTGGCTTCCCAGTTGGATGTCAACGCCATTTATGAATTGATCGGCGAACAGCTGCGCAGTATGTTCGATTCGCAGGCCATTTCCATCATCTCGTTTGATCTAAAAAAAGGCACACGCCATTATCACTATCTCCTCGAACAGGGACAGCGCCACGAGATCCCCGATGCGGCGATTCCCCCGCTCTCACAATTCCTGATCCAAAACAAACGCCCGATCATGATCAACGAAAACTTCAAAGAGCGTTTGGCCGCCATCGGAATCAAATCACAAACCCTGCCAGGCACCAAACCGACCCAATCCCTGCTGCGCGTGCCCATCATGGATGGCGACGAGGTACGCGGTGTGATCGGCCTCGATAATATCGACCGCGAAAATGCATTTAGTAATACCGATGTACGCCTGCTCACCACACTCGCCAGCAGCATGAGCGTGGCATTGGAAAAAGCGCGCCTGTATCAACAGGCACAGGAGGCCCGCGCCGCCGCCGATGCCGCCAGCGCCGCCAAGAGCGCCTTCCTCGCCAACATGAGCCATGAACTGCGCACCCCGCTCAACGCCATCATCGGTTTCACCCGCATCGTGCGCAAAAAATCCGAAGGGGTGCTGCCTGAAAAGCAAACCGAAAATCTGGACAAAGTGCTCACCAGCGGCGAACACCTGCTCGGGTTGATCAACGCCGTGCTCGATATCGCCAAGATCGAAGCGGGCCGCATGGAAGTGCATGCCGCGAACTTCAGCATCAACGCATTGATCGATCAATGCTTCAACCTTTCCGTGCCTTTGATGAAACCCACCGTGAAATTCGACAGGCATACCAGTGACCGCCTCACCCTCATCCACTCGGATCAGGAAAAGATCAAACAGATCGTGCTCAATTTGCTTAGCAACGCCGCAAAATTCACACACGAAGGACAGATCACGCTGGCAGTGAACAAAGTGGATGTTTCGCCAGAAGTTCCCGTGCCCAGCTTTCAGATCTCGGTCAGCGATACGGGCATCGGCATCAGCGAAGAAGCGCTGGGATTTGTGTTCGGCGAATTCCAACAAGCTGATTCCAGCACCACCCGCCAATACGGCGGCACGGGTCTCGGCCTCACCATCAGCCGTAACCTCGCAGGCTTGCTGGGCGGCGAATTGACTGCCATCAGCGAACTCGGCAAAGGATCCACTTTCACGCTTACCCTGCCCATTCAATATCAACCCAGGAAAATCTAAACTTTTAGGAGTTATCCATGAAAACCATTCTTGTTGTGGAAGATACCGAATTGAACATTGACCTCATCACCCAGCTTCTCGAAGATGACTACAACTTGCTCGTTGCCAGAGACGGCATCGAAGGCGTCTCGATGGCCACTGAGCACACCCCCGACCTGATCCTCATGGATATCTCCCTGCCGATTCTCGATGGCTACGAAGCCACCCGCACCATCCGCAAGACCCTGCCGAGCCTGCCCATCATCGGCCTCTCTGCCCATGCCATGGACGGCCACGAACAAAAAGCAAAAGATGCGGGCTGCACCGACTACTTGACCAAACCCGTCAACGACGATCTGCTTTTCAAGATGCTGAAAAAATACCTGGGCGAATAGGATTTGTTTATATGGCGAAGAAAATAATTAAAGCAGACGATGGACGACAGACCATTGAGCACATCCGCCAACTCGCGTGGACGGGTCAACACGCGGCGGCAATTGATTCAGCGACACAGGCATTAGCCGCGCCGAAAACGCGAATGCGACCCGCCGAGCAAATGTCCCTGCTCGACCTGCGCGCGGAATCCTACATCGCCCTCGGCAAACTCGACCTGGCCATGAAAGATGCCAAGGCGATGATGAAGATGGGTTCAAAGGTTGCAGGTTTGAAGGTTCAGGCGTTGAATAGACTCGCCCTCGTCCAAATGCGGACGGGTGATTTGAAAGCCGCAGTCAAATCGGCAACGGCGGCGGTGAAGACCAAACACAATTCGCCCGCCCTACGCGCCGAAAGCCTCTTCCGCCTCGCCGAAGCGCAATGGCGCGCAAGACAACTCGACGCCGCCGTCGAGACCGCACAAAAAGCCATCGCCCTCTATCAGGAACTGGGCGACGACTCAGGCGCAGGGCGCGCGCATTGGGCATTAGCAGGCTTTCTTTCGCTCAGACCGCGGCGAAGAATCGCGCCGCGCCGCGCAGACCGCGCTGGAATTATGCAGGCAGGCAGGCGACTCGTATGGGATCGGCAATGCCCTGCTTTCGTTGGCAAATACAGATGCAGATATCGCCGAACAAATCCAACACTATCAACAGGCAAAGAGCGCTTTTGAAACCGTGGGGTATGTTGAACGCCAAGGCGCTGTCATCAGCAACTTGACAAACACGTATGGCGAATTGGGTTTGCACGCGCATGTCCGCCATCTGCGAAGGGAATCCGTTGAAAAAGATCGCGCTATGGGGGCAAAACTGAGTTTGACTGTAGAACTGATGGGTCTCATCGGATCTGAAACAACTTTCGGTGAGTTGGGGCGGCGCATCTGCACCTTCGGGAGTTGGAAACGCTCGTCCCCGACCTCGGCGACCCAAGCATGGAATCAAACCTTTTCGCTCAACGGGCAGAACTGGCATTCGTGAGCATACAAACCTCACCACGTTGGCAACATGCATCTCGCTGCAGGCGACCCTGCCGCCGCGCTCAAAGCCACAAGCAAAGCCACAGCCCTGCACCGTGCCCAAAACTTTGCCAGACCCGAAGGCACTGCTTCACAATATATCTGGTGGTGGCATGCGCAGGCGCTGAACGCCAACAAGAAAACAAAAGAAGCGCGCGATACCCTCGACCGCGCCTACGACTTTTTGCTCGAAAGCATCACCAACATCCGCGACGCAGGTTTGCGCCGCAACGCGCTCAACAAGGTCGAAGACAATCGCAAACTCTTGCAATATTGGGTCAAGGATGGGATAAAACGCAAGTTACCAAAGGAAAGATTATTCGCCCATCTCGCCATCGAATCCAACCTGCGCGAGCCGTTCCAGCGCCTCGCGGATACGGGTCTGCGCCTCAACGCCCTGCACACCCTCGAACGAGATCCAAACCTTCCTCGTCGAAGAAGCCACCGAACTCATCGGCGGCGAGCGCGTGATGTTGATCCTTGAAAAGGACGGCAAACGCCAAGTGGCGGAATCGATTCTGCCCTTGCCTTCGTATCAATCGGGCAAAGGCTACGAGAAAGCCGAAGATCCCAAGAATGTGCTCAAACGCATCGGTAAATATCTGGATCAAGCGCGTCAAACGCGGACCGTGCAGTTGACTCTGCCCAAGAAGTCTGGTCTTAACCGAATCATTTCTCCCCTCATCGCCCAAAACCAAGTCCTCGGCTACCTCTACGTAGACATGGACTCGCTCTACGGCTCCTTCGACGACACCGACCGCGACATGCTCGGCATGTTGGCGAATCAGGGCGCTGTCGCTTTGGATAATGCGGGTCTGCTCGAAGGACTCGAGCGCAAGGTCGAAGAACGAACCGAAGAACTGAATCAACGCGTGGACGAACTCGCCATCCTCAACTCGGTGGGCGAAGCGATGGCGAAGACGCTGGATGTCAAGACGGTGGCGAAGATCGTGGGCGATAAGGTGCAAAATATTTTCGCGGCGGAAGTCGTGACCATTCGCTTGTATGATCCCGCCACCAAACTGATCCACCGTGCTTATGATTACGACAAGGGTTACGAGGACTTAACGCATACATCCTTCCCAATAGGCAAGGGGCTTACGACACAAGATCATCGAGTCCAGGCAAGCCCCTATTGTTTGGCACCGGAAGAAGCCGCTGGCGTTCAATCTCAGGAGTAGTCTCAACCCTACAGAAGCTACTCAATCCTATTTGGGCGTACCCATTATTGTGAACGATAAAGTGATTGGCGCGGTCAGTATTCAAAGTTACAAACAACACGCCTATAACGAAAACAGTTTGCGCTTATTGCAAACCCTCTCCGCCAACATGGGCGTCGCCATTCAGAACGCGCGTCTCTTTGAAGCCGAGCAGGAACGCGTCGCCGAATTGCAGATCATCAACTCCATCCAGCAGGGACTCGCCGCCGAGTTGGACTTCCAAGCCATTGTGGATCTGGTCGGTGATAAGTTGCGTGAGGTGTTCCATACGCCTGATCTAGGTATTCGTTGGTACGATGAAAAAGCGAATCTGGTTTACTTCCTTTACGAATACGAACATGGAGTGAGGCTTAACATTCCTCCACAACCGCCAAACCCTGGTGGAACCTTCGATTTATTTCTTAAGAACCGCCAACCGATTGTCGCGAATACAACCGAATTGGCTGCAAGAACTGGTGGAATAACACTCGCTGGTACCGACATGAGCAAGTCAATAATCTCGGTACCCATTATTACCAGCGATCGACTGATCGGCTCTTTACAAATCGAAAACTTCGAACGCGAGAATGCCTTTGGCGAATCCGAACTGCGCCTGTTGACCACCATCGCCGCCTCGCTGGGAACTGCGCTCGAGAACGCGCGTCTCTTCGATGAGACTCAACGCCTGCTCAAGATCACCGAAGAACGCAATGCCGAACTTGCCATCATCAACAGCGTGCAAGCCGCCCTCGCCGCCGAACTCAACATTCAGGGCATCTACGATGCGGTCGGCGATAAGATCCGCGAGATCTTCCACAACACGGATATGAACATTCGCATTCAAGATCCGCAAACGAATATGACCCATTATCCATATATGTACGAAAAGGGAGAACGGGTATTCCTTGAACCACAGCCCTACAGAGTGCAAGGCTTTACCCATCATGTTCTTAGCACCCGCGAAACCGTAGTCATTAACGATAACCTGTTGGAAGAGGAAAAGAAGTACGGCAGCTTTACCATTCCCGGCACAGAATCTGAAAAATCAGTGATCTTTGTCCCATTGGTGACGAGGAGATCAGGCGCGCGGGTTGATCAACCTTGCCAGTATGGAAGAACATGCCTTCAGTGAATCAGATGTGCGCCTGCAAACCCTCGCCAACTCAATGAGTGTGGCGCTCGAAAACGCCCGTCTCTTCGATGAGACCCAGCGCCTGCTCAAGATCACCGAAGACCGCGCCGCCGAGCTTGCCATCATCAACAGCGTGCAGGAAGGCCTCGCCTCCAAGCTGGAAATGCAAGCCATTTACGACCTGGTCGGCGATAAATTAGCCGAAGTGATGAATACCCTCGATATCGACATCCGCATCTTCTCGCCGGAAACCAACCAGGTCTTCTTCCCCTATCTGCGTGAACACGGCGAACGGATGGAAATCCCCCCCTCCCCTCTGCGCGGGTTTGCGAAGAAAGTCTATGAAACACGTCAGACGATTGTGATCAACGAAAACCTGGCAGAGCGCATGGCAGAGTTTGGCTCGACGCTGGTGCCCGGCACGCAAATGGAAAAGTCTTTTATGGCTGTGCCTATTTTGGTGGGCGGTGATGCGTTGGGCATGGTCAGCATCAGCAATTTCGAAAAAGAAAACGCATTCGGCGACTCAGATGTGCGTCTGCTGCAAACCGTGGTTAATGCCATGAGCGTGGCGCTTGAAAACGCGCGCCTCTTTGATGAAACCCAGCGCCTCTTAAAGATCACCGAAGATCGTGCCACCGAACTATCCGTGATCAACAGCATTCAACAGGGGCTGGCAGCCGAATTAGATACGCAAGCCATTGTGGAGCAGACCGGCGACAAACTGCGTGAAGCTCTGCACGCTGAAGACCTCGGCATTCGCCTGTACGATGCGCAAACCGGGCTCATGCATTACGTCTATGAATACGAGAAAGGGCGGCGTTTGAACACTCCGCCCAGACCGATTCAAAAAGGCGGCACATTCGAAAGAATCATGAAAACCCGCCAGCCCTTTGTGCGCAATACGCTTGCCGAACGCGAAACACTGGGGCTTACCCTTTTACCAGGCACAACAGCCAGCAAATCCAGCGTCAATGCGCCCATCATCGGCAACGACCGCGTTATCGGCACGATCATCGTACATGACCACGAAAAAGAATATGCATTTAGCGATGCGCAGGTGCGCTTGTTGCAAACCGTGGCGGCGAGCATGGGTGTATCGCTCGAAAGTGCGCGTCTCTTCAGTGAAACCCAGCGCCTGCTTCAGATCACAGAAGACCGCGCCGCAGAACTCTCCATCCTCAACGACATTGGCGAAGCGCTTACCAGCACACTCGATACAAAGACCCTCACCTACAACGTCGGCGACAAGGTACGCGAGATCTTCAACGCTGAAATTGTCGATATTCTGATGTATAACCCTGAATCAAATACGGTCAACCTCGCCTACAGTTACTTCGAGCGTTATTTCGAAGAGGAACCTGCCTGGGAACTGGAAGGCGGACTGACTGCAAGGGTCATCCGCTCCAGAAAGCCCCTCCAGCTCAATACCGCCCAGGAGATCAACGAAGCGGGTGCGGAGGCTTATGTTACAGCACCGGACGACACCGCCGATGTGCAGTCTTATCTCGGCGTGCCCATCATGGTCGGCGAGAAGGTGATGGGCGTGATCGACGTCCAAAGCTTCAAGAAACATGCCTTCAACGAAAATAATGTGCGCCTTCTGCAAACGCTCTCCTCCAACATGGGCGTGGCGCTTGAGAACGCGCGTCTCTTCAATGAAGTACAAAACCGCAACCGCGAGATCACTGAGACTCTCGAACAACAGACCGCAACCAGTGAAGTGCTCCGCGCGATGAGCGGCATCCAGCCCGATCTGCGCACCCTATTGGAGATCATTGCCATCAACGTCGCCAAAGTGTGCGGCGCAGACGACGCTCACATCTATCGCATTGAAGGCGATGCGCTCAAGGAATGGACCCATCGCGGCCCGATCCCCGGGCTGGAAGCTGGCGAATTCCTGCCGCTCAATCGCGATTCATTGATCGGGCGTTCGATCATCGACCAGCAGATCATTCACATTCACGATGCCGCATCGGAAATAGACGAGGCGGATTATCCGATCAGCGCCGTTCTTCAAAAACGCTGGGGATACCGCACGGCGCTCGCAACTCCGCTAGTGCGTGACGGCAAGCCGCTCGGAGCCATCGCCATTCGCCGCAAGGAGGTCCAGCCGTTTACCGAAAAGCAGATCGAGCTGATCAAAACCTTCGCCGATCAGGCTGTGATCGCGATCGAGAATGTGCGCCTCTTTGATGAAACCCAGCGCCTGCTTAACGACACACAACAGCGTAATGCCGAGCTCAGCGCCATCAGCAAGGTCACTCAAGCTATCGTGGCTGAAACTGAACTTGATAACCTGATCCAGCTCATCGGGAGTCAGACCCGCGATATCTTCGATGCGGATATCGCCTATCTGGCGCTGCTTGATCCGCAAACGAACACCATCCAATTCCCGTATCAATATGGCGATACCCTCCCGACCCTCAAATTGGGCGAAGGCATGACCAGCCGTATCATCCAAAACGGACAGCCGCTGCTCTTCAACCGAAACCTCGATGAACAAAGTTCCGCAATGGGAATCAACCGTCTGGGCAGGCGCGCCCGCTCTTATTTGGGCGTGCCGATCAAATCCGGGCGCGATACCATCGGCGTGATCAGCGTGCAAAACACAAAACAGGAAGGCGTCTTCAATGAAGATTCGCTGCGCCTGTTGAACACCATCGCCGCGAATGCAGGCGCCGCGATCCACACCGCGCAATTACATGCTGAAACCCAACGGCGCGCGCGTGAAATGGCAACACTCACCGAAGTGGGCCGCGACATTTCATCCTCACTCGAAGTATCCACAGTGCTGGAGAGTATCGTCAAAAACGCGATGGAATTGCTGCACGGCGAACTCAGCGCGCTCTTCCTCCCTGAAGGCAACGGCGAGATCTTCCGCGCCATTGCGGCCATCGGACAAAATTCCGACGAACTTCGCAACGATACGATTCAATTCGGGCAGGGCATTCTCGGCGGTGTCGCCAAATCCAAGATCGGCGAGATCATCAATGACGCCAACAACGATCCGCGTGCCGTTACCATTGTGGGCACCGAAAACACACCTCGATGAAAACATGCTCGTGGTGCCCCTGCTCGCCAACGATGAATTGAAAGGACTCATGTCGGTCTGGCGCACAGGCAAAGGACTCGAATTCATAGAATCCGAATTGGAATTCCTCAACAATCTCGCGCGCCAGGCGGTCATCGCCATTCAGAACTCACAGCTTTTCGCCGAAGCACAGGAAGCCCGCGCCGCCGCTGAAAACGCCAACCAAGCCAAGAGCGCCTTCCTCGCCACCATGAGCCACGAATTGCGCACTCCGCTCAACGCCATCATCGGCTTCACACGCATCGTCCGCAGAAAAGCCGAAGGCGCATTGCCTGAAAAGCAAACCGAGAATCTCGACAAGGTGCTTTCCAGCGCAGAGCATTTGCTGGGGCTCATCAACACCGTGCTCGATATCGCCAAGATCGAAGCGGGCCGCATGGATGTGCAGGCCGCCAATTTCAACATCAATACGCTGGTGGACCAATGCTACAACACCGCCCAGCCGCTGGTCAAACCACACATCTTGTTTAATAAAAACAACGACATCGAACTGCCGCTGGTCTACTCCGATCAGGATAAGATCAAGCAGATCATTCTCAACCTGCTCAGCAATGCCGCCAAATTCACGCACGATGGCAGCATCGCCATCAGCGTGCGCCACGCCGAATCCACATTTATGGTGGATGTAAAAGACAGCGGCATCGGCATGAACGAGGAAGCCCTCAGCCGAATCTTCGAGGAATTCCAACAGGCAGACACCAGCACAACCCGTCAATATGGCGGCACAGGTCTCGGCCTTTCCATCAGCCGCAGCCTCGCCCGTCTGCTGGGCGGCGACCTGACGGTGGTCAGCGCACCGGGCCAGGGCTCCACATTCACATTGACCCTGCCGATCCATTATGGAGAGGAAAAGAACGCCTCCCTATCGGACCTGCAGCCTGATTCTGCTCAAGAATCAAAATCCACACGGAAAGAGATCTCCACTAAAAAACGCGTCCTCGTCATTGATGATGACCCCGATGCGGTTTATCTTCTGCAAGAATCGCTCACCAGTGATGAGTTCGAAGTCATCGGCGCGCGCAATGGCTCTGAAGGCCATCAACTTGCCCGCCGCATCATGCCCGACGCCATCCTGCTCGATATCCTCATCCCCGACAAAGACGGCTGGCAGGTGCTGCATGACCTGAAAGTGGACGAGAGAACCACGAACATCCCGGTCATTCTCCTGACCATCGTGGACAAAAAGGCGCTTGGCTTCCGTTTGGGCGCAGCCGCCTATCTGCTCAAACCGCTGAATCCGCGCGAAGTACTCGACACCCTCAGCCGCGTCACCAAACTGGTGGACCGTTCCCACATCCACGTTCTCGTTGTGGACGATGACCCGCACATTGCAGACATGCTGCAACAAATTTTGCCCGCCTCTGAATTTGACTTGCGCTCCGCCGAAGATGGTGTGGCTGGGCTCGAAGCCATCTCCCAGATCCGTCCCGATGTGCTTCTGCTCGATATCATGATGCCGCGCCTCGATGGCTTCGGCGTCATCGAGCGGCTGCGCGCCAACCCCGCAACGCAAGACATCCCCATCATCGTCATCAGCGCCAAAGAATTGACCGATGACGAATCCACCCGATTGAAGGAAAGCGTCGCTTTCGTCATGCGCAAGCAAGGCTTCGATGGCGAGAAACTTGTCGAAGAGATCAAAAGCGTTGTGAATAAATAATCCAAAGCCCTGGAGCATCATGAACAGTCAATCCAAAATTCTGATCGTTGACGACGAACCCTTCAACGTGGACTACCTCGAACAGGAACTCGAAGACCTGAATTACATCACCGCCACCGCCGTCAATGGACAGGATGCGCTGGAGAAAATAGTCAGCGAATCGCCAGACCTGGTTCTGCTGGATATCATGATGCCCATCATGGATGGTTTCTCCGTGCTCGAAAAAGTAAAGGCCGACCCCGCCATACGGAACATTCCCATCATCGTCATCTCAGCCAACAATGACCTGCAAAGCGTGGTCAAGGGAATCCAACTCGGCGCGGAAGATTACCTGCCCAAGCCGTTCGAGCCGACGCTGTTGAAAGCCCGCATCCAATCGAGCCTTGAGAAGAAACACCTGCGCGATATGCAGGACCTCTACCTCAAAAGCCTCGAACGTGAAATGAACATCGCGCGCGATATTCAAAAGGAATTCCTGCCTGCGCAGCTTCCCGATGTGCCGGGCTGGGAGATCGCCTCGTATTTCGAAGCCGCCAAGGAAGTGGCAGGCGATTTCTACGACGCCTTCACCCTGCCCGATGGCACGCTGACCTTCCTCGTAGCGGACGTGTGCGGAAAGGGCATCGGCGCGGCCTTGTTCATGACCCTCTTCCGCAGTCTCATCCACGCGGCATCCATTTCCGATCAATTCTCCCCGGGGCAGGAACAAAAATCCCTCAGCCCGGCGGAACGCCTGCAGCATGTGATCTCGCTGACCAATAATTACGTGGCGGAAACTCATGAGGAATCCAACATGTTCGCCACGGTATTCATCGGCATCCTCGACCCTGTCAGCGGAAAACTTTCCTACATCAACGGCGGAAACGAACCTCCGTTGATCGTTGGCAAAGACGGCAAAGTTCACACCACATTGACCCGTACAGGTCCCGCCATTGGGGCGATCGCACAGGCCAAATTCACCGTCAAGGAAACGACCCTCGCCAGCGATGACCTGCTCGTGGCCTTCACCGACGGCATTCCAGACACACAAAATATCAACGGTGAATTCTTCGGCAATGAGCGTCTGCGGGAATTGCTGATGAATCATTCCAGCCCGACCCAGCTATTGAACGAAATCGAATTGGACCTGGGGCAGTTCATCGGCGAAGCGGAGCAATTCGACGACATCACCTTGCTGGCGATCAAAAGAAAAGCATCGTGAATCCATATCAGGCACGCAAAAAGCAGTGACAAAAAAACTCCCTACTCAAGACTCCCCGCTCAAGCCGCCGTCCTCGGCGGCGGGGACGCCACCTTGAGCAATAGAGTACCATCCTAAAGAATCAGAAACATTTATCTTCAAAAATGTATAATAGACTTCTTGCATAAGTCACAATACAATTGTGTGAAAAACCTTTTGAAACACTGAGACACGAAGACACAGAGGAAAACCAATTAAAAACTCCGTGACTCAGTGTCTCCGTGGTGAAAAACTTAACTTTCGCAAGAGGTCTAATGAAAAATCGTCTTAATCAAATTACTTTAAGGAGAATATCATGGAGATTAAGGTAACTACCCAAAACAGCCGCGTGCCAGTGACGATCATCCACATTGACGGGAATCTTGATTCGTCATCCTTTACCAAGTTTCAAAAAACGGCTGAAGAACTGATCCAAAACGGCTCCCGTCATATTCTTGTCGATCTGGAACATTCGCCCTATGTAAGCAGTGCGGGATTCCGTGTTCTAAGCCAGATCTTCAAGGAATTAAATGCCATTCATCCCGACACCAACCTGAGCGAAAACGAGATGAAGCAAGGCATCATCGACGGCTCCTATAAATCTCCCTACTTGAAACTGGTCAATCTTTCAGCCGACACAAAGGCTGTTTTTGTCACCACGGGGTTCGATATGTACATCGAAGAGTACGATGATCTGAAAACAGCCATCGCATCTTTCTAAACTGGAACTTGTCTCAAAAACGTCATCCTGAGCGAAGCGACACTTGCGCCGCGCGCCACATCGTCCCGATGCTCTTTCGGGAGTGCGGTGAGGATCTCTACGCCCAAAATGCGAGACTCTTCGGTCGCGAAGAACGCTCCCTCAGAGCGACACGGCATACACAACAAGAACTCAGAGTAATCATCTCTGGGTTCTTTCTTTTTGACAAACTATACTTGGGCAATCTGTTGTAGAATCACGCGAGAGACGATCTCCGACAAACAAGGGACAAAACCATGAAAGTCTTCCTCAGTTCCACCTACATTGACTTGATCGAACACCGCAAAGCCGCGCATGATGAAACGAAAACCATCCACGAATAAGACCACGAATGCTCGAATAGCGAGCCATCCATTCGTGCATTCGTGAAAAATTCGTGGACGGTACGCCTCAAAACACCCACACAGGAAACAGCCATGAAAAGACTTGTGCCATTACTTTTCGCTATCGTCGGACTTGCTTTAGTTATTGCCGCATTTGTCGTCTGGTTTGAGCCGCCCAAAGATGGCGGAGTATTCAGCACGACAGGAGCAATCATTTCATTCCTTCTTGGCGCGGGCGCAAGTATCAAAGGCTGGAAGGATCTATTCAAGAAAGACGAACCCGCCAACAACATCAAGCAGGAAATGATTAACCGCAGCGACACTAGCACACCCATTCAAGCCCAAACGGTGAACATTTACCAAACTACTCCGCCCCCTAATTCTCAATCCCTAATTCCTAATCACCAATCTACCAATTCCCTCCCCCAACAACCCTACTTCTTCCAAGATCAAGAATCCGGTATTGCAAGGACTCAAAATATCTCCGCCCTTTCCCGCACATGGGGCGCACTCATTGACGGACCTGGCGGCATCGGCAAGACCGCCCTCGCCATCAAAGCCGCGCACGACGCGCCAGCGGAACTCTTCGAGCGCAAAATCTTCATCACCGCCAAAGTGCGCGAACTGACCGCCGAAGGCGAAGCCAAACTGACCGACTTCACCCGCCCGACCTACCTCGCCATGCTGGACGAACTGGGCAAGGAATTGGGCGCAGACGGACTCGAAAAACTCGCGCCCGATGAGCGTCCCAACGAACTGCGCCTCGCGCTGGCGGGCAAAAAGGCGCTGATCATCTTCGACAATTTGGAAACCCTGCCCGAAGAAGAACGCACGCGCCTGTTCCAATTCCTCTCGCGCCTGCCCGAAGGCAACAAAGCCATCGTCACCTCCCGCCGCCGCACCGACGTGGACGCGCGCATCGTGCGCCTCGACCGCCTCGCCCGCGACGAAGCCCTGCAACTCATCGCCGAACTCGCCGCCAAATATCCGCGCCTCGCCCGCGCCTCGCAAAAAGAGCGCGAAGACCTGTACGAGATCACGCAGGGCAACCCGCTCTTCATCCGCTGGATCGCGGGGCAGTTGGGGCGCGAAGGCTCGCAGTGCCGCACCATCGCCGAAGCCTGCGCCTTCATTGACAAAGCCCCCAAAGGCAACGACCCGCTCGAATACATCTTCGGCGACCTGCTGGAGACCTTCACCGCCGACGAGACGAAAGTCCTCGCCGCGCTGACGTATTTCAGCCTGCCCGCCAAACTCAAGTGGATCGCGGACATGACCGACCCTGCCCGAACGCGCCGCCGAGACCGCGCTGGAAGACCTGACCGACCGCTCCATCCTGACCTCTGACCTGCCCGCCCAAACCTACTTTTTACCCCCGCTGACAGCGAAATTCATCCGCACGCGCCGCCCCGAAGCCGTGACCCAGACAGGCGACGCCCTCACCGACCGCGCCTACGCCCTCGCCATGCAATACGGCGGCGGAAGCAACAACTACGAAGGCTTCCCCACGCTGGACGCCGAATGGGACTTCATCTCCGCCGCCCTGCCGCGCCTGCTGACAGGCGACAATGACCGCCTGCAAACGGTATGCGACCAACTCTATCAATTTCTCAATTTCACAGGCAGATGGGACGACTTAATTTGGCTCTACGAACAAGTCGAAGCGCGCACCCTCGCCGCCGACGACAAAGAGAAGGCAGGCTGGAACGCATTTCGAGCAGGATGGGTTTATATCCTCCGCAACCAACCCGCCGAAGTGCTGGCGTGCGCCGCCCGCGCCGCCGAACACTGGCAGGATAGCACACCGCGCAATAAAGCGACTGCCATCCAACTGCGCGGAATCGGTCACAAACTGAACAAAGACTACCCCGCCGCCATCGCCGCCTACCGCGAAGCACTGGACATCTACCGTTCCATCTCCCCGAAAGCGACGATGTCGCTCTCGCGCTTAACTTTCTAGCAGGCGCAGAAAAGGACAACAAAGACTACCCCGCCGCCGAGCGCGACTACCGCGAAGCCCTGCGCATTGCGAAGATAATCAAAAACGATGAACACATTGCGGTTTACACAGGCAACCTGGCAGAACTCGCCCTCGACCGCGAGCAGTGGGCAGAAGCCGAGTCCCTCGCCCGCGAAGCCCTCGCGCTGGCAGAAAAAGTCGGGCGGCAGGAGTTGATTGCCAGCGATTGTCACCGCCTCGCCAAAGCCCTGCTCAAACAAAACCATAATCTTGATGAAGCCTTATCCCTGTCCCGCCGCGCCGTCGAGATTTACACGCGCCTGCGTCATCCCAGTTTGCAGTCCGCGCAGGAAACGCTGGGAGATCGAGAAAGCCATCCACGAATAAGACCAACCACGAATTCACGAATGGGAGTCAGGTATTCGAGTATTCGTGTGATATTCGTGGACGGGTTGTCCACAGCGAGAAACCCTGGCGAAGATCGAAAGAGCCATCCACGAATAAGACCAACCACGAACACCTGCACTGCAACGAACGCAGTGCGGCGCAAGTGTGCACGAATGGGAGTCGGCGTATTCGTGCATTCGTGAAAATTCGTGGACGGGTTTTGTGGGAGAAAGAACCGTCCGTAGGTGAAGTCACGAACGGGAGTCGGACATTCGTGCATTCGTGTGATATTCGTGGACGGTTTGGCTGAAGAAAGAAACATCCATCCGAAAATGAATTCACGAATGGAAGTCGACATATTCGAGTATTCGTGGACGGTGTTTTCAAAATAAAACCAATCAACGGAGAAACTATGCCCCTTGTAGTTGACTCAACGGGAAATGACCTAACCTACAAACTGATCGGTCTTGCAATGGAAGTCCACAATGAAATTGGTCATGGCTTCAAAGAGGAAGTGTACGAGAAAGCCATGGAAGTCAAACTCAACCATGCAGGCATTGAACCGAACCGCCAACACGAAGTCTTTGTCGATTTCGAAGGCGAACGGGTCGCGACCTTCTACTTGGATTTATTTCCAAATCAGCAAGTGGTTGTAGAAGTCAAAGCGTTCAGTCACCAACTGACCAATGACGAACTGGCACAGGTCATCAATTATTTGAAAGCCACAGGCGCGCCTGTGGCACTATTGCTCAACTTTGGACGCAGAAGATTGGACTATCGGCGGGTTTTCCCTGGCAAGGACATGAAGCCTGTCCAAAGAATTGGGCGGGATAATGCGATAAAGAAGTAAAGATCGCACGAAGACCGTCCACGATTGGAAGTCGGTTATTCGTGGACGGTTTGCCATAACAGCAAACGCTGGCGGAGGTCAAGAAAGAAAGCAAGAGACAGTCACTTGTGAGGTGACTGTCTCTTCGGAAAACTTCCATAAGTCTTGGCAAAGACATTTCGAAGTCTTTCCAAAAATGTCAGCACATTTTTCCAAAGATGTCAGCACATTTTCACTAAAATATCAGTACATTTTTGAAAACCTTCCCTGTCAGGATTAAAAACCTCTCAAGGACAGTTGTAACCCGCCGCGCTGTCGAGATTTTCACGCACCAGCGTCACCCCAGTTTGCGATCAGCGCAGGAAACGCTGGCGGAGATTGAAAAAGCAATGCAAAATAATGAGGAATGATGAATTTTCCGCCAAAATCGAGGACACAGCCATGAAGACGCCAAATCTCAACAAAATCTTTGGGCGGACAGTATCCATTCAAGTCACCATTGCCTGGACGTTCGTGGTGATTATCAGCTACTTCATTGGGGATATATGGCTAAAAAGCGAAATTCTCACCCACGTGGTCCTTTGGCTGGCGGGGGTGCTGGCATTTGGCTTTATCTTTTCACGGGGGGACACGGCACACGAAAAAGGGAAAGATGCCGAAGGCAGGCAGATCAGCAGTTTAATTTATCATGCCGTGATGGAAACCTCCCCTGATTCGGTCGCCGTGACAGACCTGCTCGGTAATTATATTTTCGCCAACAAACAGACCGCCGTCCTGCATGGATATGACAGCACCGAAGAATTTATCGGGAAAAGCGCCTTTGGCTTTTTTCCCTTGAGCGAAGTCCCCAAAGCGACAAAGTATATGAACTTAACCCGCGCCGATGGGATCATCAAAAACATTGAATTCGACCTCCAGCGCAAAGACGGCAGCACCTTCCCCGCTGAACTGAGCGCGGCATTGATCAAGAATGAATTTGGCATCCCCGTGGCATTCATCGCAGTCACCCGTGATATCACCGAACGCAGGCGCGTCGCAGACCAACTCCACGATATGAACGATCAGCTGCGCCTGCAACTGGGGGAGATCGAAAAACTGCAAGCCATTTTGCACGAGCAGGCGATCCAGGATCCGCTCACGGGGTTGTACAACCGCCGCTTTATGGAGGAAGCCCTCAAGCAGGAATTTGCCCGCGCAAGTCGCGGAAGCCAGCCCTTCAGTGTGGTGATGCTGGATATGGACAACCTGAAAACCTTGAACGACAAATATGGTCATGTCGTTGGCGATGCTGCCTTGAAGTCTCTTTCCAAATTACTCAAAGACCAGACGCGCACTGAAGATATTGTTTGCCGCTTTGGCGGGGATGAATTCCTGGTCATTTTGCACAACGCAAATGAGCAAATAGCCGCTGTCCGCCTTCAGGAATGGAGCGAACGGGCAAAGGCTATCCATATCGTTCACGAAGGCAGTCAACTTCAGGTAAGTTTTTCTGCTGGCATTGCCACCTATCCAACCTGTAACAGCATCGAAGAACTGATCCGCGCGGCAGATAAAGCGCTCTACGATATCAAAGCAAAGAAAAAACAAAGCCTATAAAAGACTTCTTATGTAAATGTCCAGCCGCCTGGCGATAAGCCAAATGGCAACAAAACTCGGAGCAATCGACTCCGAGTTTTTTGTTTCTTTCGAGGCGTCGGCTGAAATGTGTTGTAGAATTGCCACGTCATTGGAGACCGAATGACGCGCGATGCGCGTCAGGCTCGCTACCCAAAATTTGACGAATACTCAAATCTCAGGAGACCAAATGACACATCCCTACCCCCCCGAACCGTATCGTATCAAAGTAGTTGAATCCATCCGCCTGATCTCATCTGAATCGCGCGAAGCCGCATTGAGGGAGGCAGGCTACAACCTGTTCTCGATGAAAGCGGAAGACATCTTCATTGACCTGCTGACCGACTCAGGCACTGGCGCAATGAGTCAGGAGCAGTGGGCGGCCATCATGCGCGGCGACGAGTCGTATGCGGGCGCACGCTCCTATCAACGCCTCAAAGCGGCAGTGGAAGATATCTTCGGGTTCAAGTTTTTTGTCCCCACCCATCAGGGGCGCGCGGCGGAAAATATTCTTTCGGCCTGTCTGGTGAAGCCAGGGAATTACGTCCCCTCGAATATGCACTTCGACACCACCGATGCCAACATCCGCGCGCGCGGCGGACGCCCGACCAATCTCGTCATCGACGAAGCCTTCGACCCCGCGAATCCGCATCCCTTCAAGGGCAATATGGATATCGGCAAACTGCGCGCCTTCATTCAAAAGGTCGGGGTGGCGAACATTCCCTTCGGAATGGTGACCGTTACAAACAACGCAGGAGGCGGTCAGCCCGTTTCGATGGAAAATCTCAAGGCGATCGCCGCTGTCTATCGCGAGCATCACATCCCCTTCTTCATCGATTCCGCGCGTTATGCCGAGAACGCTTATTTCATCAAACTGCGCGAAAAAGGCTACGAAAATAAATCCGTGATCGATATTGCGCGCGAGATGTACGCGCTGGCCGACGGCATGACGATGAGCGCGAAGAAAGATGCGATCGTCAATATCGGCGGGCTGCTATGTTTGAACGATGAAAAATTATTTGGCAACGTTCGCAATGAATTGATCCTGCGCGAAGGCTTCCCCACCTACGGCGGACTCGCAGGGCGCGATCTCGAAGCGATGGCGGTTGGTCTGTACGAAGGCTTGGACGAATCCTATCTTGCCTCGCGGCTTTCGCAAACCGCCTACCTCGCAGCGCGGATCAACGAAGCGGGCATCCCCACCATTCAACCCGCAGGCGGGCACGCCGTGTATCTCGATGCGGCACATGTCTTCCCGAACATTCCACAGAGTGAATTCCCCGGGCAGGCATTGGCCGTGGAGTTGTATCGCGAAGGCGCGATCCGCGGCGTGGAGATCGGCTCGGTGATGTTCGCCTACCCCGACCCTGATTCGGGCAAGATGATCTACCCCAAGCTGGAATTGCTGCGCCTCGCCATTCCGCGCCGCACGTACACGCAAAGCCACATGGACTATGTAGCGGATTGCGCCGCGCGAATCAAATCCCGCGCCGACAAAGTGCGCGGATACAAATTCACCTTCGCGCCCGAATTGCTCAGGCATTTCACCGCAAGGTTCGAGCCGTTGTAAATTAATGCAGGGGCGACCCAATGGGTCGCCCCTGCGATTATTGGTGAAAATCAAATGACACGACTAATCGCAATCGGCAGCCTCGCAGCTTTATTCTTCAGCAGCACCTTCGTCCTCAACCGCGCCATGAGCCTGCAAGGCGGCCACTGGGTGTGGACGTCAAGTCTGCGCTTCGGATTCATGCTGGTCTTTCTAATCCTGCTGTTGCTCGTCACACAGGGCAAAAAAGCCCTCGCCGAAGTGAAACAAGTTTTCCTAAAGCACTGGCTCTTCTGGATTTTTTCAGGCAGCATCGGCTTCGGCGTTTTTTATTCGCTCATCACCTTTAGCTCGCAATACGCGGCGGGCTGGGTCGTTGCCACCACATGGCAAACCACCATCCTTGCCACGCCCATCGTGCTGATCTTCTTCGGGCGCAAGGTGCCCGCCAAAGGATTGATTTTCACGGGCATTATTTTCGTGGGCATCATCCTCGTCAACATTGAACATGCCGCGCTGACCAGCTTGCGCGAAGTGCTTTTCAGCGCGCTGCCCGTTTTGATCGCCGCCTTCGCCTACCCCATCGGCAATCAACTGGTTTGGGAGGCGCGCACGGGTCACAGTTCGAGAATCCCAAAGATCGAAAATCCGATTCTGGATAACGGCTTCGCCCGCGTACTGCTTTTGACCCTCGGCTCGATTCCGTTTTGGATTGCGCTGATCCTGTTCACTTCTCCCCCTGCCCCCACCAGCGGACAGCTTCTCAGCACGGCGCTCGTCGCATTATTATCGGGTGTCATTGCCACAACCCTTTTTCTTTACGCCCGTCATCTCTGTCATCAACCCTACGAGATCGCCGCCGTCGACGCGACTCAATCCATGGAAGTGGTTTTCTCTTTGATCGGCGAAATCATTTTTCTAAGCGGCACAATTCCTGGTCCGCTTGGCATTGCGGGGGTCGCGCTCACCATCATCGGCCTGATCGCTTACATGAGAGTTCAAGTTAATTGAAAAATCGGGTCACGCCTGAAACGTGACCCGATTTTTATTTCCAACTATCTTTCACCGCATCAAAGCCCGCCGCACGCTGGAGATTTTTTTGCATCGCCCCCGCAGGCGTGATCTTCACCAAAAAATTCCGCAGCTTACACAACAGCGGATTCCCAACCTGACCGCCTTTGCCGATCATCCACGACGTATTTGTGATCCACGCGGTGCGGGCATGACGCTCACCCTCATATCGCCTCAAAGCAGACCTGTAATCTGCATCCTCTTTCAAAGAGCGACTCAACACGTAAGCAGATTCAATTGCCATGCACGCACCCTGTCCCATGTTGGGAGTCGTCGGGTGGGCGGCATCGCCGAGCAGAGTCACCCGTCCCTGAGTCCAGGAGGCGAAAGGTGAGATGTCGTAGATATCGTTTTGCAAGATCATGTCTGCGGGAGTCAAATCCAATAGATGGTAAATCGGGTCATGCCAATCTTTGAATGCTCTCAAAAGGCTTGCCTTACGCTGGTCGCTCGTAGATTTCTCCCCAGCAGGCTGATTGGATGTGGCGAACCAGTAGACACGGCTTTTGTCCACACGGACGATGCCAAAGCGAGCGCCCACACCCCAAGACTCAGAGGTGAGACCTAAAGCAGCCTCGTTCTCTGTTTCGACCACGCCGCGCCATGCGGTATAGCCCGAATAGCGCAATTGGATCTCGGGGAACATCTGCTTCCTCACCGCGGAATGAATGCCGTCTGCGCCGATGAGCAGGTCTGCCGAGTCGGTTTTGCCGTTGTCAAAATGAACGGAGACTTTGTTTTCATCCTGTTCGAACTTTACGAATCCAACATCAAGAGTCAGTGTGTTTGGCTTCAATGCGTTGATCAAAATATCATGTAACGCAGCACGATGGATGGCAACTACAGGTTCACCGTATTGCGCTTTCATTTCATCCATGTGCGCATCCTGGAGAATGTCACCATTCGCGGCGCGAATGTAGGAACGATTTACCTTCGAGCCTGCGAGAATGACTTGATCTGCCACTCCGAGAGCACGCAAGGTTTTGATGGCATTTGACCAAAGCGTCAGCCCCGCTCCTACTTCACCAAGCTTCTTCACCTTCTCATATACGCGGACGTCAAATCCATTCTGCTGCAGGGCAATGGCGGTACAAAGTCCGCCGATCCCGCCGCCGATGATAATAATTTTCTTTGCGGTCATTTGATACTCCTATTATCTGCACACTACAGCAGTATATCGTGACGACGAGTCCCTACCGATTGTACTTGTTGGCAAAGTAGATGAAGGGTAGGGAAAAATGGGGGGGGGGCCCCCCCCCAACGGGGGGGGGGGGGCGGCAAAGAAAAAAAAAAAAAAAAACCCCCCCCCCCCTCTTCTTTTTTGTTTTTGGTTCCGGCGCCCCGGGGCCCCCAAAAAACAAAACATTTATGGGTCATACCTCTTCTACGGCAAGCCCGACAGGTAAAGGTAGATTGCTGTCAGTTCTTCATCATCCATGCGCCCAATGGATTTCCATGGCATTCTTGCTGGATCAATTTCATGGCCCAATGGATCAATACCCGTGCGCAGTGTGACGATGAACTGTTCCTGCGTCCAGCCTTTCACCAGTTTCAGGTTTGGACCAATGGGAGCCAACTGGTCTGTGCCTCCAAGTAGATTCTCGCCATGGCAATCTCTGCAATCCTGGTAGCTCAGGATGTATTCACCGTACTCAATTGTCGGGCCTTTAAGAGGCGCAGCGATCACGTCTGTAACTGGTGGCTGCCCTGCTGGCAGCATGCCTGCTCCCAGCATGATGAGTCCCAATAGACTAAGCCGGTCAGGCGGATCGAGAGTCTCATTGGCGGCAGGCGGTTGATTGCGCAGGTAGGCGATTACGGCCTGTAAATCTTCGTCGCTTAAGTTGCGCCCTCTGACATTCGACATAACGAAAAGCCAGTTCCCATCGCGGCCAACGCCATTGCGCATGGCACGGAAAATCTCACCATCTGACCAATCCTGTAGTGGACCAGCCGGGGTTAGATTGGGTGAAACAAAATTACCAAGGGGTATTGGGATGTCTAGACCAAGATCAACGCCGCCAGTCAGGGGTAATGCCTTGTTGAGCGAGTGACAGGAAGTGCAGAATGTGTTGGCGATATGTTCGCCGCGTTGAATTTGTTCCGGGGTCGCGGCCACGTTCAAGTCGGGGATGGGTGCGGTGCGTGGGGCATAGGCTTTGACCAGACCGATCACAGTCAATATGCTTAGCAGGCCAACGAGAACCGAGAGCAAGCCGCTCAGGATGGTGCCAGCCCATTTTGAAACGACATTCCCGGTTTTCCAGGATCGCCGGGCCAGCCAGCCGAATAAAACCGAAACTGCCACCATAACCAACAAAAAGAATATATTGATAAACATTTTTCCTCGCTTTTTTCAGTGATAAGAAATTAAATATGGATTCGGGTTATTCTACTCAAAGGATAGCGACCGATCCAAACAGAGTCAACTGACCTTCGACTACTATTTTTTTATTTTGCTTCTGTGGCAGATAAGGTTTGCCGCTTGTTAATAAACGTCACTCCAAAATACACCGCCGCATCGCAGACCAGCATCCCGATCACAGCAGGGACGAGTACCGCCCAACCTGATTCGCCGCCCGAGATAACGCTCCATGCAACCTTACCTAATGCGGCGAGGTTGATAACCGCCACACCCCACCACCAGGAGCGTTTCCAAAATGCCAATGCGAGGAAGTAGAAAAACGCGGGCACGGTCAGTGATGCCAAAACTTTTGAAAGAGTCCAATCGCCGAGGATGTAATCCTTTTCGGATTGCAGGAACTGTTCCACGGCGGGGTCAACGGTTGCGGGTGCAGGGAACCAGAACATGCTGGTGAACAGGGCAATGATCGTGACGACGAGTCCCTGCCAGTTGCGTTTGTACGCAAAAAAGATGAAGGGCAGGATGAACATCGGGCGGATGTACCAGCTCAAAACGTTGTGATGACGCGCCCAAGCCCATGAGAGAAAGTCGGATAAGAATTCCATAGTTGTGTCTCCTTTTGTTTGATGATGTCCACAGGATACAACTCCCGCTTCCCGCTGACATCTGGGCAGGCTCACCAACCGCGCAGGAAATTTTCCCAGGCAGGACGGGAGTACATTCCCATCACTTTGGGAATAAAATAAAGTATGCTCCGCGACATGATCGCAGATCTTTCCGCCCCGCAACTTCCCGCCCGCTGGCAGCGTGCCGCGCAGGTTCTATGGATTTTGGTCACATTGCTGGCGCTGGCGTTCTTCATTTATGAAGTTAATCTTTCGTACAGTGAATTGCTTGACGCGCCTCTCAACTTGCAAAAAAACCTTGCCGACCATGGAATCAGCCTCCGCGTCTACGCCAACTACCTGACGGGGCTTCGCTCCATCTACATGCTCGTTCATCTTGTCATTGCGGGCATCATCATTTTCAAACGTCCCAATGAACGCATCGCTGTCTTCACTGCTTTCTTTCTCGTTATGCTCGGCACAACTTTTTGGCCTCTCGCCGAACGGGTTGCAGATCAGCCCGATTTCTGGCGCTTGCCGCGTGCGATTGCAAACCTGTTGATGTCGAGCAGTCTGTTGATCTTCTTCCTGATCTTTCCCGATGGGCGCTTCACCCCGCGTTGGACAAAACCCGTTGCCGTGGTCATGCTTGGTTTGTTGGTGATCGAAAATTTTTTCCCCGAAAGCAAGCTCAACCCGCAAAACAACTGGTCAGTCGGTGCGACTCTTTCACTGATCACAATGATCATCATGGTGTACGTGCCTGTGCATCGCTATCGCAGCATGTCCAACCCTGTTCTTCGTCAACAAACCAAATGGGTGGTGTATGGCATCTCTGCCGCCATCATCGGCTTCTTCATCGTCACGCTGCCCGCCTCCTTCGGCATCTCAATGGAAGAAGGCACAACCTACGGCTTGATCTCGATCACGGGCATGATGCTTTCCATCTTGTTCATTCCCATTTCCATCGGCATCGCCATCACGCGTTCCCGCCTGTGGGATATCGACCCCATCATCAACCGCACGCTCGTCTATGGCGCGCTCAGTTTCCTCACCATTCTTTTTTATGTTCTCACCGTCGGCGTGTTTGCGTTGTACTTCCGCAGCAACGAAACCAACCTCGTCATCTCCTTCATTGCCACTGGAGTCGTCGCCATCCTTTTTGAACCGCTGCGCCAGCGATTACAACGCGCCGTGAATCGACTCATGTACGGCGAACGCGATGATCCCGCCACAGTTCTCATCCGACTCAGCCAACGCCTCGACTCCGCGCTCGCGCCTGATTCCGTTTTGCAGACGATTGTCGAAACCCTCGCCCAGACTTTGCGACTCCCGTACGCTGCCATTTCTTTATTGGATGAAGAGCCGCGCTTCGCATCCACCCGACAACTGCCTCCGTCCGAACTGATTCATCTCCCTCTGACATATCAGACCGAACGCGTCGGAGAGTTGATCCTCGCCCCGCGCGCCGCTGGCGAATCCTTCTCCACAGCAGATATGAAACTCATCAACATCATCGCCCAACAGGCAGGCGTCGCCGCCTACACCGTGCGCCTGAACAATGACCTGCAAAAATCCCGCGAAAGACTCGTCACCGCACAGGAAGAAGAACGCCGCCGCCTGCGCCGCGATCTCCATGATGGCGTCGGTCCTACACTCGCCAGTCTCTCCCAGCGTATTGACACGGCCTCCGAGTTCGTAAAAAGCGACCCCGAGAAAAGTGTGCAACTTCTCAAAGAGCTCAAAGGACAAGTCAAGGAAACGGTTTCTGAAATTCGCAGATTGGTCTACGCCCTTCGTCCGCCCGTGCTGGATGAGTTCGGCTTGGTCTCTGCCATCCGTGAATATGTAGCTCAATACAGCGGACCCAACGGCATGACCATCACCTTCGATGTGACCGAGCCGCTCCCGTCCCTGCCCGCTGCTGTGGAAGTCGCTGCTTATCGCATTGCGCTGGAATCATTCACGAACATTATCAAACATGCAGAAGCCAGCGCCTGCCAGATAAAGATAAAGATCGAGAATAGATCCTTGTTGCTGGAAATATCGGATAATGGAAAAGGCTTATCCGCCCAAAGCCGCACAGGTGTCGGATTTGCGTCCATGCATGAAAGAGCCGCTGAACTCGGCGGCGAATGTATCATTGAAAATATCCCAACGGGCGGCACGCGTGTCAGCGCACGGCTGCCGATTGGAAAGGAATAGACCATGCCCATCAAAGTATTAATTGCAGACGACCATGTCTTTTACCGTGAAGGCGTCCGCGCGTTGTTAGGTTCTGTCCACGAAATTGAAGTCGTTGGAGAAGCCAACGATGGCGAAGAAGCCATTGCTCAAGCCAATGACCTCAAACCGAACGTCATTCTCATGGACTTGAAAATGCCAGGCATGAACGGCATCGATGCCACGCGACGAATCCATGAAACGCATCCAAACATCGGCGTGCTGGTCATCACCATGTTCGATGATGATGACTCTGTCTTCGCCGCGATGCGCGCAGGCGCGCGCGGGTACCTGCTCAAAGATGCGGATAAAGATGAGGTTGTCAGAGCAATCGTCGCCGTGGAAAGAGGCGAGGCGATCTTCAGTCCCGCCATTGCCCAGCGCATGATGCAATATTTTTCATCGTCACCGTCTGCCTCATCCAAAAAAAATCAACCCGACGAATTCGCCGAGTTGACCGAACGTGAGTTGGAAATTTTAGACTTGATCGCGCAGGGACATAATAACTTGACGATCTCGAATAAGTTATCGCTGAGCATCAAGACCGTGCAAAATTATGTTTCAAGCATCCTCACCAAATTGCAGGTCGCAGACCGCTCGCAAGCGATTGTCCGCGCACGAGAGGCAGGGCTGGGAAAAGGAGGCTAAACGCGTCGCCGAAAGCCATGATTTTCGTGAGAGAGTCACTTTCTTTCTGATTTTCGAATCATCAGTTTCAACCCCGACCATATTTCACTCACCGCACACACCTTGATATCCACAAACCCGAGAGGCAGCGCGATCTCGCGGATGACATCTTCGGTAATATCCGTCGGCACTTTGGATGATTTCTTCGGCCAGGAGACCCACACGAAACCATCCTGCTTCAGTTCCCTGCGCAATTTGGAAAGTGTCGCGTTCAAAAATGCACTTTCCGAAGCAAAGACATGCACCGCTTCATACGGTTCCTTCGCCTTTTCCACCAGAGACACCTCGCCAGATAATTCGCCCAGCCATGAGCGATATTCCTTCGGCGCGTTGATCGTCAAAAGCGTCAGCGAAGGTTTGAGGCCGAGTTTCTTTGCCAGCGGGATTCCAGAATAACCAACAGATGCCATTATTCCTCCAACAATTTGAATGCGATTCTGCGTCCGCGGCCCTGGGCGAGTGCAAGGGCAAACCACATGCGGGTCATGCCATCCAGCACGGCGGCGAGGTCAAGGTCGCCGATGTAGATCGGGCGCAGACCAATATCCGCGATCAGTTGGTCGGTCACCGTACGCGAATCAACGTGACCGCAGTAGAACAGGTCGATCTGCACACCGTTGATCAACGGCACTTCGAAATTCTCCCATCCCAAAGCGTTGAATGCCCGAATCAATTTTGCTTCGGGTGCCTTTTCCTTCAAGACGGTCAGGCTGTTCATATAAGTGTTGCGGATACTGTTGGTCGAGTCGATCACGATTTTCCCTGCCAAGCTTGCACCGTGCTGCTCGGCAAAATCTGCCACCGCGCCGCCAGGCATGGACAGTAGAACGACATCGGTCCCGTCAAGCGCTTCAACAACCGGTGCGACTTTCCCTACCGCCCGCAACGAGTCAAACTTTGAGTCGACGGGGTTTCGCACCCCAAAGCGAACTTCATGCCCCGCCAACGCCCATTTTCTTCCGAGTGTGCCGCCGATGTTTCCCGCGCCGATAATTGCGATTTTCATTTTCATTTCCTCTCATCGTGAAAGAGATGTATCAGAATGATAACGCATGATGAAAAAACCGACATGCGCCACAAGTAAGGGGCTGCTTGCAAATTGAAAAAGGCACACAAAATCATGACAAGCGATAAAATCACTTCACCATGACATCACGCTGGCTTGACCCACAACCTGTCAACACCGATTCGCTCCATGCCTTGGGCCTGCCCCCGCTCGTCGCGCAGACTTTGCTCCGACGCGGGATCAGTTCTCCCGTAGAAGCGGAAGCGTTTCTTCATCCCGATGCGACTCCACCTGCGGCCTTTCCAGATATCGAAAAAGCAGTCGAAGCGATTTCAGTGGCTATACGCAAAAACGACTTGATTTGTGTGTGGGGAGATTTTGACGTGGATGGGCAGACCTCCACCGCCCTGCTGGTGCAAACCCTGCAAATTTTGAAAGCGAATGTGATCTATTACATTCCGATCCGCGGCAAGGAAAGCCACGGCGTGCACATCGAAAGCCTCAAGCCGATCCTCGATAACGGCGCGAAGTTGCTGCTCACTTGCGATACGGGCATCACCGCGCACGAAGCGATTGAGTATGCCAACTCGCGCGGCGTGGATGTGGTCGTGACCGACCATCACGATCTGGGTGAGACATTACCAAATGCAAAAGCGATCATCAACCCGAAACTGCTGCCAGAGAATCATCCGCTCAAAAATCTCGCGGGCGTGGGCGTGGCATATAAACTTGCCGAAGCGTTGCTCGCTGAAAATCATCCCTCTGAACTCGCCAATCTGCTTGACCTTGTAGCCCTCGGCCTCATCGCAGATGTAGCGTTGCTTAAAGGTGAAACGCGTGCACTGGCGCAAAAGGGAATCGAGGCGTTACGAAAAACAAATCGCTTGGGGTTGAAGGTCATTGCCGAACTTTCGGGTACCGCACTCGAAACGCTGACCGAAGAAACCATCGGCTTTACATTTGCTCCGCGCTTGAATGCGTTGGGGCGTTTGGGCGATGCCAACCCTGCAGTTGAATTGCTGCTCACGCAAGACCCGCCGCGCGCGCGCGTGCTGGCTGCACAGATCGAAGGTCTCAATGCACAACGGCGTTTGTTGACGAGCCAGGTGTATGAAGCGGCGGAGGCAAAATTGCGCGAAGCCCCCGACCTGCTGACCGAACCAGCTATTGTGCTCTCTCACCCTGGCTGGCCTAGCGGCGTGGTGGGCATCGTGGCCAATCGCCTTGTGGATCGTTATCATAAACCTGCATTGCTCCTGACCGAAACAGAAGACGGCATTGCGCGCGGCTCGGCCCGCTCGGTGGAAGGCCTGCACATCACCGAAGCCATCGCCACGCAAAAAGACCTGCTGCTCGGTTTCGGCGGTCACCCGATGGCGGCGGGCCTTTCGATGCCATTGGATAAACTTGCAGACTTTCGGCGGGGACTCGCCAAAGCGATTGAGAGGCAACTGGGAGAGATCGTCTTTGACGAACCAACGCTTCAACTCGACGCCTGGCTTGATCTGGCAGAAATCAACATTTCTCTCGCCGACGCATTGGAAATGCTCGCCCCGTTTGGCGCAGGGAATCCAGCGTTGACTTTGGCAACGCGCGGCGTGACCTTGAAATCCGTTTCGACCATCGGCAAAACCAAAGAACACCTGCGCCTGACCATCGAAGATGAAACAGGAAAAACACAAAGCATTTTGTGGTGGGGCGGCGCGGGTGAGGAAATGCCGCCCACTGATAATAAATTTGACGTTGCCTATTCCCTGCGCGCCTCCACATTCCGTGGGCAGAAGCAGGTCACGTTACAGTTCGAAGAGTTTCGCGTGGTGGAAGAAAAACCCATCGAAGCGCGAAAATCCAAAGTTGAGATCCGAGACATGCGCTTGCAGCCATCCCTGCTCAATTTGCAACCATCCACATTGATCTGGGCTGAAGGGGCTGACAGAGCCGTTGGCATGCCGCGCTTCGAACTGCGCCCCGCCGATGAACTCTCGATCTACACCACACCCGCCTCCCCCGCTGATTTGCGCAAGGCGTTGGGCATCGTCAAGCCGAAAATCGTTTACGTGTTTGCCATTCCACCCGCCGAAGAAAAGCCAGAGGAATTTCTGACCCATCTTGCGGGTCTGTGCAAATTCACGCTCAATCAACGCCGCGGTAAAGTGACCGTGCGCGAACTGGCCGCGGCAATGGCGACCCGTGAAAGTGCCATTCAAATCGGCCTGGAGTGGATGTCGGCGGGAGGTCAACTCTCGGTGGAATTTGACGAAGACCAGATCACCCTGTCTGCTGAAAAGCAGGAGAAGAATCCGTATCTGCAAGCGGAATTTTTCGTTGCACTGAAAGGCATTCTCAACGAAACAGCCGCCTACCGAAAATATTTTGCAAGTGCCGATTTGAAAACCCTTTTACACTATGAACCCTGAAATCATTTCCTGGCTGCTCGAAGGCGACCCATCCATCCGCTGGCAGGTACAGCGCGATCTGTTGCATGCATCTCCGAACAAGTATGAAAGCGAACGAAAAAGAATCTCAAAGGAAGGCTGGGGCGCGCGATTGCTTGCCCTGCAAGATCCCAGCGGAACCTGGGCTGGCGGACTCTATGGCCCTAAATGGATATCCACCACGTACACGATGCTAACCCTGCGCCTGCTTGGCCTTTCGCCGAATCATCCGCAGGCAAAACGGGCCTGCAAGATATTTCTCGATGAAGGCTATTACACAGACGGGGGCATCAATTTCTTTTCATACTCATGGAAATACAGCGAAACCTGCGTCACCAGCATGATCCTCGCCCTGCTGACTTATTTCCGTTCCCCTGATAAACGCATTCACGACATCGCTTCATACGTGATCGGAGAGCAAATGCCCGACGGCGGCTGGAATTGCGAATCGCGTAAGGGTGCAACTCACTCGTCATTTCACACTACGATCTCCGCGCTGGAAGGATTGTTCGAATACGAATGTCTTTTTCCCGAAAAGAAAAAAATCGTTGGCAAAGTCCGCGCGCGTGGACATGAATTCCTGCTCGCGCATCGGCTGTACAAGTCACACCGCACAGGCAAGGTCTTCGATGCGAAAATGACCACCATGCCCTTCCCGCCGCGCTGGAAATATGACTTTATCCGCGCGCTGGATTATTTCCGCGCCTGCGATGCTCCGCGCGATGAGCGCATGTCTGACGCCATTGAATTATTGAAAAGCAAACAAAAGAAAGACGGCACCTGGCCGATGAACAGCGGCATGTCTGGATTAAAATATTTTGACCTTGAAAAAGCTGGTCAACCCAGCAGGTGGAATACACTCAGGGCGATACGGATTTTGAATTGGTGGGATAAATAAGGCATCACGAATCATAATCAATAAAATCATCCACCCCAAACAAATCTTCATAGCGGACCAGCAGCACCGCGGTCTTGCTCAAAAATTCCTGCTCTGCTGTTGTGTGCCCGCCTTTATTTGCTTCCAACTCTTCTTTGTAAGCGATTACCCGCTCCCGAAAGCTGACCGCCGTTGATTCGGGGAGAAGCGGCTCGATTTCGCGGATCAGGCTCAGGGTATCTTGAACGACCGTCATTGCATCGGGGAGCGAAATATCCTCATCCAGTAGCTGTTTGAATACTTTGCATTTATACGTCTTGCAACTGCGCGGATAATGCGGCGAGGTATAGACCGTGCAAACCCCGTTCCATAGCGGGCAGGGTTGTGTAAATCCACGCTGACGTGGGTCATCACGGATCACCGTTACACCGAGGGATTGCACGGGGTCCAATTCAGGGGCGTTGAGACGCACCCATGAAAAAAGATGGCCCGAGCAGCACAATCCACAGGCTTTGCAGAGAAGATTGGAAGGAGATTCGTTTTCACTTGCAAGATGATTCATGATGGGAATCATATCCCAGCAGGCGGGAACTGGCAATCACGGCTCAATCGGCAGGTTGGGACAGACTGCCTGATAGGGAAGAATATCGCCAATGTATTGAGTCCATTCAACACGGGTGAGGTTGCGGGTAGCGCGGGAGCAAGCATCAGCGATCAGTTCTTCAGGACGGTAACGCCAGATATGTATGCTACTATCATTGCTTGATACTGCGTATTTCCCATTAGCGACAAAAGAAACAAAGCCAGGGTAGCCTTCAAATAAACGATACACAATCTCTTCCTTATTGCTCACACTCCATACTCGAACAACATTTTCCTTTACACTCTTCGCAATGACATACTCACCATCAAAGCTAAACACAGCCGAAGAAGAATCTTTTATTTGAAAAACCTCTTTTCCAGTAGCTACTTCCCATACATATGCGGAATCCAACCCCATAGAAAGCACATACTTATTATCTGAACTAAGGGTTGCGGACAGAGGTGTGTCATCCAGGGAAAGTTCAAGCACTTCCTTCCCCGTCATAAGATCCACACTATAAATAGCACTATTATTTAACAATATCGCATCTGTCCCATCCGCGCTAAAACCAACTAAAGAAACTATCCCATCATAGGGAATACGAAGAAGGATTTGTCCATTCACGGGATTCCACACACGCAAAGATGACTGTTCACACCCATAAGGATTATTAGAATCTGGTAAGTCGCAGCCCACTGTGACTGCATACGAGCCATCCAGATTAAACGCAGAGCCAAGTGTGCCCATAAAATACTGAACTCCCGCAACCCTGTCCCCGTTTAAAACACTCCAAACTTGCACAGCATAATCGTTGCTCTCAGACAAAACATATTTACCGTCTGGGCTAAAAGACATGGATTTCACATAATCATCATGCCACATACTTGCGATCTCTTTTTTCAAGCTTATACTCCAGACCCTAACCGAGTGATCATATAAGCCAATTGCCAGGTATTCTTCATCCGGGCTGAATGCAATCGAAGTGATGTCTCTGTCAAAACTCATATTGATGACTTCCCAGCCTGTTTCAACCTCCCATACGCGCACTATATTATCCAATCTAACATTATTGATGCTTCCAGCAGCAACATAACTCCCATCAGGACTAAGGGCCACAACAGATATTTTCTGTCCAAAATCCATTTGAGCAACATTAATATTGTCATCTATCTTCCAAACGCGAACATAAAACCCATCAACAGATGCCATATAGATTCCGTCTGGGCTAAAGGCAAGTCCTCCGGTTCTTTGTTGAATTGCACTCGCTGTTTGCAGCCCCGTATCAATGGCCCACTTACGAATAACCCCTACACCATCGTTTGTTAAAACATATTCCCCATCTGGGCTAAAAATTGCAGAATATACTATTTCCTCATGAGAAAACCGAGCTACTACGTTACCTGTTTCGATTTCCAAAATGCGGGCATTTTCATCACTACCTCCCAAAAGAATATGCTTACTATCAGGACTAAAAGTTAAGACATACAACTCACCTACATACGATGTACTCATCTCAATTTTTCCGGTATTAATATTCCAAACATTCACTAAAGTTTGGCCGCAAGCGTAGCTTGGTAAAAACATCTCACATTTACCTGACAGCACATATTTACCATCAGAACTCACTTCAAAATCCCCTCCACTTAAATTAATCCTCTTAATATTCAGGCTATTTAAGTCACCAATGACTTCTTCGGCATTATCAACCATATACGTCCCATCAGAGGTAAATATAGCAACGGGCGCCTTGTTAGATGAGCGGGTTTCCATACGAACAATCTCTTCTCCGCTGGAAACCATCCATATTTGAGTGACACCATCAAGATCACGCGAAATGATATATCTACCATCTGGGCTAAATTCAACATCAAACACAAAAGCATTATGTGGCAAATTAAAACTTTCTTTACAAGTTTCTAACTCCCAAATTCGTATCCAGCCATCCCCGCCACCCGACACCACATATTTTCCGCTTGGGCTAATATCAGCGCTCCACGCACCATATGAATGGGCGACATGGCAAACTTCCTTTCCTGTTTCAACCTTCCATACATGCACCGCATCATCATGCTGTCCTAATGTAATCAAATAGCTATTATCCGAACTAAAACCGACAATTGAAACACCATTACTCAGCCATGAATGTTCTACAAACGAAACTGGATACATAAAATCATTTTCAGTTACAACTTGCACTGCTCCAGCCAATGGAAATAAACGTATTGACATAGTAGCAAGTTGCAATGCAGTCATCCCCTCAGAATCATCCGTCGCGAACAAAAGCTGCGCCTGAGTCGCCAACTGACGAGCTAGAGCAATTTGGGAACGGTCTTGTAAAT
>JADKEA010000015.1 GCA_016718275.1 Candidatus Villigracilis affinis
AAGTCTGCTGTGCCTGTAAACCTCCCAGTTATATACACATTACCGTTGGAGTCTACTGTAGCGCTAAAACCTTTACAGTAACAATCAGTACCCCAATCCCCTTCGCCCAGACAAAATCCCCACCCGCCGCCAGCGGACTTTCCGCCGCCTCCGCCTGCACGCTCTCCACAGGCCCCACTCCGAAGAGCATCATCAGCAATGCAAACAGAACCAACAAATTGAAACTGGATTTGAAACGGTTTTTCATGACACATCTCCCTTTTATTTGTTTTGCAGGTGACAGTCACTTGTGAAGTGACTGTCACCCTTTTGAAACATTAACTTACGGCAACGGCAGATTCTTGGCTTTGACGATCAAATATGCACCCCAGCCGCGATCCACCAGTTGACTTGGGCAGAACATCGGCTTGCCTGTTCCACTGTCCGTTCCGCAGGCGGGGAGCAGACCATCGAGATAAGCCTGCTCGGCCCAATCAATCGCCCAGTAACTCGGGTCGGTGGAAGGGAAATCGGCGAACAAAGTTCCACTTGCGGCGGGCGGCGTGTAATTCACACCATATTTCATGCGCAGACCGAACACGCTCGCCTCCACACGCGGGAGTTGCGTCGCGGGACAGTACATCAGCGGGCTGGATTGGCAACCCTGAGTCAAACCTTCCTGATACATGCCTTCGGCCCACGGCTCAGCCCATTCGAAACCTGTCCAATCATCGCCGAAGGTATTCCACGGCGCGGCAGGCGGAGTGTAGCCTGAGCCCATTTGTCCGCGCAGCATGAAGACGGCGGATTGCGCGCGATCCAAAATCGTATCGGGGCAGTACATCATCGGGCTGGTGGAGCAGCCTGCGGTGTAGCCCGCATCGTACAGCGCTTCGATGTAGTCATGGAGAGGATGATCAAAGGGAACATCAGTAAAAGTAGGAGTTGCGCCTCCAGAAAGCTTGGAGACAAAGATATCGTAATCACCTGCACTTGTTAAATTTGATGTATTTGCCCCAGAGTCAAAGTCAACGGTTTCAGCAAAGTTCCCTGCATAGTAAACTTCTCCGTTATTGTCTATCGCAATGGCAATTCCCGTGTCATTGGCGGTGCTGCCCATGCTTTTTGCCCAAACAAAATTTCCATCGTTTGTTAATTTGGAAACAAAGATATCATCAACTGCAATCCCGAAACTGGTGAGGATGTAGGAATTGGGACCAGGGTCAAAATCCACATCGAATTGAAAACCACCTGTTGTATAAATGTTACCATCTGAATCTAAAGCAATATCTACACTTTTTTGATAGCCATAATAAGTATAATTTGGCGCTCCCATTCCCTTGGTCCACATCATGTTGCCATTGCCATCCAATTTGGACACAAAGATATTAAATGATGGATAGGGAATATCCACTCCCACACTGACAGGATCTGAATACACAAAATCAGCCCCTGTCACATAAATAATTTGATTCGAATCCAAGTCGATGCCGGAAATACCAAGCCCCATATCTTTAGCCCACAGAAAATTTCCGTTACCATCCAACTTGGACAAGAACCAGAGCCTAAATATCCACCAGTTAAATTGAACGTACCTGCGCCGGGGTCAAAGTCAACAGTCCCGGAAAAGCCGCCTACCGTGTATACATCACCGTTTTCATCAATAATAATATTGCCACCACTTACAGATGGAAATGTGGTAGAGCCATCAAGGATTGCAACCCCCATACTTTTTGCCCATACGAAACCGCCATTGTTATTCAATTTTGAGACAAAAGCATTGGAACCATACATCGTACTGGCTACATTAAATACACCTGCCCCTGGATCAAAATCTACAATCCCAGCGAACTGTCCTGTTGTATAAATATTACCGATCGAGTCTAAAGCAATGCTTCCGCCTCCTCCATAGGAATTGCTATCTGCTCCACGCATACTCTTTGCCCACATAAAGTTTCCGTTCCCATCCAGCTTCAAGATAAAAATATCCTGACTCCCTTTGCTAGTCAGATTGAACACTTCCATACCAGGGTTAAAATCTATTATGCCGCCAAACGTGCCTGTAACATAAACATTACCAGAGGCATCCAAAGTAACGTCATTGGCATATTCAAGATACCCTGTGCTGCCAATGCCTATTGCCCAAGCAAAACTGCCATCTTTATTCAATTTGGAAACAAAGATGTCATTATCGCCCAGACTAGTCAGGTTAAATACATTTGATCCAGGATCAAAATCAGCGGTATCGAAAAAACCTCCGATGGTATAGATACCCCTTGAGTCTACAACCATATCAGAAACATACTCATAACTCGCCCCACCCATTCCCTTCGCCCAGGCAAAATCTCCACTTGCCGCCAGCGGACTTTCCGCCGCCTCCGCCTGCACGCTCTGCACAGGCACCGCCCCCAACAGCATAGACAGCAGCATCAATACCGCCAGCATGCTCAAAACGAATGTCGCTTTTATTTTCATTTTCATCTCCTTTTGTATGTTTGAAAACTATTCTTCTCCAAACTCTGACACCTTATTTATACCGAAAGGTTGTTACAGGCATGACACAACCATGTCACAGTTTGGTGACATGCAAAAAAATAGCGCGAGATAAAATCTCGCGCTACAGGTCTATGGCACAGGCAGATTTCTGGCCTTGACGATGATGTACGCCGCCAATGCGCGTTGGACGGGTTCGTCTGGACAGAACATGGGTTTGCCGTTTTGAATTCCGCAGGAGGGCATCAGGCCGTTTCGGTAGGCTTGTTCGGCCCAGGCAATACCCCATTCATTGGGGCCGATGGCAGGCAGGTCGGCGAACAGATCGCCAGTGGCAGGCGGAGGGAGATAATTCTGCCCATATTTCATTTTCAACCCAAAGATCGAAGCCTCCATGCGGGTGAGTTGTGCGGTGGGACAAAATTTCAACGGGTCAGCCTGACAGCCCTTGGTCAGTTTGGCGGCATACATCCCCTCGGCCCATGGAAGCGCCCATTCGAACCCACTCCAATCTTCTGTTGAGAAGATCTCCCACGGCGCGGGGGGCGGAGTATAGGCGGGGCCAAATTGTCCGCGCAGCATGAACACGGCAGTTTGGGCGCGGTTCAAAATTGCATCCGGGCAGAATTTTAATGGGTTGACCTCGCAGCCCGAGGTGAGTCCAGAAGCGTACAAGGCCTGGATGTATTTGAATTGTGGATGATCGTAATTCACATCCACGAAGATCGGTATTCCATTCCCGTTGAGTTTGGAAACAAAAATGTCATAGTAGCCCTGACTCGTGAGGTGGAATGGTTCAGGGCCGGGGTCGAAATCCACCTTGCCTGCAAAGTTACCCGTGGCATATACATTACCACTCGGATCCACAGTGATGCCCATGCCGAGGTCGTCACCCGTTCCACCTGCACTCTTTGCCCAGATGAAATTTCCATCGGCATCCAATTGGGTGATGAAAATATCTTTGTAACGGCCATTACCCGCAAGGTGAAACTCGCCCGCGCCGGGGTCGAAATCGGCGGTATCGGAAAAACTCCCCACGGTGTAGATATTGCCGAGCGGATCAAGCGCGAGGTCATAGCCATGTCCGGCGCCCGGGCCGCCCATCTGCCTAGCCCATACGAAATTGCCGTTGTCATCCAACTTGAGGAGGAAGACATCGGAATCGCCAAGGCTAGTTAATGCAAAGCTCTCAGCACCAGGGGCGAAATCAATCGTTCTCCAAAAATCGCCGGTCGCATACATACTGCCGTCTGAATCTACAATCAGGCCAAAACCTTGCGCCTCACCCATTCCGCCAATGGCTTTGGCCCAAACGAAATTTCCATTGGCATCAAGCCGTGAGATGAAGACATCGCTTCCCCCCGTGCTGACGAAGTTGGCCGTATCTTCACCGGGGTCAAGGTCAATAGCGCCTTCAAAACGGCCCGTGGTATATACGCTGGCGTCCGTGCCCAATGCAGTGCCAAAGCCGAGGTCATCTTGAATTCCGCCCATGCGTTTGGCCCAAACGAAATTTCCGTCGGCATCCAGTTTGGTAATGACAATATCGTTTTTCCCGGCGCTGGTCAGGTTCGCGGTGTTCGCCCCGGGATCGAAATCGGCTGTGCCTTGAAAATACCCTGTGAGATACACATTCCCATCTTTATCAACAGCCACAGCGGAACCGCCGTCGTCGCTTGCTCCACCCATCCGTTTTGCCCAAACCAGGTTTCCATCTTCATCAAGACGGACCACGAAAATATCACGCAGACCTGCGCTGCTCAAGTTCAAGATATCTGTGCCCGGGTCAAAATCGGCAGTGCCTTCAAAACTGCCCATCACATACACATTCTTGTTTGCGTCCACGGCGATATCGTAGGCATAATCCCAGGCCTGCCCGCCGATATGCTTTGCCCATAGGAAATTTCCATCGGTATCCAATTTAGCGGCAAAGACATCGCTGTAATCGAGGCTGGTGCTGGTAAGGGTAAAGGTACCTTCGCCGGGGTCGAAATCAAGCGCACCGGTAAATCCGCCGGTGAAATAGATGTTCCCATCCACATCCGTCGCGATATCATATCCCTGCCCAAAATCGCTGGTACTGCTTCCACCCATGTGTTTTGCCCAAAGAAAATCTCCACTGACCCCGGAGGGAAGCAGGCTTGAGGCAATTGGTGTTGGGGTTTCCACAGTGATCTGAAATGTGTTGCCAGTGGGAAGAAAATAAACACTCAACAATGCCGCCCCGGCAAGCACGATCGAATACAGGATGTGTTTCATCGTTATGTTGTTCATGATAGCGCCATTAAAGACCAGTGACGGTGGACAGCAATCCACTGTCGGCAAGGTGTTGAATGATTCATTTATACCGAATGGTTGTCACAAGCATGACACAGCCGTGTCACAGTTTGGTAACAGGCAGGCGTACAGTAAAAATGGAGCCATGTTGTTCGTCACGCTGGCTTCGCAAGGTCAACTCCCCGTGATGCAGAGAAACGATCCGTTTGACAAAAGACAACCCCAATCCGCTGCCTTCCACCGCATGGGCATTTTCACCGCGATACAGTTCTTCAAAAACCTTTTGCTGTTCATCTGGATGAATCCCCGAACCGTTGTCGGCCACTTCAATAATGACCATCCGTTCGTCATCACGCACCCGAATTTCAACCGCATCATTCTGGACCGTGAATTTGAGTGCATTATCAAGGAGATTGTACAAGCTGATGCCGAGCAGGTCGCGGTCGCCGCTCACAGGGGGAGGCGGCGTGGGCACCTTGGTCACCATCAAGTTAATGCGGCGGCGTTCGCGCCCCGGTGTGGACCGCAGTACCTCGATGATCTCCTCCACCAATTCAGGGATATCCACCGCTTCGCGTTCCAATTTGTTTTCATCAAGGTCAGAGAGTTTCCGCAAGTCACGCAACAAACGGACAAGCCGTTCCAAAGCCTTTTGAATATTGCCCTCTGCCTTGCGGCGTTCCTCCAATTCGGTCACAGCCTGCAGGTTTTCCAGCGAAGCCTGCAGGCCCATCAGCGGATTCTTCAATTCGTGGTCGAGGCGGCGGATGAAACGACGGTGACTGTCTTCATAACTGCGGGTCAGCGCAACCATCTCGGCGCGCATCTTCTTTTCACGCAGGGCATCGGCCACACCAAGGGATTGCATCCACAAGGTGAAGAGCAGGCCAAACACAAACAGAACTGCACCCAATCCCAACCGAAACGACAGAACGATTTCGGGTTTGATCAGGGTGGGCAGAATGATTAAGGCAAAAATTCCAAGCAGAAGAGGGAAAAAGGGAAGGAGGAATTTATAGCGGCTCATGACTCAGGCTTCACAGGTGCAATGAAAATATACCCCTCACCCGTCAGGGTCTGGATGAAACGCGGCGCTCCGGCGTCATCTTTTAGAGCTCTTCGCAATTCGTTGACACGTGTATCCACGGTGCGCGTGCCGGTTGGGTATTCCCAGCCCCAAACCGAGTGCAGCAAATGCTCACGGCTGACCGCTTCGTCGGGGTGGGTCATCAAGTATTCGAGAACAACAAACGCCTTCGGCGTGAGGTTGAGTGCTTCGTCGGCGAGAAAGGCGCGTCGAGATTGGCGATCCAGCAACAGGTCGAGTGAAGCGATGCGATGCGCGGAGAAAAGCGATTGACCAGACGGGCGGGCGCGTCGCAACACAGCATGGATCCGTGCAAGCAATTCCTGCGAGTGAAAAGGCTTGTTGAGGTAATCATCCGCACCTTCTTCCAAAGCCACTGCGCGTTCAGAGGCCTCCCCCACCTGCGTGAGCAAAATAGTCGGAATCCAGATATTGGATTTACGCATCCGCCGCAGGGCTTCACGGCCATTCATGCGCGGCATGAGCACATCCATCACGATCACATCGGGGCGGTGCGCTTGCACCTTGGTAAGAGCTTCTTCACCTGTCGAGGCGGTTATCACATGAAACCCCGAACGTTCGAGCAGCGGCCCCAGACTTTCAACGATCATGGAGTCATCATCTACAAGCAGCAAGGTAAGTTGACGTTGGTTCATGGCTTGAAATTATACTTCGCTCCCTATATGCAAAGACAGGTGACAGTCACTTTACAAGTGACTGTCACCTCATGGTTTACGGCAACGGCAAGTTCTTGGCTTTGACGATCAAATACGCCCCCCAACCGCGATCCACCAGTTGACTTGGGCAGAACATCGGCTTGCCTGTTCCACTGTCCGTTCCGCAGGCGGGGAGCAGACCATCGAGATAAGCCTGCTCAGCCCAATCAATCGCCCAGTAACTCGGGTCCGTGGAGGGGAAATCGGCGAACAAAGTTCCACTTGCGGCGGGAGGCGTGTAATTCACACCATACTTCATTCGCAAACCAAATACGCTTGCTTCCACACGCGGAAGTTGATTGGAGGGACAAAACATCAGCGGGCTGGATTGACAACCTTGAGTCAAGCCTTCCTGATACATACCTTCCGCCCACGGCTCAGCCCATTCGAAACCTGTCCAATCATCGCCGAAGGTATTCCACGGCGCGGCGGGCGGAGTGTAGCCTGAGCCCATTTGTCCGCGCAGCATGAAGACGGCAGATTGCGCGCGATCCAGAATCGTATCGGGGCAGTACATCATCGGGTCGGTGGAACAGCCTGCGGTGTAGCCGTTATCGTACAAGGCTTGAATATAGGCATACAGCGGGTGGTCGGCAGGGACATCCACAAACGTGGTTTGCGAAGCGGAGGAGGGAATCACGATCAGCGTGATCGAATTCGCCGGGTAGCTGGCCGTGAATCCGCTGGAGGTGACCGCTTGATCCGCCTGTTTGACGATGGCGCCTAAATTGGCAGAGCTATATCGATAGACCTGCGCCGTGTCCACGGGTTGAAATCCAGATAAGGCCAGATCACTGGTGATCGTTGAGGCGGTCTTGTTAATGACCATGAGAGTCAATGTGCCGCTCGCGCTGCGCTTCGCGGCATAAACGGCTAACTGCGATTGGTCAGCGCTGGAAGATTGCACACTGGTATCACCAAACGCGCTGCCTGCGCCATCGTAATTGCGATACATGCGAAATGCAAAAATACCGGGCGCGTTGAAATCATCAGGCGTGCCCCATAATGTTGCCAGGTCCAGGCCTTCGCGGCCAAAGATGCCGAGGATATCGGCCTGAGCCAGTGCGCCGTTCATATATCCGAGCGCGCCCCAGTTGTATTCGGTGATGGCAAGTTTCGTGCCCGGGTAATAATTCGCCACCCAATCTTCCATGCGTGGAATTAAATACACAGGCTGACCGATCCAGCCTTCATGCACGTAACTTGGATCCCAAAGCTGGCGCGTGGAACGCAAACGCGCCGACTGCACGGCGGCACTTCCAAGCGAATCGGAATACACGCCATCCACCTGAGGATACACGTGCAAGTCAAGATAATCGAGAATGCGCACGCCATGCGCCTGTTCATAGGCTTTCATTTGCTGGAGATACCACGGCACAAAATCCATGTTGCCGTGTGCGGCGCGGTCCGCGCCGGGGTAACAACCGTCAGCGGCGGAATAGAAATAGGCACACCAGCCCCATTCCACAGGTCCAAGCGTTTGAGCCGACGAATCGGCGGCTTTGATGGCGGCGGCATAGGCGTACGTCTTATCGCGCATTTCATCATAGGTGACCGGGTTGGGATGCACATCGTAATGCGTGCTGTTCCACAACATCGGTTCGTTATCCAAATTGTAGAACATCACGCCGCCATTGGCAGCCGTGCCATAATTCCCCTTCAAGTGATTGATCCATGCCGTGACAAAAGAAGAAGTGATCGCAACGCTGGTGTCAGTGGGATTATTACCCGTGAGTTGAACACCGTTATGCCAGCCATTGCCGCAATCGGGATCCCAATAATCCGTACTATCCTGCGCACCATATTTGCTGACCTTGAATCCGCAATCATACGGATGATCTTCCCTGCGGGCTTTGGGCGTCCACCCGATGAGAGGAACGGTCATGATCGTATCTGTGCTGGTGCGGCGATCCTGTTCAATGAACTCGTCTGAAGCAGAGCCATTGGGCAGCAACTCGGGATGGGCATTATCTTCAGGGATGTTCTCGTAGTACCAGTCCGCGCCGGTGTTGTGGACATCCAATTGCCAGTTATAACGCGTGGTCGAATTCCCACCCCAGCGGCGGACGGGCAGATTCAGATCAGCGGCGATGGCTTCCGTGGCAAAGTTCATACCGTAAATATACGGGCTGATGGCATGCACATCCGCCGCGGCATTCACACTCAAGGCCGGGCCGGCAGCAGCGGAATGTGTGGCGGAGGCAAAGGGCACATCTCCAAATGCGCATGCCGCCAGCATGACAATGATCAACAAACAACGGAACAGGGATATTGTATGTTTCATTCGGGTCTCCTATGATTTTTTTCTACGTTAAAGGTTTGGTAGACATAGTGTAATCCCCTTTCAAAAATTGACAAATTACATTGGTACCACCCTGTTGGTTCGGCAAATGGATAATAAACACACCCCGAAAATCATTTTCGGGGTGTGCAACCTTACTTGAACATGAATTATCTATTATGGCAGACTGAACGCCCTCACCAGGAAGACGGCCATTTCAGCGCGGGTTACATTGGCATTGGGGCAGTAGTTACCGCCGCCGCAGCCGCTCGTCACACCCTCCGCTGCAAGCTGCTCGATCCAATCCGCAGCAAATGCGCCGACAGGGACATCACCAAAGACTGTGCCCGTTGCCACTGGCGGAGTGTATGCACTGCCATGCTCCCCTCTCAACAGGAAGATCGCCATCTGCGCGCGGGTGATGTAGGCATCGGGGCAGTAACTTCCGTTACCACAGCCGCCGGTGATACCTTCAGCCGCAAGCTGTTCGATCCAGTCCGCCGCAAAGGACCCGGCCGGGACATCCGCAAAGACCGTGCCTGTTGCCGTCGGCGGGATGTAGGCGCTGCCATGCATACCGCGCAGGATGAAGATCGCCATCTGGGCGCGAGTCACAGGGGCTTCCGGACAATAGATCAATGGGTTCGTACCGCAGCCGCCAGTGATGCCAGCATTATACAAACGCTCAATGAACGACAAAGCCCAATAATCCGCGGGCACATCAGCAAAGAGTGTGTTGGAGGCTTCCTGTGTGAACAAGCCGCGTCCATATGTGGCTGCGACCAGTTTCGTTCCCATCCAGAACAATTCGTCCACAGGGGTGTTGGTCGGGCCGTCGTGTGGGAGTCCCCACGTGGCGCCGCCATCTGCACTGGCGAAGAGACCGAGTTCCGTACCAACATACAGCCAGCTGGAGTCATTCGGGTGAATCACAAGACTGCGGACCGGCAAGCTGGGCAAACCAGTCGCGCCGCTGCCGCTGATATCGGTCCAGGTGGAGCCGCCGTTGGTCGTGGCCCACACATTATCGGTGGTGAAACCGCCGAGAGTGACATAGACCTTGTTATTGTCATTCTTATCAATGGTGATGCGAGTGACGTAGCGATTGGGCAAAGCTGGGGAACCCGTATCCACACGAGACCATGTGGGATTGGTAGCCGTGCCATTCGTGGTCTTAAACACATCTCCATTGCCATGTCCCACCCAGACAATATCCGAATTGCCCGGGGCAACCGCGATCGCGCTGATATTGGTGCCCGTGGAAGATTTGATCACATACCAGGCTGGGCCTGTTGTGGCAGTATTCGGTGCCTTCACATCGTTGGAACGCCACAGAGAAGCCGCACCGACCAGCATACGATTCGAGTCGTTGGGATCGAGGATGAAGGGCGAAATGAAGTTTGCGGTCGAATTATAGGCATCGGTGATGATGTACGGCGGATTCTTGTATACGTAGGAATTGCCATCCCAATGTTCACCCCAGATCGGGTCAGAGTACACACCACCGTTCACACTGCGATGGATCTGTGCAAAGATATATTCACCATACAGGTAATTATCGTCAACAGGGTCAGCCGCAGACCAACCGCCATCGCCGCCGAAGGTTGTCGTCCAGCCTTCCGTGCCGCCTGCAGGGGTGTAGATCAAGGTGCCGTTATCCTGGGTACCGCCAATGATCTTTCCGGTGGTGGCATTGCCTGCCGCACCATAGAATTGGGTGATGCCGAGGTTGTTATTCAACTCCGTCCAGCCGTTGGTGCCGATCACGGTATAAACGTTATTCGCACGATACACGCCGCCATCATTCCCAAAATAGACTGTGGTATTGCTCGTGCCGTTAAACCCTGGTTTTTCAACAATGACATGATGATCGGCATGCGCGGAGTAGGGTGAGTTCCACCACTCGCTAATCTGAGTCAGGGTCGAGCCGCCGTTCGTACTGCGGTACAGGTCCACGCCGCCCACAACAAGAGTATTAGGATTGGTTGGGTCCACCCACAGCGCATTGTCATACCAACCCTGCCCGGAGAGGAAGTCATTTCCGCTGTTGACAAGAGCATAAGAAACACCGCCATCCACACTCTTCCAAAGCTGACCACCGCTGCTATCCACAGAAGCATACACGGTGCTGGGGCTGCTCGGCGCATAGGCCACTTCTACGCGGCCGTCGCTGGTGTTTGCGGTTCCCCATGAAACCCCACCATTCGTGGAATAGTATGCCTGCCCGGAGAATTGATTCCCCGCAACCGCCTTGTTTCCGTCACTCGGGTTGAAGTTCACATCGCCCATATATCCGGAAAGGACGGAAGTCCATGAGGTGCCGCCGTCTGTGCTTCTCCAGAGGCCAGTATAGGTGGCTGCCAACATAATCTGCGAATTGGACGGGTTGATCGCCAACCGATTCACGAAATGCCAGTTGGAGTTATTGGTGGAGGCAAGCTGAGTCCACGTGGCGCCGCCATCGGTGGTTTTGAATACACCGCCGCCAAGAGGTTCGGAAATTTCACGATTAAAGGTAAAGCCTTCGCCGGTACCGGCATACAAAATGTCCGGGTTGGTCGGGTCCATGACCATGGTGGTCACCGCCATGTTGGACATAAAATCGGTGAGGATCTGCCATGACGTCCCGCCGTTGGTGGTCTTCCACACACCGCCGGTGACACTGCCCGCCCACATGATGTTGGGGTCAGCGGGGTGAATAATGATGGAACGCACGCGGCCACCGATATTTCCTGGGCCGATCCATGTCCAGCCAGCGCTGGTGATCGCCTGCGGATTGTTCCCCCTGCTGCAGGCGCATGTCACTCATTTGTTGGGCCGCTGTGAACAAGCCATCGGCAGGGATGTTGCCGTTCTCATCCATCATGGAAAGGGCGCGGAACTGCCTTGCTTCATCCGGGTGGTCGCCCATTTTTTCATCGGTCTCGACGTGCTGCGCGTTTGAGGCCAATGCCTGAGATACCTGTGTACTCATCGGTCCAAGCCTGCCCCACAACCCCAGCGCAACTGCCACAAGCATGACGCTCGAGACGATGGCAAGGAACATTCGATTTCTTTTCGACATAATACTCTCCTTGTAATAATTGGTGTCAGTGAAAAAATAAAGCCATGTCTTCAAAATGCGATCCAGTTACATATGGCAGCCTCCTTTTTTTCAGGCTCACTGGCCATAAATGCCAGCAAGACGGTTTTCAGGCAGAAAGAAACGCTGAACGATTCCGAACAGAAGCACAGATGGCAGGGTCATTACCATCGCCCCCGCCAAAAGCAGCGGCCAGTTCGTGCGATCCAATTCCTGCAGTTGACGCAGACCCACCGGTAGAGTGTAAAGCGTCTGCGATTTCAAATAGAACAAGGGTGTGGTGAAATCACCCCAATACAGCAAAAAGGTCAGAATGCCCACCACGATCACTGTGGCGCCGGAAAGCGGCAGAGCCACCCGCCACCAAATCTCCAGCGGACCAGCGCCATCCATACGGGCCGCATCGTAAAGCTCGCGGGGAATGCGCCGAAAGCTCCAAAAGAACAGCAGCACAAACAGCGGACTCGACCCCATGAGCGCCGGGGCCAGCAATGCCGCGTATGAATTAAACAACCCCAAAGTGCGGAATAAGATAAACCGCGCCACCCACACAGCGACAGTGGGTACCACCAAAAGGACAACAGACAACCCGAGAAGACTCTCCCGCCCACGGCGGTTCAACTGGGTCATCGCAAAGCCTGCCAGAGAAGCCGTGACCAGCGTGATCGGCACGGCGATTCCAGCGACAAGCAGAGAATTGAAAATATAGCGCCCCAAAGGGAGCATCTCGAAAATGCGGTTGTAGTTCGACCACGCCAAAGGCTCGGGCCACCACTCCATCGTTCGCGGCGGAGGCAGGCCCGGTTGACGAAGCGAAGCGGAAGCCATCCAAACGAGCGGCAGAATGAACAGAGCTGAGATCAGAATCGAGACGGCGTGAAATGCAATTGCGTGAAAAATCCTGCGCTTTGAATTAACTTGCATCGGTTTCCCCCCAACTGCCCACAATGGAAAGGATCAACCCGATCAACGCGGCGGTGACCAGACCCAGCAGTACGGTCATGGCGGAGCCCGGGCCGAAGTGCATTCGGTCGAAGGCTTCTTCGTAGATCAGGAGCGGCAAAAATAAAGTGGAGTAGTACGGGTCGCCGTTGGTCATGATGAAATTGGCGGTAAAAATGTTCTGACTGCTCAAAATGATATCGCGCAAGGTGAGCAGCAACAACCACGGAGCAAGCAATGGCAGGGTGATGTAGCGGAACTGCTGCCAAACATTACCGCCATCCACGGCGGCGGCGGCGTAATACTCGGGCGGAATATTTTGCAAGCCTGCCAGCAGCACCACGAAGCCTTCGCCGATTTGAAACGCGGCCATCACCACGAAGACCACTTTTGCATATTGGGCATCGGCCAGCCAGCCGGGCGTGGGCAGCCCCAACCCATCGAGAATCAAATTCAGCGGACCATACAGCGGGTTGAAGATCCACATCCAGATCAGGGCGTAGGCCACATCGGGAATAATGGTAGGTAGGTAAACCGCCGCGCGATATAAGCCCACGCCCCTGCCACTGCGGCTGAGCAACAAGGCCAGCGCGAGCGCACTCAACACGCGCACAGGCACAGCCAGAATCACAAAATACAAAGTGTTGTAAAGCGAAATGGGAAAAAGCAAATCAACAGGGTTGGCCAGCACCAATTGAAAATTGAATCCCCCCACCCACACAGGCGCGGAAATGCCATCGTAGCGCAAAAACGCCAGCAGCAATGAAAGCAAGGCAGGCAGCCCAACCAACACCGCCGCCCCCAAAAGATAGGGCGTCAGCATCAATAGCAATTGCGTGCGCGAAGAAGCAGTGTAGGTTCTATTCATTTTCCGTGAACAAGGGTAGGGCACGCTTCACAGCCGATTGCATCGCCTCCAACGCAGAGACTTCACCGAAAAAGGCGCGCTGCAATTCCTCATCGCAAATCTCTTCGATATCAGCCCAATTGGCTTGCTGCGGCAAACGCAGGGTGAAGGGAATCACATCCAAAAACACGCGGCTGTGCGCGGGCTTTGCGTTCGGGTCGAGAAAGGCATCCGACTCAGCCACTTGGATCAGCGAAGGCACGGTGCGCCCGCTTTGCGAAACCAGCGTCTGCCCAGCCATCGAATTGGCATACTCGATGAAGGTCCACGCGGCTTGCTTGTGTTTGCCGGCAGAAGGCAGGCAATAGGCATCGGAGTGAAGAATGGTGGCATCGCTCCTCCCAACAGGCAAAGGCGCGATATCCCAATCGAAAGCAGTGATCTCGCGGAAGGTTGGAACCAAACGACGGCTGTTGAAATAAATAGCCGTGCGCCCGTTGATGAAACGACTCTCACTGCTCTCCGCTTTTTCCTCCACGGCATTCGGCACAATGTGATGCGTCACCTGCCAATCCACAAACCATTGCACGGCTTCCAGATCGAGCGGGTCGGCGAGCGTGAGCGCATTGTTAATGCTGACCTTGCCGCCGTTCTGCCACACGAAAGGCGCCACGCGGATCAAAGTCGGCTCCACGCCTGCGCCGTATTGATCGATGCGGCCATCCGAATCAAAATCCAAAGTCAATGCTTTCGATGCGGAAATAAAATCATCCCAGGTCCAGCCCGCATCGGGATAGGGAATTCCCGCTGCGTCGAAAACATCTTTGTTGTAAAAAGCCACCAAACTCGAAATGTTTTGCGGAATACAGATCACCTGATCGTTGAGAGAAAATGCGCGCATCGAAAGCGCATAAAAATCATCATACGCGATCAAATCGGATTTTTCGAGATACGGCCCCAATGGTTCAAAGGCATTCTTAATCGCCAATCCGCTGAAGCGGCGGTAATTGATCAAAACCACATCGGCAGGCTCACCGCCCACCAGATCCGCCGCCAGCCGTTTGCGATAATCACCCTGGCTGGGAATATGAATCAATTCAACTTTAATTTCGGGATGCTGTTTTTCAAAAGCCGCCACCAAATCTTGATACGCTTTCAACTCGGCAGGTTCACCGAACACCATAAAACTGACAGGCTGCACTTCCCCCTGTCCGCACGCGCTTGTAAACAGAAAGGCCATTAACAAACAAAAACTCACCCATCGATTCTGCATAAATATCCTCAACGATGAAATTCTCAAGCGGATATCTTCCCTGAAAAAGATTCTTGAAATCAAACAACGCTTCCAACCAACCTCAAGCCTGCTTCTGTCCAATTAACATTTCGCCACCTTGAAAATAGACTCCCTACTTCACATCGACCGTGAAAACGAAAGTCATCGGCGCGGCAGGCGGACAGGGCGGCTTGGCACAGGCAGGCGCTGGCGCCGTCAGGCGGATCTCGGTTTGCCCGGCAGCAACCGCGCGAAACAACCAACCTTGCGGACCGGGCTCTGTCATTTTGTCCGCAGGGGTCAGAGGTTCAATGACTTCGGCAGCATACTCCACTTTCCAAATCGAGGAACCCGGCGGCAGGGAAATCGCAAACACATCTCCTGCTGAAAGTGGAATTACCTGTCCACGCTGGAAGGCGGGGTCAATGGTCAGGCTCGGAGAGGATGGGGTTGCGGTGGGTATATCCAAGGGTTCCTCTATCACAACGAGAGTAGGGGTGGACGTCGCCTCCTGTATAGGGGCAGCGCACGACTGGCTAAAAAACATCACAACAAGCAGGCAGGCGATGATTTTGTATTTATACGGGCGGGTCATTGATATTTCCAATCACATTGGCTGGGTATTTACTTCCCCCCACTATACATTTTTTTTGGAGAATAGGCAACAAAAACACTGATGATTTTCTTCCTTATATTCACATTTATGTTAACTACAAAGATTTAGAGCGTGCAGAGAAAAGTCAAAACATTCTCTAAAACAAAATCCCCCGCGAAATTATTCGCGGGGGATTTACATTCAAAATTCAGAAAATGTTATTCCTTCGGCAGGCTGAAGGTTTTCACCATCAAGACCGCCATACTGGCGCGGGTAACGGCGTCATCGGGACAGAATTTGCCGTTGCCGCAGCCCGTGGAGATGCCTTCGACGGCCAATTGCTTGATCCACGCAGCAGCCCAATAAGAAGTTGGGACATCGACAAAGCCGGTGCTGCCACCCACGGCGGGCGGGGTGTAGGCAGATCCGTGCTTGGAGCGCAGGAGGAAGATGGCCATTTCAGCATTGGAGGCTTTGCCTTCCGGGCAGTACAGATTGGTACCGCATCCGCCAGTGATGCCTTCGGTGGAAAATTGCTTGATCCATGCCGCGGCCCAATGTGAAGCAGGGACATCGTTGAAGCCGGTGCTGCTCCCTACCGCTGGCGGAAGATACGCCGAGCCGTGAATGCCTCTCAAAAGGAAGACTGACATTTCAGCGCGGGTGACGGTGCCCTCGGGGCAGTACAACAACGGGCTGGTGGAACAGCCGCCGGTGATTCCAGCCGCGTACAGACGTTCAATATAGTTATAAGCCCAGTAGGTGCTCGGCACATCATAGAAAATCGAGATGGTGTAGTTCTGACCGGTCTGATGCGCGGTGACGTTTGTGTAGCTTCTAAATGAAGGGGTGAAGTAGTAGCTTCCCTGCGAAGGCGTCACGGTACCGGTCCAGTTCGCGGAGACGGTAAATTTATAGGCGCCGGTACTATCTGCAATGGCGGTCTTAGCCTGTCCGCCGTCGGAGTAGCTCAATATGGCTCCTGCCACACCGGCATTACCGCTGATCTCAGGTGTGCCAGACCCTGTTGGGGTGGCGGAAAAATTCTGGATCGTTTGAGCAGCTGTCAGGTTGCTGAAAGAAGCGTTGATCGGGGTGAAGTAATATCCGACCTTGGAGGGTGTGATCGTGCCGGTCCATCCGCTCGGGACGGTGATCGAGTATCCACCGCTGCCATCGGATGAGACGGTCTTGGTGTTGCCGCTGACCACGTAGGTGAGGGTGGCGCTGGGGGTGCCGACATTACCCAAAATGACCACGCCTGCCGCGCTTTGCGGTTTGGTGGTTAAGGTCCACCATTTACCCTCGTTGGCGTAGACGAATTTCTTCGGAATACAGGTGGCGCAGGTGATGGCCTTGATCTGCCAGTAGTAGATCTTGTCGTATTCGAGGTTGGTGAGTTTGACGCTGGTGCTGAGGTAGATACCGGTCCAGTTGGGATCGTTATCATCACAAGCCGAGCCGATCTTGATACAGTAGCTGTATTTATCGGGGGTGGGGCTGTAGGTTCCCCATGTGAGGGTGAGGTTCTTGGGGTCGAGGTTGATGGTGCCGTTGGAGGGCGAGGTCTTGTTGAAGGTGGTTGCCAACGGATCGGGTGTGAAGCCGGTAAACTGGGCAGCTGCCGAAGGAGCGGTCTTTTCGCTCATCCACACGGTGATGCAGGTGCTGGAGGAGTCATCGACACAGAAGAGGAAATCCACGGCGAAATAGTAGCCTGCTTCGTGGTAGAAGACCTTGTGGGTGCCTTCTGCGTTGTCGTAGGCATCGTAGGAGGTCCAGCCAGAGGCGGCGAGTTGAACGTTGGAATAATAGTCAGCTACTTCCTGCGAAACGCCGCCCTGGAATCGTTCTGCTGAGGCATAGCCCTGCCCAGACAGGGTAATTGAATCGCCTTTAACGCTGGTGGTGATGCTGCGGCTGAGTGAACCGAGGTCGGCCCAAGTGATGCCAGAATATAGGGGAGTTTCAGGGGTATCCAGTGCAAGCGCTGCTTGAGGATTTTGCCATGCGCCGGTGGTGAGCACGGTCAGCACGAGAACACAGGCAAAAAACATTTTCTTGAAAACTACAGACATTTTTATCTCCTTGTTTTTGGTACTACGGCGGTTATTCAAGTCATTATGGAGTTCTCAATGATTTGACAGACTTGTTAAACCAGCCTGCGGGCCCATTTCCATCAAAACCGGTGCCCATTTGATCGTAAATATTGTACACCATAATAAACGAGGGATAAGAGGGATTTGTTCCGCACGTAGGGAAATCGTACGCTTTTCGTTTGTATATTTGGGGGAAATCAGGCTTGGATTTTCGTATCTATACGAAACCCTGGAGCGGATTCTGCTTACGAGTACATTCCCAGCGCGTCGACCAAAAAGTAATCAGTCATCAGTGTGTCAGTGTTGGTCTGTGAGGACTCATCCAGCGGACTGTAATAGCGCGCAGAGATACGTCAACTCAGTGACATCTGCCATTTCACCCGTGAATCCGCGGTGAAGGTTTCAGGGGTCAAGTGCGAGGTGACACGTATCGTCCCATATGGGGCGTAGGATTGGGTGCTACTCGCCAGCAAGCAGTAAAAATTTCTCCAACAAGTCTGCACCATAATACAAGGAAGACGAACGCAATTTATCGATATATGGAGCAACAAGCCGAACCTGTCCATTTTGTTTCGCCAACAACAGGAACCCCAATGCACCAAGGCAAACAATTTGATTGTGTTCAGCCACTGCCCTTGCGCGGCGGTCATCAATCAGCAAAACATCGGCTGAAAGCTGCCTGTAAAGAGCCATTGCTTCCAATTCCCCTTGTCCCAATCCGCCTGCCGCCAGAACCCAGCGTGATAAATCCACTTCCACCACTCGCCCTTCAAGAAAAGATTGTAAAGCCACAGATTGCGATTTGCCTATCACAACCACTTCATCGTATACCGCCCGAGGAACTCGGACATCATCATATACTTTGAGCAAAAGATCCAACGCTTCACAAACTGACAAAGCCACCAATGCGGAACTATCTGCAACAACAAGCATGGTTACTTACCTGCCAACCGCGAAAAATCTGCCTCTAATTCATCTGGGGTCTGGGTCTGGATGGCTACCCCTTGTGTTTTGCAAAAATCGGTAAAGACATATCGGTCCACACCTGCCAGTTCACATGCCGCGCCCATGGACAATTCCCCTGCGCGGTACATTCCCAGCGCGGCGTACAAGCGAAATTTTCGCGCAATACCTTCTTTGGGTTCGGCGGGAAAAGGTTTTTCAGAGAATGAAATTGTGATTTGCATTTTAGCTCCTTGCTCTACCTACCCTATGATACCCGAATTTGATATGCAAAGCACCCTGCGCCCGCAGATACGTCAGCCCCGGGGCACCCCCCACCCCCCCCCGAGACCCACCCGGGGGGGGGGGCGCCCCGCGCGCGGGCACGTGCCCCCGGGGGGGGGGGGCGGGGGGGGGGGGGGGGGGGGGGGGGGGGGGGGGGACGGGGGGGACCAAAATTAATCCCCAGAACAGCCCTGGACATCCGCCACTCGCCCGGGAATCCAACGCGGATTGGGGCGGTCCGGGGGCGGGGGGGGCCGGGGGCGGGGGGGGGGGGCACCCCCGGGGGTGGGGGGGGCGGCGGGGGGGGGGGGGGGGGGGGGGGGACTCAAAACCAACAATTAAAAAACGCCACAAAAAAATTTAAAGGGGGAGTGGGGGGGAGAAATACGACTTTAAATTTGCTTTCATCCTTATGAAGATACCATTCTTGAGGTATAACAGCTACACACACTCTTCTATTGGTTTCATAAGGATCATCTCCCTTTTTTACATATTCCTTATAGTACAAATCAGGTATATATTCCTTTTCTGGCAATTCGTCTTTGCATGTAAAATTCATTCCCCTTTAAGCACCCACCCGTCTTACTAGATAATCATTAAAATGGGCACCATTACAGTCGGTGTCCAAAGAAGACCTTCCATGTGGCATCCTTCTTTACTCAACATAAACATTTCCATTTCAACATGATCATACAAGAGCAAATATCTCGAACGGACAAACTCCCTCCTGGCCGGGAACAGTAATTAAAAAACAACAAAACGGCTTTATTCCAATTCTTAATGCGACATTTTCTCACGGTCATTTATGTTTTGCATAAAATCATCCCAAACTAAAACCATAGCACAAGTTTCACAACCCAGCCACAAATTAGACATAATTACGGCCACATATAATAAATCCTATCGTTCTCTTCTGACCGCTTGAGAATAAAACTACTCCAATTAGCATACTGCCACCAATCCGCGCCGGACTTAGCAGCGGAATCAATAGAAAATTCAGTTGGCCATGCCCTTGGAGCATCACCGCATATTTCATTTATCTCTGATGAGCATAGCAATCTTGGATTGGCCCATTTCTCCCATTCCTCAACTGAATCACCGTACGTTTCAAAAACATTCATAGACCATTCTATTGCGTCTTGTCTATTTAGTGGCATTTTGCAAATTGGAGCCACCGAAACCATCAGGGCCCCCCCCTTTTTTACCGGGGCAAACAAATTGAAAGATAATAATAGCAAGTAAATCCTCTTCAGAAAAATACAGAGTGACCTATTCCTCTTGCCACTGGCCAACCTTGTATGAATTGTGTTTCTAGCCATTAGTATACCTAAAGCCAAAGATTTGTTATTACTGGCAGGATTTATTTTCACAACAAACAGATTCAAAAAGGTAACCCAATTTCCAGGAGTATCCATCCAAAGTTCTATTACCCGTCGCTCTTGGTTCCCATTTAATTAGCTGGAGGACCTACTTAATGGATTGATTATTAGGGTATCTGGAACAGCATGACCAGTATCAATCCAGCCACAGTTGCAACTATATATAAATTTACCCGGTCCCCCCCCCCCAGAAATAATTGATGGGATTCGACCTCACATGAGAATACCCAGTATTGCCATCTGTTATTGGGTCAACTGAGTAAACCTCCATCCAGCGGACTGTAGTACCGCGCCCGCAGATACGTCAACCCAGTGACATCTGCCATTTCGCCCGTGAATCCATACGCGGATTGAGCCATTCCGCTGGCTGGAACCGAGTAGTGGAATCATGAGTCATTTTGCCTTTCTTGAATTCTTTTTATAGACTCTTTGGCAATGGTGCTAGCGCGATATCCATCTCTGTCAAACTCAAAATCATGATCCCGCGCATACTCCAACGCTAAAATGACATTTGGAGTGGCCTTGCAATATCCAAGCGCGTCAGCTACCTCCACTCTCACCTCAGGGCTTGGATCGTCAAGCAATGTTTTAACAACCAGCCCAATAAGTTCATCATCATCAAGAAATCTTTTTGTCCTAGTTACAGAGTACATGACCTGCCAACGAATTAGCCAATTAGCTTCCTCAAGCAACGGCAAAATCAAGTTTATATTTTTTTCCGAGTCCACAAGCATGGCTATTTCTAGTCCAGCCGACTTCTTTTTATCATCTGCACTTGCAAGAAAGTCATGTGCTGTTTTCATGGCAAGAGGTCGTCCAGCCTGCAACAATAACTGGCGTACATTTTCGGGAATCCCTACCTCTAAAGGTAAATCTTCCAGCAAGCGCAAAATTTCTTTTTCAAGTTCGTTTGATCCAACAGGAACCGTCATAACACCTCTCCGACATTGTACTCACACCCATTAAATCTCTCACTAAAAGGCTTGAACAAAAAAGCCAGCCCAACGCAACCTCCTGTAAAGCAAGGTTGTTTTGGGCTGGCGGTAGATCAGGTCACTACGAACAAGTGTAGTGTTTGGCGATTTTTTGACGGTAAATTACAAGCTATCATCAACAGTCTTGACAGTATGTTGAAGTTGGCGTTACGGTTGGCGTCTTCGTTGGGGTGGCCGTGGGCGTCGGTGTGTATGTCTCCGTTGGGTCAACTGTAGATGTGGATGTAGGTGTCCGTGTCGGTGAGGCCGTCGGGGTAGATGTGGGGGTGTTGATCGCCGTATTTGTCGCGGTCGCTGTCGTTGTTGGGGTATGGGTCAATGTAGGCGAAGGCGTATCGAATGGGGTTTGAGTTGAGGTGGGCGTATACATGTTGGTGTCAGCAGACAATACACAATCACCCCAACCAGGATAGTTAAAGGTCAAAGTTATCGCATACAAGCCCGTAAAATTTGAATCACTAAAATCCGCGTCCCAAGTGATGCGGTTTCCGTTACCCGGCAAACTTAATTCCGGGGGTATCGAACTTGTAACCACAGGAGACTCTGAATTCGCCACATTTGCAGGATCGCTATAAGCAACTGCATTCCATAGAGCCCTGTCAAAAAATCTGCCATTTGTAAGAGGCGATGGATCCCAGGTCAAAATCGTTTCGACCAGATATGCGGTGGAAGGGTTGTCATTCGTTACACGTGCTTCAAAACTGTCACCGTTAAACCGCGCACGGTCAATATAAATATTGGTACACACAGGCGCGGGAGTGAGGGTAGGTGTAAACGTTTGGGTGGGTGTTCGGGTCATGGTAGGCGTTAATGTCTTCGTAGGCGTTCGTGAAGATGTGGGAGTCCGCGTAGGTGTATACGTTTTTGAAGGAGTCACCGAAGGCGTTCTTGTAGGTGAGGACGTGATCGTACTGGTTTTCGTCGGTGTAGGCGATTGCGTTATTGTTGCAGTGATAGTTGGCAATGCTGTACTGGTCGGCGGCCAAGGCAGCGGTGGCGGAGTCACAATTTCGGCATCCACAGCAAACGACTGAGCCGCGCTCCATGGGCCGAGGGTTTCATACATATTCATGGCACGTACGCGCCAATGATAGGTGCCATTATCCAAAGGCGTAGCCAGGTTTAGAGTCAGGGCATATACGAACATACTATAAAGCGGGCTGCCAAAATCCTCGCTATCGTTCAACTGAACTTCATAGGCGATCCCGCCAGTTACAGATCCCCAATGCAACATAGGCAAGCCATCTATGTTGATCGAATTGGCCTCGGGTTCCAATAAGATCGGCGCAACAGGCGGTACATCGACCGTAAAGGTCCAAACCGCGCTCCAATCGCCAGGGGTTCCCAGAATGTTGACCGCGCGGATGCGCCAGTGGTACGTGCCATTCGCCAGCGCCAGCACCACTTCGCGCATCGACGAGTCTACCGTGCTGCCATGCACAAGGCTGCTGAAATTCGCATTGTCGTCCACTTGAATTTCGTAGGAGAAACTTCCAGCCACGGCATCCCAACTGAGGGTGGGCAATCCGTCGGCATTGGTCGAATCCGCTTCAGGGGTCAGCAGGGTCGGCGCGGCGGGCGGAATGTCCACGGTCAACTCGCGCACCACACTCCACTCACTGGCAGAGCCAACGCCATTGACGCCGCGTACCCGCCAGAAGTACGTACCATCCGTCAACGCGGCAGGCAGGCCACGGGTAGTTTGAGGCGCAGTGTTGTCAAATTCGGGACTGCTGAAATCTGAGTCATTATCCACTTGAATCTGATATTCATCCGCATTGGCAGCGCTTTGCCAACTGAAGGACGATTCCCCATCCAAGCTGGTAGCTGCATCCGCCGGAAGGAGCAGAGTCGGCGCCGCGGGGACGAGATCCACGGTCAGGGTCCAAGTGGTGCTCCACGGACCAATGATGCCATATTCGCTGATGGCCCTCACCCGCCAATAGTATTGACCCGAAGCAAACGGCGTAACAAACGAACGACTGAGCGTATCGGCAACATCATCCACAAGCGGACTGCTGAAATTCGAGTCGTTATCCACCTGAACGATGTAATTCACGCCATACTGCACACTATTCCATGTAAAGGTCGGTGTGCCGGTGGTATCGACAATGGCAGGCGTGTCGGTGGCTGGCGCATTCGGCGTGGGGCGGATGATCGTCACTCGCCAAACTGTGCTCCACAAACTCACACCACCGAGAATATCGGTCTGACGTACGCGCCAATAATAGACTCCATCGGGGAATTCTGTGGTGAGGATGGATGTATCGGGCGTAGTCGTATCAAACTCAGGGCTGCTAAAGGTGGAATTATTATCCACCTGCACTTGATACGTGGCTGCATTCGACATCGCATTCCATGTCAGGGTTACGGCAGGGTCACGGCTGAGCGCACCATAAGCAGGGCTGACCAGCGTAGGCGTGGCAGGAACAAGCGGGAAAATGGTGACTGTACGCGCCGTGCTCCACGGACCCCAGTTGCCAGCCGCATCCTTCGCGCGGACATGCCAAGAGTACACGCCTTGCGCGATCGAAGGAGGTGTGTGGCTGGTAGTGGTCAGATCGGCGGATGTGTAAACGGGGCTGGAGAAATCAGCGTCGTTGTCATACTCGAATTGATATTTGGCGGCGGTAGCAACAGAAGCCCACGAGAAGGCAGGCGTTCCACTGACAGAAGCCGCATTGGCAGGCGAGCTCAGCGTCGGCGCAACAGGTGCAACCGTATCCACCGTGAAGGAGCGATATGCGCTCCACGGGCCAGCGGTGCCATTCACATTCACCGCGCGGACGTGCCAGTACCAAAGCCCATCGGGGATGTTCGTGGCGGTGTAGGTCAACACACCGGGCGCGCCGCTGAAGGTCTGCTGTTTGGTGGCGAAGGTCGAAGCGTTCGAGATTTCAAGCTGATAAGTATCGCCCGCGGTCACCGAGGCCCAGGTGAAATCTGGGGTCGGGTCATTGGTCACAGCGGCGTTGGCGGGCGCAGTCAGCGCAGGAGCAACAGGAATGGTGGATAACACCGTGACCGTACGTACCGTGCTCCATGCGCTCCAATTGCCAGCCGCATCCTTCGCGCGGACATGCCACGAGTAAGTGCCGAGCGCCATCGCAGGCGGCGTGTGGCTGGTGGTGGTCAATTCGCCGGAGGTATAAACCGGGCTGGAGAAATCGATATCGTTGTCATACTCGAATTGATATTTTGAGGCCGTTGCAACACTGGTCCACGAGAAGGCAGCCGTACCGATGACCGAAGCGGCATTGGCAGGCGAGCTAAGTGTGGGCGCAACGGGTGCAGTGGTATCCACGGTGAAGGAACGGTAGGCGCTCCATGCACCGGCAACACCATTCACATTCACCGCGCGGACGTGCCAGTACCAAAGCCCATCGGGAATGTTCGTAGCGGTGTAGGTTAACACACCGGGAGCGCCGCTGAAGGTCTGCTGTTTGGTGGCAAAAGTGGTCGCGTTCGAAATTTCAAGTTGGTAAGTATCACCTGAAACCACCGAAGCCCAAACAAAATCGGGGGTCGAGTCATTTGTTACAGCAGAGGCGGCAGGGGTAGTCAATGCCGGGGCAACAGGTACCAACGGCTGGATCGTAATCGTACGAGTCAAACTCCACGGACCCCAATTGCCAGCTGCATCCTTCGCGCGGACATGCCATGAGTAGGCGCCCAATGCCATTACAGGTGGTGTGTGGCTTGTGGTGGTCAATTCACCAGAAGTGTAAAGCGGGCTGGAGAAATCGGCATCGTTGTCATATTCGAACTGGTATTTCACCGCAGTGGTGGTGGCTGCCCACGAGAAGGCCGGGGTACCTGTTACGGTGGCGGCATTTGCGGGCGCGCTCAAGGTCGGCGCGGAAGGTCCATTGGTATCCACGGTGAAGGAGCGGTAGGCGCTCCACGTACCAACCACACCGTTCACATTCACCGCGCGGACATGCCAGTACCACAAGCCATCCGGGATGGTTGTAGCGGTGTAAGTCAATATGCCGGTCGCACCGGTGAAGGTCTGCTGTTTGGTAGCGAAGGTGGTTGCGTTCGAAATTTCGAGTTGATAGGTTTCACCCTGAAGGCACAGAAGCCCAGGTGAAGTCGGGAGTCGAATCGTTGGTGACAAAGGCATTCGCAGGGGTGGTCAGAGCCGGGGCAACAGGTACCAGCGGCAGGATTGTCACGGTGCGGGCCGTGCTCCACGAACCCCAGTTGCCAGCCGCATCCTTCGCACGGACATGCCACGAGTACAGGCCAAGCGCCATTGCGGGCGGCGTGTGGCTGGTAGTGGTCAATTCAGCGGAGGCATAAATCGGGCTGGAGAAATCGGCGTCGTTATCGTATGCAAGTTGATATTTCGACGCAGTGGCAGCCGCGGCCCAGGAGAAGGCAGGTGTACCGATGACCGCGGCGGCATTCGCAGGCGCGCTCAACGCGGGCGCGACAGGTCCGGTCGTATCCACGGTGAAGGAGCGGTAAGCACTCCACGGGCCGGCAACACCGTTCACATTCAAAGCGCGGACATGCCAATACCAAAGCCCATCGGGGATGGTTGTGGCGGTATAAGTTAACACACCGGAAGCGCCGCTGAAGGTCTGCTGTTTGGTGGCAAAGGTCGTGGCGTTCGAGATTTCAAGTTGATAGGTATCACCAGAAACCACCGAAGCCCAAACGAAATCAGGAGTCGCATCGGTCGTCACCAGAGCATTTGCAGGCGAGGTAAGAGCTGGGGCCACGGGCACCGGCGGCAGGATCGTGACCGTCCGCGCTGTGCTCCATGCACTCCAATTCCCCACGGCATCTCTGGCTCGCACACGCCATGAGTACGTGCCCAACACCATTGCGGGCGGCGTGTGATTCAACGTGGTCAGTTCAGCCGAGGTATAGATCGGGCTGGAGAAATCCACATCGTTATCATACTGGAATTCATATTTCGTCGCTGTGGCAACACTGCCCCATGAGAAGGCAGGCGTGCCGATGACCGAGGCGGCATTGGCCGGGGCACTTAGAGTTGGGGCTGTGACCGGTGCAGTAGTATCAATGGTGAAGGAACGATATGCGCTCCATGCACCAGCAACTCCATTCACATTCACTGCACGGACATGCCAATACCACAAGCCATCGGGGATGTTTGTGGCAGTATAGGTCAACACACCGGGAGCACCGCTAAAGGTCTGTTGTTTGGTGGCAAAGGTCGTCGCGTTTGAGATTTCAAGCTGGTAGGTTTCACCCGAGGCCACCGCGACCCAACTGAAGCTCGGAGTCGAGTCATTGGTGGCAAAGGCGTTTGCGGGCGTACTCAGAGTCGGCGCAATGGGAATCTGCGAGAGGATGGTCACGACTCGCGACACACTCCACGGACCCCAATTGCCTGCCGCATCCTTCGCGCGGACATGCCATGAGTAAGAACCCAGCGGCATGGCGGGCGGCGTGTGACTGGTGGCCGTCAATTCGGCCGAAGTGTAGGCAGGGCTGGAGAAATCCGCATCGCTATCGTATTCGAATTGATATTTCGACGCAGTGGCAGCTGCAGTCCATGAAAAGGCAGGTGTGCCGATCACAGTGGCATCGTTTGCGGGAGCGTTCAAAACAGGCGCAAGCGGGCCAACCGTATCCACGGTGAAGGAGCGTGAAGTGCTCCATGCGCCGGGGAGATTCAAGTAGTTAATAGCCCTAACCCGCCAATTCCAAACGCCATCGGGCAAGGTCGCGGCTGTGTAAGACAGAACGCCAAGTCCGCTGGTAAAGGTTTGCTCAGGCGAAGCAAAGGTATTGAGGTTATCGATCTGCACTTCGTAGCGGTCATCGGCCAGAACCATGTTCCAAGTGAGGAGCGGAGTGTTATCGGCGAGAACCGCTGCACTGGCCGGGCTGGCAAGCGTCGGCGCGGCAGGAAGCGTGGGCGTCAGGGTGAATTTCCATCCTGCGGTCCATACACCCCATCCGCCCGAAGTCCGCACACGCATACGCCAATAGTGGATTCCATAATCGAGCGCGGGGCTGGTGAAGGTGGTGCCGCTCGGCTGGGATTGATTCACTTCAGGGGTCGTAAACCATTCGGTTTCATCCACCTGCAGTTGATACTCAAGCGCGCCCGTGATGGCCTTCCACGTAAAGGCAGGCGTGACCGAGGCAAGATACCCATCGTTAGTCGGGCTGACGAGCAAACTGCTGGTCTTGGCGACTGTGTAAACCTCACCACTGGTGAACGAAGCAACCATCGGATTGAGGCCGCCATCTACAATTCCAGCGTCATGTTTGACATCAAGGCGGATCGTTCCATTCCCGCTGCCTGTGTTGACCTTAACTGTGTAGTTGCTCCCCGAACCAGTGACCGTGGTAATACTCGTCCCCGTCACACCGCTGGTGGTGAGGGTGAAGTCACCTGTATCCACCCCAGTAACAGCTTCCGAAAAGGTGACGCTGTACTCCACGCTCGCCGTTGCCGTTGGGTCGGGTGAAACCCGCACGCTTTGCAAGATTGTGGGGGGGGTATCAAGAGGCTTATACCGCACCATAACAAGTTTATTGGAGTAAATCTCATTATCAACTGTGAGACCAACAGCAAGAGGCTTTCCATCTGGCTGAATTAATAGTTGATATCCGACGTCCTGTTTGCCGAAATCCGTGATCGTATACCCTTCATTTCCGAAACTTGTATCAAGAACGCCATCACTGTGGAAGCGGTACAGCGTAAAGTTATCATTAGAATTCCCTAACATCAACACCCCGCCATCGGATTGAAGGGCAATCCTATTCCACAGAATCGTGCCTGATGTGAAACCAACCAACGATTGCCCGTTTGTTCCAAAGCTATTATCGAGCAAGCCATCAATATCAAATCGGGCAATAAGGCAATTAAATCCAGCATTACCTATACTATATTGTGTGCCCGACGCAATAATCTTCCCATCTGATTGAAGAGCAACGGAAGTACCCAATTCATTTTCGCCAAAATCGGCAACAACTAATCCGTTTGCGCCGAAAGACGTGTCTAGAGAACCGTCATCGTTGTAGCGGGCGAGGATTAAATCCTTTGAGGAAGAATTCGCCAATCCCCTTTCTCCAACAACAACAATCTTATTGTCAGGCTGTAAAACAGCGTCCGTGCCATATTCAGCGGCGCCAAAATCAGAGACCACGATGCCATCGGTGTCAAAGGTCGTATCCAATGTGCCATTTTCGTCATAGCGCAGAAGAAACAAATCACTCCCATTGCCGGTTGTTCCAGGGCGATTTCCAACCACAAGTATTTTCCCATCTTCCTGTACCATTACGGAACTGCCGTATTCGGTACCCGGAAAATCCATGCTAACCAAGCCATTAACACCAAAAGTGGTATCCAAACCGCCATTACTGGTATAGCGAGACAATACAATACTCGAGATGCTGTTATCCCATAACAAAGCCAGAACAACAATTTTCCCATCTGCCTGCAAGGCGATATCCTTACTAGTTTCTCCAGCATTAACGGAAACCAATCCATTTATTCCAAAGGAAGGATCCATTGATCCGTCAATATTATATCGAACAAGAAGGACATTGGAATTCATGTTATTGGTTTCAATCGCGCCGGCCACAAGTATCTTGCCATCAGGCTGCAAAGTGGCGCTATACCCCATTGCATTTTTTCCAAAATCAGCGATCACCCTCCCATTGTTACCAAAACTGCCATCCAGAAATGCCGCATCTGTAGATTGATCAGCTCTAGCGATCTGGATAACCTTCCCGTTCGTAAATGGGAGATTGCCAATCGGATTCCCTACTCCATCTGTAATGGTCGCAGTTGCAGGAACGTCCACTCGAATCGTACCATCGCCTGTCCCAGTATTTATATAAACAGTATACGAGGAAGACGACCCACTAATACTGGTGATGGTGGCTCCCTGAACTCCTGTCGTCGTCAGGCTAAAGTCATTCAGGTCCACATTTTTCACTACTTCAGAGAAATTAACAAAAAGATGGATGTTCGAATAATACGTCGGCGAAGGACCATAATAAGTGTTTGTTAAAACTGTTGGTGCGGTTTTATCAATTGTATAGGATTGTCCACTTTGGTATGGCAATCCACTAAGTTGCGTCCCTGCCCCATTTACAATCACCGCAGTTGCAGGAATGTTCAGTCGGATCGTGCCACTACCAGAACCGGTATTTACACTAACATCATACACAGAACCAGTACCTGTAACAGTGGCAATTGAAGAGCCGGTCACTCCAGTAGTGCTCAAAGTAAAGTCATTTACATCCACACCAGTTACGGACTCGGAGAAATTAACCGTAAAAACCACACTGGAGGCTTTAGTGGGATTTACATCATTTCGTAAAATGGAAGAAACGGTTGGCGGTATTGACACCCCAACACCTTGAATATTAAAAGTGTAGGGAGTTGAAAACGAATCATTACTGGAGATGCTGACAGAAGCAGTCCGCACGCCTGCGGCCAAGGGATCAAAACTTACTACAAAAGTAGTGTTTCCGCCAACCGCAATAGAATCAGCCGGTTCAGTGGTGACCGAGAAATCGGAAGCATTTGTGCCACCAATGACAACTTTGGGCGTAGCTGCCAGATTTAGTGGAGCAAATCCCCAGTTTTCTATGGTAAAGGTATGTTCAACAACAACTCCAGAAATAATCCCATTGCCAAAATCGGTACTATCAGTGATTGATGGAGTTACATCTCCGTTAACAATAGGCAAGCTATTCCCCATGATATTGATAATGGGAAAGTCACCAGCGTCGAATTCAAATGAACCAATATCACATGCCATTCCCTGCGGGCGAACCACCCCTCGCTGATCCGTCGAAAGACATACAGAGCCGCCGGTATTAATTGCCGGGCTGATGGGCTTTAAGGAAAAATAATGAAGATCGCCGCTCGGTGAATTCTCCAATTGTGGATTTACACCAACTTGATCACCCACCCCTGCGATAATTCCGCAATTCGACAGATCCCCAAAAATATTGTGATTTGAAGATGAAATCGGGGATAACCCGGCACCAGCGCAATCACCTCCTGTAGTTGCAGTATTTCCGTAAAGGATGCTGTTCGTGATGGTGAGGTTTCTCCTTGGAGAGGAACCTCCACTGTAAATTCCGCCGCCTGTCAGGGCGGAGTTATTGGTGATCGTGGAATTTTGAATCGTAATGTTGGCAGTACCACTACCTGAAATGCCATTCATATAGATCCCACCGCCCAGGTTAGTGGCCTGATTTCCGCCAATAGTGCTGTTGTTGAGTGTTAGTGAATTTAACGAATAGAGGTCGATACCGGCTCCGCGCTCAGCCGAATTATTCTCCACCGTCGAATTATTGAGTGTTATATTCCCAACTCCATAAATCCCACCACCGCCCACAGCGGCATAATTATCGGTTATCAGGCTGTTATTGATTGTGACTGCGGAGTTTACAAAAAAACCGCCGCCATTGTTAGAGGTAAATCCATTCTGCACGATGAAATGGTCGATTGTTGAAACGGCGGCAACAGAAATTCCCTGGCGGGTATTTTGACCATCAATTGTCGAAAACCCGATCTGGTTGGCATATGCGTTATCCCAACCGCCAGACAGGGTCAGACTCTTATTGAGAGAAACTACATAAGAACCCGATGCGCTTGTGTATGTACCTTCGGCAACATAGACCTTATTCCCAGCTACTGCACTTTGAATAGCCTTGTTTATGGTAAGACAGGGGGCAAGGGGTGAATTACAAGTTGTGGGAGAGGTATCCGAACCCGTGGGAGAAACATAACGGCCATTCGGATCAGTCACAACACCTGCGATATCCGCAAAGATGGCAGGCAGGTTTATGGGGTCTTCAGCATAATAATACTGCCCATCATCCGTTTGATGGGCGATGTAGGTCAACAGGTTTTCACCAGAAGTGGGCAATCCGATTGGTGCATTCCTAAGTTGATTAGGCAAGCCTGTTGCAATACCCAAACCGATCGTATGAATGGTAATACCGTTACTGGCAGTTATGCTGGCAAGGACATCTGCCGCATCGCGGGCATAATCATCGGCGTCATAGTTTGGGTTCCCATAAGGTGCGGGTAATAAGGAGGTGTCTAAATGGGTAAGCCGCAAGATCATTATCACGGCAATTGGGTGTTAGTGGTGCCTGCTTATTCCATGTGTTTTGCGGACAAAAACCATCAGGATAGTTTAAAGCATCATCTATACTGGTTGCATTCGCCGGGCCACTGTCAAGCAGGATGACGATTAGGGATGCATCGTTTCGGGCAGATTGTTCGAGTACATCGTTGGCATAATTCAACGTCCCGCCAATGTTGCTTGCGCCTAAGGTAGTTGGATCATGAAGATTATCGGCAAGTGTATTTTCATCAAGGTCAGCACCCCCTAAATATATAGGCCTGTTTGTACCTATAAATACACCATTATTGTCGTACTCCAAGCAAATCCCCTTGAAGGTGACATCCATTGGCCAACCCAAGGCAATTCGCGAACACATACTGGAGGTTGAAAACCTTCAAATTCGACAAAGCATTTTGTATCGCCGTTTTATCATCCGTAAGCGGCAAAACCACCACTGGCTCGCGGTACCGCCCAGGCTTTGACCTGTCATCGTTACAATCCCAACCCGGTCCAGCGGGAAAGATAGTAAATCCAAATAATCCATAGCATCAGACCTGATCATTTCAAAGGGCTGGCAGGTGTGAGCTGCATTACAGGCCCCTGGATCATCACCATAATCAAAGAATTGGGTCGCCATCCGTGGCAAAGGCCATTGCCAAAGTCGTATCAATCACAAGCATAATATCGCGCGGCATGGGGTTAACTCCAGCCGGGGATGCAGTGATGTTTGCCTTAGATTCTACCGACAAAACCGTCGGCATGAATGTCCCGGCGCGAGCTTGATCTACATTCGTTAGAATCAATACAGCCAAACACAAAGCCGATACCAGACGCATATTTATTTTTTTTACAAACATGGAAATCTCCTTATTAGTTTCCTACCCATTGGTCAAGGGACATTTCAAGTACGAAAAGCCTGAAACTGTTACAAAAGCCATGGTATTTGCAAAAAATTTACCATCCATCAGGCTTCAAAACAGGCTTCAAAATCAAATTACACCTAAATTTAGCAGATTCCCAAAAAATTGACCAGTGAGTTTAGTCATCTGTCTGGATGAATCGAAAAAAGCTCACAGAATCAAAAAAGCTCCAGGGTTTTATAAACCTGGAGCCTATTTCACTTTGCCCAATTCCTATGGCTTCTCCAAGCCATGCGCGGTCAACAAGTCTTCATTTTCCAAAATTTCCATCGTCAAACCATCAGCAACAACCAAGCCTTCATCCATCACGATCGTGCGCGGAAATAATTCCTGCACCAATTTCATATCGTGCGTGGAGACCAGCATGGTGATGGGCAGTTCACGCAGCAGGTTGATCAAGGTCCGCCGCGCGCGCGGGTCCAGCCCGGCCGATGGCTCATCCAAAATCAACAAACTCGGATTCATGGATAGCACCGTGGCAATCGCGATGCGCTTCTTCTCCCCCACACTCAAATGATGCGAAAGTCTGTCCTTATAGGAAGACATCCGCACAGCTTCAAGCGCCATATCCACACGGGCACGAACTTCCGCTTCAGGCAGGCCCATGTGCAGCGGACCAAACGCCACATCCTCGAACACCGTCGGCGAAAAAAGTTGGTCGTCCGGGTTCTGGAACACGAGTCCCACCATTGCACGGATGGCAGGCAAATTGTCACGGGTGAGGCGCTGACCGCGGACTTCGACCTCGCCGTGCCCATCCAGAATCCCGTTCAGGTGCAGCATCAACGTGGACTTCCCCGCACCGTTCGGCCCCACCAATGCCACCTTATCGCCGCTGCATAATCTCAGTGAAACACCATGCAGGGCGGCATGTCCATCGGGATATGAAAAATGAAGATCACGAACCTGTAAAACATCGCCCTCACAATCGGGCGTGGAAAACTTTTGTGTTTGATGAATGATTGGCATTAGAGCCTTCCAATAATTTGCATGACAAAGATAAGCACGATCGCAAAAGCCGTGACAAGATAATCACTGGATTTCATTTCGTGCGGATTCAAAGTATAAAGGTGACCCACATATCCTCGGGAAAGCATCGCGTTATAGATTCGGTCACTGCGTTCATAACTCCGTAAAAATAGTTGACCTGCCATATTGCCCGCGACTTTAGCCCGCCACAAAACGCTTCCACCCGACCTTTGGCCAGACGCCGCCGCCGAACGAGATTCTCTTGCCCGAAGCAGACGATAAACCTCATCCACCAGAACGAACAAGTAACGATACAAAAATGCGATGATCGTGGTGAGGATGGCAGGCACGCGCAAATGCTCCAACGCATGGATCAGATCTGGGAAGCGTGTGACCGCCACAAGCATGATCGCCATCTGCACCGAAAGCCATGAGCGGATGAGAATACTAACGAAACGCAGCAGGCCTGCATCTGTGATCGTGAAATCCCACATCAAAAAGCGGAACGAAGCAACAGGATTCCCGGGAATGGAAACTAATACGGTGATCGCCACTAGCGCAAAAGGCAGAGCAACGAATGAACGCTTGAACGTATAAATGAGTCCCAATTTCGAGAGCAGATTTACGCTAAGCAGAAAAACCCAGGCAAGCACAAAAGCCAGCCAGGCTCCATCGGGAAGCAAAGCATTGGAGACAATGAAAACAACGGTTACGATCGTCTTGACGCGCGGGTCAAGACGATGAATGAAGCTTTCCTTATCATGATAACGGTCGAAGGCGTCTGCGTGCATGGTTTCTATTTATAGCATGGAAAACGCGAAGGGTTCGATTACGGAAGGTCAATTGGCACGCTTTTGTTGGAGCGAACGCCCAACCAGAAAAGCTACAGCCAGAACAACGAGAACGCCAACCGCTCCCGCCGCGATCGTGGAAATGGAAGTCTCACCAAGAAATGGAATGGCATAATCAGGAATGAGCTCAAATGGTGCAGACTGACTGTTGTTAATAAAGCCGATATTGATGGCTACACGCTCAAGGCCGTCGGGATCGGCAGATGCGAAAGGCGAAAGCAGAACAACGGCTAATGTGATCAATATCCCAGCGACCACCCAGCCGCGACTCCCCTGTGCCGAAGCGGATTTTTCATCCAGCAAATCGGGGCGGGTGCGAAAAATAAACCCCAAGGCGGCAACAGTCACAGCAGCCTCGCCAAGGCCGATCAAAGCGTGGACGCTCAACATGGCTGGAATAACAAGACGTAGATCAGAAGTGCCGCTCAACCATAATTGAAGCGAGGTCGCCAATGCGCCAGCCATCACAGAAAGCCACGCGGCAATGCCTGCAACCACAAGTTGGGTCTTTCGACTCTTACCCAGCACACTTCGATAAAGACCATATCCTACTCCTGCGGTGAGCAGGCCCATGTTCAGGATGTTCGCGCCCATCGCGAGAAGGCCGCCATCCTGAAACAGGAGTCCCTGCACGGTAATGACCGCAGTCATCACCAATACGCCTGCCCAGGGACCAAGGGTAATTGCCGCTAAAGCGCCACCAAGCAAATGGCCCGATGTGCCACCTAAAACAGGATAGTTGATCATTTGAGCCGCAAAAATGAAAGCCGCCATCACACCCATCAGCGGGACTTGTCTTTCGCCAAGAGATTTATTCGTTTTTGAAATTGCAACACCAAGGGTGATTACTGTAATGACCCAACAAATGATCGAGACCGCAACATTAAGAAAACCATCGGGGATGTGCAAAGGAGCGGGAGAGTAAAGCATGTTATTTTCCTTTCTGACATTCAGGGCAAAGGCCAAAAAACGTAATGTGGCTATCGGTCAATTTATAACCGCTGGTCGATTCAAGTTTCTGATAAAGAGTCTTCAATAAAGTGTGTTCGACCTCCATTTCATCTCCACAAACTCGGCATACGATGTGATGATGCTCATGCTGAGCGATCTCGTAAACGAGATGACCTTTTGATCTCTGAGCAGGCCGCGCCAATCCGTTTTCGGCAAGGAATTCAAGCGTGCGATATACCGTAGTTTCGGTCAGCCCAGGCAATTCCTTTTTGACAGTTTCATAGATCTCGGTTGGAGAAAGATGCGCGCCTGCGTGATGAAGTGTATGTAGAATGGCAAGGCGTTGCGGGGTCATACGATATCCACGGGCGCGGAGTTGGGGGGTGTACAGTTCAGCACAGGTCATAGGCATCCTTATTGCAACTTATTGCAACAATATATTGTATAGAGGGGTGCGGGGCGGAGTTTCTTACTTTCCATAAAAACGTTCATTCCCCTTTCTTCTTTACGGAGGGGAAGAAAGGGGAATGAAGAAGGAATATTTCTGTAAGCGCCTGCTATGGCTCCCAAACATAATGGACCAACGCCGCAAGATAAGTCTCGCCAGCGACATGATCCATGCCGACTGACCAGGTTTGCCAATCCATTTTTCCAAATTCTTCTGTGCCGGGGAAGTAGACGGAATAAAAATCCAAATCGGGATAAGGCCATTCGGGGAAATACGTTGCTCCGCCTATTTGCAACTGGCCACATACGACCAGGGAAGCGGGTGTGAATACCTGTTGAAGTGTCGGTAGAACGATCTCTTGAAATGAACCGATGGTTGGTTCGCCGCTGCCAAAAGAGAGTCCCCAGTCGGCTTCGAAGGTAGTTTCAAAAACGAACTTGGCATGTTCCACATCGTAATTAATGACCTTCCCATCGCGGTAATATCGAACGTCCACGCCGTGGGTTGGGGAAACAAGCGAGGCAAATAAAGCGCCGTTTTTGGAGGTAAAAGCCTGGATTAGGGATTCGATCAAGTGATATCCACCAATGTCGGCGCAAAAATCGTAGGGCTGGGTCGGCGCTTCAACATCACTCAGCGTAAACGTAGGCGTGGGAGACTGTGCCAGTGTGGGAATGGGAGTAAATGTTGCAGGGAGAGTCAATGCCAGTTGAGGCGTGGCAGTTATCAGCGGGGTGGGAGGCGGGGGTTCATCCACAGGAATCGTGCAGGCTGTAAGTATCAAAAGAAACAAGGCAGGCATTATCTTTTTGAGATTCATTTGACTTCCTTTCAGCAATAAAAAAACTGGCGGGAGTTCCGCCAGTTGATTGTACTCTTTATGCGTTTGCATCCTCGGCCATTTTTTTAGCGATGCGCTTGACAACCTCTGCCACACCGCCGATCGGATTCTTGAGCGTTTCGAAGGCCACGTCCACAATATCGGGAGTCATGCGTTTCAGGTTTCGGAAACGCCGAGTAAGAAAACCTTCGTCAGGGTTGGGCTTTTCCAACTCGGCCTGAACTTCCTGCAACTCGGCTTTGATATCTTCCTTTTGGGCGGATGTGATCTCGATGTTCTGATCCACCACATCTTCCAGCGTTTTGAATAACGGCGCAACGTTTACGCTTTGGTTGCTGATCGTGTTTCCATCGCCGATCACAATACTGCTCCCCATCATATTTCCGCCGATGACAATGCTGTTGTCTCCGGCGACCAAACCATCTTTTTTATTTTTCTTAGTCATGCTTCCTCCAAAGGCTTATTATAAATCTTTCGGAGCGATGACAACACGGAAACCGAGGTCATCGTTGAACATTAATGGGATGGACCAGTTGCAAAATGACGAACGCGCAAACCACTGATAACCGATCCACGAACCGCCGCGCACGACACGATATTTTTTATCCTCGTCGTACCAGGAGGAAGTCCATTCCCAAACATTGCCGCTCATATCCCAAACACCGCCAGGGCTTACGCCAGCTGGGAAAGTGCAAACAGCGGTGGTGCCCCCGAGACCCGAACCTTTTGTATCGCTATCCCAGGTATTGGCGGCGGTTTTATCAAAGCCTTCGCCCCAAGGATATTCGCGCCCGTCCTCGCTTCGTGAGGCAAATTCCCATTCGCCATCACGCGGCAGGCGAATTGTGTAACCTTCGGGCACAGCTACGATCTTCTTCGCAAGCCAATTGCAGTATGCCTCCGCCTCGAACCAGCACACCCCCACAACAGGCACGATCGGATTGCTCAGCTCGATGTTATGCCAGTAATATGGAATGTTCCGTTTCGCAAGCGGACGATGTTCAAGCCAATCATGCGCAACCGCTTCAAGCGTGCGCGCATCAAATTTTCCAGTGCGCCACTCCCAGCCATTGTGACTCCAATATTCCTGCGTGTGATATCCGTCTTCCTTGACGAAGCGCGCGAACTGGATATTGGTAATGGGATACTTCCCGATGAAATAATTGTACGGGACTTCTTTCGCTTCCTTCTTAATCCCGGCCTGATACTCGCCCGCAGAGATTTCTGCAAACCGATCAAGGTCACCGGGCCGCCATCCCAACCTGCCCAGCAAGAGGCCTGCATGTCTCCTCAAGTCGGGGCGGATGGAACCATCCTGCAGGGTATCGATCAATGCCTGAATGACATATTCCTTGTTTTGCGGAGATACGCCGCCCGGCCAGGTATCCAACACGGCATCGCCAGCCAAAACCACTGCTTCACCGGGAGGACCGGGCTGGTTATTGACAAGCGCCTCAACCACTTCACCTGCAACCTTGGGCAATTGTTGTCGAATACCGAGATAGCCGATGGTGAGCAAAGTCACTTCTCGCCAGGCCTGCTCCCCAACATGCGCAGATAACACTTCGATAATGGGCGCTGGGTTGCCCTGTCCCAATAATGCAAGGGCCACCGCCGCAAGGTATTCTTCGAATGTTAGATGGATAAATCCATATTCACCGGGTCCACGCTCAAGCAGAAGTGCGGCATGTTCGCGCACATCGATCAGGAACTGGCGCGCCGCCTGATGAGGTGAAACATCACCACGTTCCAGAAAGAGTTCTTCCAGTTTGCGGCGCATATCTTCGCGCCCCACCAAGCCGACGCCGGGGCTGACTTCATGCATCCACAACGCCAGCGGAGCCAGAATTCGGACGGTCTGTAATTCATCGATATCACGGCCGGGAGCACGTCCGCTTAAACTGCGGGCGCGATTCCAGGTTGAAAGAAGTGTGTTGACGTATTGGTCGTACAGTTGAACGCGGCGTTCAGGCAGTGAAACGCCCTGTCGCTTCATCAATGCCAGAATGGTGAGCAGCAAAGGTGTGGACGCCAGTTGCCTGACCCCAGGATTCTGCTGGATGGCATCGAGCAGTTCCCGGCGGTCTGTTTCCGCATCTGCGCGGGCGACTGCGGTGTTTCCCTGCGCCTGCTTCTCGAGAGCGGTTGTCCAATATTTGACGAATTCCTCGATCTCATCTTCTTCAAAATCGACGATGGTACATTCGACAAGGTCTTCTGCTGAAGGGCGCACCGAGCGATAGCCAACCACACGGCTGGTCAATACGAATTTATTTCCCTCACGGCGATGGAAGGCAAAGAAATCCACGACGCGCTCCACAACCGTGTTGCGCAGACTGATATCGCGCACTTCGTCGAGACCGTCCAAAAGAATGAGGGCACGGCCAGCTTTTAGAGCTTCCTTTAACATCGGGCCTACTGGCAGGTCTGCACCGATGCCTTCGAAGTATTCCGCAATGAAATCATCAAGGCGAATGTCGCGGGAGGTAATGGCATTGGCAAATGCAGCCAACGGCAAAATGATGGGAAGGTAATCATTCAGGCCGATCTTCTTCCCCTCTCCGCGCGCAAGGCGTAATGCCAGATATTTTACAAAAGTAGTTTTGCCAGCGCCAGGATCGCCAAGGACAATGACCCCGGAGTGTTTTTGCAGAACCTTCAACAGTGGCACAGGTTCGCCGAGATTGAACATCTCTTGTTCTTCAGTGGCAATATCGCGCCCGGCAAGGCTGATATCGCGCTTCCAGGTTTCGCCCTCGGGCAATTCCAAACGGGCCTTGAGCGGCACATACAGGTCGAGTAGTTTGAGTCGAAGCGGAACGCGATCAGAGACCCCCATCCCTTTCAGGCTGAGGTAATAATGACGGTCTGTTAGATAGGCAAGATAGGCTGCTGTCGCTTCACGTAATTTTTCGGCTGGCAGGGCAGGTTTGAGGTCACGCCAGAAACGGTCTGCAAGAACGATTGTTTCCCCGTGGATAATGGCGCTGTCGGTTACCGATCCCCCAACGGCAATACTTTGGTCACCCGCTTGAATTTCCTGCTCCGGTCTTGATAACTTGGTTGTTTTTTTGGAGGGTTGCTTCTTTTCGGTCATTGCCGCCTCGTTGATTTATCGCTTGCTCAAAATCAAGTAAACATTTCGTGGAAAATTACGAGGAAAACTCGAACTTTCTGTTTACCAAATTATGCGATACTCAGTAAAATTCAGTATACAGTAATTCAAAAGATTTCTGCTTTACCAAATTGAAAGGTGACCCGCTTTATTGACATTTTTACTGTTCTGCATATAATCAGCCAAAATATACAAGGCGTTGACGAGGAAAAGTACGCGTGTACGACGGTTCAGAGAGCAGGCCAAGACCCGGTGAAAGGCCTGCCCGAGACGACACAGCCGAATGGCCCTCCGAGCCGCAAAGGTGAAAATAAGACTATTCAAGTATCTTTTGCCGGAGTGCTCCCGTTATAGAGCTAGGGCCTGGTTCTCTGATCCGCGCCTGAAAGAGTGAGGCTGGCTTCCCGTTGCATCATGCGGGATTTTTTGTAAGATAATGCCATTATGTCAGCCTAAGTTGGGTGGCACCACGGATGCGAAACCATACAGCGTTCGTCCCATTTGGGATGAACGCTGTATTTTTTTAATTCGACCAAAGGAGAGAAAAATGAACGCACCGACCGAGCTGGAAGAGCAAAACACGCACATGCAGGAACGCGCCATTGAAACACTCACAGACGACTCACTGCCCGCCGCACAGGTAATTGAAGAGCAGAACAAGGAAAAGGAAGCCGAGCAAAATTACACGCCGCGCTTCATACCCTAATTCATTTTTTGGAGGAACCATGGAAAATAACACCCGCTTTCTTTTGAACGAATCTGACCTGCCGAAGTTCTGGTACAACATTGCAGCCGACAGCCCGGTCCCGCCGACCCCGGTGTTGCATCCTGGCACGATGGAACCTGTCACCCCGGACTTTTTGTCTGTGCTTTTCCCCATGGACTTGATCATGCAGGAGATTAGCACCGAACGATACATCGAGATCCCCGAAGAAGTGCGCGAAGTTTACAAGCTCTATCGTCCTACCCCGCTCCTGCGCGCCCGCAGACTGGAAAAGGCGCTCGACACCCCCGCCCACATTTACTATAAATATGAAGGCGTCTCCCCATCTGGAAGCCATAAGCCAAATACCGCCATTGCACAGGCTTATTACAACAAGATCGCTGGCACCAAGGCACTGACGACCGAAACCGGCGCAGGCCAGTGGGGTTCCTCACTAGCCTTTGCCTGTAGCGTCTTCGACATGGAACTTGAAATTTACATGGTGAAGGTTTCCTATCACCAGAAACCTTATCGCCGCAATCTGATGGAAGTATACGGTGCCACCGTCTACGCCAGCCCCACCGACCGAACCAACTATGGCCGCTCGGTTCTCGCAGAAAACGCGGACAACCAAGGCTCACTCGGCATCGCCATTTCAGAAGCGGTGGAAGCTGCCGCCACCTCCAATGGCGCGAAGAAGTACAGCCTGGGGTCGGTGCTCAACCATGTGCTGCTGCATCAGACCGTGATTGGCGAAGAAGCGTTGAAGCAGATGGATCTGGCGAATGAATATCCTGATGTAGTCATTGGTTGTGCTGGCGGCGGATCGAACTTCGCAGGCATCGCCTTCCCCTTCCTGCGTGAAAACCTGAAGAACGGAAAACGCGCCCGCCTCGTCGCTGTGGAACCAACAGCCACCCCATCCCTGACCAAGGGTGTATACACCTTCGATTACGGCGATACCGCGAAGATGGCGCCCATTGTCAAGATGCATACACTGGGTCATGATTTCATGCCGCCTGGCATTCACGCAGGCGGACTTCGCTATCACGGAATGGCGCCCAGCGTCAGCGCACTGGTCGATGCCGGTCACATCGACGCTGTAGCCGTCAAGCAAAGAGAGACTTTTGAAGCCGCCATCCAATTTGCGAATGCAGAAGGAATCGTACCCGCGCCTGAATCCGCACATGCCATCCGTGCTGCGATCAACGAAGCAATGGATGCAAAAGCCAAAGGCGAAAAACGTGTCATCCTCTTCAACCTTTCCGGCAACGGAAACTTTGACATGGCCGCTTACGAAAACTACCTTAACGGGAAACTCGAAGATTTCGAGTATCCTGCCGAGGCGGTGCAGGAAGCGATGAAGAAGCTTCCGCAAGTGTCGTTTTAACTAATCCAAATCGCATAGCTCAGAAAAAAACAAGACCCCGACTTGGGGGGGGGGCCCCCCAAAAAAAAAAAAAAAAAAAGGGGGGGGGGGGGGGCCTGATATCAAGTCGGGGTCTTTATTATCCATAAATCCTAACTGCTTTGAACAGGTTCTCCGAATGCGATCACCACAATGTGTTGATTAAGAAATTTTGGCGGTGCATCATCCGCTGAAACGATCTGCCCCAGTGTATAACCGCCAGCCACTGGAACATTTGCGCCGAGAATATCGCGCACCGCTTCGATCTCCGCACCAGGGTTTGCCTTCAACAACATCTGCCAGGCGATATCCACCAGCACGAGCGCAAACACAGGTTTCGCATCGCCGAGTTTCAACAAGGCTTGTTGAGCCGCATCACGCGCTGCACGCTCACATGCGGCACGGCTTCCCACCAGTAAATACGCATCAATCCCATCACGAATGGTGGCATTCATGCGAAAACTTCCATCTGCTTCAACCCGAATGGGAGCCCGCGCAACCAGATCATCACCCAACTCTATGCCAAGCGGATATAAACGCGCAAGATAACTTAAAGGCGGAAAAGCCCAATCACGTGCGGGATAACCGAAAAGCGCGGCATAGGCTTCAGAAGCCGGTCTGCCATCCAACGTGCGCAGCCAGAAACCGCGCGAACGCGTAACACGGAATTGCTTTCCCACCTGATCCCAGCCATGATCGTACCCCACGCCGATCTTTATTTCACCGCGCAAGAACGCCGCCACCATACCGCCAGTGCCGGTTTGCGTGCCCGTCATTTGATAAGTATTACCTGTGTTGATATCACCGCTTGAAAGCGCGCCAAGCACACTCATGCCAGATGGGATCGCGCCGCAGAATTGCTCCGCATCTCCATTGAAACCATCTGCAAATACCAAAAGGGATTGACGCTCTTCACGCGCCGCGGCATGATCAGCAACTTTGGCAGCAGTTTCCCTGCCAGATTGCGCATACCCTGGAAGCCACATGGCATCTGCTTGAAAATCGCCGCTCAAAAGAGCCACCACAACTGAATGTTGAAAATGACCTTCATTGGTAAGACCGGCAGGCGAACTAAACCCGATCATGGGAAGCTCACCCAATAAACTGGTTACACCATTTAATACTTCACGCGCCTGATATTGATGAGAAGCGATCACCATGGCAAAGACCGGCGAATTCGCGCCCAGATGATTCAAGGCCTGATGCGCCGCCTGCAAGCCAGCTTCGCGCCCATCCAACGCCTGGGCAGATCCTACGGATGCAAACAATGCCATAACGCCTCGCTATTCTTCCGCAACCGGGATCGTGAAATGGAAGATCGTACCTTTACGGTATTCACTCTCGAACCAGATCTTGCCGCCCTGCATTTCAACCAAACTCTTTGTAATATTCAAGCCCAGACCCGTCCCCGGCGCTTCGCGGGCTTTGGGGTCATCCGAGCGGAAGAATTTCTGGAACATCTTTTGTTGATCTTCAATGGTCATACCAATGCCATTGTCCTTGACCCAAAAATGGACCACACGTACTGCGCCTTCCGGGTCCCAATGATTCGTGGTCTCTTCCACGCCAATCTGAATGGCACCGCCCTCGGGTGTGTATTTGTAGGCATTGCTGACCAAATTCACCAGCACCTGACTGACACGGATACGATCCGCCCACATGAGAGAGATCTTTTCAGGCAGGGCGGTTTCGAGGGTTTGTTTCTTATCTTCAATCTGGCGCTTGAGAGAGCGTGATACTTCATCCACAAGGTCTGGCGCGTTGGTGGCTTTATATTCCAAACGCAGACGACCAGCCTCGATCTTGGAATTGTCATTAAGATCCGAAACCAGTGTGGACATACGCTCCACATTCGAACGGATGGTATGCAGGAAGTTCGTCTGCATTTCGTTGATCTGACCCACCGCCCCGCCCGCGATCAACTCGGTATAGCCTTTAATAGAGGTCATCGGGTTCTTAAGTTCATGCGCCACGAAGGACACGAAGTCGCTCTTGGCTGTATTGGCACGCTGAACTTCGCCAAACAATTGCGCATTTGAAATGGCGATGGCGGCATGATCGGTGAGACGGGTAAGAAAGCCGATATCCACCTGCGAATCGCTGGTGCTCTCCAAATGGAGCAGACCAATGACTGTCGTTTCGCGGCGGATCGGGATGATCATTTGGGTATGCGCGTTGGCAAGCAATTTCTCATTCGAAGTCGTAACAGACTGGCTTTGCGGCTGTCCATTTTCGATGGAGAGAGTCATGGCAGGTATTTCAATTTTCATGGTCTGGTCTGGCAGGTTCGCCATACGATCATCCAAACCCTGATGCGCCATGACGCGCAATTTGCCTTCTTCCAGCATACCGATCAAACCCGCCTCTGCATCAGACTGGCGTAGCGCCCATTCCAATGTGATACGCATGGCACGGTCCATTTCAAGGCTGGCGTTCAATTCGCGGTCAATGCGCTGCATGACCGAAAGTTCTTCCACGCGAGCCGCGAGTTCCTGATCAGTGAGTGTATAAAGACGCGCATTTTCGATGGCAACCGCCGCCTGACCTGCGAATGCCGTCAACAGGTCCTGGTCACCGGAAACAAACGGAAGACCATCGCGGCGGTTGATCACTTCAACGACGCCAATCACACGGTCTTTGACTTGCAGCGGAACAGCCATCAATGAGCGGCTTACAAATCCTGTTTGCTGATCCACTCCTTTAAATCTTGAGGCAGAGCGGTGCTCCTCATTTTCGATCACTGGGCCGCGCGATTGCACTGCACGTCCAACGATTCCTGTACCGGGCGGCAAACGCTGACCGATCAGGTTCGCGGCCACAGGCCCTACAGTTACCTTGAAAACCAATTCCTTGGTCTGCTCGTCCACGAGGAACAAACTGCCCGCTTCACAATTCAAAATGCCCACGGCATTTTCAAGGATATTCTGAAGCAAAGGGCTCAACTCAAGCGTTGATGTCAACTGGCGGTTGATCTCATTCAATGTGGAAAGCTGATGCGCGCGCTGCTGCGTTTCTTCAAGCAGGCGGGCTTTTACGATCGCGCCTGCTGTCTGATCTGCAATGGCTTGCAAAAGTTCGAGCTGGCCACGCGTATAAGCCGTGGCGCCATCTCGGCTGCCGATACTAAGCGCACCGATCGATTTTGCGCCTGCATTGAGCGGAACGCCCATCCACGCAAAGACGTTTTCCAGAATTGGGGTGAGGCTGCGAGCCTGACACTCGTGGATGTAATCCTGTGTCATGATCTGGCGACTCTTCGAGATCACTTCGGGGCTTAGGCCTGCGTTGACCGGAAATGGAAGGTTCTCACGGTCAGGGATGCGCTCATTATTTTCCACGCAGAAGCCGTAGTAGTAATAGTCGCTGGGTTCGTTATACAAGGTGATATGAAAATGCGAGGTGGGAATGATCTGCGCAGTTTGGGCATAGATCAATTCGAGCACATCGTCAAAGGTCAGGGTCACATTGACACCCTGCGAAACGCGGGTCAATGCATTCATTTCCTGAATCTGACGTTCGAGATGGGCAACGGTCTGCATACGCTCGATCGCAACGGATGCCTGATCGCAGATATTTTCAAGGAATCTCAGGTCGCGCGGAGTATATGGCTGACCAGACAAACGCGGTCCCAGCGCCAGCCAACCGTTGATACGTTTCTTGCCCGGTAGAACAACAAACAGGCGAGCACCGAGCAAAGCCAGACGCGATTGTTCCGATTGCAGCGCCGGGGGCAATGCCGCAGCAGTGTCCAAATACAAAGGCAGGTGTTCATTTTCAAAATAACGTACGAATGGACTTGTCGTCGTAAAACGGATATCGCTTGTCGGGCGGCGGTCTTCGCCGGGAAGGGCAGAGAAAAAGTCGTTGAGAGAATCGTATGTGTAGATGTGGATCCTGCTTGGGGTCAGGGTTGAAGCGATTTGTTCGCGCAGGATCGTGCTGATCGAATTGAGGTCCAATGCTGTGGTGAGGCTGTGAGAGAAAGTCTCAAGTTTTTCCGCCAGAGCACGCTCGCCACGGAAAAACGTATTATCTACGATCGTTTGCAGGCGCACACGGAAAGGCTCGAGCAGGAGCGCAAGCAACAACATAGACCCACCCACAAGATAGGGGTTGTTGGTAAGCACATCGGTGCTGGTATTAATTAATAGGCCGATGCCCGTCACGATTAATGCATATCCGCCCATGACAAAGGCTGTCAGAAAGAAATACATCAACCCGCGCCGCACAAAATCATCGGTCCGCAGGAAGCGGAAACGCAAAATGGTATAGCCAATGGTCAAGGGGAAAAAAGCAAGCGGCAGGAACAGGTATGGCGAAAAATTAAGCGGCTGAATCGCTCCCAAACCCAACCAGATCCCCACAGGGACAAACGCAAGCAATGTACCCAAAAGAATGGCGCGCGATTGTGTCTTCACAACCGGAGATTGGGCAAAGAATGCCTGATAGAGATTTGTGCCAATGTAAAAGATAATGCCTAACGCAATAAAAGCGTAGATATATTGCCAGCTTGGAATATATGCAGTGGGCTGATCAAAATTGAACAACGTCGTGAAATTGATTAAAGCCAGCACAATCCCAATGACAATGCCCACCCAGCGCAGGTATGGACGGTTAATCACCGCACGCGGTTCAAGCGGGAAGGAAAGCCCAAGGTCAAATAAAGCACCACCGGCCAGCGCACAACCAAAGACCCAGACAACCGTAAATTCGTGGGTCGTTATAAGATTAAAATAAGCGCCTGTAATAATGGCAAGCGACGATGTAAAAAGCGAAAAAGCCCGACCGGCAGGTTCATTGCGGCGCAGGCCAAAGATCCACCAACTTGCGATCAGGAAAATCAAACTCAGGATGGAAGGGACAATAAAATAAGTTGTTCGACTTGAGGACGGAAACTCGTGCAAGGTGACATTCAGATCGCGATCCCCTGCTTCTGAATGGACCGTAACAATCACGTTCTCACCGGGCACACGATCATTCAAAATGGAATGGATCTGCTCAGAACTGCTCACCGACTCGCCGTTGATCGCAGTTAATTGATCACCGACTACAACCTGACCAAATAATGCCCATTCGGGTGATGGCTCACCAGGACCTGTACCATTGAACACCAATGTATGTTCATAAAACGCCCCGATAAACGGCTGCTGAAACCAGCGCACCGAGAGATACATACTCAACAGGAAAATAACAACTGCAATCGCCTGATATGCAAACAAAACCCATTGCAATATCTGGTTAATGAGGGTACTGTTCCGTTGAAAGCTGGTCTGCGCACTGCGCTGCATGCTTCGAGCCACCATAGTATTTGAATTTTACTCTACAACCGCGCTGGCAGTATATGGTACTTTCATAACAAAGAAGAAAGGCGGATAACAAAAAGAAGCCGCGCAAAGCGGCCTCTTCTTAAAATGCACTTTTTTGGAATGAAATTCGCGCTTCGCCACAAACCCGAAGTTGATACGCTAAATATCGAGATTCCTCACGCTCTTGGCATGGGTCTGGATAAACTTTTTGCGTGGATCCACAGCATCGCCCATGAGCATATCGAAGGTACGGTCTGCTTCGGCGGCATCATCCACGGTGACGAGGAGCAGGGTGCGATTGGTGGGGTTCATCGTCGTCTCCCACAACTGATCTGGGTTCATTTCACCGAGACCTTTGTAACGCTGGATACCGACTTTATCATTGCCGATCTCCTTGACCAGCTTATCCTTTTCCTTGTCGCTATACGCATACTTGACTTGATTCTTATAAGCAACACGATAAAGCGGCGGCTGGGCAATATAAAGATGGCCTTCATCGATTAAAAGCGGCATGTAACGGAAGAAGAAGGTTAGCAACAGTGTGCGGATATGGCTGCCGTCCACGTCTGCATCGGTCATGATGATCACACGGCCATAGCGCAGACCTTCGACATCGAAATTGTCACCAATTCCGGTGCCCAGTGCAGAGATAAGCGACCTGACTTCGTTGTTGCCAAGGATCTTATCGAGGCGGGCGCGTTCGGTATTCAAGATCTTACCGCGAAGCGGGAGGATCGCCTGGAAATGACGGTCACGTCCCTGCTTGGCAGAGCCACCTGCCGAGTCACCTTCCACGATGTAAAGCTCGGTCTTGGACGAATCGCGTTCGGAGCAATCGGCCAGTTTACCGGGCAAAGTAAGCGATTCCAATGCAGACTTGCGGATGACGAGATCGCGGGCTTTACGAGCCGCATCGCGCGCGCGGGCCGAAGTAAGACATTTCGCAATAATCGCCTTGGCCGCCTGTGGATTTTCCTCGAGGAAAGTTCCAAAGGCTTCGCCAACCACCTGCGTGACGTAAGTCTGCGCTTCGGGATTCATCAACTTGACTTTGGTCTGTGATTCAAATTGCGGATCGGGATGTTTTACAGACACGATTGCGGTGAGGCCTTCACGCGTGTCATCACCGGAGAAGTTCGGGTCAGCATCCTTGAGCAGGCCGTTCTTGCGGGCGTAATCATTCACCACACGAGTCAATGAAGAACGCAGACCCGTCAAGTGGGTACCGCCGTCAACTGTGTTGATCGTATTTGCAAAGGAATACACCGACTCGGTATAGGCATCGGTATATTGGATCGCGGCTTCGATGCCGATATTCTCGATCTCTTTTTCAACATGCACAACAGGGTGCAGGGTTTCACGATTGCGATTCAAATAACGAACGAAGGATGTGAGACCGCCTTCGAAATAGAAGGTCATCTCGCGTTCGGCGCGCTCATCAACAAACTTGATGGTTACGCCACGTGCCACGAAGGACATTTCGCGGAAGCGCTGGACCAGTGTATCGAAGCGGAAGTCAATATCTTCCGTGAATATCTGCTTGTCAAAGCGGAAGGTTTGCTTGGTACCGGTCTCGTCCTTCACTTTGCCGATCTGTTTGATGGTACCTTGTGGCACACCGCGCTTGTATTCCTGACGCCACAGTTTGCCATCGCGTTTGATCTCTGTGACCATCCACTCGGAAAGAGCATTCACGGCACTAACACCCACGCCATGCAAACCGCCGGAAACCTTGTACCCGCCGCCGCCAAACTTGCCGCCTGCGCCGATCACTGTCATGACCACATCCAATGTTTCCATTGGCTTGCCATTGGCATCCTTTTTCGAAGGATGCGGGCCTACCGGGATACCACGTCCATTATCTTCAATGGTGACACTGCTGTCGGGGTGAATGGTAATATCGATTCTGTTACACACCCCGGCAAGGGCTTCGTCAATGGCATTATCAACAACTTCGTAAACAAGGTGATGCAACGCTTTAATGTCCGTACCGCCCACGTACATACCAGGGCGTTTACGCACGTGCTCGATGCCTTCAAGGGCCTGAATGGAACTTACATCATAATTAATTTTCTTCTCTTTTTCAGCCATTACAACCTCCAACAATTTATAGTGCCAAACGGAATGTCGTCCTGCCTATGCTTTCGTGACGGCAGTTGGACGTAATTTTTCGATCACAGCCTGCAACCAGGTATTCATATCCCGATAATAAACAAAACTTGCCGCCAGCAAGGCCGTGGTCACAAACGAGTGACCAAAGATGCCGACCAGCGTCATCCACGAATCCTGGGGAGGAATGCTCCACAGAAAATTGAGTCCCACCGAAAGCAGGAAGATCGTCAGCACGAACATGCTGCTTGTGGGCAGTGTGAAGCGTGTCATTTGCACACTGCTGAAAATGGCTGTCGCAAAATTCTGGCGTCGGAGAAAGATCCCGTGCGGCCAGAAGAACAACGGCACGACCACCCACATCGAAACCAGACTCAGGAACAAGACCAGCAAATTGGCAATGAACGGGCTAAATTGAAGCACCACCGCCAGCACGAGGAACACCGGCACCAAGATCATCACGGAAAGGATGCTCCAAAAAATGGATGTAAGCACCGTCTGCACGATGACGCGGGAAATACGAATGGGCGGGTTGTTCTTATCTTGAATTGCCAGCCATGCCACACTGCGGAAATACAAACCACCGCCGATCCAACCGAGAAGATTCAAAATGAAGATCCAACCCACAAGGCTGACCGCGCTCACCTGCAAGATGAGGGGACTTCCCAAAGGCGTAGAGGCTGTCTGTTGTGGAAAGAGCAGGCTCGAGATCCCGATGGGAAGCGTGCGCAAAAGCCAGAATAAGTTGATGCTGGGAATCGTCGTTTCATACCAGGACAAAATGCGCTGAATATCCTCGGCGGGAACACCGCCGGCTTTCCAGATCGCGATCACTTCACTTTTAATCGAATCGAACAGGGCGTTCATGCGTAAACGCGGGCCCAACCAGAGAAACAGATTCAACATCAACGGCAACAGGATCGCCGTGATATGTGAGGCGATCATATCGAAGCCCGCTTTGATTGAATTGATGATTCCGGGGGGCGTTGGCAGGTTTTCTATGCGTGAAACTTCCATAACAGATTGATTCTACCATACCCCTGCTTGCGCTTGTGTGCCCCCACAGGTACAATCTTTACATGCAAGAGAACCGTTCCTACCTGCCGTCTGCAGACCGCGTGGGCGTGCTGATCGCATCCGTGCTGTTGACCTTTGCCCTCACCCGCCTGATCCAATCGCCGCAATTTACGCTGACAATCGAGTTGCCGGGGTTCTATTTTGCCTACCCGCTCACCCTCGGCACAGCCATGACCATCCTCGCTGCTGCGCTCACCGCCGCAGGCATGGACTGGTTGACACGCGGCCACCCCAGCCTTGGGAAGAAGCCGAACATCGAACATCTCATGCTCCCCACCCTGACCACATTCGTGATCGGTTCGCCGCTGGCACTGTTACCCAACGGCATCACCTGGTGGATCGCATTCGCCTTCGGCGCGAGTTTGCTCGTCATTGTTTTTCTGGCTGAGTACATCACCGTTGAACCATCTGCGCCGTCATATGCATTTGCACGCGCGGGGCTCACTGCACTTGCGTATGCGCTCTTTCTCATCCTCGCCACATCGCTGCGCTTTTCAGGCGTGCGCATGTTTTTACTTTTTCCTGTGGTTTTGATCGTGGCGGGGTTGATCAGCCTGCGCATTTTGCACCTCGACGGCACCGACCGCTGGGATTTCCCCTGGGCGCTCGGCATCGGTATCGTCTGCTCTCAGATAGGGGCAGGCCTTCATTATTGGCCGCTGACCCCCATTCAATTTGGACTTGCGCTCACAGGGCCGCTGTATGCGCTGACCATGCTCTCCGCAAGCCTGACCGAAAATACTCCGTTACGCCGCGCCGCAGTGGGGCCGATCCTTATTGTGGGTCTGGCCTGGGTCTCGGCTTTTCTATTGAATTAATGACTGCGACCCACTTTTCAATGAATTCCCTCACGCTTACAAATGAACAACTACAAAAGATGATCGCGCATGTGGATAACCATGCGCCACTGGAGGCTTGCGGGCTTTTGGCAGGTCAGGGCTCAACGGTAGAGTCTGTGCTTGTGGTGCAGAATCAGGCTCAAAGTCCAGTGCGATACGTGATGGATCCCATCGAGCAGCTGCATGCCTTCGAGTGGATCGAATCCAACGGGCTGGACCTCATCGGCATCTTTCACTCGCATCCAACTGGACCTGAAACTGTTTCGCCCACCGACATCGCGGAGGCCGCCTATGCAGTGGTGTATGTCATCCTCGCGCGTGTGGACGGTAGGTGGCGCGCCCGCGGGTTTTGGATCGAGCATGGTGATTTCCGTGAAGTGACTTTGCAAATCCTCTAGCAACCTTATTTCATTTTTTGTGTTTTATGTTTACAACCAAATCGGAGGAGTTTCAATGCAAATTGTGTTTGATATCGGGATTATTCTACTGGCGTATATTTTTGGTTCGATCCCATTTGGGCTTCTGATCGTCAAGCTGAAAACAGGAAAGGACATCCGCCAGGTTGAAAGCGGCCGCACAGGCGGAACCAATGCAATGCGCGCCGCAGGATTTTGGGCGGGCTTTGGAACCGCCATGCTCGATATCTTGAAAGGTGCGGTGGGGGTATGGGTGGCACGCTGGCTGACCCCGGACCAAACCTGGGTGCATGTGCTAGCGCCGATCGCCGCCATTCTCGGGCATAACTATTCAGTCTTTCTAATCGAACGCGATGAAAACGGGAAGATCGTTCGCTTTCGCGGCGGTGCGGGCGGAGCGCCCTCCGTGGGCGGCGCCATGGGGTTGTGGCCTGGCTCGATCCTCATCATTTTGCCGCTCGGCATGCTGACCTTTTTCAGCATCGGCATTGCTTCCATCACCACGATGGCGGTGGCGTTATTTGCGATCATCGTTTTCGCGGTCCGCGCTTCGCAGGGACTTTTGCCGTGGGCCTATGTTTGGTACGGAGTCGGGGCAGAACTTCTGCTGATCTGGGCGTTGCGCCCGAATCTGAAAAAATTATTTGAAGGCAATGAACGCGTGGTGAAATATAGCCTAAATGGTTGGCTGCGCGCAAGACGCGAGGCGAAGGCGGAGGGTGGAAAGTAGAAAGTGGGTTTGAGAATCAAAAACGTCCTTTTCAGAAGGGCGTTTTTTTGTTTTGCGGATTATGCTATACTTTTTATTGCCTATCGGGAAATGATTTCTAAAGAAAAAGTTTTCAAGAAGGAATAATATGCAATCAAAAAATGGAAAAGCACCAACTCAACTGGCTGGCTTGAAAAGTGCCACTTGGCTGGTGATCATGCTCCTGCAATTCAGCCTGGTCGTTGGCTGCAGTTCTGCTCAGGTGTCAACAACATTGCCACCCGTACCTACAGTTGTGGAAAGTAATGAGCAATTGGAAACCAATTTTGGCTTCATTTTTGAATACGGCACCTGCTCCACAAATGTACTCGATACATTTAAGGCAGAATACATACAAGACCGCAGCATATATGAACCATCCATAACCATTTCACTGGCCTTGTCAGTGGAACAAATGAAAGACATCCGCCAGAAAACATATGCGATCGGCCTGCCCCAATACCCTGCGGTCTACGTCATACCCACTCCGCTCGATGGTGTCATAAGCAAGATCACACCTGCTCCCCACTACAAACTGACCGTCGTGGACGGTGAAACAATAACAACTGTAAGCTGGGTTGACGATATTACTCAACCCACTGCGCCAGAAGCAGACCGCCTTCGTGAGTTATTCGAAATGATCGTTAAAATGATCGATGAGCATCCAGATTTCAAAAAACTTCCCAAATTACCTTTTGGGTGTGCATGAATCGAGGCAAACTTGTTTTGTATTCATTCAGTATCGTCTGACCGCGAAATTGTCTTCAGTGCTCACAAAGGTGATTATTTTCACGTCGCACTAAAAGACAAAAATATTTCCTTTTCAGTAGAGGTTTGGGCGACCAACGACAGGAATGGGTTGAATAATTTCTTTCAAGAACTTGCAAGTTTAAGGGTTCCATGGCCTGGCACGCGAAGTTGGACATCCCTCGAAGGAGAGTTCAATATCTCAGCAACTTGTACAATGCTTGGGCATATTGTATTTACAGTAAAGCTAAATGGCCACCTGGGGGAACAGAAGCGTGGAAGGTACAAGCGGGGCTGGAAACCGAATTGGGACAACTTGAAAAAATTGCTCAAAGCGCAAACTCGTTTTTTCAAGGCTAAAGGTATAGTTCTTTTACTCTAACGCCATCACTACTTTCCCAACGAAGCAAATGTAAAACTGTGGATGATAACTTCCACTTCATTTCCATCCACAGGCGGTTGACCTTGGAACAGCCACAGGTTGATGTGGACAGGCATGGCTTGTTGTGAAATGTGAACCAAAGGCTCATCTGGTTTGTACAACCAGTTGGCGATCTCATTTTCATTGTCATCGCGGTGACCATGCAGGGCTTGAAAAAGAATCTTTTGGCTTTCCCACACAAAACGATGAGTGGTATATGTTCCATTTAGTGTGACGGGAAAAGATTCTGAAGTCTGCTCCACGCCGCTTTGGGCAGGCCAGACCGTGAAGTTCCCGATCGGCCATTCAGGGTTGCCCCAATGGGCGTATTCAATGTCAATTTCGTTGGTAGCATTGGGTCCGACATCCTCGGTTGGGTAGTTGAACATGCCGAAGACGACGTTGGCATCCAACCGGTCAATTGGCCCGATGACCTGAAACTGGTAGATGCCAAATCCAAGCCGCTCGGTGGTCGTGACCTCTGCACAGGTCCAGCCAGATTCGGTTCGGCTGATCTTCAAATGCAGGTCGCTGTTTTCATCCACCCACACGTTGCTTCCGCTCCACGTGTTCGGACCAGGTCCGCTCAAGCCGCCGTCGCGGACAACCCAATCGTAGCCAGAGAATTGGATGATCCGCTCCCCCGTCACAGGCGGGGTTGGGGATTCAACTGGAAGCGAGGCAGTCAGGTCTGGCATTGGAGTCGGCGTTGAACTACATGAGGCTAGAAATGCAGCGAGAATGACGAGGATGATTCTCTTCATACCCCGTGTCCGCCAGCCACTTTCAACTCTGCGCCACTGGGAGCGCCGCCCATCAACGGCATGGCTTCCGCGATCAACGCCCTGACGCGTTCATCTTTCAGCGAAGCATCATGCGCTTCCTTGTCATCCCAAATCTCCATGACCCAGACCGTGACTTCATCCGCAAGATCTTCATTGACGGCATATAAACGACAACTCGAAAGTTGACCAACGGTCTGCGCAGCACGCAAGAGGATCTCGACGAGTTGCCCGCGTTGGCTGGGTTTGGCGATCAATTTTCCACACATTGCATACATTTTTTACTCCTGATGTTAATATAATTAAATACAAAACTACATTCAACGCGAACGTTGCGATATGGAATTCCATGCTTCTTTATTATCAGAGCAATTTGCCTGTACCGATTTTACAGGTCATCCAGTTTCATGTTCTGGCGGATACGGTTTGCAAGTTTCGCCATTTCATCGTCAGGGATTTCAAGCACCCCATTGGCGGTGCGCAAGGCTTCGAGTTGTTGCTCCTTGAATGGAAGGCCGAACGGAGCAGGCGCGATATGCCAGTGGACATGTCGATTCCCCTGCTGGCTGCCCAATGACAGAATGTACGTGCGTTCCGACTCGACTGTTCTCCTGACCGCTTCCGTGACCTGATAGATCGCCCGTTGCAGCGCGAGATATTCATCGAGCGTAAAGTCGCCAGTCACCTGCTCTTTGTGTGCCACTGGCGCGACCAAAGCATAACCATACAAAGTGGGAAATTTATTGAGGAAGGCGATGAATAGTTCATTTTGATAAATGACATGGTTGCCCTGCAAACGCCCTGCAAGCATCTCGCAAATAAAGCAGGGACCATTTTGTATCTTTTGGATGTAATCATCCAGGTCAAAGGGTTTACGATTATTCATGTGGCGGCACATCCTCCATTGCAAGCTACTCCAACTTCATCATGCCTTCAAAGTATAAGGCCAAGCATCAAGACCCGCAACGACGCCGTTTATTAAGGGTTGAACTATTGAATTCATATGACACGGTATGCTACACTGAGTCTCAATCGCCAAAGGAGATGCCTGACACATTATTCTCAAACTGCAACCACACACACGAGCACGCAAAACTTATTCCCAACTCAGGAGAAAACCGTATGCGTAAGTCAGTACATCTGATCGTGACCGTTGCAATCTTGTTCGCCTTGCTTTCCACCGTTACAGGCACTGCACAGGCTGCGCCGCCCGCGCAGGCAAAGTGGACCGTGATGGTTTACATCTCAGGAGATAACAATCTTGAAGATTACGTTGTAAAAGATTTGGAACTCGAACTTGCGCCCAGCGGGTCAAGTGCGAACGTGCAAGTGGTTGCGCTTGCAGATAGAGGCCCTGGCTACGACGTCAGCCGTGGAGACTGGCAGACCACCAAGCTGTATCATGTCACAACAGGCATGATCGCCGATTCCGCCAGCGCCGTTGCTGATTGGGGCGAGCGCAACATGGGCGATAAACAAACGCTTATTGATTTCGTCTCATGGTCAAAAACCAATTATCCCGCTGATCATTATGCGCTTTACTTCTGGGGTCACGGCTGGAACTGGCACCCCGGGTATGTGATGGAAGATGATACGGATGCCGATACGCTTGATCTCGATGAATTGAAGGCGGCACTCCCCTCAATTGGCTTTATTGATGTTGTCGGCTATGACGGATGCAACATGGCATCCATCGAAGTCTTCAACGCCTGGCACGGGTACGCCACTGCTGTTTCCAGTTCGCAGGAATATGTCGGCTGGGATGGAATCGAATATGATGTCGTGCTCGCGCAGCTGGCAGCCAACCCGAACATGACCGCCGACCAGGTAGCGATCGCCACGAGTCAGAGCGCATCCAACGACAAGACCTGGTCTGCTGTGGCCGTGGACAGCCGCTTCGACGCCTTGTACACCGCTGTGGATCAATGGTCTGTGGCCTTGAAAAACGGTCTCGCCGCCAACCGCAAAAAATATGACCGTGCCTTTGGTGCCACCCAAAATTTCTGGCAGGCGCCGATGGATAAAGACCTGTACGACATGGCCTACGAGATCAAACGCAATGTGGCCGACACCAATATCAAGAACAAGAGTCAAGCCGTAATGAATGCCATCACAGGCGTGGTATTGAACGAGCATCACGTCAACGGCTATCCGGATGCTCATGGAATCACCATCTATTACGTCTCCAGCGCAGCAGGCAAGGACTCGAATTACACATACTACCGTTCCACAATCGATTTCGCCCTGAACACTGGTTGGGATGAATTCCTCGACGCGTACGCCAGATAAACAACCCTGCAAGTTAAATACAATCAGGCCTCCGAGTAATACTCGGAGGCCTGATCTATCTTATTTTGGTCAAAATATTCCAGCCCAATTATGGGCGATATAAATTTCTTTATCTAGATTGGGAAGCACTCCCATTCTTCGTAGGAAGCACACGCGGACGACGAGGCAACCCACACCGTGGACAGGACATCGATCGAATCGAGATCGTATAATCGCTCGGGCACTGGCAGAATTTCTTCTCATCCTCCGCCCGCTTCACCGAACGGACTTCAACCCACTTCCCCTCATTATTTAATTGCTGTTTTTTCTGGCATTTTTCACACCAACGGCCTTCCTCATCGCTGGTATAAACCCATTTATGAAAACCGACATTACAAAATTTCATAGTATCTTTCCTCTGGCGGACCATTCGCCCAACGTTTTGCGCTAACAGAAAGTTAGACGGACTCGGCGCCCCCCATTCTGGATAAGGGTCGGGAAGCTGCCAAGGGCGTAGTATAAACCAATTTTTTACTCCAGTTCCCATGCAGCCTTTACATTTTGTTTCCAACTTGATCAAACGAAACAGGCAATAAATCCGCTATTCATCTGAGCGCCGGGAAAAACATTGGCGTTTTCCGTCGATAGGCTTCATATTCCCCTCCAAATTCCCTGAGGAGTTCGGCATCCTCCCAGCGAGCCAGCAAATAATACATCACCAACAAGATCGGATACATCACCAGTGTAAGCGTAGTCTCCCAATGTAAAAGCCAGCCTGTTATTACAAAAAAGAAACCTGTATATTGGGGATGGCGAATATATTTGTATATCCCCGTGTTGACCAGTCCACCTGCGCCGTGGATTTGATGCCAGCCGATGATCACAAGGATCATTCCGATCAAGGTCAGCCAGACTCCGATCACAGCACCGTTCCAACCAAAAATCAGCGGATTATTGAGCCAGCCGCCAGGTCGCTTGTCATAATAAGAAACACGCATGATCGGGGATAGAAAATAAAGCAGGAGGGGTATCCCAAACATTTCCGCCATGAGCGCTAGAATAAATGCAGCAAATGCGCTTTTTGAACGCCACTCGACTTTGGTTCGATAGGGCAGAAACAACAGGAACAAAATGAAGATCCCAGCATTAACGGCTATGCTCCAGTTGACCCCCACCTGGTAGAACAAATAGCGGATGGCAGGCGGCAACATTTCTATGGCAAAAAAACGCGGGAAATAAAGAACAACAAATCCCCCGATAAGCAGTATCCCCAACAGATAAAAGACAGCCTCTTTTACAGCTTCATTCTTACTTGATCGAGTATTCATTTTATTAGCCCTGACCCTCAAAGCATTTTTGTGTTTTATGAAACATCGTCCACAAAAAATGCTTCCTGTGCGGACGAGGTCGTGACCAACAAGAGCACCATCATAAAAACAGCCGAAGTAATACACCACATACAGGTCGCGCCAATTACGAACGGTTCCAGAAACGTGAGGTAAATCGAAAAGATCACGCCAAACATACAAAATCCCCACATGGATAAAACACCAGTCTTCTTCAAAGCATCAGGCCCATATTGCCATGCCAGCCAGGCGGCAAGAATGGCGATGTATCCAGCCAGTCCGAACATACCCAACGGAACGACGTCAAACAAAACGGCGAATTTGCTGTTTTGAACATCATCGCATCCACTTGACGGACCGCACAATACGGTCTCGCCCGTGAGTTCAAGGTAGGTAAAATATCCAGCTACGGCGATTCCACCAACAGCCAGGATCGGAACCGCCCACTTCGTCCAATCCCTAACAAGGCTATGGGAGATCCTTCCCATAATGTGCAAGAGCAGGACAACAATATTGAGCGCTAGAATCAAAAATGTGATGACTGCAAAGGCAAGTGCGATCCCATTTGTTTGAATCAAATCCAACACAGCGGGAACCCCAAGCAGGGAAAACAAAAGCATCAGCTTTGTATACCAGCCCCTGCCCACGGAAACAGGTGTGTCTTTCGAGATTAGAATGACCGACAGTACCCAACTGACGATCAAGGCGGCCAAAACAACCACGGCCAATGAGTTGGTTGCGGGGTTTCTCATGAATTTATCAATCATAGTTTATCCTTATACGGTTCGTTGGGCGCATTTTGCCAGAACGGCTTGAAGGTCATCCGCAAAAACACAAAGGCGTCCGTACAAAATTAATCCACACACAGGTCGTCAAGGTCCGGGTTTCTGAAGATTTGCCTACTGCTTCGTTCTTCGATATTTCCATCAACAGACACGTGAACATCCACTTCGGATATCCAGTGCGGACCACAGCCAAACACCTGATCATGAAATAAATGGACGAGGTAACCGTCTGTATCGGGGGTGACGTAAGTATCCTCAATCGTGTCAACTTCGTACTCGTAAGCAGAGTCATAGTGGAGACCATAATATGCCGACAGATTTTTAGCGGCCAACACATAACTCAGGGATTCATCAGGGGACTCAATGGGCGCAAACAGCTTCCGCAAATCTTCTTCAGTCTTGAGTAATACGAATTCACCATTTTGATAAATGATATAGCGGATATAACTTCCGAACAAGCCGCCAGTGTAGTAAAAGAATTGTCCACTTTCGACAACCGCTGCCAGTTCTTCTGTCCCCTCACCCGGTACATATTGATTCGCGCAAATGACGATCGGATAGGACGGTTCCAGCCCGCCGAGAAAACTCGACGGTGCCTGGATTTCATCACAGCCAAAATTGTCCAAGAGGGCATCATCGGAAAAAATATCCATGGATACAGCAAGCTTTGGAGGAGCGTGGTTAATAAACTCTGGCTTATTCTGACAAGACGAGAGGGAAATCAGCAACCAGATTGCCAGCCATAAGTTGATCTTGGTTTTCATGTTTCCTCTTCTCTGCTCTGTAGCGCCCCCCCCCCCCCCCACCGCCGGGGGGGAGGTGGCTGTACCAAGGCCGCCCAGGGTTTGCCCCACAGCATGGCACAGGCCCCGCCCAGGCTATACTATATTGGTCGGCATTTTATGCTAATGATTTTCTCATTCGCAAAAGTGGAACCACTACACCGCCGCGATCATCAACAAATTCTTCGTAAGGCTCAAACCCACAAGCACGGTAAAGTGGTTCTCCCGATAATGTCGCTACCAATTCCATATTCATGAATCCCTCCGCTTTCGCAGCCTCTTCACACAGCGAGATGATTAACCGCCCTATTCCTTTACGGATGTGATCGGGATGAGTATACATGGCGCGAATTCTTGCCGCGTCTTTCATCGGGTCAAGCAAAGCCGCACTCCGCCCTGGCGTTTGGTCTCCACCATACATGGTTACACGACGACTCCATCCACCACAGCCAGCCAATTGACCATCGGCTTCAACAATAAAATACGTTCCGTCATCGATAAGTTGAGTATCAAGTCCCATAATTGCCCTGCTTGATGCAATTTGGCTTTCGTCAAGAAATGTCTTCTGGTTCTCAGATATGGCTGTGTCCATGAGTGCTTTGAGCGCATCAAGGTCATCACGTCGGGCAAGTCGATGGGTTAATGTCACATACTTCATGGTTCATATTCTCCTTTAGCTTGGGAAAATTGGACTGATACATCTTCTAAAAGATTATTTCGGATGAAAACACTTGCTTCGCAACTTGTCTCTCTAGGCTAAGCATGGAACTTGCCGCCCAATGATTTGCGTTACTAGAGACTCTCTCAATAACCCAAAAATGCTTGTAAATCGTGCGGAATCCCAGTATCAGTGCACACTTTGTTAGCCATCGTCTCCCTATTTTACTCTTCCATTCGAGAGATTAACAACATCAAATCGTTGGCTGCCATATCCCCTTGACATAAGTAGCCTCTGATTCGCCTGGCCAAGGCGGCATGGTAATGCAAATGAACTTCAATTCTTCGTCTGAAACATTTCGGTATTGAAATGCTGTTCCTACTGGAATATCGATTGACGTGCCTGAAACAAGAACGGTGACGCCGCTCTCTTTGCCATCATCTCTCCAAATCTCACCATGCCCTTCCAGCACATACCAGAATTCACTCACTGTTGCGTGAACAGTCGCTTTATTTACTTGATGCGGAGGAACTGTACTGTGGATCATTCCGCCCGTTTTGCCATCCATAAGGATACGAATATCTGCACCTGCTGGCGATTTCCTGTCGGATTTCTCTGGAAGCATTGTTGTCTTCATACTTCTCTCCTCAAATTTCATCTTCTTTTTTCGAAATATTAGTTCAACACATTCAAGACGCACGGGTAAACAAAACGTTGACTCACGAGGGGATGATGACAGTACACAATTATTATGGACGAAGAAGATGGCTAACGGTTTGTAAATCCAGCTCCATCCAGATAAATAAACGAGTCAGACTGTCAAAGTCGCTTGCTTTGTCGTTTTCAGCTTGTACGCTTTCAATTCAGCAACTAATATCTTGCTTGCCCGCCGTTTCTATCTTTGACTGTTGGTGGGTTCTGTTTCACGGCCTATTTCATATTGCTCTTTTAAGTAAATTTACAGCGGCATTGTCTGGGACATCCACCAGCACCCAGGAAAAACATTTCCTGCGGTTTCTCGAGAAGATGGATACTCTTCATTCCTTCTTTTTCTATAGTCATTAGGGTACACCTTGCCTCACAGGGTTGATGACGTCCAATATTAGGGCATGCCGAACGGTTTTGCGTTACCTGCGCTAGCCAAGCGGGGACGGCGAAGCCGTCCAACTAGAAAAATGACAAGGCGTAGAAAACTGCTTGAGATTTGCGCACGCCCTACGGGCATTCCCCAGCGTCAGGTAGGTCGTCAGGTAAGACCGTCGGGCAGCAGAATCGCCGTGTCCAGTACGTCCAGAGCCCCTACACAGTTGAATGATCCAAGAGATCGAATACTAGCGTGGGCTCCACTCCATTATACAAAGCGGAGGTTGGAATGACAACTAGTAGCGGAAAGTTCGTCGGGATCGATGTTGCGAAGGACAAGTTGGATATCGCAGTGCTGGGGGAGAAGAAAGCCAGCCAAGTGGGGAATGATGAGCGGGAATTGCCAGCCTGATCAAGAAGATGCAGAAACTCGCTCCACACTTAATCGTGGTGGAGGCGACCGGCGGATATCAAAGAGCGGTCGTGCTGGGACTGTACGAAGCAGAGTTACCTGTAGCCGTAGTGAATCCATCTCCGGGTGAGACAATATGCCCGCGCCAGCGGACTGCTCGCTAAGACCGACAAGCTGGATGCCTTCAACCTGGCAGAGTTCGGGAAGCAGATGAAACCGAGACGCTTCGAGGCGAAAAGTGAGGCGGGCAGGGATGTCTCCGCCCTTTTGGTGAGGCGCAGACAGCTGGAAGAGATGCTGAAAGCGGAAAAAAGCCGCCTGCGGACGGTCCCGCCCAAGATGCGCGGCTCGGTGGAGCGGATGATCGAGACCCTAAAGGAAGAGATCAAGCGGCTCGAAAAGGACTTGGATGAGTTCATGAAAGAGAACGAAGAGTGGCAGGCACAGGAGCAGATCCTGACGAGTGCCAAGGGAGTGGGACGGATTACTGCAACGACCTTGTTGGCAGAGTTGCCAGAACTGGGGAAGTTGGACCGCAAGAAGATCGCTGCCTTGGTGGGCTTGGCACCGATGAACGCGGACAGTGGCAAGAAGCGCGGCTACCGCAAGACCAAAGGCGGGAGAATGGAAGTTCGGAATGTGTTGTACATGTCGACCTTGGTGGCGACACGCTACAACCCATTGATCCAGGCGCAGTATCAGCAGTTATTGAAGAGGGGCAAGGTGAAGCCTGTACTGAGCTTGTCGAAGTGAAGGTGGCTCTCACCGCGTGCATGCGAAAGTTCCTAACGATCTTGAACGCGATGATGCGAGACAAGGTCCCGTTCAGGCAGATGGTCACAGCCTGAGACGGACTGGGTTTCCCTTTAATGGTGGTTTTGCTCTTGACTTTCAAGACAGTTGCTGCACGCTTTGTTGGCACGCTTTTGACTTTAAGACTCACCCGCCAAAATAAGAATACGCTGTTTCACTTCAGCGGAAATCCACATCCCCGCGTCGCTTAATTTTGATATATAAGGTTCAATCGTTTCGATTAGACCTTGTGATTTTGCTTCCAGTAAAACTTTCAAAGTTCCCCATACTTGTAAACCTGCTACCTGTGCGGTACGACGAGCAAGCATGTCATCAAGCAAAACAATACGGTCTGGGTTTTCTAAAGCCAAAGCCATTGCTCCAAGTTCACCTGCTCCCAAATCTAATGCAAGCCATTCGGAAGGCATGGATTTTGGATTGACGACATTCAACCAGGGATAATCTGCTGGATTTGGCACATCATAGCCTTTACTGCGTCCTGCCAGCAATTCATTTGACGGATTCGGCTGTCCAAACTTCATCGAACATTTGTGGAAGTAAATTTATTGCGCCAATCTTGTATAGATAAAGTAGTGGGGAAGTGTTACTGATGGCTTTAGGCATGGGCGTTTTCTAAATCATCAAGTTCGGCGGCAAAGGGAAAAACCTTATAGCGATTCAAATTGAGCAAAAACTCAATTCTGGACATTCCCGCAAGTTCGGATGCACGCCCAGAAGAAAGCCTGCCAATTTCAAACAACTTGACTGCCGCTAAAATGAGAATTTCACGCCCAAAAGATTCAGCGTCCGTCTTTTCTGCGAGAAGTACCTTTTCTGGAATTTCGATAGTAATTTGTTGGAGAGTCATTTTTACTCCTTTTTTCCACCGCTAATTTTACTCGTTTCAACTTCGATTTTTATTACAACTTTAGTTTTGCAAGGGGCGTGCCAACGGTTTGCGTTACCTGCGCTGGGGCGGGGACGGCGAAGCCGTCCGACTGGAAAAATGCTAAGGCGTAGAAAACTGCTTGAGATTGCCGCACGCGAATCCCCAGCGTCAGGTGCACGCTTTGTTGGGCGTTTTGCGTGTTTTTCATGACGCTTGAACATAAACCGAACAAACTACGGCTGTACTCCCAAATCCTGTAAAGCCTGTACTGCGGGATCCCAATTCACATGGACTTTCAATGCAGCGCGATAATCAGTGATAGCCGATTGGGTATCTCCTGCCATGTAGTATGCACGCCCACGCCACAATAGTGATTCTTCCAATATAGGTTTTGAGATTGTATCGTTTAAGGTAGTATTCGCCAAGTTAATCACGTCCGAAAAACGATTGGAATAATAATAAGCGAAATATGGACCAGTCTGGTACCACATCACACGGTAAGGACGGGATGTTATCTCCGTGGAAAGTTCAGAGTACAAGCCAAACGCATTGTCATACGCGTCCGCTGCATCGATATATTCATGCAGGGCAACGTGGCTTGTTCCCACATTGAATGCTGCCCAGAATTGATCGTTACCTGTTAATGTGGCAACTTCCTTTTTTGCTCTGTCCAGTGCAATGTGTGCAGCAGTATCTGGTTCTGCCAACGCGCCAAGCAAATCTATAACTTCACTTTCGCGTTCCTCTGGGTAGACAACGAGAAACAAATAATTGAATGCGCGCCAACTATTTGTAAACTCAAGGTAATTAATATGGAAGTTTGGACCAGCTAGATAGGAATCCTGTACGATCACTTCGCTTGTCGCATCATCGTAGCCTGTCACGAATTGATAATGTCCCATCCAACTGACCTTGCCAAGCATATCCAGTTCGTAAATGCCCTTTTCTACAATGACAGGAAATCCACCCGCAGTCAAACGCTTGAGCACATCAATGTCCCCGCCATAACGCATTACGGATGTCATTCCCGCAACATTCTCAGTAATATAATCCTGAAACTCATAAGGCATGACGTTTTTATCATTGTCGCCTGCCTTGCCATTCTTGTCCAAACGATTGCCTGGCATCAGCGCATCGCCAATAGTGGAGCGATTGCCCTCCCAACCCCAAAACGTCAGCGCCATCGAAAAATTTGTTGGTCCGCAATAATTATTGTGACCGCTTTGAGATTCGTATTTGACTCCACTCAGGGCGACAGAACTAGGCAGAGGCGTAGGGGAGATTGTTGGCGTAAAGGTTATTATCGGCGTTGATGTAGGCGTCCTTGTAAAGACGGGAGTCAGCGTCAGTGAATATTCCGCCCTAGTTGTGGCAAGAATGGATTCAAAATTGTCAGTTTGTTCGAGTTGAAAGTCTGCCTGATCGGGCGGATTGAAAAAATATTTAATGCGGGAATATGCATCATCCACGCGCCACGCGAGTCGGCTGTGAACAGGCGGAAGATAATACACACCCGCCAGCAACAAAAGCGCGATGGGAATGAACCAAAGATGTTTTTTCTTGCTAAAGATATTCTTCATTGTTCTTTTTCAAGAGGGAACGCCCAACGGTTTGCGTTACCTGCGCTGGGGCGGGGACGGCGAAGCCGTCCAGCCAGAAAAATGATAAGGCGTAGAAAACTGCCTGGGATTTGCGCAGAATCCCCAGCGTCAGGTGCACGCTTTGTTGGGCAAACCCGATTGAGCAAGACACGCCACCTAAAAAAAGACAGTACCGCTTACTTGATTAACTTTTACACACAACTTAATTTTTGGCAACTACTAAAATTAAGAATGCTGAAACTAATTTACCAAAACGTTGGCTATTCACATTTGGCTGTGCAAACCAAAATTTTCAACCAATGAAATAAAGCCGATTTTTGAAACTTAATTTACTTATTTCGTTTGAACAGCGGGTGATTGGCATTAAGTTGTAGTAAATCCCATAAATTTCCATATAAATCTTCAAATACAGCAACCAGTCCATAAGTTTCTTCTTTTGGAGCTCTTACAAACTTTATGCCTTTAGAGACCATCTC
>JADKEA010000016.1 GCA_016718275.1 Candidatus Villigracilis affinis
CTGTTTATACAGCGTGCTGTATAAACACCCAAAACGGGTACTTAACCGCTTGCTGTATAACACCCCATTTGGGGTACATAACAGCAATTTCGCTGTATAATACCTTATAGATTGCATAACAGTATTATACAAGCACCAGCAGAAAGGGGCAAGAAATGCAAACTCCTCAAAAACCAACATCGTCCCCGCAGGGGAAGAAACTCCTCGACCAATATAAAGAAGCCATCCGCCTCAAACAATACTCTCCGCGTACCGAAAAAACCTACGTCGAATGGATTCGCCAATACATCCTATTTCACAACAAGCGTCACCCCAAAGAAATGGCAGCCTCTGAAGTCAAACAATTCATCACCCACCTTGTTGTAGACCGCAAAGCCTCCGCCTCCACCCAAAATCAAGTCATCAGCGCCATACTCTTCCTCTACCGCAACGTCCTCCACATCGAACTCGACCAAACCGACCTTGGCTTCATCCGCCCCAAACGAGGCAAACGCGTCCCCACCGTCCTCTCCAAAAATGAAGCCAAAGCCATCATCCAAAACATGATCCCTCCTTACAAACTCATGGTACAGATCATGTACGGTTCAGGGTTACGTCTTATGGAATGCCTTCGCCTGCGCATCAAAGATATAGACTTTGAAAACCACCGCATCCTTGTCTACGACGGAAAAGGCGGTGACGACCGCCAAACACCCCTCCCCGATAGCATCATCCCCGCCCTGCGCGAACACCTTGCCAAAACCCGCGCCATACATGAAAAAGACTTGGCACATGGGCGCGGCTCCGTTCATATGCCCTACGCCCTCGCCAAAAAATTCCCCAACGCCGACAAATCCTGGATATGGCAATACGTATTTCCCGCCACCACCTTCTTCACCGACAAGGAAGACGGAGTCATGCGCCGCCACCACATTCACGAAACCGCATTACAAAGAACCATCAAACAGGCGGCAACCCTTGCAAAGATCGAAAAACGCGTCACCCCTCACACCTTTCGTCATAGTTTTGCTACCCATCTACTTCAAGCAGGCTACGACATTCGCACAGTCCAGGAATTATTAGGGCACAAAGACGTAAAAACCACCATGATCTACACCCATGTCCTTCAACGCGGAGCCAACGCCGTCAAATCCCCCCTAGACTGACCACTTCCCACCACTCACAATTCCCTATTCACCATTCCCTCCCCCGCAAACTGAATCCCCAAAAACACCCCCGCCGCCGCCAAATATCCCAGCAAAATAAAACCTGCCCCCACCGCCGAACCCACATAAACCGTGCACGACGCCAGAAAAACAAACCCGAAAAACAAAATACGCACCACCGCATGCAGAGTGCCAGACCCCTTCGCCCAATAAAAAACCAGCGGGATGAAGCAAAGCAGATTCGGGATATTGTATTCAAACGCCACAGTCGGATAAGTCAGCATCAGGATTCCAGAACCGATCAGGAAAGGGGGAAGCTGCTCAAAGTTTCTGCCGCATTTTCTCAGGGATAGATACCCAACTCCCACCAGCAGGATTGGCAACCCCTTCACCACAGCCGTCGGCAGCAATTGCGCCAGGGCAATCCCCACCGCCTCCACATTCGCCTCCTGCATATAGATCCCCTCGAAGAAATGAATGAATCGGCTCCGAAACGCCAGCGAAAGCGTCAGAAGCACCAGCAAATAGATCAGCGCCGATCGTGTAAACCTCAGCCTCTCCCTTGCATCTTTCGCGCTCAGCCAATGCACAGCCATCACCACCAGCAGAAAAGGCAGCGAAGTCCACTTCACATAAGCGAACAACGCCGAAATAAACACCAGCACAGGCTTATCCTTCATCAAACCCACCATCAGCAAAAGGTACGCCAGCGCCACATACAGCGAAAATTGCCCCCGCTCGAACCACGAAAGCCCTGCAGGCGTCACGAACAGAAACAGCATCGTCGCAGCCAGCCCCATCCACAGGTCCGATTCGATTTTCAGGATCTTGAAAGTCATCACAAAAAAGAAAAAGAACAACCCCGTCTGCACCAGCATATGCAGCAAACTTGCCTGCCCGTAATCCAGCTTGCAGAACGAGACCGCGCAAACATAATGGATGAAAGGCGCGTATCGCGAAGGACGTCCCCACGGGTCGAGATACCCTGTTTCATAATTTTTAGTAAGCGACGAAAACTCCAGCGCAGGGAAATAAACCTGCGCATAATCCGCCGCCAGTCGGTTCACCGCATTCTGCTCGATCGTATTCGGCCTGTCAGGCACGCGGAAAAACCCATACATCGGCCGCGGAAAGATCCCCTCTGCCGAAAAATCCCCAAAAAGCATATCCTTGGAAAGCAGAAAAAGATTCACAACAGCAATCGTCCCGCCCGCCACAGACAGGATCACCAGCAAAATGCTCCTAACAGAAAACGACCTTCCAACACGCATCACAAATCACCTAAACCTTCAAACCTGAAACCTGCGACCTTCAAACCTTCAAACCTGCCACCCTCAACCCTCACTATTCAAAAACACCGCCCTCTCCCGATCCGTCAAATTCACCACGATCGCACGGCTCGCCTTCACCAAATTCTCAGGCGTGATCATGATCTCCTCGCCCCACTGTCCGCCGCCCGTGCCGAGGATCGGTTCATTAAGTAGACTCGCCTCAAGGAAAGACCTGAAATTTTCTGGCTGCCAGTGAAAGGCGGGGATCGAACCGATGATATATCCAGTCGTCTCCTTCACCACATCAGGCGCCGCCATTTGAATATTCCGCGAACCGATTGCCTTCTTCAAATTCCCAGAGACCGCATTCTGGTCGCCGCCCAGCATCACCAGCACACGCTCGCCCGTATCCACCTGAAAGATAAGCGTCTTCACCGCCTGTCGTTCCGAAAAGCCCAGCGCATGCGCCACGTTCGCCGCGCCCTTTTCGGTTTCGGGCGAAAAACTCAGCGCTTCATAGGGAATGTTTTTTTCATCGAGATAAAGATGAGAGGGAAGTTTCATAAATTGAATCCTTTGCGAATGATCGCCACGATCTCCTGTGGCGTATTTGAAATATCGATGCCCAGCGCATCGGGTGCTTCTTCAAGGATCTCGAACTGACTCGCAAGCATCTCCGCCGACATAAAATGTCCCGTACGCTCGCGCAGCCGCGCCTCGATCTGCTCATAGCTTCCCTGCAAATGCACGAAGCGAACTTCTTCATTGAAATTGAGTACATCCCGATACGACTTCTTCAACGCCGAGCACGCCAGCACGATGGAACGATTCTCTCTTAAGTTTTGGCTGATCAAGTCTCGAAGAGAAGCCAGCCACGTGGAGCGGTCTTCATCCGTCAGCGGAATTCGCTCCGCCATCTTCGCGCGATTCGATGCAGAGTGAAAATCGTCTCCGTCGTAAAAATCCCAGCCGAGTTCCAGCGCAAGCAGCGACCCGATCGTCGTCTTGCCCGAACCCGCCACGCCCATCACAAGGATCACCATCGCGATATCAAAGCGCCCTGATCGCCATGAAAGCAACGATGCCCAGGATCATCAAAACGATCACCCCCGCATTAACACCCGCCGCATGCCAAAACCCGATTCCCGATGCGGCACTGCGCGGTTTCACATACATCCACGTCGCGCCCGTGGAGATTCCCCAGCTAATGGCCAGCACCAGCAATCCATATCCCGCTAAAAACGGGGTCGCCGCCGATTCAGAAAAACCGTTGAGCGCAACCAGCAGCATCAACCCGCCGCCCGCACCGCAGGTGGCAAGGATAATAATATTGGCGAAAATGGCGATCAAAATGACAATAACCCAACTCATCAGTGTCTCCTATTCATGTGAAGTTGTAAAACGCCAGGATTTTTTCTTTGCGACTTCGCGTCTTTGCGTTAAATGGTTTTGCTAATTAACGATCAACTTCCCATCTTCCATCACTTCAACCTGATCTCCAGTTTTTATCATACCGAAATCCGACTCAGACAAAGCGATCAGCGGAAAGGATTTCTCGTACAACTCACCCGCCACCACCGAAGCCAATGCAAAGAAAAAATCCGTCGCCGTCGTGACGATCGCCGCAGGCGCAGTCCCTTCACGGATCGCTTCCAGCAAAACCGCGGTTGTCGTCGAAGAGCCGCGCGTGAACGGCACGACCAGCACCTTGCCCTTGGCATTCTCACCCGAAAGCGGATGCCTGCGGTCGGTGATCTCTCCGCTCTTCCAATCGTATCCGCCCCAAAACGAAAGCGGCTCACGGCTGACCAATGCAATTCCACTGGCCTTGCCTGATATCACAGGCTTCCCGATCAATATTAACCCTTCCATAAAGTCTCATCCCGAACGATCTCGCCTTTCACAGCGGAGGTAACACAATCAGCCAGACTGCTGAACGCGATTCTTTTATCCAGCAAGCCTGGCGCATAGTACGCAAATTTCGCCGAGTTCGTCATCAAAAAGCGGATCTCCTTTGGCAGCATTGGTGTGGTCAAAATGCAGGTATCCACAGTGATCTGCGCGCCGAAAGCCTGAACGGCTTCAAGAAAACCCGCCTGTTGCGCAAGCTGGGTCATCGCCCTGCTGGAGGTCACCAGGAATTTAACATCCTTATGCTTCTTCTTCCCTTCGACAAGTTTCGCCAGGGTCTTGTATTCCGCCAGCGAAAAATGCGGGCTTCCCAGCACGACCATATCAAGGCGGGCATCATCAGCGTGTGTTAATTCCCTGCGCGCCTGCCGCAAAATTTCCATATCGACGATGATGGTTTCTTCGGGGCTGTTTCCCTGAAAGGCCGCTTCAACTGTCGGTGCTTCGGGGGTCACGCCCACCATGTGAAAGAGCGCCACTGCGCCAGAAGAAGCCGCCGCCGCACCAAGTGCCTTGAGTTGATCGTCATCGGGGACAATGCTCATTCCTTCAATGACTGGGATTCTGTCCAATGAGATTTTTCCCAAATAATGACCGAGCACGGGGTAGAAGTCATCGCTCGCCTGTAATTCAGCCGAGACCCCTTCGAGTTTGAGCAGGATTTTCCCCGCGCGGTTTTCCGTCAGATGCAGCCCGATGGCGGGGGCGCGGCCTGTGATGGCACAGCACACATCGAACATGTCGGGGTATCGCTCCGTGCGCGCGCCGATCACCGAGTTGGCAAACACGATCGCATTGGATTCTCCCCACGCAATTTGCTGACCGAAGCTCGGCCTCATTTCGGTTTGATAGGGGGCGCATGTCCAGGTTGGAATGGTCCCCATGCTTTGATAAGCGACCATCTGCCGATGTGCCTGTTTTGCCCACAGTGGCGGCACCGCCCATTCCTTCCAATGATGCTCGTCCACACCACTGACGTTAAGCGTGGTGGGCACGGCCACTTTCGCGCCGAGGCTGGCGAGTCGTTCGGCGTATTCCAGCCCCGCATCGCCGATGTACACCGTACTGTCAATGTGTGCGCCGCTGATATCGAGCAATTCCTTTGCACCCGATACTTCTGCCATGCGCACCAAAATAGACATCGCCATCTTGGTCGCTGGCCCATGTGCGCCTTTCAGCATTTCTTGATCTTTGACTGATAAATTGAGGGTCATTTTGATTCCTTTAGCTCGGGACTCTCTTCCCCAGCAGGGGAAGGGTTGGGGATGAGGACGTATGCTGGCGTGCGTTAAATTTCGTGAAGATTGCAGAGTGGCAATGTGGATTAATAAAAACAGCAACAGTCGCGCACGGGAATCCTGTATTGACTCTCTGGAAGCGATTTATATGATATTTGTATAAAAATTGTCTAATTTCTTGCGAGTATCGTTATAAGGGGGTAAAATCGAATTATACATTCAAAGAATGCTGTTTCATATAATACTGATTATCAACTCAAAGGAGAATCCTCATGGCATTTGAACTTCCCAAACTCGCTTACGCGTACGATGCGCTTGAACCCCACATTGATGCGCGCACGATGGAAATCCATCACACCAAGCACCACCAGACCTACATCACCAACCTGAACGGCGCAGTGGAAAAGACCCCCGAATTGGCTGGCAAATCATTGGAAGCCCTGCTCGGCGATCTGAATGCAGTTCCTGAAGGCGTCCGCATGGTTGTCCGCAATCATGGCGGCGGCACCTACAATCACAACCTGTTCTGGGAAGTGATGGGACCCAATGCCGGCGGCGCTCCGAAAGGGGATCTCGCCAAAGCGATCGATGCTTCCTTCAATTCATTCGACGCTTTCAAGGATGAATTCACCAAAGCTGCCACAACCCGCTTCGGCTCCGGCTGGGCTTGGCTCGTCAAAAAGGGCAGTGGCCTCGCTGTTGTATCCACCGCCAATCAAGACAGTCCGCTCTCCGATGGCCTGACCCCGATCATGGGCATTGACGTGTGGGAGCATGCCTACTACCTCAATTACCAGAACCGCCGCCCCGATTACATCACCGCCTGGTGGAACGTGGTCAATTGGGATGCCGTCGCTTCCAAGTACGCCGCAAAATAATATTTTTCACTTCATCTATTATCCCGCAGAATTTTCTCTGCGGGATGCTTTGTTTAAATTCCCCATCATGTTGAGCAGAGCAAAACGCAGTCGAAGGATTGCATTGCGTGACTCTCTCTCGAAGAAAGATCTCTTAAAACGAGATGCCATTTTTTAGAAAAGCCTGCTTCTATGGCTGTTGCAAAGTCGCTTGACTTTTTTTGAAAAGCCCTTTTAACATGATTCCCTGAGCGATAGCGAAGGGTCTCTACGGCGGCTAAGAGGCTCTTCGCTTCGCTCAGAGCGACATTAATCGGACTTTGCAAGCCATATCTGCTTCAAGTTTCCCTTGCCACAAAGTTAAACGAAGTTATAATAGATATGTTCGGTTTAATTACAATCCTACAAGGAGTAAATTACCATGACACATATTATTACCAGCCTGTGCATTCGTGACCGCGGTTGCATCGAAGTATGCCCCGTGGAATGTATCGTTCCTGGCCAGCCTGTAGCCGAGTGGCCGTGGATGTATATTGACCCCGATACCTGTATCGACTGCGGCGCCTGCGTGCCCGAGTGCCCGTACGCCGCCATCTTCCCCGAAGATGAAGTGCCTGCTGCTTACACCGCCAAGGGTGGTGAATTCATCAGCAAAGTCGGTCTTACTGGTCACTACGAAGGCACCAATCACCATGGCAAGGCAGTTGTCCTTGAGACAACCAAGCAGCTCGCCGCCGGTGAAACCGTTGACCTCACCGCAGACATCCAGCCGAATTACGAGTTCTTCAAGAGCGGCCCAGGTTACGCCGCCAAAGACAGCGACCAGGGTTCATAATAACAATTGAAATGAAAAAAGCCAGGCACATGCGCCTGGCTTTTTTGTTTTTATTAACCTTGGCTTATTATTTTACAGGATTTACCCCCAGCCCTTCACGGACGATGCGCGGGACAATATCTTCCCAGCCGACCGCCATAATGTGAATTCCGCTTACACCTTGTTTGGTCTTGATCTTTTCGATCAATTCAAGCGTGATCTGCACGCCTTCCTCCTGCTCGTTACCTTTGGCCTTGGCGTTTTCCATGCGCTTGAGAACTGTTTCAGGCACGAATACACCGGGTATTTTGTCGTTCATGTACATGGCGGCTCGGTAACTTTTTAGCGGCGAGATGCCGATCATGATGTAGACCTTGTCCAGAATGTCTCGTTTTGCGATCTCATTCAACCATTCATCCAGGGCATCCGCGTCGAAGACGACGTTGGTTTGGAAGAACTGCGCGCCTGCGTTCACTTTCTTCTGTTCGCGCAAGGCTTGGAACTTCATGTTGGATGCGAAAGGGGACGCCGCAGCGCCGAGGAAATATTTCGGCAGGGTCTTGATCTCGCGCCCATCGAGATATTTGCCTTCGTCACGCATGCGCCGCAGGATCCATAGCATCTGAATGCCGTCCAGATCGACAATATCCATGCGGCCGCGAGGGGAGGGGGCGAGTGCCATGCTGTCACCTGTCAGGCACAGGATGTTGTGAATTCCGAGGGCTTCCGCGCCCATCACTTCGCCTTGCAAGCCGATGCGGGTGCGGTCACGCGCGGCGATCTGCATGATTGGGTCCGCGCCAAGGTCCACTGCGATCTTGCTGCATGCCCAGGATGACATGCGCGGGGTTGCCGATGGACTGTCAGTGAAATTCAGCGCGGCTGTGTATGGCTTGAGCATTTCGATATTCTGTTTGAGCTTTTCAGTATTGGCAGACATGGGCGGGGAGATTTCCGCCGCAACAACAAATTCTCCTGCCTTCAGCCGTCGCTCCAATTCGGAGGCAGGCTCCGTGTATTTTGGTGCGTGATAAAGTGCATCGCCCTGCCACCAATCGGGCTGGCGCACCGGCCTAAAGACAGAGTCAAGTGTTTTCGTAACAGAACCAGCTTCCCCCGAGGTAAGACCCGAGATGATATTCTTTACCCCGACATTTTTCGCTTGAATGAATACATCGCTCCAGGCATCCATTCCCGCCTTGTTCCAATCCATGGGCGGCAATACTTCAAGCAGTAATGCTTCACGGCCCAATTTGAAGGATCGGTCATAAATTTTATACCAGATGCAAGGGCGCGATTCGTCCACGTAACATTTTTCCGGTGTTGATCCGCCGCATGGACCGTTGCGCAATCCCTTCGGGCATTCCATCGGGCAGATAAATGCGGTTTCCTGCAAGAGACAATTCCCGCACATGCGGCATCCAAAGAGAGGTCCCTTGACAGCCAGCTCGATCTTCGCAAGTACGCGCTGTTTGAAGGGCACTCGCTTGAAAGGCATAAATGGAGGTTGATAACGTCGTCCTGGAGTAAAGCCGGGCATGGGAACGATCTCCTTTGGATTATATATTATATATAATTTTACACCCGCAACTGGAAATTTGAGAAGCCCTCCGGACCATCTGAGGAACGGTATAATTTTCGGATGAGACGATTTTTTATATGGATATTAATTCCGCTTCTTTTCTTAACCTTGAGCCTGATTCCGCTTAAGTGGGTGGGTGCGGCCCTTTTACAGGTCACCACCACGCCCACACTCGGAACGCCCATCGCGATCATTCACACCAGCACACCGTTGGAAGATGGCAGGGTATTTCATATCGTTCAAGCGGACGAGGCTCTGTGGAGTATCGCGCTTGCGTACAACACCACCATTGAACAGTTGAAGTTATTGAACAGCTTGAGCAATAACGAGATATTCATCGGTCAGAAACTTCTGATCGAAAGACCTGAAATAAGCACTGAGACGCCCACTCCAACACTGACAGTGACTTTGGGGATTCCCACTTCCACGAATACACAGCCCGTTATACCCACAGCCACGGCCACGGCAACTCCGTTGCCCGTGCCGCCTGCTTCGCGGCAAACGGGCGGGATCGTTTTGGGAGTCATTGTTTTGGCGGCATTGCTTGGCGCGGGCATTGGCGCATGGCTGGGCGCAAAAAAGAAAACAGATGCTTTGGAATAAGAAATTCCGCTTTTGATGGAAAATTCGCTTCCTGTTTGGACCTCGTTTTGATACACTTGTATTATAAAAAAATTCACAATTAGGTTTCAAAAAGGAGATTCGTATGAGCGAGATCCGAATTGATGCCCTTCTGCCTGCTGAAATGGCAACCCGCGCGGAATACCTGGGTGTGCGCAAGGCGGAAATGCCGGCCTTTACGATGTTCATGCTTTCGCTGTTGGCGGGGGCGTTCATCTCTCTGGGGGCGATATTTGCCACCACCGTTTCGGCTGGCAGCATGCCGATCACTTCGGCGGATGGAGCAGTAGCCTACACTACCGGCCTGCCATTCGGTGTGACCCGCCTGCTGTCCGGGCTGGTTTTCTGCCTTGGCCTGATCCTCGTGGTTGTGGGTGGCGCGGAATTGTTCACGGGCAATAACCTGATCGTAATGGCCTGGGCCAATGGGAAAGTGACGGGTCGCGCGTTATTGCGCAATTGGGCGATCGTTTATTTGGGGAATTTCGTCGCCTCCATTGCGACAGCGGCGTTGATGTTTTTCACCAAGCAGTACACCTTTGGCGCGAATGCGGTGGGCTTGACCGCCCTGAGGATCGCTGTGGCAAAATGTGATTTTAGTTTCGTACAGGCGGTGGCGCTTGGCATCCTGTGTAATGCGCTGGTGTGTCTGGCGGTTTGGCTGACTTACAGCGCGCGTACCACCATCGATAAGATTCTGGCGATCATTTTCCCGATCACGGCATTTGTAACGGCTGGCTTTGAACACAGTGTTGCAAATATGTACTTTATTCCCATCGGGCTCTTCATCAAGGATTTCGATCCGCAGTTCATGGCTGCAGTGGGTGACAGGGTCCCTAATTTGGAACTGCTGACCTGGCAGGCCTTCTTCATTAAAAATCTAATTCCTGTTACTATTGGCAACATCATCGGCGGAGCAGTGCTGGTGGCCGCCATCTATTGGGTTGTGTTCCTTCGTGATAAGAAAGCATAACAAAAGGAGTAACCATGAAAGCGTATATCATGATCAAGATCCGCGCGGGCGATGTGAAGGACGTGGTTTTGCAGCTTCGCAAGGTGAGTGATGTCAAAGAAGCCCACATGACCTTCGGCCCATACGATGCGGTGGCTGTCGTTGAGACATCTGATCTGGCCAAACTGGGTTCGATCACGGCTTTGGAGATCCAGCCCATCCCGGGCGTCGAGCAGACTCTCACCTGCCTTGCGGTTGACCTGTAAATTTTGTGTTTCCTCGTTGTCCTGATCGGGCTGGCTGAATGCCAGCCCGATTTTTTTCTAGTAGAATAAGGCGCAGTTTCTTGAGGATTGGATGAAAAGACTCGATCAGTTAACCTTTACCCGTTTCATTGCGATCATTGTCGTGTTGTTTTTTCACGGCGGTGGCGGCGTTTACCTGAAAGCGATTGACTTTTTCCCGCTTTCGCCGATTCTGGTCTCCGCCACTACCAGTGTCACGTATCTGTACGTGCTCTCTGGGTTTGTCATGTCGCTGGTGAATTATCGCCCGGGCGAGAAGTTCAATGTCGGCAAATACTGGACCGCGCGTTTTCTGCGTCTGTATCCGCTATACCTTCTGTCTTTTATCCTGGTATGCCTTTACTATTCCGATTCCATTGCCCAGATCAAACTGCAAAAGACACTTGCCAATGTCTTGATCCTGCAAGCCTGGATTCCCCGTTACGCACAGTCATTCAATTTCGCGGCCTGGTCCATGACCGTGGAATTTTTCTTTTATGCAGTATTCCCATTCTTTACGATGTGGGCTTATCGCCAGTCGATGAAAAAATTGATCTGGGGTTCGCTCATCTTGTGGGCCGTCAGCCAGACCATTCATAATGCGCTTTGGGTGGGTTATTTTCCAGAATACGAAAACTTTCTCGTTTATTTCCCGATTTTTCATATAAGTTCGTTTATTTTAGGGGCGGTCGGCGGGATCTGGTATTTGCGAGAGGGACGAGACCGGGAATACAGATCCAATAAAACGCTGACTGTATTTGCGGGCGGAGTGTTACTGGCTTGTGCTTATATCGTGCTCAGCAGTCGGCTGCCCAGCCTGCCGCATGGCTTACAGCTGATGACTGGGATGCTTGCCCCAGTATTGACCGTCGTCATTGTGGCGCTTGCGCTGGATAAATCGTGGCTTTCCAAATTCTTCAACACCCCTGCACTGATCACGCTTGGGGATACTTCTTATGGGCTGTACATTTTGCATGTCCCATTTTTCTGGCTGTATGAACGTGCCCTGAACAACCTCAACATTGCCGACCCTAAACAGATCTTTGACCTGACTTTCCTGCCTTTAACGATCGGTCTCGTCCTGCTGATTCATTTTTATTTCGACCAGCCGCTTCGTATCTGGCTAAAGAAGATTCTGCAAAATGTCAGCATGCCGATCCTCTTTTTGGATTTGGGGCTGCTTGGGCTTTCGATTTATCTCGCTTTCAACCTGCGTATAGACATGGGGCGTGAGTACGCCCTCTATCGTCCAATTGCGCTGGCAATGTTTTGGTCAGCTTTTGTTTTGCGGACGATTTTCACCGTTGGATTTAATGCCTCCAATCCAGCGATACTTTACGGGTCGTTCATGCAATTCGTGCGCCCGGTCTTGATCTCCGTCACGGCTGGGACGATGGCCTTGGGCTTGATCATCTTTATCGGCTATTCTGTCGGCTGGTTTCATAATTTCCCGCGCAGTATTCTGGTCACCGATTGGGGCATCATGCTTGTTCTTTCGCTGTTGGTTCGCTATGGGTTCAGGCGGGCTGGGGTGTATGCTCCCAAGCCTTTGTCAGCTTGAACATTCTGTTCTTGCAACGAAAAAGACCTCCAGGTGACGGAGGTCTTTTTACTTTCCACTTTCTATTGTTTACTTGTGCAAATTCTTCGCTGCGATGAAACTCAATCCCTTTTCCGTCAACGCCCAGGCGGTGCGGTTGCAGGCATCGACTTTGTCGAGGTAGTTGCGTTGCAGGTTGTCCCAATCGCCGTTTTCGATGACTTCCTTCTTCTCGCGGAAATAATCCAAAATGTCGGATTGATGCGCGCGGGTGACATCCACTTCAGGGTCGCCGCCTTCATGCTTTGCCGCGATGTTGGCGACGTGATCGGCGAGTTCCACCAATTCGGCGCGGCGATTGTAGGGTTGTATGACGATGCTCTTCTGCGGCTCGGTGATGTGATGTTCAAAGCGCACAACCTTTTCCAGGTCCAGCGCTTTGCGGAAATCGGCGGTCAGTTCCATCGTCTGGTTGTTGACCGAGTTCGACCAGTTGAATCCGATCAGCGGACTCGTCCCATCGTCACGGCTGAGTAATTTCGCCATGGTCATGATCCACAGCGCATTATACGGATTGTCCGCTCCGAAGAAGACGGAGATCTTGAACTGGATGTTCACGCCCAAACGATAAAGCAGGAAAGCCAGCAGGATCGTGCCTGCATTGAAATTCAACACATGCTGGACGCCGTAATGGGTGTAATAGTACAGGAACTCATCCAGCCACATCAGCGCATGCTCATTGGGTTGGCCGATGCCGCCGAAATAGCCTGTGATCGTGGCAGGTCCGCCCAAATGCGGATTTGACCCATCCGTGCCTTTGGTATCCAACGTTTCAACGAAGGATGCGCCGATGATATCCAGCGCGGCGACGATGGCGGGCAGGTCTCCATCGGCTTCAGATTCCTTCATCCTGCGGACTGCGATGTATCGCCCGGGCATGAGTGTCTTGTTCGCGATGGCTTCTTCTGCCATCACGCGTACCCAGGGGAAATATTGCAGCGCGGAGACTTCCAATGTGACTGCGTATTTATCCTTGAACTTCATCTTCTTTGCGGCGTTGCCCAGTACCTTTTTTCGATAATCGGCTACTGAAATGAATGCGCCTTTATCGCGTTGTTGAATAAGCCAATTCAAGTCCTTGAGCGCCTCGGGGTTGCGTTCCTGCACGATCTTGAAAAGGTTTTCCATCTTGCGCGCGGTGCGGTGCTTTTTGTTGATCTCCTCGGGTGTGCCGTACTTTGCCACCACTGCGAGGAAGTCTTTCATGATCTGCGAATTGGGATCGAGAAGGATCGAATTGAACGCCTTGAGTTTGTCGGGTGAGATCTTGAGAAGTTTCTGTACGTTTGCCATTCTTGCTCCTTATATAAACAGGTGACAGTCGCTTCTAGAAGCGACTGTCACCTGTGACCTTATCGATGCAGTTGGCCGCCTTCGACCATCTTCTTCAATTCTTCGAACTCTTCATCGGGCATACCGAAGTAGTTTTCTTTTTCGGGGAACTGCCCGCCGATGACCTCGTCGTGATAGCCTTTCAAGCCGTTTAAAATGACTTCACCGGCATTCCCGTACACCTTTGCCATTTTTGGTTTGAACTTGGGGTACAGGCCAAACATGTCGTGATAGATCAACAATTGACCATGTGCGTCGGGACCCGAGCCAAGCGACATGATGATGCAGTTCTCGGCACGCTCGGTGATGAGCTTGCACAATCGGTCGGGCACCAGTTCCAGCAGAATGCAGAACGCGCCTGCTTCTTCGAGCGCCTTTGCATCGTCCAGGATCTTCTTTGCCAGTGTGGCGGATTTTCCTTGTAAGCGGAACCCGCCCAAAGCGGAGACCGATTGCGGAGTCAGCCCAAGGTGGCCAATGGCCGGTATCCCCGCATCCACGATCCCTTTGATGCGATTCGCCATTGCCGCCCCGCCTTCGAGTTTGATCGCGTCGCATCCCGCTTCAGACATGAATCGGCCTGCATTTCGAATCGCATTTTCAACCGAGTCTTGATACGTCATGTACGGCATATCCCCAACCACGAAGGCCGTCGGTGCGCCGCGCCTCACTGCCTGCGCGTGACGGATCATGTCATCCATCTTGACGGGCAGGGTGGAGTCGAAGCCGAGCATGGTCATGCCCAGGCTGTCTCCGACCAAAATCATCTCAATTCCCGCCTGCTCCTGCAAATAGGCGGTTGGGTAGTCGTAACAGGTCAGCCAGGTGATCGGCTGTTTATCTTCGACTTTCTTGAACAAATACGGCAGAGTGATCTTCTTGCGCGTTTCAGTCATTCTTGCTCCTTTTGGATGGGTTTGATTCAAGTATATAGAGAGGAATATGCGGGTACAACTGACGAAAATCATATATGTTGATTGATTTTCTCGTGGTATCCTTATCACCCCGCATAAACTATGAACATACTTCGACTCCGCTCCTTTGTGACCGCCTATCTTCCGCAGATTTTCCTTTCTGCGCTCAACCTCGCCGCCCTCACTGCGTTGAACCTTTACGTGCCGCGCATCATCCGTGACGTGATCGACCAGGGATTGGTGCCCGGCGAGGTGGGATTCCTGATGCGCTCGGCTCTCATCCTGCTCGCGCTGGGTCTGACCGCCGCGGCATTGACCGCCGTTCAGAGATTTATCTCTGAATGGATCGGTTCGCGTGTCGGTTATGACATCCGCAACAGGATGTACAACCACATTCAGAATCTTTCCTTTTCCTATCACGACCACGCCCAAACGGGTCAGCTCATCTCACGCTGTATCGAGGATGTGCGTGCAGTGCAAAACTTCATCGGCAGTTCCGTGGTGGAGTTGACTCAGCTGATCTTCGTCCTCTTTGGCGCGTTATTTATTATGTTCAGCGCCAATTGGGAGTTGACTCTCATTGCGGTCATTCCGATCTTTCCGCTGGTGTGGATGACCTTCAAATTTGGCGACCGTGTCACGCACCTCTTCTTCAAAGTGGATAACCTGCTCGGTGAACTTTCTGCGCGTTTGCAGGAGAATGTGACCGGGGTACAGGTCGTCCGCGCGTTTGCGCGTGAACCGTACGAAGTCAAACGTTTTGATATCACCAACCGTGCTTATTACAACGCCCGCATCAAGGTCATTAGCGAGTGGGCGAAAGTGATGCCTTCCACCGATTTTCTTGTCACGCTGTGTACCATCCTCATTTTGTGGTTTGGCGGCCGCATGGTTTTGCAAGGCACGATGACCGTCGGCGAACTGGTGGCGTTCAACGCCTATGTGATGATGCTGGCCGCGCCCGCCCAGCAGTTGACCTGGCTGGTGAATGCGGCAGGCGAAGCGGATGCCGGTGCAAAACGCGTGCTCGAAGTGTTGGATACAAAACCCGAGATCGTCTCTTCCGCTGCCGCAACCCAGCTGCCTGCCCTGCGCGGCGAAGTGGAATTCAAAAACGTTTCGCTCAAATATCTCGACGAGAAACGAGCATCGCTGACAGATATCAACCTAAAAGTGAAGCCAAATCAACTCGTCGCGCTGATCGGCCAGACGGGCAGCGGAAAGACCTCGCTCATTAATCTCATCCCGCGCTTTTACGATGTCAGCGATGGCGCAGTGCTTGTGGATGGCGTGGATGTCCGCACTGTGGACCTGGTTTCCCTGCGAAAACAGATCGGCATCGTTTTGCAGACATCGCTTCTTTTCTCCGATACCATCCGCGAGAACATTGCCTATGGCCGCCCCGAGGCCACCGATGAAGAAGTTGTCGCTGCGGCAGAAGCGGCGCAGGCACATGAATTTATTGTCGGTTTCGCAGAAGGATACAAGACCATCGTCGGTGAACGCGGTGTGACCCTCTCAGGCGGACAGCGTCAGCGCGTGGCGATTGCCCGTGCCCTGCTGATGAATCCGCGTGTGTTGATTCTCGATGACTCTCTTTCCAGCGTGGATACGCAAACTGAAAAATTGATCCAGGAAGCATTGGATAATCTCATGGAAGGCCGTACCACCTTTGTCATCGCGCACCGCCTCTCCACCGTCCGCCGCGCGGATCTAATCCTCGTCATGGACAAGGGACACATTGTCGAGCAGGGTACACACGCCGAGTTGTTGAAGCAGGGCGGCCTGTACAAAGAGATACACGACCTGCAGCTCGCTCAAAACGCCGACCCCGCCGAAGTCACCTTGTTCGAACCGCGCCCTGAAAAAGCCGTCTATCATTCAAGAGATTTGAACTAATCCGCGCTGAGCGGAGAGCGGATGAACTTCCGCTCGTAGTCGAAGCGTGAGTGACTGCCAGCCCCATTGTCCTTCAACTTTGCTCCTCGAAGAATACTCGTCGTTCCGCTCAGGACGAATCATAACTGGAACACCTGATACCCCATGACAACCATCACCCCTCCAACCTACGTTACCCAGTCGGAAGAATTCTACGACAAGCCGCTTGACCCGAATGTTGCGAAACGGCTTATCGGTTTTGTCGCGCCGTATAAATGGCAGCTGCTGTTTTCCTCGTTCCTGATGCTTGTGGCGGTACTTTCCTCTGTGATCGGGCCGTACCTCGTCAAGGTCGCCATTGATGATGGTCTGGTTGCGGGGAATTACACCGTGCTGCGAAATGTCGTCCTGATCTATCTTGTGGCGGCGATCATCCGCTGGGGCTTTATTTACTGGCGCGTGAACATCATGGCGCGGGTGGGACAGTCGGTGATTTACGACATGCGTAAATTGCTGTTCGAGCATTTGCAAAGCCTGTCACTGGGATTCTTCAGCCGCTATTCGGTGGGCCGTGTCATCACGCGTGTCATCAACGATGTGGAAACCCTGCGCGAGTTCATCACCTGGGCGGTGCTTGCCATCGCGCGTGACCTGTTCGCGCTGGTGATGATCATCGTGGCCATGCTGGCGTTGAATGTAAAACTCTCGCTTCTCACGTTCACGACCATTCCGTTCATGATCCTTGCCACGGTCATTTATCGCCGTACCGCGCGCATCGCGTATCGCAAGGTGCGCGCGGCGGTCTCGTGGGTGAACTCGGTGCTTGCGGAAAACATCAACGGCATTCGCGTGGTGCAGGCCTTCAGTCGTCAGGCGCATAACTACGATTCCTTCCGCAATTACACCAACCGCTATTATTTGCAAACCGCGATCAATGCCGCGAAGGTAGCCGCGTCCTTCCTGCCTGTTGTGGATGTCCTCGGGGCGCTGGCGACGGCGGCGGTTGTGTACATCGGCGGCACGGCCGTATTGGGCGAGTCGATCACGGCGGGCGTGCTGGTGGCTTTCGTTTTATACATTGACCGCTACTTCGAGCCGATCCGCGATTTGAGCCGCCGCTTCGATACATTGCAATCGGCGATGGCGGGCGGGGAGCGTCTGCTCGAATTGCTCGATACGCAGGTGGAAGTTCGGGATGCCGAAAATGCCCGTGCGATAGAACCAATTCACGGCGGAGTCCGATTCGATAACGTCTCCTTCCACTATTCCGATGACCCGACTCTCGTCCTCGATGGGATCGACCTCGATATCAAAGCGGGGCAGACGGTGGCGCTGGTGGGGGAGACGGGCGCGGGCAAGACGACCATCGTGAAGCTGCTCGCCCGCTTCCATGACCCAACTTCGGGCTGTTTGCTCGTAGACGGTGTGGACTTGCGGACAGTGACTCAGCGTTCGCTGCGTGAGCAAATGGGCATGGTGCTGCAGGACCCGTTCCTGTTCAACGGCAGTGTCAAGGAAAATATTTTGTTCGGCCGCCTGAACGCCAGCGATGACGAAGTGATCGCCGCCGCGCAGGCCGTGGACGCGCACGATTTTATTGTGGGCTTGAAGAATGGCTATGAAACTTCCGTGGAGGAAGGCGGCATTATGCTCAGCGTGGGGCAGAGACAGTTGATCTCGTTCGCGCGTGCATTGCTGGCTGACCCGCGTATTTTGATCCTGGATGAAGCCACTTCATCGGTGGATACGCAGACCGAGCAGATCATCCAAAAGGCGCTGGCGCGTTTGTTGAAGGGACGGACTTCCTTTGTCATCGCACATCGCCTGTCCACCATCACCAACGCGGACAAGATCGTGGTGATCGAAGGCGGCAGGATCATCGAGCAGGGAACGCATACCGAATTGCTCGCAAAACAGGGCAAGTATTTTGAGTTGTATCAGACAGGCTTTCAGGATTAAGACCTGAAAAGCGCCGAGTATAATCGCCGCAAAAAACCATCATCATCCAGGAGGAAGTCGTGGAAAATTCTGAGATCAACAACGAGTTCTTATATAAAATGTCCAGCACCTTGCGCAAGGGGCTTGCCGATGTGCAGAAGAATGTCAACGCGCTGTACCGCATGGAGGAGCTGGAGGATTATATCGGCGTAAAAGATTCCCCCATCGAATATATTCAGGCGGCGCTGAATCCCCTGATCGGACAGGTCTCTGATTTTCAGGATTATGCCGAGACCGTCACGAACAAAATGGAATTGAATTTGGAAGAGGTGGATATTTACGGGATACTGGACAGCGTGATGACCATCGCCGACCAATTGGTCGAAGAAAAGAGCGGAGTCACATTCGAAGAGGAGCTTCCAGAGGAACTACCCACCCTTGAAGCGGACCCGCTGCGCCTGACCCAGGCCCTGTTGAATTTGATCCACAACGCCGTGAAGTTCACCGACAAGGGCTATGTCACCGTTCGCGTGGAACTCGAAGCCGAGAACATCCTCTTCGAAGTGCGCGATACAGGCATCGGCATCGCCGAAGAGAATCACGAACTGGTCTTTCAGCCTTTCCAGACCATTCTCGAAGACAAGGACGATCCGCGCCTCGGCTTTGGGTTGGGACTCAAGATCGTCGAACACATCGTTGACCTGCACGACGGCGAGACCTGGTTCGAAAGCGAAGCAGGCGTGGGGAGTTCGTTCTTTTTTACGATTCCGTTATAGCGGGAAGTAAGATGATTTTTCTCGTGTATAATTTTTAAAAAGGAGATGCGAAAATGTCTGCCATGCAAACCATATCCATTCAGGTTTCATCTGAAGCGGCCCAAGCATATCACAGGGCCAGTGTGGAAGAACGCAAGAAAATGGAATTACTGCTCAGCCTGCGCTTGCTGGAAGTTTCACTCATTCACAAACCATTGAAACAGGTGATGAGCGAGATCAGCCGTTCGGCCCAGGAGCGCGGTTTGACCCCTGAAATTTTAGACGACTTACTCAAAGATTAATATGCGGGTTGTCTTTGATACCAACGTGCTGGTAAGCGCGTTGTTGTTTGAACATTCCATTCCTGCTCAAGCGATGTTTGCTACAATTGAAGCAGGAGAATTTTTGTTGTCAGAAGAACTTGTTAATGAGGTAAATGAGATTCTTCAGCGAAAAAAGTTTGAGCGTTATGTTTCTGCCGAGCAACGCGAAGAATTCCTGATTGCCCTGGTGCAATCTTCTGAATTAATTGAAATCACAGAGACGATCGCTGTCTGTCGCGACCCCAAGGATAATTATCTTCTTGAGTTGGCCGTCAGTGGCGGCGCCCAAGTTATAGTGACTGGGGATTCTGACCTGTTGATTTTGAATCCATTTCAAGAAATTAAGATTGTTACACCGCGCGATTATCTGTCTATTATTTCTCTATGAAGACACAATGTACTCCTCCAACTACATAGGTTGGTAAGTGCTGTTGGAAGCTAAAACTCCCGCAGCATTGACCTTCCCCCCTTGGGGGGAAGGTGTCCCGCGATAGCGGGACGGATGGGGGTCCGCTTATTCCACAGAAAGACTATTGCTTAACCATAATGCAGCCAAAATATAATGATCTGATTCGGGCTTTGTCTTTTGCGCGGACAGTGAACTTGCCAGTTGATCCAGCTCTGGCGTATCTTCGCCCTGCACAAAGCCATCACGCGCTTCCTGCCAGCTCCATGTTTCTTTCACAGGGATATTGGCTTCCCGCGCCGCCCTCGCAAGGGACTCGATGATCTCGTGCTGCTTTTCAGCCCACAGACAAATGACCGCCGTGGCCAGCAGGTCATTGACCTTGAACTCCTTCGCCACCTGAATCTTTGCCATCTGCGGCGGAATGCTTTGGAAGGAGCGAAATCCATTCACCTGGATCGTCTTCTTGAGAACATCCAACGCGAATTTATTCAATTCGGGGGAAGCCTTCGGGTAGTGACTGAGCGCATCTGCAACCACCACTTGACGATACTCATCGTTCATCATTTCATTGACTTCGACCCACGGAAGTACATTTTTTTCTGTCATCGTTTTCTCCTTTTAATTCAAAGCCCAACCCCTCCAACCTCCCCTATTGTAGATTAACAATTAAATCAAGCAATCCGAATTAAACCACGGAGACACAGAGTCACGGAGTTTTTAATGGTTTTTCTCAGTGTTTCCGTGCCTCCGTGGTTAGGCTCTGGGGTTTCCAGGCAAATGGATTGCTCGATTAATTTGGAAAAGTGCAAAAGGGGTCACCCCTTGCTCAAATGCAGCAGCCGCCAGAGACCTACGATCAAAAATATCCCTGCTCCGATCCACAACAAAATGGACGGGAGGTCGAAATAGCCTGTCCATGCTGCAAATGCCAGCATCCCTCCGACGGAAAGATAGAAAGAAGCGAATAAAAGGTTTGCGATCATATCTGGACTCCTTTAGTTCCTGCCTATGCATTTTGCAATGTCCTGCGGATCATCCATCGCCCAACCAGCATCAGCATGGACACGCCCAACAGCGCATTCACCATCAGCGGACATCAGCCACTCGCGCAGTTCCGTCAACGTTTGGGAAAAACCGTCCACGAATATTTCACGAATACTCGAATACAGAGTCGTCCATTCGTGAATTCGTGGTCTCATTCGTGGATGGTCAATTGCCCATTCACCAGCATCTACTTAGGAAAGTTCCACCGCACTCCCATTTGCCCAGCACCTGATACCAAGGCGAGTTCGAGAGGAAAGCGTCTTGCAAAATGTTCTCATTATTTCATCAGACGGTGTGGGGAACTTGTTCGTTCTGAAAAAGCCGACCTCTATATAGCTGGCATCAAAACTTGGTATCCCAACAGTCATTAGAACAATGGACCGTTCGGCAGAGGATATTTTCTCAAACAAGTTTGTCTTGACCTTCAAGTGCCAAACAATTTCTGTAAAGCGGGCTAATTCAATACCTTTCCCATATTGCTTGATTGCAAATTGTTGAATGACCTCCTCAATGATTTCTGCTTTTTGGGAGGCAATTTGACGAATCTCTTCTTTCAAATTTGGATAGGGTCCTTCTGGTTTCAATGGCATGGTTGCTCCTCCATAAAATTTATTAATCGCCTGAAGTGACAGTCGCCTGCCCATCCCTCAGCATAGACATTCGCCAAACGCGCAGTTCCGCCTCCTCATCGAAGCAGGAAAAGGCTGAGAGGATGCATTTTCCTTAAAGGAGAAGGCTCCAACAGACGAATGGGGTGATTCTGATCAGGAACACAGCATTTAATCTACGTTGTAGCTTATCCAAAAAATAAACCCTCCGGCAAGGGCAATGCCAGTCAGCCATAAGAACGCATTGACATTCCAGACAATATTGACCTTTACACCAAAAAGGATAAGGGCGGCTGCAACAAGGACGGCGGAACATCCGAAGGCGGCGCTTTGATTTTCTTTTGTAGGCTTGCTTGGGGTGTTCATTGGCGGATTGGATATTCTTTCTTTTTCCCGCTTTTTCGCTTCTAGGTTGTTTTTCTGCGCGAGAAGTTCTTTTTCCCTTGCCAACAAACTTTCTTTGGCGTTTTTAACCTTGGTAATCTCGCTGTTGATTCTCTCGATGGTGGCTGTATTACTGGTACTCATAAGAGCCGCCAGACGCCTGAGTTCTATTTCGATGGCGTTTAAATTGCGTTTGACTTCTGCTCGTTCGATCTGAATTGTTTCGAGCGTTTGCAGCGTAGCAGGAACCGATTTGTCGTACGACCTTTCAGAACTTGCGGCAGGGACTGAGCCCGGCAATGAAACGGCTTGTGTGATCGTAATTTCGTAGATCTTTTCGTTGACCCGTATACCTGGTTGGAGCCAGGTGGTATTGGTTTTTGAGTCGGCACGCAAGCATAGCCAGTGTTCGCAATGTTGACACTGAAACCAATTTCCCAATTTATCGGGAGCGGTCATTTTTTTACAGGCTGGGCATTGAAGCATAGGAGTTCTCCATGTTTTTCGTCGTTGATGTCATGAACGCCTATAATTTCTAAAGAAATTACTTGATTTCTTGTATTTTACACTATTCTTTATTTGATCTCTTTTACGACACTTTCCATGTCTTAAGCTGTATCTTTCGCGGGCTGGGTGTAGTTCCATCAGTCTTAACCATGATTTTCTTGATTGACTTGATTGCCATGATTGATTGCACCTAATCATGGACATCCTATAATCCTATAAATCACGGTTAAGACACCTTCACCTGCCCATTCACCGTCAGCGCGGACATCGGCATCACGAATTCGATTGGGTTATAACGCTTAAGTATAATTTTGAAATAAATACGCTATCCAATCAGGCCATCGCCAAGGGTCTTTCTGTACCTCTCAAATAAGAGCTTCGTCAATCTCTCTGCAAAGTCTGGGTTGTTGTCCATGTTTTGATAGAACTTGAAATTAGTTTCAAGCATGTCGTGCAACATATCTTGTAATACCTGCTTGAAAGTGAGCATGGCATTCTCTGGAGTGTTGACTCGGATGGTTTGGTTCAGGCGTTCATCTTGTGCGAGCTTTTGCTCGATCTGGTGAATAACCATGCGGTCTTCTTCGGTGAATTCAGTACCAAAGCGTTCGTTGAGTTCTTTGATAATTTCAGATAAGGCTTCAATTTCGGCAGGGGGTAAACCGCCTGGCTGGCTGATAACATCAGGATCAAGTTCACCCGTTTTATGTTTGAGTTTAATCTTGGTTTTGCCAGTTAGTTTGACAGTCAGATTCTCAAGATCAATAGCTTGCTGAATTTCGTAGGGAAGTTTCTCGCGTTCGATGGGGAGACGGCGGCGGAGAAGGCGCAGGAAAGTGTAGAGTTTTTCAAGGTCTGTGTCTATGAAAGTCATTACTTGCGAGAGGAAACCGTAGAGGCGCGTAAATTTATCTGCCAGTTCGCGGAAGATAACCTTCTGCTCTTTTTCAGCATGCATGAAGGCTTCAACAGAAGCGCTTAGCGCATTATGAAGTAAAGGATGCTTATTCTTCTGAATCTTCTCGTCGGTATCATAATAAATCTTTGCAAAGCGTTCAATTTGATCTTTATCGTAAAAGCCAAATTGAGCAAGTTGGGTTTCCAGATCGTAAAGTTGATTGGGATCAGTTGCTCCAGAAAGGACAGTGCGTTCGTAGTAAGGCTGGAAGGCTTTTTCGATGTCTACGGCTTCGTTGGCGAAATCGAGGACGAAGGTCTCGGTTTTATCGGGATGCGTGCGATTGAGCCGGGACAAGGTTTGTACGGCATGTAAGCCATTCAAGCGTTTATCGACATACATGGTGTGGAGCAAGGGCTGGTCGAAGCCTGTTTGGAATTTCTCGGCGACGATCAGAATTTTATATTCATCCTGCTTGAAGGTTTCGGCGGTTTTGGTTTCGGGGAAACCGTTCATGCCTGTTTCGGTGTATTCAATACCTTTGTCTTTGACGGTTCCAGAGAAGGCAACCAGAGATTTGAATTTATGACCGTTTGCTTTCAAGTATGCATCCACCGCTAGTTTATAGCGGACAGCATGTAGGCGTGAGCGGGTAACAATCATGGCCTTGGCGTGGCCTTTGATCTTCTCCTGTACCTGGTCGGCGAAATGCTCAACCATGATCTCAATCTTTTTATTAATGGTGTGCTCGTGCAAATCCACAAAGGACATGAGCAGTTTTTTGGCTTTGGCGGTTTCATACTGCGGATCGTCTTGAATCTTTTTTAGCAGGTTCCAGTAGGTTTGATAGGTGACGTAGTTTTCCAATACGTCGAGGATGAAACCTTCTTCGATGGCTTGACGCATGGAATACAGGCTGAAGGCTTCGAATGTGCCGTCTGGGTTCTTCGCGCCGAAAAGTTCGAGGGTTTGCTTTTTGGGTGTGGCAGTGAATGCGAAGTAACTGGCGTTGGGCAGATGACCACGCGCTTTGACTTCTTTTGTGACCTCATCTTCGTCTTCTTCAATGCCCGCTTCCATTTTTTCGGCTTCTTCGAGACTGCCTGCAGAAAGGACACGGTTGAGGTGGCGCATACTCTCGCCCGATTGCGAGGAGTGTGCTTCGTCAATGATGATGGCGAAGTGTTTGCCAGGGATGGCGCGCATTTGCTCGGAGATGACTGGGAATTTCTGCAAAGTGGAGGTGATGATCTTCTTGCCTGCCTCCAGTGATTCTCGGGAGTTGCTTGGAGCCTTCGGTGATGGGCTGGACGATGCCTGCCGTTTGTTCAAAAGCCATCACGGTTCGGCGTAGTTGACGATCCAAAATGCGCCTATCGGTTATGACGATGACGGAGTCAAAGATGGGATGATCGTCTTTGTCGTGCAGGACGGAAAGTTGATGAGCCAGCCAGGCGATTGAATTGCTCTTGCCACTTCCAGCGGAGTGCTGAATCAGAAAACTGCGACCAGCCCCAAGGGTAAGAGAAGATGCGATCAATCTCCTGACGGAGTCCAATTGATGGTAGCGGGGGAAGATCAATTTGCGTTCGCCCGTCTTCTTGCCGTCGTCATCCTCTTCATCAAATTCGTGGACGAAGTATTGAAGCAGATTGAGGACACTTTCGCGCGCCCAGACCTGTTCCCAAAGATAGGCGGTGGCGAACCCTTCCCATGATTTGAGGTTGCCCGCGCCGTTTTTATCGCCGCGATTGAAGGGGATGAAGCGCGTGCTGTTGCCTTTGAGCTCGGTGGTGAAGTAGACGAGGTCGGGGTCAACGGCGAAGTGGGCGAGACAGCGGCGGAAGGCGAAGAGCGGTTCGCGCGGATCACGATCCTGCCGATACTGGCGGATGGCGTTCTGCACGGTTTGACCCGTGAGCGGATTTTTTAGTTCGACGGTGAAGATGGGCAAGCCGTTGAGGAAGAGGACGGTGTCGAGGCTGTTTTGATTCTTCTCGCTGTATTTTAACTGGCGCACGATGCTAAAGATGTTGCCTTGATACAGACGCTGAATATCGGGGTTGAGCGCGCTGACGGGCGGGAAGTAGGCCAGGTCAAATTTGCTGCCGAGACTTTTGATGCCGTTACGCAGGACGTGCAATGTGCCGTGCTTTTTGACCTCAGCGGACAGGCGGTTGAGGAAATGGGTTTCGGTTTCGTTGGGAGTCTGGCTTTTGAGCTTTTCCCATTCTTTGGGCTGAGTGATGAGGATGAAATCCAGCACGTCTTTTGGAATGAGGCATAAAGTTTTATCGTAGGCTTCGGGTGCGCGTTTGTTGTATCCGCCTGAAGTATATGTCCCATCAGTAACCGTCATGCGTTCGCGTAAAGAGCGATTCGTTTCGGGGTCGTTGGGACCGCCTGCGAGCAGCAGGGATTCTATGATGGCTTCAAAGTTTTTTTCGGAAATATCGGGCAAGTTGCCTCCCTGTGGGATACCGATAAATTAGCGTGTGGCAGTGGGCTGTTTGGGCATGGCGGAGATGAGTGCGCGCAATGCCTTATTGACCTCTTCTGTTGAGGTGAATACTTTTGCCACATCGGGGTCAAGCACCACCACCAGCGGACTATCTTTCATGCGGCTGGCAAAGCGGTTGGGTTTGGCTTTTTTATAGTCCAGCTTATATTCAGCGGACATTTCTTCTGCTTTACGGGGTTTGGTTACGGGCGTTTTTTTCATAGTCGTTGATCTCATTTTTGGTTGCGCGGCGGGCGCTGAAAATGCGGATGGTGTCTTGAACTCTTTCAACAAAACATACAAGGACAATTCTGCTAAGGGTGGACGTGCCGATGATGATCTCACGATGTTCTTCCTGGGAATGTTCCGTATCGTCGAAGATGAAGGCAAGTGTATCTTTGAAGACGGTCAGGGCTTCTTCAAAACTGACGTTATGCTTGCGGAGGTTGCTTTCGGCTTTTTGTGGATCCCATTCAAACTTCATGCGCTCATTTCCATTCTTGTCTGATTATATCTCAGGCTTTTCTCTTATAAACCTGACAGGTCTCATGTAGTTCTTGTTCGTTCAGCGCGCTCGTGTGAGACCTGTCAGGTTTTTTATACCTGTATCTTCCCCGTCACTGCGGACGAGATCAGCGCGGCGCGGTATTCGCGCAGGCGTTCGATGGCTTGATAAACTTTTTCGACAAGAGTATCTATTCGGGCAATTTCCTTGTCGAGATATTTAGCAATGGCTTTTTGTTCTTCAAGTGGCACAACTGGCAAATCTACAAGACAGAAATTTGTGTATCTCAACGCCTGTCCATCGCGGACAAGATTGCTTGTGCTTTGCAGAGCCTGAATGTATTGATTGGACTTCAAGAAGTACGCGAAAAACGGACAATGAACTTCTTCATTCGGATCAAAACCACATAAGCAGAACTGGTTGATCCCCAATTTTTGACCACTCAATTCCGCCCTGAAAACTTCTCATGCTAATTATGAAGTCGTTAGGCTCAACGTGCTTAAGAGAATATCTGCTCCTTTGATAACCTGAACAACCCGACTTCCTTTAGCCATATATTCTTCTTGAGTAACTACACCAAATTCTTGCGATACAGTGAGCTGCTTATCTGAGGCGGACGCTTTCACATTTCTCAAATCAAATAGACGTTTACTTCTTATTATTTCCCAATGTTCTGGTATTTTTCCAAGCCATTGTAAACCTGAATCTTTCATTTTTACATTGCGATTCAGTCCTTTGGTTGTTGAATGGTCAACTAGAGCTGCGCGCTGTTCGGTGAGCAGTTCAAGCAGGCGTTCTTTCTTGGCAATGAGTGCGTCAATTTTGGCGGTTTGGTGGTCAAGGTAGGCGGCGATGGTTTGTTGTTCTTTTCGCGAAGGAATCAAAACAAGTAACCGTTTCAGATCGTCGAAATTCATGGTTTGCCGAACGCCCGCACCAAGTTGATAGAAAACTTTGAGTAAGTCATAACCATGAAGCAGGTAATGAGAAAACTTTTCGTCAATTTTCTCGCCTGCTTCGAGGCAAGTATAAGCAGAGGTTATTATCCCTTTTTCTTTTACCTGCCCAGTCCGTAAACTTTTTTTGTCATTTTGCAAATCAGTCAAGCGCATGACAATGTTCCTAGTGTTGAACAATTTGATAAGTTTCAAACGATTCGGGCAAGAGACCGAAATTGCTTTCGACATCTCGTCTAACAATATTTCCATGACTCAAAGAGAGAACATTACTTTCACGATTGCCAATGTTTTTTTGCTGTCGTTCTTTCATAACCGCAAATAACGGCTTGGCTTCCCAATGCGCGGGGATTTGCCCGAGCCAGGGGAGGTCCGTGTTGCGGTAAGAGGGGTAGGGTTTGAGAGATGTCATTTCTTCATCATCCACCAAAGCGAGTCCAGAGTCCATAGGTCAATGTCCAGTTCTTTGGCAAAGTACAAATAAATTTCGTTCATTTCCACGTAACTATCGCCAGCGGGTTGTTTTTCCCAGTCTTTGTTCCATAATTGAACAGCCTTCAAGCCTGCATCCGATGTGTTATTCCACACACCGTACTTATCAGGCTGTGTCACTTGCAGGATGGCGGTCAACATGGGCATACCCAAATGCGAAACCTTGCTATGTTCCCCCCAATAGCGTTCAGGTCGCAGTTCATTCAAGCGCTCGCGCACAGGACGGCTTTCGTCCACTAGGATGGTCAGGGCTTCGCGCAGCAAATCCATATCTTCAGTCATAAATTTGCCCACGCGGTTCATGCTTGTCCAGTGGTGATTGTTTTTGAAAAGCAGGAAAGACTTGAAATCGGCTTCGGTCAACTGAGGGATATGGTCCGCTGAAAACATGGGCTGATAACGCGCAAGCACCACATCCTTGTGAGTAGTGATGTCTGTAAAGTCAGGATGTGGATTTTCGCGCTGTTCGTTTAGCAGGTCTTCGAGTTTGTAGAGCGCGTAAGCTACTTTGGGGTTATCAGCGGGTAAATGGGTCATAAATTTATTCTATGTTTCCAGCATTGGAGATGTCTCCGAGCCAGAGGGGGGTTCGTTTTGCGGTAGGAGGGGTAGGGTTTGAGGGAGGTCATAAGGTGTGCTCAGACCTCGGATGTCTTTAAGACATCCGAGGTCTATTGGCTAAGATTCATTCGGATACTTCTGCGAGTCTTTCAGGTCGCCATGTGTAATTGGCGAGGGCTATGTATAGAGCCTGTCGGGAGTCTAGATCGGCCTTCTTGAATTGCTCAAGCGCCTTGAACTTCAATCCCTGCTTCTTCGAGAACTTCACAAAATCAGGGTTATTTTCGTAGCATAGGGAATGCAACGTCTGTGCGAGCAGGTTTTGCTTGATGTAATGTTTTAATTTCTCGGAGTAAGTCTTATCTCCATAGCTGATGTTGAATTTTTTGGGAAGAAGTAATAAGTCGCCAATGCGGTTGCGATACTCGCTGAAATCGTTGGGATGATCGAATTCATCCTTATGGCGTTCGGGGTGGTTTGCCCAGATGTGCTCCACCTCGTAGGGATTCTTCTTGTCGCCTGTCCAATTCACGTAATCGGTGTAGTGTGTGGCGAGTCCGCTCTCGCGCTCCAATGTGTCGGTCATGCGTGCAAGGAGGCGATGCACCATATAGCGGTTCATTTTGTGCATACTGAAACTTGGGTTGTCGAAGGTTTCTTCCTGTGCCGCCAAACGTTTGGTTAGGAGCTTTACCAAATCCTTCACTGGTTTTCCGCGTATTTCACGCATGACGATGAACATGTAATATTGCAAAGCGGAATAGGTAATGCTGTGCCAGTTCCAAATGCGCCGAACCAGCAGGGTTTCTATGAGCCGTGCAACAATGTTAATCTTTTGCCTGATTGTCTTTTCATCATCATCAAGACGAAGCGGGGCAAGCATTACCGGGTTTTGCAAGGTAAATCCCAACTCTGCCACATGAAACACATCTTCCAATCCCTCGGAGTAATTCTGAGTGGCATTTCGAATCAATAGATACTGACGGGCATAAAACGCCATGTCTCGTTCGATGAAATTAAAAGAGTCGTCGCTTTTCTTTAGGTTAATTCTGTCTTTGTTTTCACGTATCCAGCGATGGAATTCCGTTCCCAGCCTGTCAAAATCCTGGGCCTTGGCGTTCTTCTTGCGCTCTCGGATTGAGTCGGCAAATTGGCTGCGCAGCCACGCCTTGAAGAAGTCCGCAACCTCTTCTTTGTTTTCCTCCTTGCCGAAATCAGCCAGTTCAGTTGTGAATTTTTTCCACGTCATCGCGGCGGTATTTCGTTTGTCTTCATCGGCAATATTTGCGAGTAAATACCCTTTGAGCATGTCGGTGGCTGTAAGGGATAGTCCGCGGTCATTCATGGTTTCAAAGATGGTGTAGGCATCATCATCTGAATACGCGGTGATTTCCACCAGATGTACATTTTCAATCAACCAGTCGATAAAGAAGGGCAGGGTTTCATCTTTGATGTCGGCAGGAAAGAGTGCTTCGATGTCGGTATAGCGTGCGCTGATATTCTTTACTGATTCAGGTTGGTCGGTTGTATCAAAGCTCTCCTGGCTAAAGATTGCATCCATACAGCGAACACGTTCTTCCACTTCGATGTTGAAGGTTTTCTTCCCAAATTTTTCTGAAAATATTAAATCCTTGATATTGACTTGTGTCGGGCGGTCACGTTGAACATTGTGCAGGAAAATCAGGAGCAATGTGAGAGTCGTCAGGCGTTGCTGGCCATCGATGATGAGTTTTTTTCCATCTTTTGCACTGATGACAATGGAGCCTAGAAAATAATGTCCATAACCGACAACTTCTTGTCGCTCATGGGACTCATCGTAATCTTCTTCAAATCGCCCGATAAGGTCTTCCAGTAATTCTTGTACCTGTTTGGTCGTCCATTTGTAATCGCGTTGATAATAATCAATCGAATATTTGGTACCGCTGAGCAGCTCACGTACAGTCTTGGAGACCCCGCGAATTTCGCGTTGGACTTTGGTGTCTTCACTCATTCCGTAACCTCCTTGAGCATGTCCATGATTTCTTTTTCCAGCGTCTTGATTTCCGCCTCGATTTCTTTCAAATCACGCGGCGGCTTGTATTCATAGAAATAGCGGTTGAAGTTGATCTCGTAACCCACCTTGCCCACCTCGCCATTCTTTTCATCGCGCACGTTGGTATTGATCCACGCATCGGGGACGTGCGGTGCTACTTCGCGGTCAAAGAAAGTTTTGATTTCTTCATCCAAAGGTACATTTTCAGTATCGCGTAAATCAGGGTCGGGTTCAGGATCGCCGTTTTTATCGCGGCAAATTTCGGCGGTCTCGTCCTGTTCGGATAAGGCGGTAAAGATTGCCTTCTTGATTGGCGCAGAAACGGACAAGTCCAATTTGTTGAATTCAACTTCAAATAAAGAGCGATCTTTGAACAAGCTTTTTGGCAGGTTCTTCAAAGCGGTCAAAATAGCCTCCTGTTCCTTCTGACCTTCTTTTTCCTCTTTCGTCTTTTCCTTCTTGTCCTTCTTTTTCGAAATAGCTAAATTGATGAACGCGCTTTGTTCCTTCACGCGTTCGATGCGTTCCTCACTTGCCTGAAAATTCAAACGCAACGGTCTTTCCACGGTGATCTTGCGATAGCCGAAATCGGTGCTGGCGAAAATCTTCGAGTGTTCGCTGGCTTTAAAGTCACGGTATTCAGTGGTTGCATGTTTCAAGTCTTCTTCAGACATTTCACGACGCTTGTTTCCCAAACTCTTGCGCATGGGTTTCCAGAACGAAGTGGCATCGAGCAATTGCACTGTGCCTTTGCGTTCCACGGTTTTGTGGTTGCTCAGAATCCAGATGTAGGTGGCAATGCCTGTGTTGTAAAACAATTGCTCGGGCAGAGCCACAATGGTTTCCAGCCAATCGTTTTCCAATATCCAACGGCGAATTTCAGACTCGCCCGAGCCTGCATCACCTGTGAAAAGAGGGGAGCCGTTCATAACAATAGCCACCCGTCCGCCGCCATCTTCGGGATGGGTCATGTGGCTGAGCATATGTTGCAGGAAAAGCATTTGTCCATCGCTGATCCGTGGGGTGCCTGCCGAAAAGCGTCCCTTTTCTCCCTTTTCTGCTTCGGCTTCCACAGCTTCCTGTCTCGTTTCCATTCCTTGCCATAAGGCGGGTTGGCGAGTTGGTAATCAAATCGTTCGTGGGCGTGCGCGTCTTTTGATAACGTCGAACCGAAGGCGATGCTTTCCGCGTCCCTTCCGTCTGTGCTTTTCATATACAGGTCGGATTTGCAAACCGCGAAGGTTTCGGGGTTGACTTCCTGCCCATATAAATACACATCCAGCTTTGGGTTGATCGCCAGCATTTCTTCTTTGGCAATTGTCAACATGCCGCCCGTTCCGCAGGCTGGGTCCGCTACTTTGATGACGCGCTGCGGAATTTTCAGCGATTCATTCTCAACTACAAGCAATAATTTCACCATCAAATTGACCACTTCACGCGGCGTGAAGTGCTCGCCAGGGTTTTCATCCAGCGCCTCATTGAAGCGACGGATGAGTTCTTCAAAGATCGTACCCATCTCATGGTTGTCCACGAGATCAGGATGCAGGTCAATGCTTTTGAAGCGTTCAACCACCTTGTAAAGCAGGTTGGCTTCGTTGAGCTTTGAGATCGTATTACGGAAATCAAAGCGGTCAATCACTTCACGCATATTCTCAGAGAACCCATTGATGTAGGCGTTCAAGTTCTTGGCAATATTGTTTGGGTCATCCAGCAATC
>JADKEA010000017.1 GCA_016718275.1 Candidatus Villigracilis affinis
AGGCTTCACCGGGGGTGACGCGAACAAGATCTCGCCTCTTCACCCCCTCGAAGGCAGCGCTCCCTGCACATCGAGCGGCCCTGAGCGAGTTGCCGAAGAAGTTCTTCCGGGGCCCCGACTAGAGGTCGTCGATGGTCGACTCCGTACGACCTCGAACCCCGGGGAGCAGCTGCAGCCCAACTTCGACGACTCCAACGCCCCGGACAGAGCGTACGCGAGCCCTGGCGCCATGGCGAAGCTTCGTGATCACCTCGGCGGTACCCCCCCGGACCCCATGGCGTTCTTCTTAGCCCCCGCGCCCGAATCCCGAATCCTGATCGAGGGGGGAGCTCCCAGGGCCTAGGACCGGACGGGACCTCCCCGAACGAAACCCCTCTCTGGGTACGTCGGGGAGACCGGGGAGCCGGGGCCTCCCGCGCGGTAGCCCCCGGGAGCTCCCCCGGGGACCGGTTCCGGGGGTCCCAGGGCCTGGGGTCGACGCCGGCGAGCCTCCCCCTTCGCCGGGGGCCCTCCCTCCGGCTAGCCCCTGGGAGGGGCCCCCCTCCAGCCAGCCCTCGGAGGGGGGGGCCCTCCCCCAGGACGGCCCTGGAAGGGGGTCGGCTCCGGCGGTCGACCATCCCCGACCGACCCCCCGGAAGCCCGTCGAGGGGGCGCCTGGGGCCCCAGCAGGCCCCCGACCGAGGCCAGGGACCACCCTGACGACCCAGACCCGTCGAGGGGGGATATGAGTTCTTTACCCATAATGACAGGGTGTTCTTCGACATCGCAACCCTACCCGGCCCGTCGAGTTTGCGTTTTTTTGTGCCTTCCCGACTGCAAACCCACTTTTCACATCGGCCCACCCCTTAGGGGTGTGGGCCGGGTAGAAGCGGGATTGGGTTTCTACCCGGCCCGGCCGGGTACGGGCCGGGTTGGGCCGGGTTGGCCGGGTAGAATTTCTACGGGGTTTTTGGGGTAGGTATTTTACGACCGCAAAAACGGCTCCCGAAATCTACCCGGCCCGATCGGCGGGCCGGGTAGGCCGGGTAGAATTAGGCGGGTTTTTGCGATGTCTCTTTAGACCTCAATTTGGTCTCTAATTGACCCCCTCGATGGGTTCTTTAAAGACCCCCTCGATGGGTTCTTTAAAGACCCCCTCGATGGGTTCTTTTTCTACCCAGAAGAACCGGGGGCGCCGCCGGTCTCCCAGGTTCTGCAAGACCCCCGTCTCGAGGAGTTCGTTGAGGGCGGCCCGCACCGCCGAGCAGCGCCGGCCAGGGACCATGCGCGCCAGCACCGCCTCCGCCCCGGGCACCCCCCGGTGCCCTGGTTGCGTCGGACCGTCTCGGCGACCTGGTCGAGCAGCTCGCGGTAGGCGGCGGCCCCCTCCTCGGGGGTGCCCTTCTTCTTCGACGGGGGCTCCTCGGCGGAGACGGTCGCGGTCTTGTGGTCGAGCCGGAGGGCGAAGGGCTCGACCCGGCCCGGGCGGGACTTCGCCCAGGAGACCGTCACTAGCCCCGGCTCCTCCTCGACGGGCCGTAGGACGCATAGGCCCCGGCCTCGTATTCGATGGCGCCGCTCTCCTGGCGGCGGCGAGGTCGTTCGTCTGGTCGTTCCCGCCGCGGTAGGCGCCGCGCGCTAGCTCCGACAGGCAGACGATCACGAGCTGGTGGCGCTTCGCCGCCGCCTTGCAGCTCTTCAGGAACGCGTCGACCTTGGCGCGCGGCGTGTCGGAGACGTCATCGGGGATGCGGCGGGCCATCGCCTGGAGCGAGTCGATGATGATCACGGCCGGTCCTCGACGGGCCACCGCCGGCGGAGCGCTGTCGCGACGGTCGCAACGTCGACTCCGACGTCCTCGTCGGGGTCGACCAGGAGCATGGGGAGCTCCTGCAGATGCTTCTCCAGGTCGTCCAGGGCGACCGGTGCACCCTCCTCGAGGTACTTGCGGTCGATACCGGCCTGCTGCCCTAGGCGAATCAGGATGCCTTCACGTGCTTCATCGCCTGCGACGTAGGCCACGGGGACGCCGTGCAGGGCCCACTCATGGCCTAGGTTCGTTACCCACGTGGTCTTGCCGGCGCCGGGGGCGCCGCCGATGACCCAAACCAGTCCCGCGGGGGCCCCGCCGCGCCATCCCTCATCGATGTTCTCGACGCCGGTGTGCAGCTTCGCCGGCGCGTTCCGGAGACGTTCGACCAGAGAGCCCACCGTCGACCAGGTGTCCGAGGGGTTCGACGGCGACGAGGAGACCGTCCGGGGGACAGCTCCGGGCTCGATGTTGTCCAGGTAGCTATGCAGCTCCCCGTTCTGGGCGTCGTCGTTGTCGTCGGGGAGCTTCATCGAGGGGTCACTGGGGCGCGCGAAGTCGAGAACAGGAACGCGATCGGCGAGGGACGACCGGATGTCGGCGGCGTAGCGGTCCCCTGCGGCATCGCGATGGGTGCGGATCACGATGCGGGCATCGCCAGCAAGGCGATCTGCGACCGCGGAACTCCATGCGGAGGCCACTACGCCCACCACCGCCGGCGCCGCGGACCCCTCGGAACGGGTCGCATGGGTGAGAAAGTCGGGCTCCCCCTCGGTGATCACGACGTCGAAGGCCCTCCGGAGGGGGACTGGCCGGTCTGGAGCAGGTTCCGGGCGACGGGACAGGCCATGACCAGCCCCGCCATGGCCTTCCCGGCTGGAGCTACGCGCTTTGGATCCTCCCCAGACCCCGCAAGGCGCCAGGCCCGGAGCGAGCGGAGGGCCCCATGCGCATCGACCATGGGCACCAGGAGCCGGTAGCCGGCCGCCGCCCAGGGCTTCCCCTGGTAGCGCGCCCAGCTCGGGCCGCTGAAATCGACCGGGAGTACTCGGGCCAGGTCGAGGGCGGCGACTCGGACGGGGTCGATCGCCCGGCTAGCCAGGTAGGCCCGGGCCTGTTCATCCCCCCTCGACGGTGCTGCTGGCGGCCCAGACGTCGGCGACCTCGCGTTCGTCGGGGTAGGCCGGGGGCTCCCGGGGGAGCTGCGGCGGGGATATCTTCTCCCGGGAGGGTCCGCCCTCGGGACTCCCCCTCGATGGCGTCGGGAGGGGCTCCCCCCCCGGGTGGCTTCCAGGGAGTAGCCGACCAGTCGAGCGGCTTCCGACAGCACCGCGCCGAACTGGTGGCGGGGGTCGAGGCCTCGAGCCGCGGCGACCAGGGACAGGGCGTCGCCCCCGAAGTCGCAGGAGAAGCATCGGACCTGGATGGTCCCGTCCCTCCCTCGACGGACCGAGCAGGAGGGATGGCGCTCGCCATGGGCCGGGCAGCGTATGAGCAGCCCTCCCCCGGCCTGCCGCCCGGGCTTGTACCCGTCGAGCAGCCCCAGGGCGGTGCATAGCTGGCGCGGATCGTTGAGCCGCTTACGCAACTCGGCGACGTCGGCGCCGTTCACGGGGTCCTCGGGAGGTTCCGCCGCCCCGGCGCGCGCCGGTCTAGGCAGGCTTCAAGGCCTTGGTCCCAGGAAATCGCGGTGTTTCGCCCGCAAAGGGCCAGTGGGGGAGCAGAAAGAGCCGGCTTACGTGCCCATCACGAGGCCGGAGAGGGAGCTTGTACGTCGGTCGAGCGCCTAGAGAGGGCGGCCGTAGCTCGTCGCATCGGCGATCGACTTCGGGCTGGAGAAGATCTCCGCCCTCGACGGCGCCGGCGAAGGCCCTTCGATGGCGTCAGACACGCCGCGCGGGGCGGCGCGGGTCCGACTTCTTGATGAGCTCAAGGCCTTCGAGCTCGGCCAGGCGGCGAAGAGCTAGCCGGACCACGTCGGTCTTGGAGAATCCCAGCTTGTCCTCGAGCGTGTCGAGGTACGCGCGGTCGGCTTCCGTAAGCCGGAAGGCAGTGAGCTTGGCGTTGGCCACGGTTCGATAAGTATAAACAAACGATAGCAACGCAAGCTCCTTGCGCTCCCGCCCCTACCGAGCCGACCGAAACGCGTAGCTCTAGCCCCCGCTGGGCATGTCCAAACGGGTTCGAACACCTGAACACCACGCCGGGGGGACGACGAACTCGAGCTAGAGAGGGCGCAGGTGGACGAAAGGTAGCTTCTGCGATGCCTTCCGGACGGCGGCGCGCGCCGAGGATGCTCCCCCGGGATGTCCTCACCGCGCGTTGGGGAAGCCGATGCGCTCCCGTCGGCGCCCCGGCGCGCCTCTCGGCCTACTGTCGTTCACGAACTCGAACAGGTTTGCTGGCAGGCGCTCACCGTGACGAACTCGATCGCCACGAACCTGCAAGTCCACGAGCCCCTCCCGAAGGCGCAGGCCTACCGCGAATCGATATCCGCGAGCGCCTAGCCGAGGGACTCCGAGCGTTCGAGATGCAGCACGAGCCCCTCGCTCGAGCTCTTCGGGGCGGGTTGGGCTTTCCAAAGGGCCTCCGGGGGCGAGACGGCGGACGTCCAGGCGCAGGTGGACCGCAAGAACCCTTCTTCGGACCCCGGCCAAAGGGGTTCGGCGCCGACTAGCCCCCCGACTTCATTGCCATAAGCACCGTGTCCCTCGCGAAGAGCCTGGGCCCCAGGCCTACCTCCGGGCCGGCTAGGGCCCCGGAACCATCCCGGGACCATCCCGAGGAGTTCCTCCAGGTCGACGTCGTGCTGCTCGACGAGAATCTCGCCCCCCACCCCGGCCGGCTACCCGGCCCCCTACCCGGCCAGGGGCCCGGGGATGGTTCCGGAACCATGGCCAGCCCGGGGGGCGCCCGGCCGAGCCGGCCGGGGGATGGTTCCGGGGACCGACCGATCTGGGGGGGCTACCCGGCCTACCCGGCCCAACCCGGCCCGCTCTTGTTTTTGGCTCAAACCGGTACCCGGCCGGGTACCCGGCCGGGTACCCGGCCGGGTACCCGGCCGGGTTGGGCCGGGTACCCGGCCGGGTTGGGCCGGGTACGGGCCCGGCCGGGTTGGGCCGGGTACCCGGCCGGGTTGGGCCGGGTACCCGGCCGGGTTGGGCCGGGTACCCGGCCGGGCTACCCGGCCCAACCCGGCCGGGTACCCGGCCGGGTACCCGGCCGGGTTGGGCCGGGTAGGCCGGCTACCCGGCCGAGGGGCGCCCGGCCGAGCGAGCCGACCGGCTACCCGGCCGGGGTGGGGGGGATGGTTCCGGGATGGTTCCGGGGACCGACCGGGCTGGGGGGGCCGGGTAGCCGGTCGGGGTGGGGGGGATGGTTCCGGGATGGTTCCGGGGACCGACCGGGATGGGGGGGCTACCCGGCCCACCCCGACCGGCCGGGTAGACTCGGGCTAGGGGGGAGGGCCCGACCTCGAGCGAGCTGGGGGGGCCGGGGGGGCTACCCAGCTGGCTAGTCCCCCGGGGGCTCCTGGGGGGCGCCCGGATCCGGAAGTACATCCCGGAGAGGTCGACCGATCGGGGACTCGATACGCATCGAGTCGCCGTACCCCGGGCCCCTAGGCAGGCCCGGGGGCCGTCCGGGACGTCGACGGGGGTGCTCGGGCATGGCTCCGGGGCGTCCTAGGGGCCCGCGGGTACCGCGGTCGGGGCCTAGAGGGGGGCTACGGGGGCCATAGGGGGGCCGGCGCAGGTGCGGAACGGGCTAGGCGGGGGGTTCCGCCCCCCAAGAACCTGTCGGCGCCGATGTCGAGCCCGCAAATCCCGTAGTTACCGGTCCGTCTAGGCCACGTACGGGGGACATCGGGGGCATCCAGAGGACCATCGAGGGGGGGGAGAGGGGCCCGAACGGGTCGCCGAACATCTTCTTGGCGATCGAGTACAGCGCCATGGCCACCCGAAACAGGTCCAGGCGGGGGGGCGAGGACGAACTTGGCGGCCTGGTTGGTGAACAGGAGCGCGCAGTACATCAAGTTCGCGAACTCGAACCGCGCCGACGGGTACCTGGGATGGGGTGACAGCACACGCCGGGAGGAACTTCATGAGCACGTGCACCCCCGTCGACGCGTACCGAGGGGGACGACACCAACGATGTCGACGTCGACGCCGCGCAAGACCGGTCGCCGAGGGGCACCGCTAGCCCATACCGGGATGCCATGAGGGACGTCCCGACGACGTACGGCGAGTGCAATCCCGATCGAGGCCACCGAAGAAGTCCGGCAGCGCTCCACGCCGGGGCCGCGCACCGGTACGCCGACCTGTAGACGGGACCGTCGAAGGCTAGGCGGAACCCCCTCGAGGGCGCCGCCACCACCGCCGGTACCTCCGAGTCGAACGTCTACCCGTCGACCGCCACCGCCGCGGCGCCACATGCATCCCCGACACGGCGTCCCCGGACCGCCATGTCGACCCGCTACAGCCCCTGCACCAGGTTCGAGAACTTACTCGGCGGACTCCCCCGGTCACATGCACGGCAACATGCACCTCCGGCATGGCGTCTACGGACCCGACATCGATGCCCGCGGGCCACCACGGCGATGCCGCGGGATGCTCCGCTCGAGCAACCTGCCCCCTCGGGAGGCTTCACCGGGGGTGACGCGAACAAGATCTCGCCCTTCACCCCCCTCGAAGGCAGCGCTCCTGCACATCGAGCGGCCCGAGCGAGTTGCCGAAGAAGTCTTCCGGGGCCTCGACTAGGTCGTCGAGGGTCGAGTTCGTACGAATTCGAACCCCGGGGGAGCAGCTGCAGCCCAACTTCGACGACTCCAACGCCCCGACAGGCGTACCCGGGCCCCCCTGGCGCCATGGCGAAGCTCGTGATCACCGGCGGGTCCCCCCCCGGGCCCCATGGCGTTCTTCTTAGCCCCGGGCGCCCGAATCCCGGGAATCCCATCGAGGGGGGAGCTCCCAGGGCCTAGGACCGGACGGGGACCTCCCCCCGAACGAAACCCCCCTCTCTCTGTACGTCGGGGGAGACCGGGGAGCCGGGGCCTCCCCCCCGCGGTAGCCCCCCGGGAGCTCCCCCCGGGGACCGGTTCCGGGGTCCCAGGGCCTGGGGGTCGACGCCGGCGAGCCCCCCTTCGCCGGGGGGCCCTCCCCCCCTCCGGCTAGCCCTGGGAGGGGGGGGGCCTCCCCCCCTCCAGCCAGCCCTGGGAGGGGGGGGGCCCCCCTCCCCCCCAGGACGGCCCTGGAAGGGGGTCGGCTCCGGCGGTCGACCATCCCCCCGGACCGACCCCCGGAAGCCCGTCGAGGGGGCGCCTGGGGGCCCCCAGCAGGCCCCCCCGACCGAGGCCAGGGACCACCCCGACGACCCAGACCCGTCGAGGGGGGGATATGAGTTCTTTTTTACCCATAATGACAGGGTGTTTTTCGACATCGCAATTCTACCCGGCCCGTCGAGTTTGCGTTTTTTTGTGCCTTCCCGACCGCAAACCCACCCTCTTGCTACCCGGCCCACCCCCTTAGGGGGTGTGGGCCGGGTAGAAGCGGGATTGGGTTTCTACCCGGCCCGGCCGGGTACGGGCCGGGTTGGGCCGGGTTGGCCGGGTAGAATTTCTACGGGGTTTTTGGGGTAGGTATTTTACGACCGCAAAAACGGCTCCCGAAATCTACCCGGCCCGATCGGCGGGCCGGGTAGGCCGGGTAGAATTAGGCGGGTTTTTGCGATGTCTCTTTAGACCTCAATTTGGTCTCTAATTGACCCCCTCGATGGGTTCTTTAAAGACCCCCTCGATGGGTTCTTTAAAGACCCCCTCGATGGGTTCTTTTTCTACCCAGAAGAACCGGGGGCGCCGCCGGTCTCCCAGGTTCTGCAAGACCCCCGTCTCGAGGAGTTCGTTGAGGGCGGCCCGCACCGCCGAGCAGCGCCGGCCAGGGACCATGCGCGCCAGCACCGCCTCCGCCCCGGGCACCCCCCCGGTGCCCTGGTTGCGTCGGACCGTCTCGGCGACCTGGTCGAGCAGCTCGCGGTAGGCGGCGTCCCCCTCCTCGGGGGTGCCCTTCTTCTTCGACGGGGGCTCCTCGGCGGAGACGGTCGCGGTCTTGTGGTCGAGCCGGAGGGCGAAGGGCTCGACCCGGCCCGGGCGGGACTTCGCCCAGGAGACCGTCACTAGCCCCGGCTCCTCCTCGACGGGCCGTAGGACGCATAGGGCCCCGGCCTCGTATTCGATGGCGCCGCTCTCCTTGGCGGCGGCGAGGTCGTTCGTCTGGTCGTTCCCGCCGCGGTAGGCGCCGCGCGCTAGCTCCGACAGGCAGATGATCACGAGCTGGTGGCGCTTCGCCGCCGCCTTGCAGCTCTTCATGAACGCGTCGACCTTGGCGCGCGGCGTGTCGGAGACGTCATCGGGGATGCGGCGGGCCATCGCCTGGAGCGAGTCGATGATGATCACGGCCGGTCCCTCGACGGGCCACCGCCGGCGGAGCGCTGTCGCGACGGTCGCAACGTCGACTCCGACGTCCTCGTCGGGGTCGACCAGGAGCATGGGGAGCTCCTGCAGATGCTTCTCCAGGTCGTCCAGGGCGACCGGTGCACCCTCCTCGAGGTACTTGCGGTCGATACCGGCCTGCTGCCCTAGGCGAATCAGGATGCCTTCACGTGCTTCATCGCCTGCGACGTAGGCCACGGGGACGCCGTGCAGGGCCCACTCATGGCCTAGGTTCGTTACCCACGTGGTCTTGCCGGCGCCGGGGGCGCCGCCGATGACCCAAACGAGTCCCGCGGGGGCCCCGCCGCGCCATCCCTCATCGATGTTCTCGACGCCGGTGTGCAGCTTCGCCGGCGCGTTCCGGAGACGTTCGACCAGAGAGCCCACCGTCGACCAGGTGTCCGAGGGGTTCGACAGCGACGAAGAGACCGTCCGGGGGACAGCTCCGGGCTCGATGTTGTCCAGATAGCTATGCAGCTCCCCGTTCTGGGCGTCGTCGTTGTCGTCGGGGAGCTTCATCGAGGGGTCACTGGGGCGCGAGAAGTCGAGAACAGGAACGCGATCGGCGAGGGACGACCGGATGTCGGCGGCGTAGCGGTCCCCTGCGGCATCGCGATGGGTGCGGATCACGATGCGGGCATCGCCAGCAAGGCGATCTGCGACCGCGGAACTCCATGCGGAGGCCACTACGCCCACCACCGCCGGCGCCGCGGACCCCTCGGAACGGGTCGCATGGGTGAGAAAGTCGGGCTCCCCCTCGGTGATCACGACGTCGAAGGGCCCTCCGGAGGGGGACTGGCCGGTCTGGAGCAGGTTCCGGGCGACGGGACAGGCCATGACCAGCCCCGCCATGGCCTTCCCGGCTGGAGCTACGCGCTTTGGATCCTCCCCAGACCCCGCAAGGCGCCAGGCCCGGAGCGAGCGGAGGGCCCCATGCGCATCGACCATGGGCACCAGGAGCCGGTAGCCGGCCGCTGCCCAGGGCTTCCCCTGGTAGCGCGCCCAGCTCGGGCCGGTGAAGTCGACCGGGAGTACTCGGGCCAGGTCGAGGGCGGCGACTCGGACGGGGTCGATCGCCCGGCTAGCCAGGTAGGCCCGGGCCTGTTCATCCCCCTCGACGGTGCTGCTGGCGGCCCAGACGTCGGCGACCTCGCGTTCGTCGGGGTAGGCCGGGGGCTCCGGGGGGAGCTGCGGCGGGGATATCTTCTCCCGGGAGGGGTCCGCCCTCGGGGACTCCCCCCTCGATGGCGTCGGGGAGGGGCTCCCCCCCCGGGGGGCCTCCAGGGAGTAGCCGACCAGTCGAGCGGCTTCCGACAGCACCGCGCCGAACTGGTGGCGGGGGTCGAGGCCTCGAGCCGCGGCGACCAGGGACAGGGCGTCGCCCCCGAAGTCGCAGGAGAAGCATCGGACCTGGATGGTCCCGTCCCTCCCTCGACGGACCGAGCAGGAGGGATGGCGCTCGCCATGGGCCGGGCAGCGTATGAGCAGCCCTCCCCCGGCCTGCCGCCCGGGCTTGTACCCGTCGAGCAGCCCCAGGGCGGTGCATAGCTGGCGCGGATCGTTGAGCCGCTTACGCAACTCGGCGACGTCGGCGCCGTTCACGGGGTCCTCGGGAGGTTCCGCCGCCCCGGCGCGCGCCGGTCTAGGCAGGCTTCAAGGCCTTGGTCCCAGGAAAATCGCGGTGTTTCGCCCGCAAAGGGCCAGGAGCGAGAGGGGGGCGGGAGGCGGGTGGAGTCGACGGAAGATGGAATTCGGGCTAGTTCTCATGGGGTCGGGGCCCCGTGGCGCGTGCTTGGTAGGCGGAGCGCTACGGGGTTCGGTCGTTGGGGGAGCAGAAAGAGCCGGCTTACGTGCCCATCACGAGGCCGGAGAGGGAGCTTGTACGTCGGTCGAGCGCCTAGAGAGGGCGGCCGTAGCTCGTCGCATCGGCGATCGACTTCGGGCTGGAGAAGATCTCGCCCTCGACGGCGCCGGCGAAGGCCCTTCGATGGCGTCAGACACGCCGCGCGGGGCGGCGCGGGTCCGACTTCTTGATGAGCTCAAGGCCTTCGAGCTCGGCCAGGCGGCGAAGGGCTAGCCGGATTACGTCGGTCTTGGAGAATCCCAGCTTGTCCTCGAGCGTGTCGAGGTACGCGCGGTCGGCTTCCGTAAGCCGGAAGGCAGTGAGCTTGGCGTTGGCCACGGTTCGATAAGTATAAACAAACGATAGCAACGCAAGCTCCTTGCGCTCCCGCCCCTCCCGCGCTGACCGAAACGCGTAGCTCCTGGCCCCGCTGGGCATGTCCAAACGGGTTCGAACACCTGAACACCACGCCGGGGGGACGACGAACTCGAGCTAGAGAGGGCGCAGGTGGACGAAAGGTAGCTTCTGCGATGCCTTCGGACGGCGGCGCGCGCCGAGGATGCTCCCCCGGGATGTCCTCACCGCGCGTTGGGGAAGCCGATGCGCTCCCGTCGGCGCCCCGGCGCGCCTCTCGGCCTACTGTCGTTCACGAACTCGAACAGGTTTGCTGGCAGGCGCTCACCGTGACGAACTCGATCGCCACGAACCTGGAAGTCCACGAGCCCCTCCCGAAGGCGCAGGCCTACCGCGAATCGATATCCGCGAGCGCCTAGCCGAGGGACTCCGAGCGTTCGAGATGCAGCACGAGCCCCTCGCTCGAGCTCTCCGGGGCGGGTCGGGCTTTCCAAAGGGCCTCCCGGGGGCGAGACGGCGGACGTCCAGGCGCAGGTGGACCGCAAGAACCCTCTTCAAACCCCCGGCCAAAGGGGTTCGGCGCCGACTAGCCCCCGACCATTGCCATAACACCGTGTCCCTCGCGAAGAGCCTGGGCCCCGGCCTACCTCCGGGCCGGCTAGGGCCCCGGAACCATCCGGGACCATCCCGAGGAGCTCCTCCAGGTCAGACGTCCGTGCCTCGCGAAGAAAGATCATCGCCCCCACCCCGGCCGGCTACCCGGCCCTGCCCGGCCAGGGAGCTAAGATAGTTCCGGAACCATGGCCAGCCGGGGGGCGTTTCGCCGAGCCGGCCGGGGATGGTTCCGGGGACCGACCGATCTGGGGGCTACCCGGCCTACCCGGCCCAACCCGGCCCGCTCTTGTTTGGGCGAAAACCGGTACCCAGCGGGTAGCCGGCGGGTAGCCGGCCGGGTTGGGCCGGGTGGTGGCTACCCGGCCGAGGGCGCCCGGCCGAGCGAG
>JADKEA010000018.1 GCA_016718275.1 Candidatus Villigracilis affinis
TGGTCATTGCGGAGGTACGCCCATAGTTTGGCTTCAGCGGGTGTGGGCTCCTTGCGAAGTTCTCTTGCGTTTTGATAGCCTTTGGGTGTGGTTCTGCGGACTGGCATTTGGCGATTTTACCTCAAGGATTAAACCCCCTCCGCTCTTACGGGCACCTCCCCCAAATCGGACAGTAGTACTGTCTGATTTGGGGGAGGCTGGGTGGGGTAGATTTATCTTGTCACAATCTCAACCCCGCTCAATTTGACATCCGTCCCTGCTCGGAGGGTATTCTGAATTTCGGCAACCGTGTCAGTATGCTCCATCCGTACGCAGGGCGTTTAGGGCATGAGAACCCCGTCTCCAAAATCAAACTGCAGGCCAGTTCCTTTCATTTTTTCCATGAACAGACTATCCATCTGCTGGCTTTGTTCCTCACTGAAATGATTCCGCCAATCGCCGATATCGCCTTTGCGGAAATGGGTTGGGACACCTTCGCGTTGGGGAACCCAGTTGAAGTTCGTGGTCTCGTTCGAGGTCATGGATTTGAAACTGCTCAAGGTGACAACTGTGTCAATTAATTGCGGATCAGCTTGAAGGTCCAAAAAAGAGGCGATCCTGGTGACGCAGCCAGCGTGGTCACGTTTCATGTCTTCATATTTCAAGAACAGAATATTTTTCGTGTGTTGGCTGGCTTGCCACCACGGCAGGATGTGGTCAAAGTATGGGCCGCACCCAACGTCGCTTGTAAGAAAAAGCTGAAAGTGTTCCTCCCAGGTGCCTTCGTAGCCGAGTTTGCTTTGGTTGTGAAAATAAGTTGAGATCGCCACATCTTTAGGATTACGCGCCACGTATACAATTTTCGCAGTCGTATTCCCGAGGCTGGGCATGAGCGGGTAAGGCAGATGACTTGTGAACAGGCGGCGTTGCGGCAGGGTCTTCAAAAATTCGATCATGCCATTGGGGCGATGGGGCAGAGTCTCCAGCCAGGGGACGGCATCTGTGAGACGCTGTTCGCCTTGCACACCGTTGTTCACCAAAAGATGCACCATTTGTTCTGTCCAGGTTGTGCCTGAACGCGGATATGTGGTAACAAATACATCATCATCTTTTGCAACAAACTCTTTTTCGATCAGATCCATATCTGCCTGCGAAATAAAAACTGGAAATTTGATCTGCCCGCCTTTTCCGTCACTTACTAAATTGTATTGGAATTCTGCCATATTGAGTCTCCGATAAAAATATTGATCAGTATTTATTAGAAACTTGAACACTAATTTACCGTCAAGGTTACTATGGTTGCCCAATAATATTTACATTACCACAATATCGATCAAGCTCAACGCTACTTCCGTCCCTGCTCGAAGTGTATTCTGAATTTCGGCGGGGTACTACCTCCTTGTTTCCCAAAGTACAACGGCAAAAGCCCCCCCTCCGCCCGCATCCGCGGGCACCTCCCCCAAATGCGACATAGAGGCTTTTTATAATTTCCAAAACTTCAGTTGTCGCATTTGGGGGAGGACGGGTGGGGTGGTTTTTTATGAAGGTAACGATGCCACTTCATCGAGAAAGGTCACCACGGGCGGGGCTGTCATTCCTCCGCGTTTTGTCACTTCACGGAATTCTTCAGATTGAAACATCTGCTTTGCCTTCTCAACGCTTTCAAAACTCAGGAGGACGTAGATCTCATTTTTATTGTCCGCTTGATGAAAGGCTTGTGCGCTCATGGAGCCATAGCTTTTGCGCAAAGCGGCTGCCTCTACAAAGACAGGCTTCCATTTTTCAATATCTTCTACAGTAAATCGTACAAGTGCAGTAATCATGATCTTTTTTTCCTTTATCCAATAAAGTGGTTTGTTGGAACAGCCTTGCGTTTGCTTGAATTTCCAGTAGAGATGGAAATCAATAAAACTACCGATCTCATACTATATTCAAGTGCTAATTATAATCTCGCTCAATTTGACATCTGTCCCTGCCCTGAGTGTATTCTGAATTTCGGCGACCGTGTCTGTGTATTCCATCAGCGCGCGGATTTCTTCTTCTGTCCCTTTGGCATGGACTTTGGCTGAATAAGACACGTTCTTTGCACCTTCGCCTTCTGCGCCGAAATCGCCGCTCACTTCCACTTCCACTTTTTCCACTGGGATATTCCGTTTCGCGGCTTCGCGGTAGATGTCATTGCAGTAGCAGGTCGCCAGCGCGAGGAAGAGCAATTCTCCGCCGTTGGCGCTGGAGCCGAGTCCGCTTGATTTTGGGGGAATGATGATGGAATGAGAATTATCGTTTGTGGTCAATGTAACGTGATGCTTACCTTCGCTATTGTCAACACGGGCGCTGATTTTCATTTATTACTCCTTTGGTTTTAAACAATAACTCACCTTACGCAGCCGACCATGATTCCCTGAGCGATAGCGAAGGGTCTCTGAGACAATTGTAGAGGTTCTTCGCTGCGCTCAGAACGACATTACGTAAGGTGAGACAATAAGAAAGCCTCCAAGATTTTACTCGGAGGCTTTCTTATTATCCATTAAAAATTTAGGAAAACTACATCAGCGCGACAAACTCTTCGCGTGACAAAGTCTCTTGCGCGAGCAGGGCTTGTGTTACCCGTTCCACTGCATCCCGCTTTTCGGTGACAATGCGTTTGGCTTCCTGATAACCTTCATCAAGAATCTCGTTGATGGCTTTGTCGAGCGCTTCAAATGTTTTTTGCCCAGCCTGTGACCCACCAACTTCGTGCCGTTGGAATACCCGCAAACCGCTGATGCTCATTCCGAGGCGCATGACCATGTCCTCGGCCAGTTGCGTGGCAACCTGCAAGTCATTGGATGCGCCGCTGGTGATGTCGTGGCAGAAGATTTCCTCTGCCACACGTCCGCCCATCAGGCCGATGATGCGTGCCATGATCTGGTTGCGGAACATGAGAATGCTGTCCTGTTCGGGGAGCGCCATCGTAAAGCCGCCAGACTGTCCGCGCGGAATGATGGTGATCTTGTACACAGGGTCAGAGTGCGGCGTGGCGTGCATCACAACCGCGTGCCCCGCTTCATGATAGGCAATGGTGCGTCGCTCACTTTCGCTGATAATTCGGCTCTTTTGTTGAACGCCGCCGATCAAAGACTTTTCGACAGCTTCCTGAAAATCGAGCACAGAGATGACTTCATTGCCGCCGCGCACTGCGATGATCGCCGCTTCATTGACGATATTCGCCAAGTCCGCTCCGACCAAGCCGGGAGTTGATTTGGCAATATCCATTAGATTCACATCCGCTGCCAGTTTTCGATCTTTGACATGCACCTCCAGAATGGACACGCGTCCCTTCACGTCAGGGCGGGAGATGGTCACATGGCGGTCAAAACGACCTGCACGGATCAAGGCGGGGTCAAGCACATCCACGCGGTTGGTGGCAGCCAGAACGACGACTCCATCCGTGGCGGCAAATCCGTCCATTTCAACGAGCAGCTGATTCAGAGTCTGATCCTGTTCCATTTCGCCGCCGCCCCCGCCGCCGCCGTGACGCTTGCGTCCAACTGCGTCAATTTCATCAATGAAAATAATACACGGAGCTTTGGCTCGCGCTTTTTTAAATAAGGAACGTACACGGCTCGCACCCATACCAACGAACATTTCCACGAATTCAGAACCAGAGGTGCTAAAGAAAGGCACGCCTGCTTCTCCGGCAATTGCCTTAGCCAGCAAGGTTTTGCCTGTTCCCGGGTCGCCTGCCAAAAGAACGCCATGCGGCATCCGCGCGCCAATGCGCTCGTACAACTGATTATTTTTTAAGAAGGCAACGATATCGACCAATTCCTCACGGTTTTCGTCCATACCGGCAACATCGTTGAAGCTGAGGTTCGGGATCGCCCCTTCCACAAATTTTTTGCGGCCAATGATCCCGCCGCCCATTCGCGTTACGGCAAAACCCATCATGCCAAGCATGGCAATGCTTATCACTGTGCTGATGATTTTGTCACTGGCGGCCATCTTTGACTGTACGACCTCATATTCCAACTTCGCCATCTGGCTTTTACTGACACCAAGGAATTGCATTTGTTCCAAAAAGGAAGTGGATTGGTCCCGTCGTGTTGTGTCCTCTGTCCCATCTTTGTAGTGGATGATCAGAGTGTCGCTGCCTTGCAGTTCCTCGATTCGTACCACCCGACCAGCTGATATGGCAGCCGCGACATTGCTCAACGCGATAGGTTCTTCCTGCATCATGGAACGGATGGACATTGTGCCAACAGCCACCAAGCCAATGATCAAAAGGATCAAGCTTGGCTTGCCGTATTTGTGGTTTTTAAAGAAGTTCAATAGCTGATTAACAGATTGTTTCATGTCTCCTCTTATGTTGATAAAGATTCAATGCAGACCGCATTGAATTCAATTCATGGTATCTTATTAAGAGGTGCTGGCAGTTAACAACTTCATTAGTTCTGATGACAAAGTTGGTAGGAATAAGGGTAAGATTTCTTCGCTGAAAGAATATGCTCGAAATATGGGGTGAGAATTTTATTAACCAACTCTCATAATGTCTTCACCCTGCCAGTGCCTCGCATTTTATTCTTCCCTGTCATCTCAATGAAGAGTCAGGAATTGAATAACAAGCGATAAAATATACGTTATGACTAAACTGATCGAACTTCCTACTTTACCGTTTGAATCCAAAAAGAAATTTGCAGAGTGGCTTGCGAAAAATCATGATAAGTCCGCTGGTGCCTGGCTTAAACTTGCCAAGAAGGATGCGGAGATTCCGTCCGTGACATATAAAGAGGCGGTGAATGTCGCTTTGTGCTATGGCTGGATCGATGGCCAGGCAAAAAGTTTTGACGATAAACATTGGCTTGTAAAATTCACACCGCGTAGACCAAAGAGTATCTGGTCGCAGATCAATACCAAAAGAGTGGAACAGTTGATTGCGAGTGGGGAGATGAAACCGTCAGGGTTGAAAGCTGTTGAAGCGGCGAAGCAGGACGGGCGTTGGGATGCGGCGTATGCGTCGCAGAAGACAATGACTGTCCCCGCGGATTTTCAGTCCGCGCTGGATAAGAACAAGAAAGCCAAAGCCTTCTTTGAGACTCTGACAGGTTCGAGACGATATATATTTTTATTCAGAATTGAGACTGCGAAAAGGACGGAAACGCGTGAAAAGCGCATCCGCCAATTTGTGGAGATGTTGGAAAAAGGGGAAACGTTCTAAAGGCGCGCTCTCTACCAACCGCGATTAGGCCAGCCATTCTGGCGTTCTTCGCGGAAGCGCTGAACCCATTCTTCAGAAACAGTATCCGCTATTTTGGTCAGTGCAGGCAGAGCAATGGGCGCGGACTGTGAGTCCAGTCCGAGATAATCGAGGATCGTGCGCACAGTCCCTTCATAGTTTTGGATGAAGTCTTCGTAGAAAATATTCAGCGGGGTAATGCCGCCTTCGGCAAAGAATTCCTGAATCCCTGCTTCGCGCATGGAACATTCATTGTAGAGATGGTTAATGGCATCGAATGAATATTTGTCAGCAAGGTTAACAAGTGCTCGGGCTTGATCGGTCGGCACATGCCATTCTCCCGATTGGATCGCCCGCCACCACGAGACGGCCAGCCGTACCTTGTTACGGCGCGTCATGAAGATGTGGCGGTGATTGGGAAAGACTTGCTCCCAGATGGCTGTCCGCTCTGTTTGGGCAGACCCGCACGCAGGGAGGCTCCGAAGCGTTTCGGTCAATTGGCTAAAGTTCGGCTCGTAAAAGGAGTGACTGATGCCAAAGACTCCATTGGGCGTGCATCCAAGTTTGTATAAATACTCTTGAAGTTCGGCGTGACTTGTCTTTTTGAAAGTCGTCAGTAAGTCAGGCGGACAATTGAACCACTCACGCGGGACGCCTGCCATGCCGGTTGATTCGATGGCTTTATATAGTAAAGTGCTGCCTGTCCGCTGGGTGAACCAGATGGTGTAAGAGAGTTTTGGGGGCATGAATGTAATTCCTTTTTTTCTTGGATTATTGTAAATTTCAAGCTTGCTGTTCTTCTTTCGCTGCCTTTGCGCCTCCAACCGCGCTCAAAACCACTCCACCGAGTACGACCAGTCCACCGATGAGGGCGAAGGCTCCCATGCTTTCCCCGTAGAACAGAAATACCCAAATGGGATTTAGCACGGGTTCCAGCGTGCCGATCAGATTCGCTTCCAAAGCAGGGATGTGTTTGATGCCCTGCGTGAAAAAGATGAAGGCAAGCCCAATTTGAAAAACACCAAGGAAGGCGAGGATGGACCAGCTTTCCACTGTCCACGTTTCCTTCAATACAAAGGGAATGCCAAAAGCAGCCGTGACCAGAAATGCAATGAGATTGCTCTCGGCTGGGTTGCCGTTTTTTTGGGCGCGGAAGGAGACCATCATCACAGCCGAGGTTACGCCGCTGAGAATGGCAAGCAGGTTGCCGTAGAAACCGTCGGTGCTGAGTTTGTCGCCGAAGAAGAGTGTCAATCCGAGGAAAATGATCAGCATCGAAAGCCAGTCTGTGCGAGAGGGCTTTTCACGCAGGAACCAGAATGCGAGCAGTACAACGTAAATGGGCGCGGTGTATTGCAGGAAGATCGCATTCGCTGCCGTGGTCAGTTTGGTGGAGGTGATGAACAGGAACTGTGTCAGGATGAACATCCCTGCTGCCAGTAACTGCCACATGCTAAAGCGGGTGGGGATGCGGCGCAGGTAGATGAGAAAAACGATGGCGGCAAAGAAGCTGCGTGCAGCCAGTATTGAGAGGGGCTGCCAATCCAAAATTTTGATGAATAGTCCGCTTGTGCTCCATAGAATGGCGGCGAGCGCAAGAAAAAGAATCGCCTTGCGGCGTTCTGAAAGAGAATCCATGATTTATCCTCACACAAAGTTAGGGTTGATGCCCGATTATACGGCATCGTTGCAATCTTGCTCAAAAGGCTTAAAAATCAAGAGCCGCCTGTAAAAAGGCGGCTCCTGGAAAGGAACACAGATCTAAGGCTGGCTGATCGTGAGTGTGTCGATCCTGTTCTCAACTGGAACAAGCTTGCCAGAAGAAACCCCGATCCCCACATAGCCTTCCTCCAGAACAAACCTGTTATCGATCACGGTACTGATCTCATTACCATTGATCCACAATGAAAGGGTGCGGTCGTTGCAAATCACAGAGTATTCGTTGACATTTTTCCCAGCATTGATAAGGCTGGAGCCGCCATTGGCAATCAATGTGGAAATGGTCTTTGTTTTCTCGTCATTCCATTTGACATACAAAATCTGATACAGGCCGCCGCTGTCGAAATTAAATTCATACCAATCCTTGTCTATGTGATAACGGCAGATCACAGTGGCAACGCTGTTGAATTCGCCGCGGTTTTCGCTGCGGATATCAACACGAATATTATTGTAGGTTCTGAGTGTGTAATATGTGTAATAGTGCTGATCTTTGCTGTTGAGTTCGAATTTCATGTAGCTTTTTTCAACGGTTGTCTTCACTTCATTTTCAGTATCACCGACAATAAAGGAATCCCAGTTTTCCAAATCAGCATCAAAATCCAATGTAAAAAATTCAGGGATGACAACCTCAGGTTGAGCGGTTTGCGTGGGCGTCATGGTCGCTGCAATGGTTGCTGTTGCTGTGGCAGTCGCTGTTGGCGAAGCCGCAAAAGGGCCTGCTTTCAAGAAAAATGAACTCGCTACGAGCAGAGTGAATATTCCAAGGATGGCAAAGCCCCATACACGCGCTTTGGAGAAAGCCGACCCCGTGCCTTCATTCGCAGCGTTATTTTTCACCAGTTCCAAATAATCGGAAATCGTATTGTAGAGGGTTTCAACCCCTTCTTTTTCGTTTTGACGCAGATCAATGAATTGATGGTTGATCATACGCAAGGTCATGGTGGAACTTTCATCCCCGCGGAGCAGGACAGGGAAAATGCGCTTGTTATGCTGCTCGGCAAAGCTGACCTCACGACGCACCCACTCCGATCGTTTTGCCTCGGGTGAAAGAATGGCGATCACTGCACTGCACGCGAGGATCGCTTTTTCGATCTCCCGCTCCCATGCGGGGTTTCCTGGAGTGAGTTTTTCATTATCCACCCATACCGACAGTCCACGCTTGCGCAAGGCATCCGCCAGGCGCTGCTGGGCTTTCGAGTCTACTCGGCTGTAACTTATAAAAATTAACGGGGAAGGCGCGTCGGTCAAGTTGATCTCCATAAAGTTCGTTTCTCCACCGCACAAAACTGACTGGCCTTACTCATAAAACACCGCCGAGAACGGCGGCTTAAGCCTGTACAGTTTTAGATTTAAACAGGGCAGAGAAAATTTCGTAGGCATTATAAGCCCAAAGCTCTTAATTGGACTTTGCTATTATGTTATGTAGTTCAAGCTGCCACTTTGTCATTCAGAAACTCCCCAACTTTGCAGAATGTCGCTTTAAGGCCGCCTTCAATTCCCGCGGTTGGCGCACCATAAAACCAAAAGAAAAAACGGACAATTGTCTGGCGAGCCAATCGAGATCGTCCACACTGCCGCGCAGGACGATGCCATCTTTATCCGCTTCCAAAACGCCGAGCACATCGAAGACCTCTCGCTGCGCGGTCTCGATATTTGTATTAAGCAGAAGTTCAAATGGATATTTTCGCGGCAGGGTGGCAATCGCCTGCATGATGTGACCCAGCGCGTCAAATCCATCGGGACGGCTGAATCCTGCTTCGACGGTTTTGATTCCGCTGATGCGATCCAGCCGAAACGAGCGCAGACTTCCGCGCAAATGACAGAAGCCGATCACATACCATTTGTTTTGAAAATAGGTCAGACCATAGGGATCAAAATCACGCTCGGTCTCTTCGCCTTGATCGGGACGGTAATGAATGTGTACCCGTCTTTGCAATTGCGCCGCACTGCTCAAGGTACTGAGAACAATCTCACTCGTCGGCGCAGTGGATTCGGCTTTGAGATCGAGCGTGATGGTTTCGGTTAACGCGCGCACACGACTCTTCAGGTCGAGGGGCATCACCCGCTCCAGCTTGGCTAATGCACTTTCGACAGCGTACCCTGTGTCGGCGAGGTTGAGGCGATGCGCGGAGATGAGACCCACCGTCAGCGCCAGCGCTTCCTCATTGGTGAACATCATCGGCGGCAGTTTGAATCCCGCAGAGAGCACATACGCGCCGTTGCGTCCACGCTCGGCTTCGATGGGAATGCCAAGGTCTTGCAGCATCACAATGTACCGCCGCAAAGTGCGGATGTTGACCTCAAGCCGCTGCGCCAACTCCGCACCAGACATGCGACCGTAGGTTTGAAGCAAAGACAAGACAGCCAGCACGCGCGTGGTGGGGTGATACATACGCGCGAGTATACACGTTTTATTTAAGCCACGATCATTTCGTCACGTCTATCCTTGCGCTATTTAACCATACGTAGTTCGACGATGGGGGCATGAGTTTGCCTGCTCATGCGCGTTCGAAATCCATGACCCAGTTGGTCTCCCAGGTCTGGCCGCCATCGGCTGAAAATGCCTGTTCCCACTTGCAGGAAGTGGTTGTGATCTCAGACCAAATGAAGCGGCTGAAGATATGGCGGCCTTCAAAGACTTCCTGTGAATAAAATTCGCCAAGTCCATGCTTGAAACCGCCGATCATTGGCACTTCCAATATCCCACTAATGCCCGTGGCCCAATACAGGCTCCATTCCTGCGCCTGAGGATCGAACAACCGCAAGGTCACAGCATGGATCGGCCCCGTTTCACGGTAAATGATGTTCTCGTCCATGTTACCGAGGCCATTCAGTATCTTCCTGTCCACCGTGTCACCCTCGAATTCCTCCCATTCGGACGATCCTTTCAGCCGTTCTTTCAACCTGCGATGATGTACCTTCCAGGTTCCGATCAGAAAATCGAAATCATTTCTTCCATCCATTATTTATGCTCCTTATAAAGTGTTTTGAACCGCAAGTTCAGTATAAGGAGAAATGCGGACAGGATCGTTCCTAATTTACAGGTTATCATGTAACTCACCTTACGCACTTTAGGCGTGTCACCCTGAGCGACAGCGAAGGGTCTCTGAGACAATCGTAGAGGTTCTTCGCTCCGCTCAGAACGACACTGCGTAAGGTGAGTAAATAACAGTCATCAAGACATGTTTTTGTAATCTTATCGGCATACAGCATGGATACATGGGAAAACCCAATCGTGTATACTCGCCATGAAAGTTCATCTACAAAAAAGAGGTGTCCCATGACAAATCGCTACAAAATCCGCCAAAACCTGATCTCCATCGGAGATGATTTCTGGATCGAGAATGAAGAAGGGAAAAAGGTCTTCAAGATAGATGGCAAGGTGCTGCGTATCCGCAAGACGTTGGTGTTCGAAGATGCGAAGGGCAAGAAGCTCGCTCAAATTCAGGAACGCCTGCTCACCATCAAAGACACGATGGTGGTGGAGGATGCCAATGGCAAGGATATCGCCACCATCAAGAAGGCGCTGATTTCCCCCTTCCGCGATAAATGGGATGTAAAGGTGAAGAACGGCCCCGACCTCGATGTGCAGGGAAACATCCTTGACCATGAATATACGGTCAAGCAGGGACGGGAAAAGGTTGCCGAAATTTCAAAGAAATGGTTCCGCCTGACCGACACCTACGGCGTGGAGATCGAAGACGGACAAAATGACATTCTCATCCTCGCCATTGCGGTTGCCGTGGATATGATGGCGCATGATGACAAGGAAGATAAGAAGCGCAAGAAGGAAAAGGACGAGAAAAAGGATAGATAACTCATGAAAGAGTCTCGCAACCCACAAAACATCCACAAACCGCTTGGACAGTATTCACATCAAATTGAGATCACAGGGAACGAACGCATGTTGGTGCTTTCAGGTCAGGTTGGCATGCGGGAGGATGGTTCCGTGCCCGAGGACGCGCTCGAGCAGATCGATGTCGCGTTTGAGAACATCTTCCGCAATCTTCAAGCCGCCAATATGGATGTGAAGGATATCGTCAAACTCACCTATTATTTGGTGGGCGAGATCGACACAGCCAAACGACGTGAATTGACCGCATCCAAACTGCAGGGACATCAACCCTGCAGCACACTGTTATATGTCGCTGCGCTGGCAGCGCCGATCTATAAGGTTGAGATCGATGCGTGGGCATCGCGTCAATCCTAAACCTTTTTCTTAACCCTGAATGCTTCGTTCAAATGCAGAAAGTTATGTCGTGTGGGCGGCATGAGCAAAAGCCCGGCGATCGTGCGATTGCCCCAATAATTGACGATCTCCATCGCTTCAGGAATGACCGCCCCCTGATCGAGAACCGTTTGCAGGCGGATGGCATCCACTTTTTGATTCAACTCGTGCGGGCGGATCTTCCTGACGATGTCACGTGTCCCCCGCCCCACCGCAGCGCGATATTCACGCAAGGCGGTCAATTCCAGCTGGGAGCTGAGTTGGGCAACTGATTCATTATCCATTCTGTTGGCGGAATGATGGATGGTTGACTTGAGTTTCTTCGCCCACTTATCACGTATATAAATCTGCGGATTGCCCGCCACAAGCATGTTCATTGTGATGTCTTCAATACGGGCAATGTGGAAGAGGATCCACGCGATCGAATGTCCGCCTTTGGGTGGAATGATACGAAAAGCCTTCTCAGTGAGCCCTTGCCAGAGTTCATCCTCGAACGACCAGACATCCGCACGGCTGACCTTTTTACTGTGAACCATCGCGTGTTGGGTCAAAAATTGTTCGATGGCTTTCGAAAGATCACCTGCGGCGAGGGTTCGCCGCAGGTTTTGTTGCCCTTCATTCCAAATTTTTCGATTCGTATCCATGTTCGAGTCTCAGTGTGGGGGTATCAATCGCTATTCGAAACCCGTTCTGGAAATCATGAAACTGGTTTTTCATTCCCGAGGTCCAACTTCAATAAAATATAGAGCACCGCCGAAGCCATCAACAACATGGCGTAATTGTGCTCACGGACTTCATAAACAGCCTGTGGAAATCTCATATTGGGGTGTTGAAACAGGGCTGGAAAAATCGGTAAAACACGCATCAGGGTCTTCTGAATTAGATAATTGACAGGGAACAACAGCCCAAACAGAAGGGGCAAAATTGGAAATTTGTTATCAAGGAATTTTTTCAAGGGAGCAATAAATCGGCAGGCGGCGGGGATAAGAAAACCGAAAGTAAGTGCAAAAATTGCGCTCAACTGATCGAAATCAAGCGGCAGCTTGGCATCCTCCCCCTGAAAGATATTCAAATTATGGAAGGTCAGTTCTTTTTGGACATTCACATCCTTGATCAAATTGGGTGTCTCAACGCCAAAGATGCGCTGCCCCCAACTGATCTCTTCCATGGTTGCCAGAAGAAACAATACGCAAAAAGCCAAAAAGGAAAGACGTTTTAACCAGGCAGGGTCCTTAAGCTTAAGTTTGATCGGAGAACGGTAAAAAGCAATTCCAAACATGATCGATGCCACGAATAAATAGATAGGCGAAAGAGTCTCGTATATTCGATCTTCCCGTACGAAGGCGTCCAAAATCTGCTCCTTCATAAAGACAGGAATGTATGCGACGACCAGCAAAATGAAAAAGAAGACGACCGATCTGTTGACATTTACCTTATTTTCCACAAAACACCTCTTTGAATTATTAAAGTTAATTGTTGTAACTTCGTGATGTAACCCCGAAAAACCATTTTCGTATCTGATTAAATCGGAGTATAGCATGAAATCAAAATTGATTTTCGCTACGTATGGTGTTCGGATAAAAAAACAGACCTCCATGACAACATGCCAGAAAGTCTGTTTTTTTCATGTCAGGTACTTATGTCTCCTCAATAACCCCGGGAAATTCACACCCTCAATTGGGATGGATCAACATCACCGGGATATGCGCGTGATGCACGACCCTGTCAGCTACGCTGCCCATCAGCCAGCGCTGAATTCCAGAGCGGCCATGGGTAGACATGGCGATCACATCTGCGTGTACTTCATCCGCAACCATCAGGATCATTTCAGGGATCGGTCCTTCGCGCATGACGCTTGTGACTTTTGTGCCCTCTTCCGTCAGTTTTTCCACTTCGGTTTTGAGGTAGGCTTCAGTTTCCCTCTCGGCATCTTCAATGATCTGGGTCGCCAGGCCCGGAGTGCGGGAAAGGTAATCTAAATTGGGAGTGACTGGCACGCTCAGAAGCACGATCTCCGCGCCTTCCGATTTTGCCAGAGCTTGTGCATGGGGCAGTACTGCCTCTGCAAGGGGTGAGCCATCCAACGGGACGAGAATCTTTTTGTACATGGTGTATCTCCTTTATCTGAAAAGAAAATCTTTTGAATAAGCTCATCTACACAATAGCACGGGGTTAAAATGATTTTCAAGTGACAATAGACACATCTTCAAGAAGGCTATAATATGCATATGTCTCTATATCTTGGATGTCCTGTCTGGTCGTTCAAAGGCTGGGTCGGAAATTTCTATCCCAAAGGCACAAAGTCCACTGACTTTTTGCGCGAATATGCGCGCCGCCTGACCACCATAGAAGGCAACACCACTTTCTATGCCGTGCCCGCACCGAAGACAATCGAAGCATGGGCAGAGCAAACACCAGAGACCTTCCGCTTTTGCCCGAAGATTCCAAAGGCGATCAGCCACAACGGGAAACTGGCGGATTATGCCGACCGTGCCCGCCAATTTGTGGAGATCATGCGCCCGCTCGCTTCGCGTCTTGGACCGATGTTCCTGCAACTGCCGCCCAGTTATTCCCCAAAGCTGATAGATGACCTGACCGCGTTCCTCGATGCCTTTCCAACAGATGTGCGCCTCGGCGTGGAAGTGCGTCACCTCGACTGGTTCGAAGAGCCGCATCGTGCAATACTGAATAAATTGCTGGCAGATCACAACATGGCGCGCGTCGTGATCGACACACGTCCGATTCGGGATCTGGCTGGTGATGAATCCATCAAGGGCAGTTCATACGAAAGTCTGCTCGAAGCACGGGAGCGAAAACCGAATGTCCCTGTCTTCGAGGAGCAAACCACCGACTTCACTTTCCTACGCTTCATTGGCCATCCGCAAATGGAACAGAACCATGTCTGGGTGGAGGAATGGGTCAATCGGATCACAGACCAGTTGTCGGCGGGGACGGATGCGTTCGTCTTCTGTCATTCGCCTGATAACATGCTCGCACCATCCATCTGCCGCGAAATTCACCAACGGATATCAAGCCGCATCCAAATTCCGCCGCTGCCTTGGGATGACATCCGCTCAGATGTTTTTGAACAGGGAAAATTGTTCTAAATAAAAGGTCACGCTTCTCGCGTGACCTTTTATTTGATACGTTCCACCCACTGTGCCCGCCATTCAGGTGCTTCGAATGGTTCTGGCCAGAATTCAATTTGCTTCCAGATTTTTTCATCGCGAATGGTGGAAAAGGTGATGACCCGATCGTGCTTTACCCCATCGGTGACAGAGACATCGGTCACAACAACTTCGCCATCTGCAACGATGGAATTGACGATGAAACGCCATTTGCCTTCGGCGGGATAGGCGGTGTTGAGTTTGGCGAAATTTTCCCTGCCGCGAATGCGTTCCCCCGATTGCGGCCATTCGAGAATGAACTCGTCATGCATCAGTTGGGCAACGGCGTAAAAGTCGTTGCCTTCCATCGTCTGCCAGAATGTTTCGATGACTTGTTTTGGATTCATATCAGCTCTTTGTGAGTGCAAACAAGGCATCCATGGCGCGAGGCGCATCTGCGATCGGCACAAAGATATGGTCGTGATAAAACGCGGCGACTATGTTGCAACTAATATTCGCTTCTGTCAGGGCTTTGGAGACTGCCGCGGTCAGGCCAACTGCTTCGAGTGAAGAATGGACCGTGAGCGTGATCCATGCACAGGTCGTTGCGTAGGGAATGTTCATCGCATCCGCTTTTTCTTTTGGCAGGATCATCGTCACGCCTTCTTTTTCCAGAAAATAGCAAAGCGGGTCAAGTGCAACAACCTGTTCTTTCGAATCCGCGAGACAGTAGACGTATTCACCTGCATTGAGCTCGGGCTTCATGTTTTTCAAAAGTTCGGAGAGATCGGTTTCTCCGCTCATTTTCGCTTGACATCCAAAATCGCAATTTTGGTGGAATGGTTGAACGGCGCAGGGTTGGTGACGGGGTTTCCCAGCCTGGTTTCGGGGTAGCCTGTGAAATCTTCGGGCACAGGGATAAGTTCTCTGATCTTCAAGTATCCATCTTTACATAATGATTCAAGGGTCTGCATATATTCATCGCCGCTGACAAAAAGCGCATTGTTGATCGCAATGAGAAAACCGCCATCGTTGATCAGCGGGCGAATCTTGTTAATGAGCCGCGCGCTTTCATGCACTTGATCCACCCTGCCTTTGGATGTGCTGGAGAAAAACGGCGGGTCGATCAAGACACAATCAAAAAAGGTGTTGGTCCGCTTCATATTGCTGACCTGTTCGAAGAAATCCCTGGCAATGAAATCCCCTTTACGAATGGGAAATCCGTTCAAGGTATAAGATGATTTTGCCAGATTGAGGAATTCACGGTTCAAGTCAATTTGCACCACGCGGCTTGCTCCGCCTTTAAGGGCAGCCACGCCGAAGCTCCCTGTGTATGCAAATGTATTCAAGACAGTTTTATCTTTTAGATTCTCAATGATCCATTTTCGCAAAAACCGCGTATCGAGATAAAAGCTGGCATCCCGATTCAAGATGGGATCGATGGCATACCAGGTATCGTGTTCTTTTATTTTTCGGTCAAACTCCGTACCGAATAAAAGCATGCCGCGTTTTTCATCCTGAGTGCCGTTGCGGGTCTTGATGATCCCAGCCTGCAGCCAATTCAGGGACGCAGTCAGGAATTGATGCGCCTCCTGTACGAGCAGTTGTCCCTGCTCGAAATCGTCGGCGTAATTGTGAATCACAACCGTGGATGCGTACACGTCGATGGCAAGTTCAGGGCAGCCTTCGATGAATCCATTGAAAAGGCGGAATGCCGATTCGTGTTTGGGGTCGATCAACGAGGCGCGGGAAATGAGGGCTTTTTCAAGCAGGGGAGTGATCGGTATGTTTGTCATTTGGGTTGGTGAGATTATATCCCTTCCACATTCAGCACTGGCAACGTGATTTTCAACACCTTGACAGTGCAATCCCGCGGGGGTAAAAACAAACCGACTAGTCGGTTTTTATTATTCCGCCCCTGTCCCGCTCCTTTTTAGGAGCAAGGAAACCATGCAACAACGAAGTGAAGAAACCCGTTCGAGAATTCTCGGATCAGCCATCAAGTTATTTTCCGCACGCGGATTCAATGCCGCCAGTGTCGATGATATCTGCAAGGATGCAGGCATCAGCAAAGGCGCCTTCTATCATCATTTTGAAAGCAAGCAGGCGCTTTTCCTGGCCTTGCTTGATGTATGGCTGCAAACAATCGACAACGCGATCGAGGCTTCAAAGGATAAGACCGTCCCCGAAACGTTCATGCTTATCACCGAAGCTTTTCCATTTATCTTTGAAACCGCGGGGGAAGGTCTGCCCATGTTCCTAGAGTTCTGGCTTCAAGCCAGCCGCGATGAAAAGATCTGGCAGGCGAGCATTGCCCCCTATCGTCGTTATCAGAAACATTTCACCTCGCTGATCAAAAAAGGCGTGGACGAAGGTTCGTTCGTTAAAGTCGATCCAGAATTAACCGCACGCATGATCGTCTCGATGGCGATGGGTCTCTTGATTCAAAGCCTGCTCGATCCCAAAGGCGCAAAATGGGAAAAGACGGCCCGTGAGATCACAAAGATGATGATGGACACATTGCTGCGAAAAAGTGAGGCTTAAGAATGTGGCTGGTAACTGGCGCAACCGGACACGTTGGTAATGTCCTTGTGCGAAAACTATTGGAACGCGGTGAACAGGTTCGGGCGCTGATCCTGCCTGGCGAAAGCCGCGAATCAATTCACGGATTAAATGTCGAAGCGGCTGAAGGGGATGTGCTTAATTTGGATTCGGTGTTCGAGTCCATGCAGGGCATCAAAGGCATTTTTCACCTGGCAGGTGTCATTTCGATCATGCCCGGGCCGAATGCATTCGTGCGCAAGGTCAATGTGGATGGCACGAAAAATATTTTGCGCGCCGCGCAGGAAATGAACATCAGCAAGCTGGTGTATACCTCATCCATACATGCCATTCAACGCGTCGAAGATGGGGTGATCGATGAGAGCGTGCCGTACGACATGAAAAATCCCTACGGCGCGTATGACCGTTCAAAGGCGGAGGCAACGCTCGAAGTATTGAATGCGGCTCAAACTGGACTTGAAGCTGTTGTGACCTGCCCCACAGGTGTGATCGGCCCTTATGATTTTCGCGGGTCAATGATGGGCGCCGTCATCCACGATGCGGCAACTGCCAAACCAGCCCTATACGTGGATGGCGCCTATGATTTCGTGGATGTGCGCGATGTAGCCGATGGATTAATTTCCGCGGCAGAAAATGGAAAACGCGGCGAAAGTTATATTTTATCGGGGCAAAAGATCTCGATACGATATTTACTCGAAACCGTGCGCGAGATCACAGGGAAACACTTCTTCCAAATGAAGATCCCATTCGACCTTGCAAGGTTTGCGGCAATGTTCACGCCCATGTATTACCGTTTCGCAAATGCCACGCCGCGATTCACACCGTACTCCCTTGAAGTATTGCAAAGCAATTCGAACATCAGCCACGCCAAGGCGACCAGAGAACTGGGTTATTCACCACGGACATTGTATGAAAGCATCAAAGATACAGTGAAGTGGATATTGGAAAAGAAAAAATAAACCCTCTGCTGGCTTGATATTACACACAGCCATCAGAGACCCATAAACCAAAGAGGAGCAAAACATGAAAATCGTAACAGACTGCGCGGCAGATATGCCGAATGAAGAACTTGAAAGACTGGGAATTGTGCAGGCCCCGCTTTTCATCCAATTTCCTGAAGGCGAAGTGAATGCCATGGAAATTTCAGCAGACGAGTTCTACAACCGCCTTGAAGCCATGCGTCCGCAGATCCCGACCACGGCACAACCATCCAGCGGAATATTCGCCGAGTTGTACCGCAAACTGGCGCTGACCGAGAAAAATATTTTCTCGGTGCATATTTCATCGGGATTGAGCGGCACAATCAATTCAGCGCGGGATGGCGGTGAACAGGTCAAGGCGGAGGCGAATGTCAGCTTTTGGGATACGCTCACCCTTTCAGGTGGAGAACGCTTTCAAGTGGTGGCCGCGGCCCTGGCACATAAGGCAGGCTGGGCCATGGATAAAATCCAGGAACGCCTGACGAAGATCCGCGAGAAGACCGAAGTGATCTATACGCTCGATACGCTGGAATACCTCGCCCGCGGCGGACGCATCGGACGTGTGAAGGCGTTGGCGGGTGCGCTTCTCAACCTCAAACCTATCATCCGCGTGGACATCGACGGCAAATACAGCACCGTCAAAAACGAGCGGACGATCAACAAGTCGATTGCGGCAATTGCCGATCATCTGGCTGAGAAATATGGCAATACTCCCGTATGGGTCACCGTACTGCACGGACGCTTCGCGGAAAAAGCAGACTTGCTTTCAAACGAATTCAAGCAAAAATTGAATGTCGCCAAAATGGAAGTGCAGCGCATCTCCCCTGTTTTGGGCGTGCACACAGGCCCGGGCATTGTCGGCGCTGCAGTGGTGCCGATGGAGTTGATGAGCGATCTGGGGGAATAAAAAGAAAGTCGAAAGAGGAAAGAAAACGGGCTTGCAATTTCTGCAAGCCCGTTCGAGTTTTATGCGGCAAATCTTTTTGCTTTTTCGATCCGCTCGCCCAGCGGCGGGTGGGAATAGAACATGAAGACCACCCATTTTTCAGGGTCGATCTCGCCGAGGTTTTGATTCGCCAACCGTGTAAACGCGGAGGCAAATGCTTCGCCTTTTTGGGTGGAACTCAAGGCATAGTCATCGGCCATGTTTTCGCGCCAGCGAGAGATGGCGTTATTGATGGGCGAAGTCAACAATCCGTAGGTGGTGAGGATAAGCATGAGCGCAGGCAAGGCGGCGATGTCTGCGGGGGAGGTGAAGGAGAAAAAGCTCACAGCGGAGTCCAATGCCAGTGATGCAATGAACAGGCTGAGGGTCGTGCTGACCGTGCCGAAGGCGATCAAAAAGGGAATGTCTTTGTGGACGTGATGTCCCAGCTCATGAGCGAGGACCGTTTCAATTTCATCCAAAGTGAATTCGGTGATGAGGGTATCGCCAAGAATAATGCGGCGTGTGTTGCCCAGACCCGTCAGCGCAGCGTTGGCGGCCTTCGTGCGCTTGGACATGTCGAATTTGAAGACGCCTTTTACTTTTGTATTCGCGCGTTTTGCCAAAGCAAGCAGACGTTCTTCCAGTTCCTTGTGTTCGTCGCCAAGCGGAACGTATTTGTTGAAGAGTGGCATGATGAGCACGGGCGCAAGATTCGAAACAAGGATGTTGAAGAGCAGCAGGCCGCCTGCCACCCACAACCACCATGCATCGCCTGTGAGACGCAGGGCGAGATACATCAACTCAAGCATGATCAACCCAAGCGGCGCACCAATGGCGAGACCTTTGAGCTGATCCACAACCCAATCTTTGAGCGACTGATTGGACTGACCAAATCGATGCGGCAGAACAAATCCGCTGTAGTAGCTGAGAGGCAGATTGATGATGGCAGAGATGCCGCCGAAAATGGCAATGTACAGCGCGATGATGAGCCAATCGGAGCCAATGGTCAGCGACCAGTTGACTGTGACCAGTTGATGAAGCCATTCGCGGAGTGAAATGCTCCAGCCGAGGAACAGCCATGCCAGGGCATAGGCCACGCCAAAGAGCGTATCCACCAGCCAAAGGCGGCGATTGATTCGGGAATATTCTTTTGCTTGTTTTTGTTTTTCAGGATCGAGAGTGGTTTCCATAGAAAAATTATAGCATGGGCCGTTAAACCCATTGCTGAATCCGACTCTTCCGGTCCAATTATCATTCCCCTCCATGTCTATAGCAAAGCTGCTTGACAAACCGCGATTTTGGAACGCGAATAGCGCGAATGGATGAATTTCACAAATTTTCCTTGAGTTTATTCGCATCATTCGCAAATTCGCGGCATTCGCGTTGAAGTTCTTCTGACTTTGCCATAGCCATGTGTTCCCCTCCGTAGAAGGTTGAATTAGTGACCTAAAAAGCATACAATAAACCAAGGAAGTAGAAGCGAATAAAATATTGAACAGGGTAATTTTGTTGTATGGAAAACGCAATGCAAAAATCATATTTGAAAGAGCACGAGGCGATCAAGCTTCATATCCTGGCAGAGGTCAGCCAGCAAATTACTTCAATTCTGGATATTAATGAATTACTCGTTCGAGTAGTGCGTCTTATTCAGCAAACATTTAATTACTACCATGTGGGAATCGGTTTGATCGAGGGTGAGGATGTCATCTACCGCCTTGGCGCGGGAACTCTGTGGGATGACCCAAATTTTCAATTCAAACCCGCGCGTTTGAAAATCGGATCGGAGGGGATCACAGGTTGGGTCGCTCAAACTGGCGAGGCAGCGCTGGTTCCAGATGTGTCACTTGATCCACATTATGTTTGGATGCAGGGCAGCCTGACCAAATCAGAGCTGACGGTACCGATCACTGTAAAGGGCAGAACCATTGGCGTGCTGGATGTGCAAAGCCAACACATTGATGACTTTGAGCAAACAGATCAGGAACTTATGCAGGCCATTGCCAGCCAGACGGGCATAGCAATGGAAAATGCGCGCCTGTTTGCCGAGACCCAGCGCCTGCTCAAAGAGACCGAACAGCGCGCCAACAAACTTACGGTCATCAACAGCGTTCAGCAGGGGCTTGCCTCAAAACTTGAGGTTCAGGCCATTTATGATCTGGTCGGGGACAAGTTCCGCGATATTTTCGATGCGCAGGTGGTGATGATTTCCACGTATGATCCGCAGTCCAATTCAATTATGCATCGCTATGCAATCGAACGCGGTGAGCGTGTTTACTCGCCAAACCCGCAACCGCCGGGCGGATTCCGATCTCAAATCATCCACACCCGGCAACCGTTGCTGGTTAATACCAAAGTTGCGGAAGAGGCAGTCCGCCTCGGGCAGCCAACTTTACCGGGCACAATTACGCCGAAGTCCTGGTTAGGCGTGCCAATGCTTGTTAGCGGCCAGGTGACCGGAATATTGAGCGTGCAAAATGTAGAGAGGGAGAATGTGTTCGATGAATCCGATATCCACCTTTTACAAATGTTTGCAGCTTCAATGAGCATCGCACTCGAAAATGCGCGTCTATATGAGCAGGCACGTCAACTGGCGATTCTGGAGGAAAGACAGCGGCTGGGTAGAGAGCTGCATGACTCGGTCACACAATCCCTGTATGGGATTAGTCTGTACGCTCAGGCGGCCTGTGGAAAGATTTCAGCCAATCAACTTGACCAGGTCAGACAGTATCTTGATGACATTCAAAACACCGCGCAGGAATCTTTGGCAGATATGCGCCTGCTCATCTATGAACTGAGACCGCCGATCCTTGATAAGGAGGGGTTGATTACCGCGCTTCAAAATCGTCTCTTTTCCGTGGAGAACAGAGCCGGGCTAAAATCCAACCTTAAGAGCAATCTAATGGGGCGGCTTTCTTCAGAAGTGGAAGAAGGGCTATATCGCATTGCACATGAAGCACTCAACAATACGATCAAACATGCGCACGCAAAAAACATACTGATCAGTATTCAACAAGAATCCGCATCTGTCTCAATGGAAATCTCTGACGATGGAATTGGGTTTGACCCTGAAACTGCCCGTCGCGAGGGAAGTCTGGGGTTGAACAACATGCAGGAACGTGCCCGGTCTCAGGGCTGGCAATTCCATGTTGAAAGCAGTCCGGGGAATGGGGCGCGGGTCCATGTGGAGGTAATACAACCATGAGCGACAAGATAAAAAGGAATACTGCGTCCATTCGGGTGCTGGTTGTGGATGACCATGCCATCATCCGTAAAGGCTTGAAAGCCGTGTTAGAACTTGTTCCAGATATAGAACTGGTGGGCGAGGCCGAGAATGGAAAACAGGCAGTCAAAATGGATCGGGAATTAACTCCCGATGTCATCTTGATGGACTTAATGATGCCGGAGATGGATGGAATCGCATGTATCAAGGAGATTAAAACCCATCGCCCCGAGGCGAATATCCTGGTGCTGACAAATTTCGCTGGTGAAGATATGATATTCCCCGCGATCAAAGCCGGGGCAATGGGATATCACCTGAAAGATTCAAGTCCTGAAGCCCTGATTGATGCGATCCGTCAAGTGAACCATGGTGTCGCATCCCTGCATCCAAGCATTGCCAAAAAAGTTCTGGATGAACTCCACGATCCTGAGAAAAAACAGCTATTGGAAGATCCATTGACCCAACGCGAGGTGGAAATCCTGCGACTCATTGCACAAGGACATGAAAATAAGGCTATTGCTGAACAGTTGGTTATCAGTGACGCCACAGTTCGCACCCACGTTAGCAATATCTTAGGGAAGCTGCATTTGGCCAGTCGTATACAGGCTGCCCTCTACGCATTACGAGAGGGACTTGCCACCCTCGATGAGTAGGAATGTTAATCCACATTTTGCGTAGTACAAGTAGTTTTTTCTAGGCAAAAAGACCGCCTAAAAACGGTCTTTTTGTTTAACCAAATATCCACCACAAACTGATGCGCTGGCTTCCATTCCCTGCTATCCTAATCATGGAAAACTTAGGATTGTCGTTACGCCCTGGTTTTCAATAAGAGAAAAACCTGCGAATTTTGATGGAGGCACCTATGAATAATATTTATCACTGGCATGACGAGGTGATGGTAGCCCTGGAAATGGAAAATTTCAAGCGGGAAATCGAATCGATCCGCTTGCTCCAAGATGCGGGACTCTCCAATCCGGGCTGGCTTGAACGCATGAGCATCGCGCTTGGAAAAGGGTTGGCAAAATTGGGGCGACACATGCATAAGGAAAACACAGCTCCCACCCAAGCTTACCAGACCACCAGCAGCAAATATGCCGCATAACTCAATCCGTTTCACCACTAGTCAGGGCTTTCATTAGAAACAATGAAAGCCCCGACCCATTAATGGTCTGGATGCAATACAGATCATTAAGAGTCCCATTTAACGATCCTAACTCCACTTTTCTCGTATCACCCTAAACAATCCTGGTAGGCAAAACTATACAAAACCCAGCTTTTCTCAAGTCCAAAATCCATTGTACTCGGATGGCTAACAAATTCATTTCTGTTATGCTAAATATGCAGCGAACAACGGCTTTGAAGGAAACTTTCCACAATCAAACCTATGGAGTAATCAATGGACAAAACACTACGCATAATGATTGTTGAGGACAACCCACATGCGCGAGGCGCACTCTCAGCTTTTATCTCCACACTGGATTGGTTGACAGTCACCTGTGAGGCTTCAAACGGAGAGGAAGCAGTCGAAAAGATCAAGAGTCAGCCCCCAGACACGGTTTTGATGGATATTCAAATGCCAGTTATGAATGGATTGAAAGCGACCCAGTACATCAAAAAGCGCTGGCCCCAGATCAAGGTTATCGCCCTTACTTTGTACCCAAATTATTGTTTACAGGCAAAACAGGCGGGGGCAGATGCTTTTTTAATCAAAGGTTGTTCCGTGGAAGAGATGACCTCCACAATTCGCTCTGTAAATGGAATTGCACAAAAATAGGTGGACAATAAGCAGGATAAAAATGCTCCCAAAGGATAATCGAAAGGTTGAAAGTTCTAGGACTGAAGGTCTTTTTCGCCAGCGAGCAAGGCAATGACTTCATCTGATTTCATCACATCGCCGTAGGATTTGAGCGCCGCCATAAACGCCTTATGGACATGGTCTGCGGGGATGCTGGTGCCGCCAAATTGCAGGTCACGAGTGGCACAGGCATCTTCGGCAACGATGACCTTGAAGCCGAAGTCGGCGGCCGCACGAGTGGTGGCGTCCACACACATATGACTCATCATACCGGTGATAACAACGCGTTCAATTTTCCATTCTTTCAACATTTCAAGCAAATTCGTTTCGCGAAAAGAGTTGGGATAATGTTTATACACGATCGGTTCGCCTTCGAAATGCGCGGTTGCATCATGAATATCTGAGCCAGTGGATCCTTTTACAAAAAAGGGCGCATCAGGCTTCAAAGCAATATGCTGAATGTGGACGTGATGTCCGCCATGCTCGCGGAAGCACTGCAAGAGCATATAGGCGTTCTTCGCCGCGGCCAGCGGATTCACGAGTTCGTATTTTCCGCCGGGAAAATAATCTTTTTGGATGTCGATGACCAGTAATGCGGTTTTCATATTGCTCCTTTGCCAAAATGCGACTCGATATCGTTAAATATTCTTTAACAATTCTTCGGCCTGCCGTTTCAAGTGTAACTTATTTGCCATTGCAAAAGCAGATTGAAAATCGGCGGAGGCTTTTTCAGGATTGTTCAAGGCTTGGTGACATTTTCCACGCCCAAGGTATAGGTCCGCTTCGCGTGGGGCGAGTTGGATCGCGTGTGTGTAATCGGCGATCGCTTTTTCGAATTCCTTATTGGCACGGTAGGCATCAGCGCGGCCTTGATAAGCAAGGAAGGAGCGCGGCATTTTCGCAATGGCACGCGCATAATAATCCTCTGCCCAATCGAGATAGCCTTCATAAAGCGTCAGGTTGATCGGTGAGACAGTCAATGCATCCTTGTCAGAAAGACGAATCGCGGCATCCTGATCCGTATGGGCGGCATCCAGATTTCCCAACTTGAAATGTGCCATCGAGCGCACCATATAGAAAAGCGGGAACTGTGACATCAGGGAGATCGCCTTGTTCAGTTCAAGCAGGGCTGGCGCATATTCCTGTCGATCCATCATGATCGAGGCGCGGTCAAAATAAGGGACGGCCCAATTCGGGCTGACTTCCTGCGCGCGCGAAAAATAATCAAGCGCGGTTTCATAGTCCTTCTCCATCAAGCATAATTCCCCGCGCAATTCCAATGCAACGTAGCTTTTCGGGTTGAGTTTCAAGGCCCGTTCAATGTCCGCGAGAGCGCGTTCCTTTTGCATGACGTTCAACAGACAGGCTGCGCGCGCCAGATAATGAGCGGACTGTTCAGGCTCGCGTTCAATCTCAAGAGTATATAACTGTGCGGCGCGTTCGTAATCCCCTTGCAGGTAATAATAGCCAGAGCGTTTGAATAAATAATTCACACCCAAATTGATCCAACGCAGAACCGAACGATTCAATGTACCGATCGCCAGCGCGATCAACACACAGGAAGCCAGCAGAAGATAATCATGCGTGCGCAATCCAAAAGCGATCAAGCCCAGCAAAACGGGAATGCTGACCAGCATCGTGATCAGGTCGGCATTGCTCCTCCCGAATAAGCCATCCAACACCGCATGCATGATGTTCCCCCCATCGAGCGGATAGATCGGCAGCAGATTGAACACAACCAGAATGATATTCAAAAGTGCCAGAGAAAAACACAACTCGATGAATGTCTGCACCCAGATAAACAACTCAGGTTCAAGTCCGCGCGGCGCGAAGACATACAGAAGGATATACACCGCCACAAATACGAATCCAAGGAACACGTTCACCAACGGCCCAGCCGCAGAGATCGCTAAATTATGCAGGGGTTTTTCTGGTTTGCGCTCCAAATTCGTCAGTCCACCCAATAACCAGATGATAATACTTTTCACTTCCACGCCCGCCAGCTTTGCCGCCAGCGCATGTCCCAACTCATGCAGCAAAATGCACAAGACAAACCCCACCAGCCATAGCAGGGCAAGCAGCGTGCTTCTAAAATCAACCGGACGAAAGATGAAATAAGTGATCAATACGCTAAAAATCATGGAAAAATGGAAACGGACATCCATTTTGCCTATACGCATCAATCGTATTGAAGATGACAGCCACTTCAAGATGAATCACTCGCCTCGCAACCAGACCCCAAACCTGCTCGCCACAATTTGAAATTTACTTGCGTCCAAAATCTGCGGGATTCTCGCCCCACAACCCAGTATCCCATTTGATGATCTTGTCCTCGGGAAGTTCGTTCTCGGCCAGCCAATTCTCCGCGCTGCGGATGATCGCAAAAAGGACGGCGTTCTTTGGCGTGTGTTTCAAATTCGTTTTGCAAATCCCCGTGGCAACCCAGGCAATGGCATTTTCTGAATCAGAATAAATGGGGACATGCATGTTGTGCTTGGCTTGCCAGGTCAACGCATGGACAATCGCCAGGAACTCCCCCACATTGTTCGTGCCTGCCGCGTACGGCCCGGCGAAAAAGATTTCCTCACCCGTCTCCGTATTCACACCGCGATATTCAAGTTTGCCCGGCGAGCCGCTGCAAGCCGCATCTACACAAATGGATGGCAGGATCGGCTTCGCGCTTGCCATTTTCCATTTTCCATGAGAAGAGGGTTTCCCTTTGTAATCATCATATTGTTTCAGAAAGGCAGCATCTGCCTCGGCTTCACTTTCAAAAGCCTTGAACTGCGCACCGACCACGCCCTTCACCTGCTTCTCACAATCCGCCCATGTTGTGAAGACACCTGTCTTACGGCCTTTCCATACAACATAAAATTTCTTCTTTGCCATACATCAATTTTACATCAAAGTGAAGCGGACGAGATAATTACCCCATCCGTCTTCATGAATATCTGTCTTGACAAAAAGTTGTATTCACGTAAAATACGCCAACTCATATGACAAGCTATCACTTTTGCTCCTGTCTATGGCGGGGTTCGTAACCACCGCCCAAGACGACCATCCGCAACAAGCAGTCAACGACTTAGGCCAGTGGAACGCCCCCGCGTCATGTTATGATCCGCGCAGGAATGTTCGCTGTCCTTTTGTTTTATGTTGACTGCTTGTTTTTTTTGACTATTACAAACTTTAGAAAAAGGAAACTATAAAATGTCTTATGCTCACCCCGAATATCTGGTCGACACCGAATGGGTTGCCAATCACTTGAACGACGCGAACGTCCGCGTCATTGAATCAGACGAAGACCCGTTGCTGTATGCGATCGGTCACATCCCAGGCGCGGTGCAGGTGGATTGGTTCAGCACGCTCCAGCATCCCCTGCGCCGTGATTTCGTCACCAAAGAGCAGTTCGAAGAAGTGGCGTCCACGCTTGGCATTACCAACGACACCACCGTCGTCTTTTATGGCGACAAGTCCAATTGGTTCGCATGCTACGCACTGTGGCTCTTTCAATACTATGGCCACACCAACGTCAAGATCATGAACGGCGGACGCACCAAATGGGAGCAGGAGAAAAGGCCGCTCGTGAAGGAAGTGCCCTCGTATGCCCGAACAACTTACAGCGCGAAAGAAGCGGATAAGTCCATTCGCGCCTTCCGCGATGACATCTTCAAACAGATCGAAACGAAGAGGCCGATGGTGGATGTCCGCTCGCCGAAGGAATACTCTGGCGAATTGACCCACATGCCGAACTATCCGCAGGAAGGTGCGACACGCGGCGGGCACATCCCCGGCGCGGTGAGCATTCCCTGGTCGCAGGCGGTCAACGAAGCGGATGCGACGTTCAAAACGACCGAGGAACTGGTGGCCCTCTATGAAGGAAAAAACATCAAACCCGACGGAGAGATCATTGCGTACTGCCGCATCGGCGAACGCTCGTCGCTGACCTGGTTCGTGTTGAAGTATCTGCTGGGATACGAGAAGGTCAAGAACTATGACGGTTCATGGACCGAATGGGGCAACCTTGTGGATGCGCCGATCGAGAAGTAAATATAGGTTCGTGTTGAGCGTAGTCGAAACACCGCCCTTCGACTGTGCTGAAGGCGAATGAACGAGGATTATGACCCTGCCAACCAAACTGCAAGAGATCGTGGATGATATCGCCAGCATGAGCCGCGAGGAAAAACTCGAGACGCTGATCGCGTACGCGGAATCCATGCCTGACCTGCCCGAGCGTTTCAAAGATGAACGCTCCAAAATGGAACCCGTTCCCGAGTGCATGACGCCTGTATTCATCATTGCTGAAAAACTGGAAAGCGGTGGAATCTTTTTCCACCTCGACATTCCCCCGCAATCCCCTACCGTGCGCGGACTTGCCTCCATTCTCACCAACGGGTTGAATGGCTGTTCGCTCGAAGAGATCATCTCCGTACCCGCGGATTTTTACATCCCGATGAATTTGCAGGAGGCCGTGTCACAGCAGCGCATCAACGGCTTCATCGGTGTGCTGGCCCATATGAAGCAGGCGGCTGTAAAAGCATCTTCGTAAAACAAAGCGTCCCGCAGGGTAAATCCTGCGGGACGTTGACTTTCAGTCTTTCTTTTCTTCTTCCCACCCTTGCTCTTCAACTGACATAAAAATATCAGTGGCAGAGATCAGGCCGATCAATGATCCGTGTTCATCTGCAATGGGCAGGTGATGGAATTTGTGTTTCTGCATCAACTGCGAACACTCCATCAAGGTCCATTCGGCGCGGCCTGTGATGATGGGGCCAGACATAATCTCACGCACGGTGATCTCGGCGGGGTTGCGATTCACCGCCACGATCTTGTCGCGGATATCAGTGGTGGTGACGATTCCATAGGATGGATTTTTTTCGCTGATATCCACCACCACACTGTGGATATTGCGGCGGCGCATGAGCGTCATGGCATAGGAAACACTTGAATCGGGGTCAACAACAACAACAGGACTGGACATCCAATCTCGAACTAAATGCGGCATGGGATTCTCCTCAATAAGTGGGTACAGTTTACTTGATTACCAATTTTACAGCATCCATCGCCAGCCAGGAGCCATCGGCGGCGCTAATGTCTTGAATTTCCAGGTAGATGGTCGTCCCTGGTGGAATACCTTCGAGTGTGAAAGTTTCGTTGAATGTGCCGGGCGCGCCAAAATCGGGGGCCGTGACCATCACTGGGCCTGCGGCAAATTGATTGCCTGCTTCGTCGTAGATGAAATAGGTCAGGTTGTTTTCAAACGGCGCAATGCTGACCGTTCCGCTGACTTGCACACTGCCAGAGGCTTCAGCGCCATTGACAGGAGCCGTAATCTCAACGATCCGTTTTGCGCCTTCGGGGGTGGCAGTGGTGTAATTGACCATCCGCAGTTGATTGTTCACGAGGGCGTAGCGGCGCGTGGTTGGCAGGGTGGGACAGCATCCGCCGTCCTGCGCGCCATGTGTGATCGCATCGAGAAACACCTCGCCGTTTTCAATGGACATGCTGTTGATCATCGGGCGGTCATCAATGAAGGTGGAAGTGAGGAAGACGGGCAGTCCGTTCACGTTCGAATAAATGGTGAGCAGACCAAAATTGCCTGTTCCACCGTAGTTTTCCAAAAAGATGGCGGCAATCTCATTCACACCGTCACCTGTCAGGTCACCAACGGAGACGAATTGGGTCAGCCCGATATAGGCAAAATCCAAGGTGGTGGCATCGGTGCCCTGCTGATATTTGCCGTCAGTCAATTGGATGACGGCGCGGTCGTCACGTGCGCCGAGTTGGTACTGGGCATTCTTGAGCTGGTCAGCGGTGAGGCTGGGAGCGGCTTCCGTCGGCGCTGGGATTGTCTCTTGAACAGGAGCAGGCGTCGGTGCGTTGGAGGCGGGCGCAGTCAATCCGCAGGCGAGGGTTGCGAGAGTCAAAGCCAGAATGAGGCTGGTTAAATGTTTGTAATTCAAAATCAAGCTCCTTTCATTTGATCGTGAACGTGGAAAAAACGGTGTACATTTTGTTCATGATGGCGTTTCGGTCGAATTCGGTGACGGTATCGGGCGGGAAGTTGCCGATGTTGGCGGAATGCATGTGATAGATGACCTCATAACAGATGTTGTTGTAGGCCATGCGATAGATTTCCTGCTCGTACAGATTGCCTGCCCCAACGCCAGCAGATGTGGAATGGACGAAGGTGAATCCGTTGATCACTTCGTTGCCGACAATTTGTTCAATTGCGCCGCCGTTCGGATTCGAATCAGTGCAGGATGCAACCATTTGCGGGTCTGCACTGGAGCCGAGGAAGAAGTAGGCTTCGCTGAGGTTTGTTTTCATATAGGTCTCGTTGTCGTTCACGTAAAGAGCCAGTTCGGGGACGATCTTGTAATTGCTGAACACGGGAAAGACAGGCGCGAAGTAATCAGAATATGTGAGCGATACCCCGTTGGCGGGGTTGAAATACTGGAAGTATTGCTCGCTCTTGCCAGGCGGGTTGACCGCGACCCGCAGTACGAATTGAATTACATCGGTGACGGGGCTGAGTGTGATGAAATAATCCTGCGTGGCAGGCAGTACGCCGCGCCAGGCAGTGCAATCGGAATCCTGCTGAGGGCACAGGATGACCCCATCTGCGCCTTTGATCTGCAGGGGGATGTAGGTCCAGTTGTTGTCGGCGGATTGCGGCAATACAGAGACCGACATGATCTGTCCCTTCATGGCGTTGACGGAATACGTTTTGCTTTTGTTGATCTCGATGAAATCGGTGATATCAGCATAGGTACCATTGGCAGGGAATTGAATCAAACTGGGCTGGCTTGCGGGATCAGGTGTGTTTGTGGGTGCTACAAAGGTCGGAAAGCCTTCTGTGGGTATGGGGGTAAAGGTCAGCGTGGGAATAGGCGTGAATTGAAGCGTTTGAGTGGGCAGCGGAGCATTTTCCACGGGCGGCTGTGTTGGGGGAATAGCAGGTGTGGATACAGCACAGGCTGTGAGGAAGGCAAGAAGAAAGAGGAAAGAAGGGATTTTTTTCATGGGCTTATGTTTTTTACAGGTTGGCAGGTTTACAAGTTTATAGGTTGAACCTTCAAACCTTCCAACTTTCAAACTTTCAACCTAAATATTCGATCACAGTCGCTTCGCCCTGACCAACGCCGACACACAGAGTGGCGACACCATACTTCACATTGCCGCGATTCTTCATCTCATGCACAAGGGTGGTGACGAGGCGCGCGCCCGAACAGCCGAGCGGATGTCCGATGGCGATGGCACCACCGTTGACATTGACCAAATCGGGGTTAATGCCGAGGTCTTCGATGACCGCAAGGGATTGCACGGCGAAGGCTTCGTTCAACTCCATCAGGCCGATGTCTTGAATCTGCAGGCCGGCACGCTGCAAGGCCTTCTGTGTGGCAGGCACGGGGCCATAACCCATCACACGCGGTGGGACTCCAGCCGAAGCAGAAGTGACAATGCGAGCCAGCGGTTTGAGATTCAAGGACTTGGCCTTTTCCTCGCTCATGATCAGCAGAGCAGCCGCGCCATCGTTCAAACCCGACGAATTGCCCGCTGTAACCGTGCCGCCGTCTTTTTTGAAGGCAGGCTTGAGTTTGGCAAGCGATTCCATCGTCGTGTCACGGCGCGGACGTTCGTCCGTGTCCACAAGTCTCGGGTCACCTTTTTTCTGGGGAATGGAAACGGGCACGATCTCCTGTTTGAAACGTCCCGCGTCAATGGCCTTAACTGCAAGCTGATGCGAACGGACCGAGAATTCATCCTGCTTTTCGCGGGTGAGATGCGGACGTTCCGCCGCGATGTTCTCAGCGGTCTCGCCCATCGAGTCGGTGCCATACATTTCTTTCATTTTCGGGTTCGGGTAACGCCAGCCCAGGGCGGTGTCGTAAGCGGTGAGGTTTCCAAACGAGAATCCCGCTTCGGCTTTTGGAAGGGAATACGGCGCGCGGCTCATCGATTCGACTCCGCCTGCGATGTAGATATCGCCCTCCCCTGCTTTGATGGCACGCGATGCCATGTTGATGGCGTTCAAGCCTGAAGCGCACAAACGGTTCACGGTGACGCCACCCACTTCGAGCGGCAGGCCCGATAACAACGCCGCCATGCGCGCCACGTTGCGATTGTCTTCACCCGCTTGATTCGCGCATCCGAGAAAAACTTCTTCGATCAAGGCTGGGTCAATTTGATTGCGTTCGAGAATGGCTTTGATGACATGCGCCGCCATGTCATCGGGGCGGACGGAGGAGAGAATCCCTCCCAGTGCGCCGATCGGTGTGCGGACTGCGTCAATGATTACAGGTGTGTTCATTTTTGTTTTCTCCATGTGAGTTTACAAATCGATTTTACCACCCGCAATTGAGGTGATATGAAAAGAAGGATCAGATGGCGCAATCATTCAAAGAGTTGATAAAATCGAATAAAAATCAAACAAAAGGAATCAATACATGAAATACTTCATCACTGGCGCAACTGGATTCATCGGCGGGCGGCTGGCCCGTCAACTCCGCGAGGCGGGACATGAAGTCATCGCTGTTGTGCGAAATCCTGCTAAAGCGCAGGAACTTGCCCAATTGGGCGTCACCCTGCATCAGGGCGATGTGACCGAAAAAGAGTCCATGCGAAAACCAATGACAGGCGTGGATGGGGTATTCCATGTGGCGGGTTGGTATAAAGTCGGCGTGCGCGATAAGAGTCAGGCATATGCCATCAACGTGCAAGGCACACGCAACGTACTCGAGTTGATGAAGGAACTCAATATACCCAAGGGTGTGTATACCAGCACGCTTGCCGTCAACTCGGATACACGCGGCGTGGAAGCCGATGAAAATTATCACTTCACGGGCAAACACATCAGCGTTTACGACCAGACCAAGGCCGAGGCGCACGGTGTGGCCGTGAAAATGATCAAGGAAGGTTTGCCGCTTGTCATTGTGCAGCCTGGTCTCGTGTATGGGCCTGGCGACACAAGCAGTGCCCGCACTTCGTTGATCCAATATCTCACGAAGCAATTGCCTGTCATGCCCAAACAAACCGCGTTCTCATGGGGCTACATTGATGACATTACGCACGCGCATTGGCTCGCAATGGAAAAGGGAAAGATCGGCGAGAACTACAATATCTGCGGGCCGACACATACCTTTATCAATGCGCTTGAAATCGCAAACCAGATCACAGGCATAAAGCTCCCGATGGCTGTGCCCGCGGGAATGATCCGCACCATGTCAGCCATGATGTATCTATTCGATAAATTCATTCCCGTTCCCGAAAGTTACACGGGCGAAGGGCTGCGCGTCATTGCGGGCGCCACCTACATCGGCAGCAACGCCAAAGCAAAACGCGAACTTGGCTACGATCCACGCCCGTTGAAGGACGGGCTTGAGATCACCTTGAAGCACGAAATGAAACTGCTTGGAATGTAACCCATGAAAACGATCTCCCTCGGAAAATTATTCGGTATGCCGATCGAAATTCTGCCACTGGCATTTTTGGGAAGCCTCATTTTGTGGATCGGATTCACGCTCACCGCTTTTTTCGGAATCAGACTCCCGTTCGGCGAATCGCTTCTCATGGGGCTGCTCGCCACGCTTCTACACTGGACCTTTGAACTGATCCACAGTTTTGGCCATGCCTACGCCGCAAAACGCACCGGCTACCCGATGACAGGCATTGCCCTCGGCACCCTCGCCATTTTTGCCCTGACACGTTATCCAACAGACGAGCCAGAACTGCCGCCCTCGATCCATATCCGCCGTGCACTGGGCGGACCGATCGCCAATGGGCTGTTGAGTATCTTCTTCTTTCTACTTCTCCCCCTCTGGCCCGACGACCTATTCTGGATAGGACTCTTCGCCCTGTTCGAAAACCTTTTCGTTTACACCTTGCAGGTTTTCATTCCACTGGGTTTCAACGATGGCAGTACCATTTTGAGGAACCTGCGGAAGAAATAAGATGATCGTGCGGATTTCAGTCCGCACTCCGTTCTGAAGAATCACACAGTCCTCCCACAATGTGGGAGGACTGTGTGATTCTTACGGGGTCTAGTGCTGGTGGCTGGCGCTGCCGAAGGCGTGTTCGTAAACCAGCATGGCGTAATATTTCCATGCGAATGGGGCGCGGTAGGAATCTGCCGAATTTTCGCTTTGCTGTGCGGTGACGTTCTTCAAGTTCTTTTCAAGGAAGGCCAGCATCTGCGCCCAGGCCTCGCCTTGTGCGCCGCCTGCTTGAATCCCTTCCACGTTTTCAACGAAGGCATGAGGCTGACCGTCGTAAACGGTGATCTCGTGTTGAATGTCGGCGGTGGTCAGAGCTTTGTCGAACTGGTCCACTTCCTCCACCGAGATGGATTGGTCTGCACCGCCAAAGATTCCCAGCACTGGCCCGGGCAAAGATTTCAACACTTCGGGGTCGGTTTCAGGCGAGCCGTAGAAAATGACGGTGGCCGCGAGCTTGTTGTTGTGCAGGCTGTACACAAGCGAGGTGCGCCCGCCGTAACAAAACCCAAGAATGGCAATTCGATCCGAATCCACATCGGGTTGGGCTTCAAGCCAAGCGTAGACAGAATCCAGATCAGCGTTCACGTCTTCGGGTTTGGTGTTGATGACCTGATAAATGGCGCGTGGAATCCACGATGTGGTTGAGCCGCGGAAGGTATCCGGCGCGATGACAAGATAACCTTCTTTTGCAAGAAAATCCGCTTTGCCGACGACGGATTCGCGCAAGCCATAGAACTCATGGATCATAATGATGGTGGGAAAGGGTCCTTCCCCTTCAGGCTTCGCCACGTAGGCACGGACATCAGGTCCGCCGTTTGCGCCCGGGACCGTAGTATTGGTCAGGGCGTCGAGACGATTCCCATCGAGCAGGGAGTCGACAAAAATGCTGAGGGGCAGAAAAAGAATCAGAATCGCCAGAACAGCTAAAAGTCCAAGCAGGACGCGCTTTACGTTCTTCATTGAAAAACTCCTAAAAGATTTAATGTCCAGATTTTATTATGGAAATCAATCAAATCCTCTCAACAAATGCCGCCATACAAGTGGAGTAAAATCAGTCCGCCATGTCAATAAAAAATATATTTTTCTATTTCTCCATATTTCTATTTTTTGTCGCGGCGGGCCTCGTCATTGGGAACCTCGATATCGTTTCACGTTCATGGCGTGCAGCTTTTGATGGGCGACTGACCATGCAAAAGCTCCGCTTTGAGTTGGCGGCGTTCGATCTCGGCAGACCCAGCCCGAACATCCCGTTGGATACGAAGACATCTGAAATGGACGGCATGCCGCAGGTGTATGTCGCTGAAGGGATTTTCATCATGGGCAGCAATGATGACCCACAGGCAAAAGAATTCCCTGCGCATGGCGTGCACCTCGATGCGTTTTGGATGGATAAATTCGAAGTGAGCAATGCAATGTACACGAAATGCGTGGATGCCGGTGTCTGTCTGCCGCCCGTGCTGAGACTCAATCCGTATTATGGCAAGTGGGCATATCGCAATCTGCCTGTTGTGTATACCAACTGGTATGCCGCTGAGACATATTGCGCCTGGGCCGGCAGGCGGCTGCCCACCGAAGCGGAATGGGAAAAGGCCGCGCGCGGAACCGATCAGCGCCGTTACACTTGGGGCGAAGACCGCCCCAATCCGCGCCTCGCAAATTTCGAAGAATCCCTGATGGGCGAAATGCTTCCCGTTTTTCGTTATCCACTGGGAGCCAGCCCGTATGGCGCGTTGAATATGGCGGGGAACGTTCGCGAATGGGTGGCGGATTGGTACGCCAAAGACTATTATGCCAACTCGCCGAAGGTCAACCCCACGGGCCAGAAAGCGGATTCGAACGGTCACTGCGCGGCGGCGCCTACGACGCCAATGCCGACAGCATCACCACCATCAATCGCTTCCGCCATGAACCTGATTCGGCCGGACTGAGTCGCGGCTTTCGCTGCGCCGAAAGTGCAAAATAAAATTAAATCATTCGATGAAAAAAATTATCAGTAAACCATCCCCCATTGTTTGGCAGGCGGTCTGCCTGCTGATTTCACTTGGCTTGTACACGTTGATCGTGGTCAACCGTTCGCCCAATCTGCTGCGCCCGATGAGCATGGCCCTGCGCACCGGCTTCGGGCTGGTGATACCGATCACCTCGCTCGTGGTGTACGCCGCATTTCGTGTGAAAGACCGCCTCGGCGATTTAATCAGCATGGCGGTCACCCTGTGCCTATTTGCGCTGCCGCTGGCCGGGTTGTGGGCCTCGGGTCAATCGCAATCCGTCACTATCAGTGGATTGCTCCCGTTGACAGACGCCTCCTTTTATTATCAGGACAGTCTGCGCATCATCATGGGGCAGGATATTTCTCATTTCTCCGCCATGCGCCCGTTCTTCCCCGGATTCCTGTCCTTTCTGATGAATCTAACAGATCGGAATTTCATGTTCAGTCTGGCCATCATCACAGCCATCGCTGCGATCGGCATCTATTTCACCGTCCGCGAGGTTCAGCGCACACATGGCACGGAAGTGGCCGTGTTCCTGCTGTTGATCCTTTTTCTCTACTTCCGTCATCACTCCGGCACAAGCATGTCTGAAACGCTCGGGATGCCGCTCGGCGCGCTTGGTATGGCGCTGGTCTGGCGCAGCCTGGAAAAACGCTCACAAGTGCTGGCAGTCTTCGGCTTATTCGTTTGCGCTTTTGCCTTGAACGTCAGACCGGGGACGATGTTCATTCTCCCGCTGATTCTGCTTTGGGCGGCATGGATTCTCAGGAAACCCAATGAGTTCATCGCAATCAAATTCCTTTTCGTTGGAGCGGCTGTCATTGCGTTGAGTTTCTTCTTGAATTCCCAATATGTGCGCCTGCTGGCGGAGCCATCGGGAACCGCCTTTTCCAATTTTTCGTGGGCGCTCTACGGACTGGCTTCGGGCGGCAATGCCTACACCTATGTTTTCGAACAGCACCCCGAACTGCGCTTGATCGCCGACCCTGAACAATCGCGCACCATCTACCGCATGGCGCTGGAATTGATCGTGCAAAGTCCACAATTGTTCGTCAAAGGCGCATTGCACAATTGGGACATGTTCTTCTCCGATAGCTGGTACAGCGCGTTTTCCTTCCTCGAAGGCGAAACGGGCATCATTTACCGCATCACCCGTTGGACGATCTACACCCTGTGCGCGCTGGGATTCATCAAATGGTTTCGCAAACCCACCGACCCACACAGCGGACTTGTCGCTGTGGCTGCGATCGGTATACTGGCATCGGTGCCCTTTGTTCCGCCCACGGATGCCTATCGCGTACGACTGTACGCCGCCTCCATCGTGACCTTTGGCCTGCTCCCCGCAATGGGCATTTCCTTCATCCTTGACCAATTCAAACTAAAACTGCTCTCCAAAGCGGATCTTGAAATTCAGCAGACGAATGTTTCCGCCATCTTCAGCACCTTGCTCATCGTCCTCGTGCTGGGCGGACCGTTGGTTGTCAAAGCTGCTCCCCAGTTACCACCCGCATTGGAATTCTCCTGCCCCGCAGGCAGTGACAAAATCGCCATCCGTTTCGACGAAGGCACATCCATCAACATCATGCGCGAAAAGGATCTGTTCCTCGATTGGATGCCCAATTTTCATCAGGGCGTTTTCAGCCGCAGCATCCACGACCTGGCAGATAATGACCTGATCGCATATTTCGATTCACTGCGCCCCGGCACATCGCTTTTATCCACCGTTGACATCCTTTCCTACGAAGCGGCGCTGATCACGATCCCCACCCACCTGCTGCCTGAACCTGGAAGCTACCTCGGTCTCTGCGGTCACTGGGCCACGGAGCCGCGCCTGCAGTATTACAGCATGTTCACCGCCGATGAGGCTGCAGCCCTGCTCAAGCAATAATTCAAGTATTGCCATCCAATTAACACATGGTATAATCTGCCCGCTGAATTTGGAGAGGTCGCGTAGTCTGGCTTAGCGCGCACGCTTGGAAAGCGTGTAACCCACAAAGGTTCGCGGGTTCGAATCCCGCCCTCTCCGCTGATGGACAAACTTACGATATAACCATATGGGAAGTTTGTCCTGACGAGAGTCCACTCTTCGAAAGTGGGCTCTCATTTTTTAATAGGGACAAACCAACGATCAGATATTTTGTTATGGAATGATGACAAATCTTTTGTCATCAACGTTTTGACTTTTTTACAAGTCAAACTTGCCGCAGTATAGCACCCCAAGATTCGCGTGTCAACATATTTCATACAATTGTTCTAAAAATAAATCCTTCTTTTTCGCTCCATCCGGATAATGGCGCTGCAAGACGAAAGATCGGTACAAATTCTGCATGAGGCTTAAATCCAACCAAACGCTTTTGACCGAAGTCGTAATATACGGCATCAAACAGAATGTGCAGGATCTTATATTTTTCATCATCGGTAGCTTCATCGATAAAGTCGCCAATTGTTTCCAATTGCATTCCCATTTCTATCGCTCTTGCACCATCCGGAACAACAAGGCTATCCTTTTCTGAGATTAGTTTTCTTCTCCGGCGATCATAATCATCTTCATTGAAAGCCCCATCTGCAAATGCTCGTCCTGCCCGCCGCAGTTCATCCTCGATCTCAAGACGACGATTCTCGATCTTACGCACGACATCCATATCCTGGATCATCCGTTCAATATCTTTCTGCCAGGCTTCGGGCAAACGCACATTTCGCAAGAGATCAAACACCAATTGATTCATGACGTCCATTCGGACTCTTGCATGGGAGTCTACACAATCCTTACCACGATAAAGGGATGTCTCGATATAGTATCCATACCCCTTTACAGATTGGACCCGCAACGGTCTCTCACACTGACTACAACAAACAATCCTTCTTAACAAACTCACTCGACGGAGTTTGTTAAACGCAAGGTGAGATCGCGGTCGAACCGCATGCTTTGCCCGTACTTCTTTCACACGGTCAAATAATTCCTTCGTGATGATTGCCTGGTGTCGTCCCGGCCATAATTGATCGCGATATGCAACTTTCCCATAAAAGAATTCATTTTGCAGAAAGTCAGTGACGGTGTCCTTGCTCCATTTGTTTCCCTTGCGAGTCTTGATACCGCTTTGGTTTATGAAATCAGCGATTGTTTGATCCGTGTAATTTCCTGATGCGTACAATTCATAGGCAGTCTTGACTAGCTGTGCTTCCTCCTCAACAATAAAGATCTTGTTCTTTTCTTTATCCTTGATATAGCCGAATGGCACCGGTCCGTTTTGAACTCCGTGACGTGCCATCTCCACTTTACTCTTCACCACCTCGGCTGAAAGGTTCTCCAGATACCACTGGGCAAATAGAGCCATCATCCTGAAGACCAATCGTCCCTGCGCAGTTGTAAAATCGAAATCCTCTGTTACGGAGGCGATCAATACATCGTAGGAATTTAAGTCACGAAAATACCTCAATGTATTTTCGATGTTCCTCGAAAAGCGATCCAATTTATGGAAGATGATGGCTTTGAACTGCTGCTCCTGAGCATGTGCGATCATCTTGGCAAAATCCGGCCGATTATCGTCCTTTGCGGAATGTCCAGGATCTGAATAGAACCTTACAATCTTCCATTTTCGTTGAGCTGCAAAAGCCATACACGCATTGACCTGGGCTTCGAGGGAATATCCATGCACCTGTTCTTCACTGGAGACGCGCGAATAAATTGCAATGGGCGTATCAGGTGGCAGCTGGTCAGGATTAGCAGATTTATCGATATCCATCAAGCGCTTGCGATTGAGACTTCGTTTGCGGCGCGAACTATAAACAACTGGATCTTTGTCTTTCTGTGTAGTATCGGTCATAACAAATTCCTAAACTGTCTTAAAAAAGAAAAGCATTCTAACATTCAAAAAGCCCATCATTTTTTATACGAACAAATTTATCTACTTCTTCTGATTATTTTTTGCGGCTATTCGAGCAGCGATCACTGCAAGAATGCCTATTAATATCTGAGTTGCTGCCAAAGATTTCTCCTTTTCATGATTCAAATGCTTCTGGACATTGCAAAATGTCATGTCTGTCACACAAAAGGTTGAAATGTATGATTTGAGCATGATTGGCAAAAGTCTAAATCCAAATAATGGCGGGTATTTTTGTTGTGTCGCTAAGAAATGCAGCTAAGTGGGAAGAGAACGTGATCATGTTTCAAAGAGTAGTTGGTTGAAATTATTGAAGCTAACCTCTTTCTACACCTCTCACACAAACCGAGTCTCTGAAAATATCCCTATAAGTTCAAACCAAAGATCATCCGTGTATACTTATCCGTATGGATACCCTCTCCGGAGCTGTTGAGCGCATCACCTACTACAATCCTGAAAACGGATACACAGTGCTGCGTCTGCGCCCGGATACAAAAATGGCGAATCGCTTCACCAATAAATCCAGCCTGAATGCCGATGGGCTGGCCACGGTGGTGGGGAGTTTGCCTGAACTTTCGCCAGGGGAACATTTACGTCTGCAAGGACAATGGGACAACCATCCAAAACACGGACCACAATTCAAGGCTGAAGTTTGTGAACAAACCCTGCCTGCCACGGTGGCCGGGATCCAGGGCTATCTCGGCTCGGGCATGATCAAAGGCATCGGTCCGCGATTTGCCGAACGCATCGTTGAAATCTTCAAGGAAGAAACCTTCAATGTGATCGAGGCCACTCCGCAACGCCTGCTCGAAGTGCCTGGCATCGGCGAAGATCGCAAACAGAAGATCACCACTGCCTGGAAAGAGCAAAAACAGGTCAAGGAGATCATGGTCTTTTTACATGGTCACGGGGTCAGCACCAATCTGGCGGTCAAGATATATAAAACGTATGGGGATGCTTCACTGGAAACAGTTCAGAAAAATCCATATCAACTCGAAAGAGATATCTACGGTGTAGGATTCAAAACCGCAGATCGCATCGCTCAAGCGCTTGGCCTGCCTCCTGAACATCCTTCACGCATCGAGGCTGGGATTGTTTTCGCATTGAATGAAATGATCAATGATGGCCATGTCTACGCTCCCAAAGAATTGCTGGCGCAGCGAGCCATTGAGTTGCTTGCAGTTCCACAAGAACTGATAGCCCCTGCTCTTGAACGCCTGGCACAGGATGAGCGCATTCGCCCTGAGATGATTCCCTTGAACAGCAAGAACGATGGGAAGGGAACACAAGCAGTCTCTGAATCTCAGGCGATGTACGGCACACCCGTTATCTATTTGACCCCGCTTTACTTTGGCGAGAAAGGTGTGGCCGAACGATTACAAACATTGGCCGGTGCAACGTCACAGGAAAAGACGATGAACCATAGTCTCTTTCCTGTTGAAAATCTATCTGCTGAACAACAAGCCGCGGTGAATATGGCGCTGACGCATCCGCTCAGTATCCTTACTGGCGGTCCAGGCACGGGGAAGACCACCTGCCTGAAGGCTTTGATCACAACAATCGCAGATCAACACAAACGTTTTGCCTTGGCTTCTCCAACTGGGCGAGCGGCAAAGCGTCTCTCTGAAGCAACGGGACATCCAGCCAGCACCATCCATCGATTGTTGGAATATTCTCCAATTGAGGGATTCAAACACAACGAAGGAAATCCGCTCGATCTGGACTTTCTGGTTGTGGACGAGGCCTCGATGTTGGATCTGCTGCTGATGAATAATCTGCTTAAGGCCGTGCGCCCAGGTACGCATGTATTGTTTGTTGGGGATATAGATCAACTTCCATCGGTGGGAGCTGGCGATGTGCTGCGCAACATGATCAGCAGCGGAGTGGCGCCGATCACCCGCCTGAGTACCATTTTTCGTCAGGCGGCTGATTCGAAGATCATCACCAATGCTCATCTGATCAATCAAGGTAAATTCCCAATATTTTCGCAAGGCGATGGCGACTTCTTCCTTTTCCCCGCTGAAGATGCCACAGCCGCCGCAGACTGGATCGTGGATATCGTCTCGGAAAGAGTTCCCCAGAAATTTGGTTTCGATGCAGTACGGGATATTCAGGTGCTGGCACCGATCTATCGCGGACCCGCTGGAGTCATCGCGCTAAATGAACGTTTGCAGGAGAAGCTCAATCCTCCAGCCAATAACAAACTCGAACGCAAACTGTACGGGACGATCTTTCGCCTCGGTGACAAGGTGATGCAAACCCAAAACAACTATGACAAGGATGTCTACAATGGCGATATTGGTTTTGTTACTTCGATCGATGTTGTCGAACAGACACTTGTCCTGGACTTCGATGGGCGAACCGCGACTTATGATTGGAGCGACGCGGACCAGTTGACTCTTGCCTATGTGGTTTCGATCCACAAAGCCCAGGGATCAGAATTTCCAGTGGTGGTGATGCCGATCGTGACCCAGCACTACACCATGCTGCAGCGCAATCTGCTTTACACGGCCATCACCCGTGCCCGCAAATTGTGCGTGCTGGCTGGCAGCCCGCGCGCCATCAGCATGGCAGTCCGCAATAACAAGGTTGCCCATCGCTTCACTGCATTGGAATGGCGCTTAGCAAAATGAAAGAATATTGGGTGAAAGAAAAACAACATTTTATAGAAGCTGTATGCTGAGAAGCTAAAATATTGGGGAAAGACAAGAATTTTCCTTAATATTTTTTATTGCAACAACTTGCCATATATGGCATAATAAGCGCATGAAATTCGAGAGGCTACTTACCCTTGTTGGAGAGCAACCCTTATTTGAAACGGGGCTGCTGCTTGCTGGAGATGTGGATCCTGCTCATGTGCAGCGCCAACTGTCCCGTTGGGTGCGAAGCGGACGTGTTCGTCAACTCCGACGCGGGCTATATACCCTCGCCCCTCCTTATCAAAACATCATCCCGCATCCATTCCTGATCGCAAATGCCCTAATGCCAGGCTCCTATGTCAGCGCACAATCTGCACTGGCGTTTTATGGATTGATCCCCGAGTACACCCCCCGAACATTGAGCATGACCATGCTTCGTCCATCACAATGGGAAGGTGGATTTCACTTCCAGCATCTTGCTTCCCATTTCTTTTTTGGATATCAACTCGTGGAACTTTCTCAGGGACAACAAGCGTTCGTTGCCGCGCCCGAAAAGGCCCTGCTCGATCTGGCACATCTTACGCCCAAGGCTGACTCTCCCAATTACCTCAGCCAGCTCCGTTTGCAAAACATGGAGCGTTTGGATCTCGCACGCTTGAACGAATTTGCAGAGCGCGCCGCGAAACCGAAATGGCGGCGGATTGCCGCTCAAATTGAAAAACTTGCCTTGCAGGAAAAGGATGAATACGAGGACTTGCCATGAAAGAATATCTAAAGACACTGATCCAATCTTCATCATCCCCTGTGGAAGCACATAATCTGACGCGCGAATATTTACAGGCATTGATCCTGCAAAGTTTGCAGCGTATTGGCGCAATGACCACGATCGCTTTTCATGGCGGCACCGCATTAAGATTCTTGTATTCTCTTCCGCGCTATTCCGAAGACCTTGATTTTGCCCTTGAAAGAAACTCTGAGTCATATGATTTTCGCTCATATCTTCAAGCGATTCGAAAAGACCTGGAAGCGCAGGGCTATACAATTACACTCAAGGTGAATGATCAGAAAACAGTTCACAGCGCTTTCATTCGTTTTCCAGGATTGCTTTATGAATTGAAACTTACTCCACATCAGGATGAAATACTGGCGGTCAAACTTGAAGTGGATACCAACCCTCCTGCTGGAGCGGTGCTGGATACCTCTCTGGTTCGTCGGCATGTTTTACTGAATTTACAGCATCATGATCGCGCATCCTTGTTGGCTGGGAAACTCCACGCGATTTTGCAGCGACCCTATCTGAAAGGACGTGACCTATATGATCTAATTTGGTATTTGAGTGACAAGAGCTGGCCAGATCCCAATTTGGATTTACTCAACCATGCGCTTGGCCAAACCAAATGGGTAGGTCCAACTCCCACTGTTGAAAACTGGCGCGATGTTGTCCGTTCAAAAATCGAGATTGTTTCTTTTGAACAGGCACTGGAAGATGTGCGTCCATTCCTTGGTGCAAGTGAAGATATTGGGTTGATGACCAAACATAACCTTTTGAGTCTGCTCAAATAAAAGACTACCTGTTTATCGATTGCAAAAAATCAATTTTTCGCGGACCTTCAGGATCACAACTATCAGGGAAATATCGCCGCATAAAAACTGCTATACTCAAATAACAAAGTCCCTAATTTTGAAATGAAGAGTTCCTTCCCTCATGAAAACATCAACACCAGAATTTCTGCAAAAGCTTCGAAAATTCGTCCAGGACGAAGCGGATGCTCAATATCGCGCATTGGATAAACAATGGTCGCATCCGCTTCAAGAGCGGGTTGCCAAAGGCTGGGCAATTGAAGGGCTGCGTGTCGAACAAATGAAAAATGGCATTGCCCGCCTTTCATGTGCAACGAATGATTCACGTTTCCGTGAAGGTGATCTGGTCCTGCTGCACCGCGACAATCCTCGTGACCCCGATTCCCTACATTTTGATTTGCAATACGACGGGGAAACTGATCTTGAAATCAGCCTGATCAAGGGAAATGAAGTTTTTCTCGCTTCTCAGACTGATGGTTGGGTTATGGATCAGGATTGGTTTGACTCCAGTCCGTTTTACCTTGATGCATTAAATGCCGTGGCTGATACCAATTTGGGGAGATCCACAATTCTGCCTTTACTTCAAGGTTCCCTCACACCAAAAATAGATTACGCCCGTTACGAACGCGCCCAAAAAGAATTACAAAACGCCGGTCTCAATGAAAGCCAGATTGAGTCCGTGGCAATGTCTTATGCCACCGATTTGCTGCACCTTATCCAGGGACCGCCAGGTACAGGCAAGACTCTTATGCTTGCTCACCTTGCGAGCCTGCTCGTGAAAGATGGCCGGCGTGTATTTGTTACTGCGCTGACACACCGCGCGATCCACAACGCATTGAACAAAATCGCCAAAGTGGACAGCACAATACCCGTATGCAAGATCGGCGAAGAAAGACATACTGGTGATCTTGACGTCCCAAATTTTGAGACATTTTCTAAATCCCGTTTTGGTGAGAATAGCGGCGGATATGTAATTGGAGCAACACCATTTGCCCGACAATCCAAAAGACTCTCTGGTGTGGAGTTCGATGTTGTTTTATTCGATGAAGCATCCCAGATCACTCTGCCGCTGGCGATCATGGGGATGCTGGCTGGCAGCAAATATATTTTTATTGGGGACGAAAACCAGCTTCAACCGGTAACCGCGTTTTCGGCATCGGAAGCCACTCAGACATCCATCTTTAATTATCTCTCAGGTCGCGGCAACGAAACCATGCTCGACGTGACCTACCGATTAAATGATGTGCTGGCCAAATGGCCAAGCAGGACTTTTTATCAAAATGAGCTAAAGTCGAGCGAAGAATCCGCTAATCGACGATTAAATTTATCCCCTGAAGCCACCCGTTGGGATTTTGTGCTTGACCCTGACTCGCCCGCCGTTTTCCTTGATTTATGCCAGGAGAACACCACGGTCCGAAGCCGGGTCGAAGCCGATGTAGTTTTGGAGTTAATCCTTTCCCTCTTAATGCGCGACGTATCCCCCGAAGATATCGGAGTGGTCGTCTCTTATCGTGCGCAGAGCCGCTTGATCCGAAGTTTGATTCGCAGAAATCTGATGGATAGCGAGATCACCAACCGTCTCGTGGTGGATACGGTCGAGCGCATGCAAGGACAGGAACGTGAAGTCATCATTGTTTCGTTTGCAACAGCCAGCGCCAGGTTTGCTTCCCAAATAGCGGATTTCCTTTTCCAACCACAACGATTGAATGTCGCCGTGACACGTCCGCGCACAAAGCTGATTTTGGTTGGGAGTCACAATATGCTGAATGCGGACCAGTATGACGAAAGCCAAAAGGAAACAATGGATGTGTTGCGTGACCTGATCAATAGCTGTCATCATATTACTGTCCCAAACGGTGTCCTGGACTGAAATCATTATGGCGCACATTCTTCCTGACACCCCGCCACAAACCATGCCCAAGGAAGTCTTGCGCGTCTTTCGTGCGCTCAAATCCCTGCCTGATACTTTTTATGTCTGGCACCACCTTGCACCCTGGCAGGTAGATGCTCCCGATTTTCTTGTTATTGATGAACATGGCAGGACGTTGCTAATCAAAGTTAGTTCTGCCGCAAGCGACCAGGTTAGCACAGCCGCGCAGATGTTACTCCTGCAGAGCGACCAAAAACAGTTAGGCCAAAATGAAAATGCCTTATTGGAAAAATTTGTCAGCACGCTGAAGTTACCTGCGGAACAATGCATCGAAACCCTTGTAATCTTTCCCAATATCCATAATAAACAGGCGAATGCAAGTCGCCTGGAACGACGTGCAGGGGAACCGCATTGGGTCGGCAAGGAAATCATTCAACCAGATTCCGATCTTGCGTGGAATGAATACTTATTGTCAACTCCGATGGATGGGATCTGGTTGGAAAAACTTCGCCAACACTTCACTCCAGAAATTGTGATCCCAGCAGAGATGACCGTTCGACCACCGATCGAGCGGCGTATACAGGCTGGATTGACCAACCACCTGCTTGATTACGATCAGGAAACAGCGGTCAAAACGGATCTTGAACTGCCTGGTGACGATCAATCCCTTCCCAACGATTTACGTCTCAATATCATCAACGGAGTCGCGGGAAGCGGCAAAACATTGATCCTGTTATATCGCCTGCGCCTCTTATATCATCTATATCCAGACAAGAAATTTCTGGTTTTGACACACAATCGCCCATTGAGCCGGGATATGGAGGGTCGATTTGCCCGATTGGAAGGCCGTTCACCAGACAATATTGAGTGGCGGACCTTTAATGGCTGGTGCTATCATCACTGGCCGAAACAATCAAAGTGGATCGAGCCTCTTAAACTTGGAGCCCGTAAAAAAATCATAGAAGAAACCTGGCGAGCTCACTTACAGAATTCAAGCATCTCTGCGCACATGTTCCAGAACGAGATGGATTGGCTAAAAGACCAGATTCCAGTTTTGCGCGAAGAATACCTGACCATCGATCGACGCGGACGAGGATTTCGTCTTAGTGAAGAACAACGTCAACGCATGTTTGACACATCGCTTGCGTACCAACTGTCCCTTGAAAAAAGAGGCGCATTGGACTGGGGTGATGTTCCAAAGCTTCTTTGGCAGTTTTCAGAAACGGGTCAGGTGAAATTACCTGAATATGACATTATCCTCGTGGATGAAGCTCAATTCTTTGCTCCGCTTTGGATGCGATTGATCCAAAAGTCGCTCAATCCACACAATGGACATCTTTTCCTCGTGGCGGATCCAACGCAGGGATTCCTGGGTCGCGGCGCATCCTGGAAATCGCTTGGGTTGGAAGCACGTGGCCATACTCACAACCTTCGTCGCAGTTATCGCACCACGCGCGAAATCATGCAATTTGCGACCCTGCTCTATCGTTTACGCCTGGCAGATGAAAAAGATGATGACATTCTCGTCCCTGATTTATTAAATATGCCTAACGGAGCCATTCCCCAGATCATTACTCTCACCAGTCCACAAGATGAAACCGCCCGTGTTGCCAATGAAGTAGCAAGTTTAGTGAAACAGGGATTTCCAAAAAAGCATTTACTTTTACTTCACACCGACGGATGGGGAGTGAAAAATCTTATTCAAGCGATTGATGATCGATTGGGAAAGAACGCCGCATTTGATCCAAAGGATAAATATCCTGGTGATTATATCCGCGTGACCACGATCAACGCAGGCGCGGGGCTGGAAAGTCACATCGTTTTTCTTGTTGGGCTGCGATTGCTTTTTGAAGAGGAACAATCTTTGCGCCTGTCGGACGAAGAACGGGAAGAATTGATCCGGGACAATACCCGCAAGTTGTACATGGCGGCGACTCGAGCAGGTCAAAGATTGGTATTAACATATTCAGGCGAATTGCCAGAAGTACTGAAATCTGCGTTAGGGATGAAAGCTATGCCAGGATGCCAAATCTGGAAAATTTGCAGCAAGTTTTTGCTTTGTTTTAGCCTGAGTTTTGCAATCCAAGGCGGCAATTTGAGTTGCTTCTTCTCTCCGCCAACCTGCTTCCTTCAAGACCGTAAGAATTTGTCATTATTGCTATATAAAATCTAAGTTTTACTAGAAGTTTTAACGACTGATTGGCGGTGCGCTATCATCATAAAAACCATGCGAAATAATAATGTGGATATCGCTTCACAGCCTTGTAGCTGGGGAAAAATAAATGAAGGGAGAAAAAATCCTACCGGAGGAGATATATTGTATAATGAACCAAGTTCCAGATAATCAGAACAACAAACAAGGGTTGGTACCATGATAATGGAAAAACCTGAAAATATTGGAAGAGAAAGTTCATACTGTCCAGAATATATCTGGCGGGTATTGATTGCCTTTGTTGCAACTTTACTATTTCTCGTTTTTACTTGTTTTTGGGTATGACAGAAATCTTATCTGGACAATTACAATTATTCTTGGGCTCTGGGGACTGCTGGTAGTATTGGCTTTCTAATGTTCGTCGAAATGGGGAAATTTGGCGTGGTTACCGTTGGATCATCGCCCCTGCACAGTACTAATTCTGCTCTTTCTCTTTGATGTTTCTTGGAGGCACAGTCAACACTTTCCAATTACGCCCTCGAAAAGAGTGCTATCGAATATATTTCTCTGAACAAAGATACTACACTTTATATAGAATATCCTTCTCAAATTTTCTATGACAGTATAAATGATGCCAAATTAATTATGGACAGCAGGAAACTTCGATTGTTCTAAACAAAAGACGGTAAGGCTTTCTTCAAGCAATGGTTTCCTTCTTTTTGCCGTTCAAACACAGCCGAATCACTTACTAAACTGGCAGAATAACATTAGATATTACATTCTCTGAAGATCGTGATGCTGTTACACTGCTAATACGGTCAGCAAAATCTGTCGGGGTAAGTCATAGGAAACAAATTGAAGGTAATTTCAAATAGCACGGATTTGGATACATCAAAGTGGGAGAAGATAATTGTTGAGGGTAGTAAAAACTCCCAACTTCGCAGTTGGAAAGAGAACATACTGGAGACGAAACTGTGCATCGTTATATCCTTAATAGTCGCAATATTTGCAGGGGTTAAGCAATTGGAAGAGGAAAAAAAGCGCAAAAGGGCCGATGAGATTAAACAAGCCATAGATACCTTCGACACTATTATCATGAACGATTTCCCCAAAGCACTTCTGATTACACTAAAATTAATCTGGGATTAGGATACTAGGAAAACCTATACAGAAACAATTTCGAGAAAAATTTTCATCCTTTGTTGACACAGATGAATTCTGGAATAGGCTTTCAAACAGAAGTGTTTCAGAGATAGAAATAGATGTCAATCACAGTATTCAATTATGTGCGGCAGCTTCCATTGACAAGGAACATTTAGTCTTATTAAAAGATGCAATTCAACAGGACACACACTTTTTGCTAACATTAGTGAGAAAACATTCACAAAGTATTGCGGTCGCTAAACGAGTTGCAAAAGCACTCTCAGATGAACGAAAAAGAAAAATTCGGGAAGAATTCGGCAATGAATTTCAACCAGAAATCACTGCTCTTAAGGATGAGGCTGGGGTTTATTGAGAAAAATTTTCCTCTACAAGAAGCAATTTCTCATTTTGCTACCGTTCCTCACATTGAAGACAAGATTGCAAAGTGGTTGGAGATGCGTCAAATGCAATATTCTCCATTTTTGGACACGAATAGCCCTTACATTACTCATAGGAGAGAAAAAGCCGTTTATAGATCATGTTTCAACTAGTTTTGCATTTACAGCCTCGGATCATCCAATATCAACGTTTGGATTTGCAAATCCTTGGGATGTGGGTGCGCACTCTTCGAATATTGCAAGCCCTACAGATACAACCAAACATAATAGACGAGACCTTCGTTGTAATCCTAACCCCAACCATAGGTGCAGATTACGGCGCAGAAGAAACTCGTAAATTGGTCTTACATGCGCTAGCCGAACAATGGTTGTGGTCGCTGAGTGAAAAGCCAACCATGCTTTATGATTTACATCAAACTCCACGAGCACTGCTGAGTCGACTCCTTCGTTGGCATAGCGGTTCGCCATTCCCAGCGATTAATAGAATAGAACAACTGATTGAAAAAGAACAGACAGCGAAAACACAATAAACATTCCCAGAAAAATAATAGAATGGTTGAATAATATTGATACAACAGATCTTCGGACGGAAGAGATAAATTCTTTAATTGGAATTGAGGCCTCCGTTAAAAAAAGCGTACAATGTTGTTAGTATCATCAGTCGACATTAATCCACGGATTTTCCTCAAATTACTGTTAAACAACATGAAATGCTTGATGGAGGCCGATTGGCTGGATATTCATGGCTGGGCCCTTATGCACTTTTTGCTAGATGGCACAAACCCGCAAACTATTACGATGCAGGTCTTGTCCAATCAATGTAATTTACGAACACGCAAGTGTTCCAACGAAAAGATCGAAGCGTTTAATGCGTTGTTTGCTCCACGATAAAGAACCCGCTGATACCATTCCGGCAAGTAAAGCCAAGGGCTCTCCCCGGTAAAATGGTACGATTAGTCAAAACTTGCTCCTTCAACATGTTGAAAAATATCCTCCTGAGGAGGATTTGCAGATTGATGACTTGTTAGACATAGAATGAATCTTTCAAACCTACTCAGATCCACCTTTTGCTTGTCAAAGCAGAAAACGAACCCTGGTTGGGTGATGTTTTCGTTTCCCCGCCCGCATTTGACCGTCTGATGGAAAATCGCCCGACCATCCTCTACGGAGAATCTGGAAGCGGCAAATCTGCTTTGCGCTTGGAAATGAAGCGAAGACTGAACAATCAGACACTTTCTGTATTGTGGATGCCTGAGCCGCTTCCTGAGTCCTTAGTATCTGGTACGCCTTTAGCAAATCAGGCCATGCGGCAGGCCTTACGTTCATGCGTAGAAACAATTATTCTCGAAGGTAAATTACATCAAAGGTTGGCAGGATCACCTGAATGGGTCTCAGCCGCTCTGCAATGGTTTTTACGGGCTTATCTTCCTTTTGAACCTGTGTTCTTTCTACAAAGTCAGGAGATAGATTGGCAAAAGAAGAGGTTCAATGGTATCTGGAATTTGCTCGACAAATCAACTTCAACATTAGTCAGGAAAACGCAAGCATCAATGACCAAATGCGCCTTTTGCTGATGGTGTTGCATCAGGCTAATTACGATCAATTATGGTTGACCGTGGATGGATTGGAACGTTGGTCACGTCATACAGAGGAGCAAATTGGGAAACTACTCGATGCAGTCCTATCCACTCGTTATCTTCTGATTACCAGGGATAATATTCAAATTTTTGCACCTTTATCACTAAAACAATTGCTTCATGCAACATCGGGGTTGAACGACATCGCGCCGAGGAAATTCAGTTGGACTGGTCAGAGATGGAGCTGCTGTCTATTCTGAATAAACGCCTTGCCCATGCTTTTGGGTCACCAAAGTTTTCTCTTAACATGTTGAGCGAGGCCAGGAATTTATGAGCTGGCTAAAGACTTTGGCGGAGGCTCTCCTCGAGATT